>JBBSQY010000030.1:0-41370 GCA_038243585.1 Candidatus Sumerlaeales bacterium | reverse complement strand
GGTCTAAAACTTCGGACATTGGTAGGCGTGTACTTTCAGTGTAAATAGGCAGGACGGCAGAAATAATTGTCATCTTCGCCTGTGTGACTGGCGAAATAATTCCCCCACTTCCAGAACTTTCTTCGTTAAATACATCGCCAGAACAAATCAGTTCTGCAGGTAACGCTCCACCTTTGCTCCCTGCACCGCTTTTTCTTTCCAATGCATCACTGCCATCTGCCGCTTGTGTTTGTCCAGTTGCAGGCGCAGGTCATCCGGCTGACGTTCGGTCACCTGGATGATGTGGTAGCCTACCGGCGTGCGGACGATGCCGCTTGTCTCCCCCACAGCCAGCTTGGCCGCGGCAGCTTCAAATTCCATAAACATTGCCCCCGCCGAAAAGTACCCCACGTTGCCGCCCTGAAACGCGGTAAAGCGATCCTGGCTGTACTGCCGGGCGGCGGTGGCGAAGTCGAGCCCGCTTTCCAACTTGGCAAACACCTCTTCTGCTCGCGCTTTCGCGTCATTCAGCGCGAATTCCGACATATCGGGGGTGGCACGGATCACGATATGGCGCGCCCGGGTGAGCTCAATGGGGCTCGTCGTTGGCTTTAATTCAGAAACAAAGGTTGCAATCTCCTGCAAGCTCGGCGGAGCGCTGGTCGCCAGATCCCCGATATACTTGTCCACTTTTTCATGGACCAGCGAGTCCGTCACGAGTTGCCGAATTTGATCCGAGGATAGAAAAGCAATGGCCTGTTTCACAGCGGGGTTCTGACTGGACCTGATCTCCGATTGCCGAAGATCGATCTCCGCCGATTGCGGCGCCAGGTTCCTGGTTACAGCAAACTCCCGATAAAGCTCCTGCAAAATCAGCGCTTCCGAGACCGGCTGGAGCAGGGCGGCCATTATGTGCCGCTCCTTCCCAGGATGCTGACTCATGATTGCAGCCCCCGCCATGCGGGTCTGGATTGTAAGATCGTCCCAGGTGACAGGCCGGCCATTGACCCGCATAATTACGGGCTCACCGTTTTCCAAAGGCAGGCTTGCGGTGGTTAACGAGGCGAACTGAGAAGGGTCAAACGAGGTCGGAGGCGCAGTCGTCAACGAAGCCCCTGCGGGAGCCGGAGCCGAGGCCCCAACCAGCGCCGACGGCGTAACCGAAGCAGGGGCGGGAGCACTGACGCCAAAAGCCGCAGCGCCCATGCAACACAATGCACACAGGGAGAAGGCTCTATCTAAATACATTTTTACTCGTACACCGCATCAACATAAATAATGGGTAGCTAATTTGTGCTTCCGAGATCCGCCGGCACAACCTGCACACAAATGACTCGACCCATTAACTAATCCTGGTGATTCGTATCTTTAATTTTCTCTGCGACGGCGTCATTGCTTTCATCCGTCTCTTCATCCTTCTGTTGCTCCGGATGATCCAGGTCATCCTGGCTTGTCGAGGTAAGGCCGGAATTTTCCGTCGGTACTCTAGGTGTATCCTGCTCGCCGGTTTCCAGCTTCACATATTCCTTACTGCTCGTCTTGGTGTCGCCCGCCTTGTTGCCGTCGTCGTCCTGTATCATTGTCTGCTCCAGATTATAATTGGGTGCTACTGTCTCTTGTCGCTGCGACTTTTAAACAGCGCTGCTCACGATTTCATCCACGGCCAGCTTCGCAGTTGGATATTTAAATTCAAATCCGTTCTTCAGCAGCTTCTCCGGGATGACCCAGCGGCTTTTCAACAACAGCTCCGGCTCTGTTCTAATAACAAAAGCGCCCAGCTTCAACAACGGCTCCGGTGCAGGAATACCAATCGGCCTGTTCATTCTGTCGCGCAAAACTTTCATAAACTCCGCGTTTGAGACCGGTTCCGGGGCCGCCGCGTTGACCGGACCTTCAATCTGCGGGTTATCCTGGGTAAAGCGGATGATGCGATACAGGTCTTCGATATGAATCCAACTGAACATCTGGTCCCCGCTGCCCTGCCTGCCGCCCAGGCCCAGCTGGGTCAATACCATAAACGGTTTCATGGCGCCGCCGCCATTGCCCAGGGCGATGGTGGTGCGCAAAACAACTTTCCTGGTGGAAGGGAGAGACGAGGCATAAAACGCGTCTTCCCATGCCGTCGCGACATCAACGGAAAAGCCGCTGCCAATCTCCCCCGCTTCCTCCGTCATTGGTTTGTCCTTCGAATCGCGGTAAATCGTGGCCGTACCGGCATTTATCCAGAGCGGCGGCGGGTTCTCGCAGCGTAGCATCGCTTCGCCCAGTGCCTTGGTTGTCTCCGTGCGCGAAGTCAGAATCTCCCGCTTGTTTTTCTCATTGTACCGACAATCGACAGACTTGCCCGCCAGGTTCAAAAGCAGGTCCGCATTTTCCAGCGCGGCGGTGATGCGCGCTGAATCGCCCCAGTGAAGATTGCCATTCCCGCGCGAAATAATCTGCACATCATATTCCAGCTCGCGAAACTTTTCCGCGCAATAGCTCCCTATGAAACCCGTGCCGCCTGCGATGATAATTTTCTTTTTCATTGCTGCCGACTCGCAGCAGCCTGTACTCGAGGGGCCGCGCCAGTTTCATTAGCCTTAAGCACGCGAAGAAAGTTTTCCCCCGCAAACTTCCTGATATCAGCCTCAGAATAGCCCCGCTTGCGCATTCCGTCAAAAATCTTCGTCAGCTTGGACGCGTTTTGCAGGTCTGGTGGAAGATCGCTTATACCTTCGAAATCCGTTCCGATGCCTACGCAATCTATCCCGGCGATTTTCACCATGTGATCAATTTGATCCAGCACCGTTTCCACATTGACCGGCTTTGCCCCGGCATCTTTAGAATCTTTACCGTCCGGCTCCAGGAGTGCGTACCACAGGTTTACCCCGATAACGCCCTTGTTTTTTGCCAGGGCTGCAAGCATTGCGTCAGAAACATTCCGTTTGTGATTCGACAGCGCCCGCGCGTTGGAATGAGATACCATAACAGGGAAACGAGTCGCCTTGATGGCGTCGAAGAATGTCTGATCGGAAACGTGGCTCAGATCCACAACCATGCCGACACGGTTCATTTCCGCCACGACCTGGCGTCCAAAATCCGTCAATCCGCCAGAAGACGGGTTGTCCGCGATCTTCGTTTGTTCGCCACGCCGAAACTGATTGCCTGCCTCCTGCGAACTTCCCGCCCAGTCCAGGTTCCCACGCCATGTCAGGGTCATATAGCGAACGCCGCTGCTCCGGAATCGTTCAATATTGCCCAGATCATTGTTAATGGTAATACCGCCTTCAACGCCCAGTACTCCAGCGATCTTGCCAGACGCGATGGCGCGACGAATATCGTCCGACGTGTCGCAATGAACCAGCCGATCCGGATACTTACGCAACTGGTCGCGGTACAGTTCCATAAGCTTCTCGACCCGGGCCACAGCCCGTTGGCCGCGAAACTGGCGAGGGTCCACCCATAACGCGAAAACAACTGCATTGGTGCCGCCAGCGCGCCAGTTTTCAAAATTCGCCTGCCCATTACGGCCCGGTTCGTCCAGGGACCGGTTATTGCCCGGGTTCACCAGGTTAAGCAGAATGTCCACATGGGCATCCAGCACGATAGGCGGTTTAAAGAATTCAGTCGCAGTAGGAGGAGGTTGCTGAGCGGTTGCGGGCATGGTCAGGCCAGCCCCGAGAGCCATGGCGAGAAAACACATTCTCGTTGGAAAAAGTCCATTTATATTGATCACCTGTATACTTGTTTACCTTTGAATGCGCGCCGTCAAACGCATTGTTCGTGAAAAAGCAAAAACCATATGCCCACCAGTTAACAATAAATGTTAATGGCTGCCGACAATATGAGCACTACGAAAGACTAATAACCCATTAAATGACTGATCATAAACATCGACCCATCACGTCGCGCTATGCGTCGCTGCCACTTATAAGCCTGCTGATCAAGCTTCTGGGATTTCTTACCCTTGGCTTTGGCGTCACCATATTCCTGTTCGGAGTATTCGCAATGCTTTCCCGTGGGTCCGTGCAGGCCCTGGGGCCGTTCCTGCTTCAATTATTTGGCAGCCTCGTGATATCCGCAGCGCTTATTGCGGCGTCTGAGGTGATCCATGTTCTTCTGGACATCGAAGAAAACACCCGCCGCGCCGCCGATGCCGTTACCGGGCAGATCGCCGGCACCACGCCCCGCATTCCCGGCGAGGATTAGCCATGAGCCCGAAGTCCACGACATGAACCATAATCTGGTTACCGGTGGATCAGGCTTTGTGGGCTCGCACCTGGTGGAAAAGCTGCTGGCCGCGGGCGAAGCCGTCACGGTTGTCGACGATCTCTCCACCGGCGCCATTAAAAATCTCGACGCCTGCCGGTCCCACCCTAATCTTACGGTTCACATAGGATCTATCATGGATGTTCCGCTGATGACGGAACTGATAGACCGGACAGACCGCGTCTGGCATCTGGCCGCCGCCGTGGGAGTCAGACTGATAGTGGAACAGCCGGTGCATACCATAGAGACCAATATCCGCGGCACCGAGATCGTCCTCTCGCTGGCTGCGCGAAAAGGCCGACCGGTGCTGATCACGTCCACCAGCGAAGTCTATGGAAAAAGCGCCCGCGTCCCGTTCGCTGAGGGAGACGACCTGGTATTTGGCTCGACCACGCGCCCGCGCTGGGCCTATGCCTGCTCCAAGGCCATAGACGAATTCCTGGCGCTGGCCTATTACCATGAGCAAAAGATGCCGGTTGTCATCGCGAGGCTTTTTAACACCGTTGGCCCGCGCCAGACCGGTCAATACGGCATGGTAATACCCCGTTTTGTGCGACAGGCCCTCGATGGAAAGCCTCTCACCGTATACGGAGACGGAACCCAGAGCCGCGCGTTCGCAGACGTGAGCGATGTGGTCGACGGTCTGGTCGGCCTGATGAACACGCCCGCCGCGACAGGAAACGTCTTTAATATAGGCAACGACTTTGAAATTACCATAGCCGATCTAGCCCGGAAAATAACGGAGAAATGTTCCAGCTCCAGCCCAATTGAATCCGTTTCCTTCGAAAAAGCTTACGATGAAAATTTCG
The DNA here is from genome assembly GCA_038243585.1 of Candidatus Sumerlaeales bacterium. Lineage (GTDB taxonomy): Bacteria > Sumerlaeota > Sumerlaeia > Sumerlaeales > Sumerlaeaceae > JAKFFN01. The sequence goes on along the minus strand of JBBSQY010000030.1, from coordinate 36,331 downwards.
AAGATCTGGTGCGGCGAGTTCCGGATTTATCAAAAATCCAATCGCTTACCGGCTTTGCTCCGACACGCGGAATTGACGATATTATTGACCGGGTGGTCGCATGGACGCGGGAGCAGGATATAAAGTAGCACCTTTGTGAAGCATTTATGTTTCAGAAAATTGTTGCGGGCGTAGGGTCAGACGGGATTCTCATCCTATCTGATTTATGAAGCAATACTAATTTCTGCGTTATAAAGAACCGTTTGTACACCGGCTCACACTTTAGGAGAACTGACTCGTGGTTGACGAAAAAGAAGGCGGACAAGCTACCGCCATTGAAGGCGAAAGCAAGGGAGCGCTGGACAGCGCAGTAGGAAAAGTGCGCGAGCACAAGGAAGATCAAATCACTTTCAAGGTGCTGGACGAGGAAAATCCATCCGGAGCGCGCCGCAAGGTTCGCGTGGAAATTGACCAGGCCGAATGGGATCGTCGTCTCGCAGAATTATTTAAGAATGTAAAGGCTCAGGCAACCCTGCCGGGCTTCCGCAAGGGCAAAGCCCCCATGAGCCTGCTGCAAAAGCGTTATCGCGACGGCGCCGTAAACGAGCTGGTGGAAAAGATTTCGCCGCTTATCGTCCGCGATTACGAAGCAGACAAAAAGCTTGTCATCTATGGCACGCCGCTGATCACCGAATACAACGCCAAAGACGGCGAACCGGTAACCATCACTCTCGAGATGGAAATCAAGCCAGAGATCGTTCCGGGCAAGTACAAGGGCCTGGACGTGGAAGCAACCGATCATCCGCTTCCCGAGGACGCAGTAAGCAATCGCCTGACTGAGCTGCGCGAGCAGAATGCCGTGTTTGAAGAAGTGGAACGCGGCTGGCAGCAGGGAGACGGCGTCGTCATCGATTATAAGCTGGTCGGCGAAAAGGGCAAGACCCTCAGCCACAAAGCAAACCAGTTCATCGATAATGCGTCCACAAACCTGCAACCTGAGGTAGTGACCGCACTGGCCGACAAAAAAGCCGGTGAACAGTTTGAAGTGCAGGTTGCGGAGGTACATTACTCCATAACCGTCAAGGCCGTAAAAGAAAAGAAAGTTCCCGAGATCAACGACGATTTCGCAAAAGACGTCGGATTTGCAGACGAATCCGAGCTGCGGGCAAAGACGCTAGCGGAACTGGAAAAAGTCGTAAACAGCTCCAAAGCCGACGAAGCCTTCGAAGCGCTGACGCTTAAACTCGTTGAAGCCCATGATTTTGACATCCCTGAAGCTTTGAAGCAGCACGTACAAAAAGAAATGGCTGAAAGCGACATGCAGTATCTGCGCAGCACGGGCTATCGTCCGCCGCGCCTGCAAAACGTAGCTGAGCCGGAAGAATACGGCAAAGTGCTGGACCAGGATGCTGTGCAGCGGGTTAAAGGATTTCTGCTGATCGACGCCATCGGCAAAAAAGAGAACATCGAAGTGGCCGATGAGGACATCCAGAAGGCGCTCGAAGAGCAGGGCCAGGAGCAGGGCCGCAAGCCAGTAGCCGTGCGGGCCAGCCTGGAGCGCAACAAACAGTGGGCTCGTTTCCTGGAGCAGGTTCGCTTCGAGAAGATTCGCGAGTTCCTGCTGAAAGAAAATAACATCACCTACGTAGCAGCAAAAGAAGAAGAATCACCCGCCGCCGCCGAACACGAATCAGATCACGTCCACACCTCCGATCTGACCACAGGCAAAAAGCCGGTAGACGCCACAGCTTCCGAATCCACAGAAACAGCTAACGACGACAAGAAGCCGGCAAAGAAAACAGAAAAAGAATAACGCAGACCTCAACAGGCCAGCGGAAAAATCGAACCGGGTGATGTGCAATAGCACGTCACCCGGTTTTTTCGTCTTAAACCCTGGTCGTAATGCAGCCTACGGCTCTAAACTTCGCGTCACGGCCGCCTTGAAGGCTGGGTAATCGACTTTGAGCGCCTTCCAGGTTTTGTCCTTGGGCAGGGCCTGAAGCCGCGTCTCCAGCGCCTGGATCCGTTCATCCGTGGCCGGGTGCGTGCTTAGTATCGCCGGGACGCTGCCGCCGCTCTCCAGCCCTTTGAGTTTTTCAAAAAACGAAACCAGCCCCGCCGGATTCACATTGGCCCGCATTAAGTACTCCCACGCCTTTTCATCTGCCTGCCGCTCGAAATCGCGGCTGTATTTCTGGTTGAGCAGGTAACCGCCGCCATCGGTCAGGACAGCAGTCAATCCCCCGGCATCCCCCGCCATCAGACCAATAAAAGCACTGGTTCCCATCTGGCTGATAATCGATTGAAGCCCGTGGCGCAGGGCCGCGTGGCCGGCCTCGTGAGCGATTACACCTGCGACTTCTTCCGGGTTTTCGGCCGTCATAATCAGACCCGCGTTGACGATGATGTGTCCGCCTGGCAAAGCAAAGGCGTTTGGGGTAGGATCGGCGGAGAGATATAGTGTAAAGGACGTAAAGCCTTCATCGGCCGGCACCGCGGCCAGCACGGGCGCGGCTATGGCGTTAAGGCTGGTCACCAGCTCCAGATCGTCCAGCCGACCCGCCGGCGGTGCCACTGTCGTCACCATCACGTCGCCAATCCGCTTCTCCAGTTCCGGCGGAAAATGATTCGTGAGCGAGCCCACCAGCAAATCCCGGCTTGCGATCAGGGCCACAACTAACACAATCGCCAGTATAATGGCCCCCATGCAACCAGCCAGGCAACAAAAGCCAGTGCGGCGCACCGATTTCACGCTTGTCTTCAGGTCCGCCCTGCTCACCAGCATCGGCTCCCGCATGATGGCCAGCTGCGTTGTGCTGATAAACCAGTCCGGGTGGGCGGGGTTCGAGAATCGAATCGTATCACCGGTGGCTCCCGCTCGGTCAATCCGCAGGCCGTCCATCGGCAAAAGAAATGCTGCCGTTTCCCCTTGAAATGATGCGCCCGCAGGAGAGACCCATGCTTCCCCGTGGTCCAGGGTATCGCTGCAACCAGGCCCGCATCCGCTCGCTTTATACCGCGCTGTTTCCGTCATTTTCGCCTCGCATTCCATTCGTGCCCACTGTTCCCTGAGGAACACCGAATTTTTTAGGGTGTTATTCTGTCGATTTTGTAAATGCCCCTGTCTCTCTGCGCGGTATTTTACTCTACTTACACTACAGGATATGCGAAATAGATGAACGTTTGTGTCGTTGGAACTGGTTATGTTGGTTTGGTAACAGGTACTGTGTTTGCTGATCTTGGCAACGATGTCGTCTGCATAGATAAAGACGCCGACAAGGTCGCGATGCTTCAGGATGGGATTATGCCCATCTATGAGCCCGGCCTCGAAGAGATGGTGAAGCGCAACACCGAAGAAAATCGACTGACCTTTTCGACCGATCTGGCGGAGGGTGTACGCCGCTCGACGGTTATATTTATCGCCGTCGGCACCCCGCCGAAAGACGACGGCGAAACCGACCTCATCTTCATCGAAGCTGTCGCCCGCGAAATCGCCGAGCACATGACCGAGTACAAAGTGGTGGTAAACAAGAGCACGGTGCCGGTGGGCACGGGGGATTTTGTGCGCCGGGTGATTCGCGATAACTGCCGGCCCGGTGTGGAATTTGACGTGGTTTCATGTCCGGAATTCCTGAAAGAGGGTTCCGCCATTCAGGACAGCCTGGATCCCGACCGCATCGTGATTGGCGCTCCCAGCCAGACCGTCGCCATGAACCTCCTTGAACTTTATGCGCCTATCGAAAAACCCATGCTGATCACCGACGTGGAAAGCGCCGAGATGATCAAGTACGCCTCCAACGCGTTTCTGGCCACGAAGATCAGTTTTATTAACTCCATCGCCAACATCTGTGAAAAAGCCGGGGCCGACATTACCCAGGTGGCTAAGGGCATGGGCTACGATACCCGCATCGGCAAAGAATTTCTGCAGGCGGGACTGGGCTACGGTGGATCATGCTTCCCGAAAGATACCCTGTCGCTGCGTCACGTGGCGGGCAAGTTCGGTGAGACCACCGCGCTATTTGACTCCGTCATTGAGATTAACGCCGACCGCGTGCCCCGCTTCCTGCGCCGCATTGAAGAACGCATGGGCGACCTGAACGGCAAGACCCTGGGCATCCTCGGCCTTGCGTTTAAACCAAATACCGACGATCTGCGGGAAGCCAAAAGCCTGGAGATTATCGAAGCGCTGCAAGGCAAGGGCGCGGCGATTCGAGTATATGATCCGATAGCGGCCGAGGGTGCGAAAAAGCTGCTGCGTAGCGACGTCGTATTCTGCGACAGCGCCTACCAGGTCGCCGAGGGCTGCGACGCGCTGGTGGTGGTGACGGACTGGAACGAGTTTAAGCTGTTGAATCTGGATAAGATTAAAGCGGTGATGAACACGCCGATCATCTTCGACGGACGGAACATCTACTCACCGGAAAAACTGCGAAAACTGGGCATCGAATACTACAGCATTGGACGGCCGTGCAACGAAAAGACCAAGCCGATCAAGTGTGAGGAAAGCCGTTCCGGTTAACCAATCAAACGTGAAATGACGAATATGACCCAAAGGTTCAAAGACACAAAATTTAGCAAAAGAAACAAGAAAGCTTTTAATCAAATCTTCTTGTTCCTCTTAAAATCTTTCTGCCTTCGTGCCTTTGTGTCAAAAGTCCGCTTGAACGACAGTCAGCCCGGATATTCGCCATGCCCCTATTTGGCGTAAGTGAAGAAAAGGAAAACGCACTTTGGAAGCGCTGGGCCGATCTTGATATTAAGCCTGAGGACGTCACTGAGTCCTTTATCCGCAGCGGGGGAAATGGCGGGCAGAACGTTAACAAGGTTGCCACCTGTGTTCAGTTGAAACATCTGCCATCGGGCATTGAAGTCAAATGCCAGCAGAGCCGCACCCAGGGCATGAACCGTTATTATGCGCGAAAGATTCTGGCTGATAAGATTGAAACAATAAAACTGGGTGCCGCCAGCGCGGAGCAGCAGCGGGCTGAGAAAATCCGGCGTCAGAAACGAAAGCGCAGCAAGCGCGCGAAAGAAAAAGTTCTCGAAGACAAAAGCCGTCATTCCGAGAAAAAGGCAAATCGAAAGCCGCCTGGCAGGGAATAAGTTTGGTCGCAGGCAGAGAGGGACGGCGTCCTGCCGGATGTATTTCGGGCCGCATATGCCCCTGACCCATAAAATCCGGCTCTTAATTCAGCGTGTGTCATTATGACACCAGCTATCCTTTTCCCCTTATCTATCAACTGCACTTTCAAATTACATGATATTGATTTTATATGGTTTACATGTGCAATACATCTACTTTTCCTGCCTCGGTATTCTTTTTGCACCATCTGTGGGTTCGGCGGCAATATGACCGCTTTGTTTAGCGACTTTCTAATGAACAGGAACTAGCCAGCCATGGGAAAAGTAATAGGAATTGATCTTGGAACAACAAACAGCTGCGTTGCGGTAATGGAGGGCGGCGAGCCCGTCGTCATTCCGAACAGTGAAGGTGGCCGTACAACCCCTTCAGTGGTTGCTTACGCAAAAAACGGTGAGCTGCTCGTCGGCGCCGTTGCCAAACGCCAGGCCATCACTAATCCGCACAATACCATCTTTAGCATCAAACGCTTCATGGGTCACAAGCCTGACGAAATCAAAACTGAGCAGGCCCGTGTTCCCTACAAAATAGTCAAAACCGATAACGGCGACGCCGCCGTGGAAATCCAGGACAAGGTATATTCTCCGCCGGAGATTTCCGCCCGCATCCTGCAGAAGATGAAGCAGACCGCGGAAGATTATCTGGGCGAAAAAGTGACTCAGGCCGTTATCACGGTTCCTGCTTACTTTAACGACAGCCAGCGTCAGGCCACCAAAGACGCCGGACGAATCGCCGGGCTGGAAGTGCTTCGCATCATCAACGAGCCGACAGCGGCTGCGCTGGCCTATGGTTTGGACAAGAAGAAGGAAGAGATGATCGCCGTGTATGATCTCGGCGGCGGCACTTTCGATATCTCCGTGTTGGAACTGGGCGAAGGGGTGTTCGAAGTAAAGAGCACCAACGGCGACACCCATCTGGGCGGCGACGACTTCGATCAGCGTCTCATTGATTACATCGCAGACGAATACCGCAAAGAAAACGGCATCGACCTTCGCACGGATCCGATGGCTCTCCAACGTCTGAAAGAGGCGGCTGAGAAGGCGAAGATCGAATTGAGCTCTTCCATGAGCACAAACATCAATCTGCCGTTTATCACTGCCGACGCCAGCGGACCAAAGCATCTGAACATGGACCTGACCCGTTCAAAGTTTGAGCAGCTTGTCATGGAACTTGTGGAGCAATCCATTGAGCCATGCCGCAAGGCTGTTGCAGACGCCGGGCTGAAGGTCTCCGACATAGATGAAGTTATTCTGGTCGGCGGCTCGACCCGTACGCCTCTCGTGCAGCAGAAGGTGAAAGAGTTTTTCGGTAAGGAACCCAACAAGGGCGTAAACCCCGATGAAGTGGTGGCCATTGGCGCCGCGATTCAGGGTGGCGTGCTTGGCGGTGAAGTGACTGACGTTCTTCTGCTCGACGTAACGCCGCTGTCCCTGGGCATCGAAACCCTGGGCGGAGTCTTTACCAAGCTCATCGAACGTAACACCACTATTCCTACCAAGAAAAATCAGGTGTTTTCGACAGCCTCCGACAATCAGCCGGCAGTGTCGATCCACGTGATGCAGGGCGAGCGGGAAATTGCATCGCATAACCGCACCCTCGGCAAATTCGATCTTGAAGGCATCCGTCCAGCTCAGCGGGGCACACCACAGATCGAAGTCACTTTCGACATCGACGCCAACGGCATAGTACACGTGAGCGCGAAGGATCTGGATACCGGCAAGGAACAGTCCATCAAGATCACGGCGTCAAGCGGATTGAACGAAGAAGAAATCAAGCGCATGGTTCGCGACGCGGAAGATCACGCTGCGGAAGACGCCGCCCGCAAAGAAGAAGTAGGTATTCGCAACGATGCGGACAACCTCGTCTACAGCACGGAACGCGCACTTAAAGAAGCGGGTGACAAAGTGGACCCGGCGGCGAAGTCTGAAATCGAGGACGCCGTCTCCGCCCTGAAACGCGCTCTCGACGGCAACGACAAAGATGCTATCAAGTCCGGCACAGAGAACCTGCAAACCGTGGCGCAGAAACTGGGCGAAGCGCAATATGCCCAGCAGGGCGCTCCGGGACCCGAAGCCGGCCCTGAAGGCGCACCAGGCGGACAACCCGCCCAGGATGAGCCAGAAGTAGTCGAAGGCGAAATCGTAGACGACGAAAAGAAATAAGCAACACCGACAACGAAAAGTAACGCGAGGCCGGGCATAAACTGCCCGGCCTCAGCCGTTTTAGGCCCTACACGGCGTACAGATTCGTCGATCTCCCTATAGTGAATTATTGGTGTTGACCCACTGCGCGCGACAATCGATTTTCCGTTTATGCTTTTACGCCCCAGACTAATATTTTTCGCCACACAACTCTATCCATTGGCAATGGGACTCCCCAGCGGTTTTGGGGGTGCTGAAACAGAGATGTGGAATGTGGCCTTGGGGCTGGCTGAGGATGAAACCTATGACGTTCGCGCACTTACTCTTGCGGGGGAGATGGAGCGACCTGAGAAATTTGGGGGTTTAACACTACATCCCGTTCCTCCCGCAGCCCCGGTCAGTTATAAGACTGGTCTGTTAAAACGGCGGCAGGTCATTCTGCAATATTTTTCAAGGCTTTTTCGTGCTCTTACCCGCCAGCGCGGAGACATCTATTTCTCAAAGCTCGCCTCTCGCGAAGCGTCGGTTGCGTATTTTGCAGCCAAAGCGGTGAGGGGTAAATATGTTTTCCGAATTGAGCACGATTGGGAAACGAATCTGATAGACCTGACCCAGAAAATTTTTTCAGGATCGCGCTTCGCTCCCAAAATTTTTCTCTACTGCTTACGACGGGCGGATCTCGTGATTGCCCAAACCCAGAGCCAGGTCGATGCGCTGGCCGCGAATTACAACATAAACGCCATCATCATACCCAACGGCCATTTAATGCCGCCGGACGATTCTATTGCCCATGATCCTGAACAACGGAAAAGCGTTATCTGGATCGGACGCGCTCACCCCATGAAACGGCCTATGCTGTTTCTGGATTTGGCGGAGCGGCACCCGGACTTCCAATTTACCATGATTATGGCCCCGAGCGCCGAGCACGCAGACCTGCTCGCGCAAACGCGATCGCGCGCTGAAACGCTTCCGAACGTGCAGTTTTTTCCCGGCGTTTCGGCCACGGAAGTGAATCAGCATTTTCAGAAGGCGCGACTTTTTGTGCTCACTTCGGAGGCTGAAGGTTTTTCCAACGTCATTATTGAAGCCATGAAAAACGGCGCTCCGGCGGTTTCTCTGGGTCACAACCCAAACAATCTGCTTTACCCGGTTACTTCCTCAGACGTCCCGCCGGTAAGTCCCGGATTTTACGCCGCTGAATCCATGGACACCTGTTCCGAGCTTATCGATTTATTGTTTACTAATGTGGACTTCTGGCAACGTTGTCATTACAAGTCTATCGCCTTCGCCAAAGAGACGTTTGGCCTACCCATAGTTCTTGAAAAGTATCGCCGTCATATCACTCAGCTTTTAAACAAGCAATGAACCCCGCTAAACCACCAAAACAATTATGGCTTTCGAAGCTACCGTTTTACGACGGCATTCGGAATCGCGGCTCGAATCTGGGTCCCGGCAGCCGCGGATTTTTAAAGAGTCTGAGTATTGTAACGGTATGCTTTGGCGTGAGCAAAGTGTTTTCTAGCGTGGCCACGGTGATCGTGGCGCGCTACCTTGGCAAGTTCAGTTTTGGCGAAGCCCAGATAATCCTCTTGATGTCTCAGGTGCTGAGTATGGGTATGCTGTTCGGTCTTCATGTATCGCTCATGCGCTATGGATCTGGAAAAGAAAACCCGGCACCGGAGGTCTCCACTTCCATCTACTTCGCGGGTTTTGGCGCCGTCGTTTTTGCTGGGCTGACCTGGCTTTTACGGGAGCCGCTGGGCCGGTGGCTCGACCTCGACGATTATAAAATTGGCTGGGCCATAAACCTCGGCGTGCTGTTTACAGCCTATGCTATTTTTACCAGTGTCTACCAGGCGCTTGGGCTGTTTAAACAACGGGGCATTATTGAAATCGTATTCGCTTTTCTGTTGTTGCCGGGGCTGGCCGCCGGCCATCTGTTGACTGGCGGAGGCTATGAAACCTTGCTTATTGCCTATGCGATTGCTTACGCTGTCAGTATGCCGTTCCTGCTTTGGAGGGTTCGGCATATGTTGTCGCCCAAGCATTTGTTTGCTGATAACACCCGGGAAATGCTGACCTACGGCGGGTTTTCGGTTCTCAGCAATATCGGATTCATCCTGACCTTTGTCATTCAGCCGATGCAGATTAACTGGGCACAAGGTGAGGCACAGGTGGGTGTGTTTCGGCTCTACTGCGCGAGCAGCATTAATATGGCGACCTTCGCCACCGGTATTTTTTACGTCGTATTTTTCCCGAAAGTCTCTGCAAGTCTGGACCGCCTTGGAGTGTGGCGACGAATGACCCGGGCCTGGTTTAAAGCCGCCGTGCCACTGCTCACGCTGTTTGCGGGTGTTCAGGCTGTAACGATCTGGCTGGCCGGGAGCGACTATCCATTCCTGTGGTCACAGATCGCCTTATTTAGTATCGCATCCACACTCATCACAATTCAGGCCACCTACGGACAGATTCTTGCCGCGCAAGGGGTTCAAGGTATGCGATGGGGGCTCGCTCTCTCCAGCCTCTCTGGGGCTGTAAATTTCACCCTGACTTACTTACTTGTTCCGCGGTTCGGACTGACAGGGGCTATCCTCGCGCTGATCGCAAACTTCGCCATTACCCTGGTGGCGACGCTGGCCCTTCGAGACCGTCTGCTTAAGCCGGGGCACCCGGATGATCAGTCCCCTGTTTTGACCGCGTAAGTTTCTATGAGAGGACCTTGCAATAGCGCCTTTTCCGCTTTAAACACGCCGGAGCGCACAAATCCGCCTAAGGGGAAGGTGCTAGCCGTCGCCGCATTTCGCCTCGGTGTGGCGTGGTGGAACACATCAAAACCCGCACCTTGAAGTAGTCGTTTCAGGGCGGAGGGCGTATAAAAATACACGTGAGGACTAGGCACAACATTCACCGGAAGTGGACGGCGAAGAAAAGTCTCGCGCAGGTTCGCAAACATATCATCGAACTCATTGGGCACTTCAATTGCCACGATTCCGCCAGGTTTTAAGATTCTCCTGATTTCTGACAGGCTTTCCAAAGGGTCGGGCAGATGTTCAAGAACATGGCTCATGTGTACGACATCAAAGGACTCCGGCGGAAACTGCGCTTCATGCAAAGTTTTTTGCTGAACCAGCAGCCCCTGATCCTGAGCGGCTCGTACTCCTTCCGTCGATAATTCCAGTCCGGCACCCTCCCACCCCAGGCCGATTGCCCGGTTTAGGAAAGCTCCCTGGGCGGAGCCTATATCCAGAATTCTTCCCACGCCGCCGCGCTTTGCGGCAATTGTCTTTAACCTGTGCGGGATGTAGTCTTCCGCCTTCTCAATCCCGGCTACGTAGGCAGACAGATTGTTCCTTATATAATCATGCTTTAGGGAATCGTCTTCGTAAAAAGTACGCAGTTCATCCTGGCTGGGCATCGGATCGAGGCGGCGCAGCCCGCAGCTTGAACAGCGAACTATCGTGAAACCGTTACGCACTCTTGTAATATTTGTAGCTTTTGCGTCAATGTGCCATGAGGTGTTTCGGCACACGACACAGGGGAGTTGATGCTGTACAGTCATAATCACCAAATGCCTTGTTTTGCGAGCTGAGTGTAAAGAAAAAAATCAGAAACAAATATCGACCTGGCGACAAGCAATAGCCTCATTCACAGCTCCAGCGCCACTGCTCCGCCGTGGGTAAAAAAGGTATTTCCCCAGTGATAAAGGCCTCGCGGGCGGAAGTTCTTTATTATGCGCGGGGTAAAATTATCCAGTTCTGCCGCCAGGCGTTCGGCGGCCAGATCTATGTCCGGCGTCTGGCGGTAGACGTCAATGGTGCGCCATTTTTTAGAACGCTTTTGTTCCACAATGCTGCCCACCCAGACGGGCTTTTGACTCACTGCGACCGAGGTTCGCCATAGTCGCAGGATTCGTCGACCGGATTTGCTCTGTTGTTCCAGAGTGATGGCGGCAGGCTTCCCCTGGAGAAACGCTGGAAAGACAGGATCAGCCATTCCACGGGTGAAAAAGTCCGCGGGCTTCACAGCCTTCCAGTCGTTACCAAGCATGACCTGTTCTGCCGGTGCGATATTCCCGGCCAGAATTAGCGTCACCGGCACGTATTTAAACCCAAGAAGCGTGGTGGACGCGCGAGGCAAATAAGGGGCGACCGACTCAAGAGCCCCAGCGCTTCGCTTCGAGTCCGTCGATGCATTAGCAAGGGGCGGCGCTATGGGATGCATGACTGCGTAGGTCCAGGCGGACGCCGCGTAAATGACCATAATAATCGCGGCGGCAATATCCGCCCGGCGACGCACATCGGTCAGGCGCCGCCAGTTTGTCGCGATGGTTCCGCAGATGAGCACGCCGGCAAAACCCAGGCAAAACCCGGAAACGACGTCGCTCGGATAATGAACGCCCAGGTAGACCCGGCTGAACCCGACCAAAAACGCGGCGAGCAGCAGGGCAAACGCCAGCGTGGCCCGCACCTTTAATACGCCGGGATGATTCCACAGCCAGTAGTAAAGAGAGCCAAATAGCGCGAATGCAACAGTGGCATGGCCGCTGGGAAAACTGAAGCCATGGGACGTGATGGCGTGAAGAGCCAGCTCTGGGCGGTTTCGCCGGAAGGCGACCTCCAGCGCCTCAGACGCCAGCATGCTGAGGACGACGGATCCGACTATCACGAAGAGGCTTTTATACTGCCGCGAAAAGAAGCAGGCCAGCCCGGCCAGCACGACGACCGTGGTAACAACGGAGGCCGTCCCCAGGTGGGTAATCACGAGGAAAAATTTATCCGCGCCGGGGGTGCGCAGTTGGGCCAGGAGGTTCACCATCGACAGGTCGAAATGATACCAGTTGTCCCGGGTTTGCACGTCCCACAGGATGGCCACGCACACGCCCAGCACCGCGAGGGCGCAGGCGAACCCGAAGGTGGCGCCAAGGCCCCAGTTTCGGCTAAGGCTGGTGCGGCGCTCTATGAAGGTGAACACGTGTGGGTGTCGTGCAGAGAGGCGGGTGTACCAGGCGCTACCCCGTATCATGCGGTTGAGGCGCTCCAGAAACTTGTAAAGGGATCCGCTCATGGCCAGCAAGCGCTGGATGCACCATCCGCTGAAGAAGGCCGTGGGAATGGCCACGAGAAGAACAAGGGAGAAATCTTTCATGTGGCCGACGGCTTTTTGCCAGCTGGCGCCAAAGAAAAAGCCTATGGAAAGGGGAATGGCCGCCCATAAGAAGCAGCCGAAGAGCATGGCTATGAAAAAACGGATGAGGGAATAATGAGCCGCACCGGCGGCCAGACTGATGAAGGGGCGAAGGAAGCCAAGAAACTGTCCGGTGATGAGGAGCTTCGCCCCGCCCGCCTGGAACCTGCTTTCCGCCATGTCGAGAAAGCGCGGCTTAAAGAACCGGCTGTCTGGATGGAAAAGGGCGCGGCCCCGATAGCGGCCAATGCCATAATTGGCAAACTCTCCAGCCAGGTGCGCAAGGAAAACGGATATCATCATGGCGGAAAAGTCGAACACGCGCATATAACACAGGAACCCGATCAGGACCAGGAAGATGGAGCCGGGGATAAACTGTCCGATGACAACCACCGTCTCAAGCAACACGACCAGCGTAACCAGCAGATACGCGCCGGTGCCTAATTTTTCGAGGCTGAACGCCAGTTCCTGGATCAGGTTTTCAATCATTAGTAATCAGCCGGGGCGTCTCCCTGTGTCGCCTCGCGAAATGCAGAATAAATGATTAATAATTCACAGCCCACGGCCAGACGCGGGGCCGGTGCAAATCGGTTGCAGGCTTTCCAATTGGACGCAACTCAGCAAATACACTAAGGACAACCACTACACGATTCCGGCTTCAGCCGGATCCCTCTTTGCACCCTCATTTATGGGGGTGTCGCGGATTTGAAGAAGACTATAGCGCGCTTCAGCGTGGCTTTTTACCGCTTCAGCGCTAGTCGCGACAACTCCAGATGTTCTTTATAACCAGCCGCTCATTCAATTGGAAAATTCCCTCATTGAAATGCACGGAACTGATTTGCGCTCTTTCCAATCGTATAATAACGCCAACATTTCGGGTTCGACAGGTATCAACATTTTATGTAGCCGTATCCGCGTATTGGGTTGAATCCCGCTTTTTGAACAGGGTTATATTGAAACCATGCCTATCATGATAAGAAAAACCATCTCCGGCCGTCCCTTTACGAACGTTGCCGCCGCGGCCATGCTTGCCGCCTTCGCCCTCTCAGGATGCGCCCCAAGCGAACTTAAAAACTCCAACCCTAAAGAAACCGCCACTGCGGATAGCAATGGCGCCACTGCAACCAGCGGCGCGGCGGGAGATGGTAACACCACCGGCTCCGTCACCGCCGACGACCGAACCACCGGCATTATTCAGTTTCCAGAACAGCCCGCCCCGGCGGGTTTCAAGCTGCCCTGGCCGGATGCTCTGCCGGCGACCAAGCTGAAAGAAATCGGCACGCGCGGCGGATCTATTACCGCAACGACTATTGGCGACCCCAAAACTTTTGACCCGCTGACCAACAACGAAAGCAGCAGCTCGCAGGTGATCGGCCAGATGTTTGCCACCCTGCTGGGTTATGATGTGGATACGCAGGATTATTATCCGTTCCTGCTCAAATCGCTGACCGTGGAGGCGGACCAGAAAACCTGGGTCGCGGAACTCAGGGACGGGCTGAAGTGGAGTGACGGACAGCCCCTGACCGTTGACGACGTAATATTTACGGCTCAAGTCACCTTTGATCCCGCCATTATTAACCCAAGCGCGGATATCCTGCAGGTGAACGGTAAACCGTTAAAGTTCGAGAAGGTGGACAATCTGAAGTTCAAGGTGATCGCCGACGAACCCACTGGCTTCATGCACGTCATGCTGGCGGGTTTTACTCCTCTGCCAAAGCATACGCTGGAGCCGGCATACAAGGCCGGGCAGTTCAACAGCTCCATGAGCGTCAATATTGATCCATCGAAGCTTGTCGTCAGCGGTCCGTTTAAGCTTCAGGTTTATCAGCCGGGCGAGCGCGTAGTGCTTGTTCGAAACGATCAATATTTCCGCGTCGACAAAACGGGGGCTCGGCTGCCTTATCTTGATTCCCTGGTCTTCAGCATCGCGCCCGATCTCGACTCCATGACCGCGAAGTTTCGCAGCGGCGAGGCGGATACGCTGGACAGCCCCCGACCGGAAATCGTGCCTGATTTACGCGACGCTCAGGCTAAAGAGGGCTTCACCTTATACGACAAAGGCCCCGGCGATACTGCCGCCTTCTTCTGGTTCAATCTCAAGTCGGGCACCAACGCCGAAGGCAAACCCTATGTGCGGCCGGAACTCGCAGCCGTTTTTGCGGATGCGCAATTTCGCAAAGCCGTGTATCAGGCTATCAATCGCGAAGGCATGATCCGGACAGTGCTGCGGGGGCTGGCCGTTGAGGCAAACAGCATGACGCCTATTGCGTTGAAAGACTGGTATAACCCAAATCTTAATAAGTACAATTACGATGTGGAAGCGGCGAAATCATTGCTCGAAAACGCCGGCTATAAGGATACGAACGGCGACGGGGTCCGTGAGATGCCGAACGGCCAGCCACTGGCCTTTACCTTTATTACCAATGTCGAAAATAAAACCCGCATCGAGCTGAGCACTATCATCGCTACGGATTTGAGAGCTGTTGGCATCGCTGCAACGCCGCAGTCGGTGGATTTTAACACGCTGGTTACGCAGCTCAATGACAGCTTTCAATATGAGGCCTGCCTGCTCGGATTTACCGGCAGCATTCATCCCATTACGAGCATGAACGTGTGGCGCAGCACCGGCCGCACCCACTATTGGAACCCGCTGCAGAAAACCCCCGCCACCCCATGGGAAGCGGAAATCGACAAACTTGCCATGCAGTTTGCCGTGTCTCTCGATTTTGCGACGCAGCAGAAAACGTTTTTTGAGATGCAGCAGATCCTCTCTGATAACCTGCCTACGCTTCCTCTTTATTATCCAAAGGCTTTCAGCGCCATCAGAAACCGCTTCGGCAATATCCGACCCACGCCGTTTGCTGATTCGTATTGGAACGCGGATGAGCTTTTTGTAAAGAAGTAGTCGGGAGCGCGGGAAGGTAATAAACGGTTTACACAGGCGGGGCGAAGGTAATATAGGATTTACACAGGCGGGACGCCTATGCTACTTCGATATTTCCCAGGTTAGCGGGGCCAGATATACGCCGGTTTTGTCCCACCCGCTGTCGCTGGCGAACCAGTTGCCGTTGTCATCCTGAATCACCTCGGCGGCGTGACTGGGGATGGCGGCTACCTCTGGGTCTATGTTCCAGTGAAGCGGATTGGGCGAGCGATAGACGGTGGTGCGATGATACTCGCCTGCCGGGCCAATGAACAGGTAAAAGTGCGACCCGTGCTTTACGACGTATGGGCTTTCTGTCGGCCCGGCCACTGTGCCCTGGGCCGGATGAACGAGAGCGATGGTGGCGGGGCTCCAGTTGATCAGGTCGCTGCTGGTGCGCAGGTGTACTGTGTGATGGCTTTTGTTGCGGCCAAGGTTGGCCGTGTAGTACATATAATAGACGTCGCTGTCTTCCAGTACCATGGGATCGCGGGCATCGAAGGTATCCTGGAAAACAGGATTATTTCCGTGGCGGGTCCAGGTTTTCAGGTCAGGCGAAGTCGCCAGGTGAATGCGGAAATGGGAACCGCCCTGTTGGCTTCCGGCGCAGTAGAACATATACCAGGTGTCTCCGCGCTTGATGACGTAAGGCGCCCACAAGAGCTGCTCTCCCGCCGCTGGATCCGCCGTCAGCGCATAGGGCTGCTTCTTCCAGGTCTGGAGCGAACCCGGAAATTCGGAACTGACGGCATGAGCGAAATTCAGCTCGTCCATGGGCGCTCCGGGCTGGGTGTGGGTAATGCCAAACAGGTGCCAGGCGTCGGCGCTTTTTATGAAGCAGTGATCGTTAATATACCAGGGAGATGATTCTCCCACGGAGGGATCATAGACGTGTTGATAGTCGGAAACCTTTGGCACATGGGCGACGATTGCTTCTGCATTAACGGGGGAAACTTGGCCCGAGACAAATGTCGCCTCGGCGTCGATAATTTGAAGGCCCAGGTGGGTGCCGGCGGGCTCAACATTTAATGCCTCCAGCACCGGGTACTTTCCGAGCGCCGGCGCGTAGGCGCGAATGGTGGTTCCGGCGGCGACAATTTTCAGGTCGACGGTGTCGCCGTCCAGCGCCCCCCATGGATAGGAATCCAGTTCTTCAACTTCGGGCCACGGACCGATTTTTTCGAGCAGCAATTTCCCCTGCCTGCTATCCAGGCGCACTGCGTATCCGCGCTGGGCGTCTGCCGCGGCCCAGACGAGTGCGCCGGCGCTCCACCCTTTGTGCAGCGCAATTGTTACTGACGTCTCAATGTCACGGCCGAACTCTCTGGTCGTAATCAGACGGTTGTCAAAATCCCCTGCGGCGGTTATGGACTCAGAAGTTGTTTGGGTCCAGTGTCCGCCTGTAACCTGCCACCCCTGAGCTCCTGCGGGCGTGATCAGTTCCACTGGGTTTTCCACTGAAGTTATAGACGGGCCAGGCGCGGCGGTTACGGGGGCGGCGGCCTTTTCTTCCACCGCCACCGGTTGCCCGCCAACCCGCAGATAATCGATGCCCCACCGATGCCCCGTCGACTGAGTGTTTTTGCCGATGATCGTAATCTTCAGCGTCTGCTTGCCGGCGAGCAAATCCTGCGGGCCGATAGGCAGCAGCACCGGCCTCACCGCGCCTGCGTAGCCGTCAAATTTCTCCGCCACTGTTTTGCCGTTCAGTTCGATCTTTACCTGTCCGTAGTCCGGCGCAGCGGTCATCAGGAGCACCGCCTCGCCCTGCAGGGTTCCAGTGGTGTGGAAACTCAGTTCCGTCACATCCCGGTGGGGCGGATTATCGCGGAACAGTTGATTGTCGTTCAGCCAGACCTGTTTGTAGTGATCCGCATCCAGGCCCTGCGCGTCCAGGCTACCTTCTTCCGGCTTCGATCGCTCCATATATTGCGCTTCAATTATTCCGGGACCGGCGGATGGCGACGCGTATTGCGGCCAACGGTGCGCGGCGGGCGGCAGAGGATCGCCAAGAGGCTGGGGCTGGGCAACGTAATAGTAGGCGACGGACGAGTAGTTGTTGTTCTTTCCGCCGCGTTCATTGCTCACGCCGTCATGGCCATGTTCCATCTCGACCTTGATGGATTTTTTAAACGTAACCGGGTTTTCCAGATGGTGCCGGTAGACGTTCCAGAAATTGTTGGCGTCCTGATCCATGCGGGTTCGCAGAGGCATTCCGAAATAATCGTTATAGAACACTTCTCCATAGCCCCAGGCGCCGCTGAAATAATCTTCCGACCCGGTGCCCCAGATAGACGGGCGCTGTTCGCCGTCAATGGTAAATATGTCGTCGCCCTCGCCCCACCAGCCGTCTACCTGGGTGTGGACAGACAGGTGGACCCCGGCGAAATGTCCCGGACCGCCGGCGGTTTCAAAGAAGAGATAATTTCGTCCGGAGACGCAGGGGAACTCCTGCCGATACTGCGCATGGAAGTAACCAAAACCGGGCGTCACGACGTCGAACTTTCGCCAGTCGACATAGTAGTAAAACTTCGCCACCGGGTGATCACTCTCGTTTGTGATCTCAATCCGTGCAGATTTGGCAAACGGCATTGGCCAAAAGGAGTTCATACCTTTGTTGGTCCCTATGGCCTGCACCGGGTTGTCGAAGTAGTAATACATCCCGTGACCCAGGCCGAAGAAATCCCCGATAGGCGCTTCGACGGATGGGAAAGCGTTGCCGTCCCAGTAGATACGGATTATGATGTTGTTAAGGTGATGCGGATCGGGGGAATCAATGGTCGTCCAAAGATGAGTGATTTCTCCCGGCCCCTGGAGTTGCGCGATGGTGGTGGTCTCACCGGCTGCGATCACGGTCCAGTCGTCGTTTCCCAGGCGATCCTCGCTGGAGCTTCGCATTGGAGCATAATCCCGCAAAGCCGCCAGCGCGCCGGGCTGAGCAGGAAGCAAATGCTGAGCAGAATCCGGGGCGGTAGTAGTCTGGGCCGGTGCCAGGTGTGGCAGTGCGGATAAAAGGAAAATCGCAATAGAGAATCGCATTAAGGCGAGTGCCTCTCACGTTAGGCATTGGTAACCTAAGACTCAGGAAACGCTAATAAACTGAGACCAGACGAATTAGTACGTCGCAAGACATATCGAAGCGGAGGAACTGGCAGCGCCAAGCCGGCTCATTTAGGAGTAGTTTAGCCAATGCAAAGGCCAGTCGCCTATGCTACTTTCTGAAAACGAATTCGTTGCAGCCTAAGCCGCCTCCGCAGGTTTTCATGCGTGTCAGGGCTAAGCCGCGTTGGAGGCAAAAGTCGGTAATTTCCTCAGGTTTGGCGACTTCGAAGGGGTAGCCGCCGATCCAGTCGACCATGTCATGGTAAACATCCATGCCGCGTTCGCTCTGATAATTCCGCCATGTGTGAGTCGGGCTGCCAAACTTGAAGACGTCGCGAATCACCGTTTTCCACCAGAACTGCGCAAGGTGGCGGTAGATCATCACGCGTTTGCGGAAATCCGATGCCTTGTTATATTTTTGCTTTGTAGTCAGCCAATTGCGAGAAATCCGGCCCTGATCATTGTAGATAGCGATAAAGAACTTACCGCCGGATTTAACCCTCTTGGATGCCGAATCGATCGCCATCCACATCTGGCCTGTATGGTGCAGCACGCCCCATGAGTATACAATATCAAATTCTCCGAGGTCGCTCATCATTTCTTCGTCGAGGACAGAACCCTGCCGAATGGTCCAATTGTCGTCGTCGGGAAACCATTTCTCGCGAAGCAGTTCCGCCGCCCGCACGCTGTTTGGATCAAAATCCATCCCCGTAACTGCCGCGCCCAGACGCCGGGCGGCCAACGAAAAAAGGCCGCTGCCGCATCCTATATCCAGAAATGTCAGACCTTCAAGAGAGTCCTCGCCAAGCATCTCACGCAGACTTTGTTCTGCACGTGCAATCCGTGGCTCGTCCAGAAGTTCTATATAGCTGAGCCAGTTTTTGCCAAACCCGAAACGTTCATCCAGGGGCATATCCCGCAAGGCGGCGGCGGTGCTTTGTGTCATTTTAACGAATCCTCAGCTGATAATTGCTCAGACGTTGCAAAGAATGGCCCATGCACATCGGCGTCAAGCTTTATACCAGTTGAAACCTTCGTTTATGACCGGGGGCTGCGTCGCGTCGCCGTTGGCCCCCGGTATACATATAAACAATTTGATTACAGCGTCTCACCAGTTTGCGGGTTTTTATGAGTCATTTTACCGTCTTTGTGTTCAGTTACGCCGGTGGTGAATTCCTGGTCTGTATGCCCGGGACGATTATCTTTCACCACGTTTTTTTCAACGATTGTCGTTTTACTGTCAGAAGCCATCTTGCCCGTTACGGCGGCCACGATAGTCGGGATAATCATGTGCTGAGCCGTCTTCATTAGCTCCTTCAGCAACAAATCTGTGCCGCTGGACCAAAACGAGCTGGTCTTCTTTTCAACCCTGCGACCTTCTCCACGCAAACGACCACCCCACTCGCCGACACGGCCTTCCGCATCATGCACCATTTCGTCCGCGCGTTCGCGCCAGGTTGGTTCATGCGCTTCTTCAAAAAATTTCGAGCCGGCCATCTTACCTATCAGCAAACCAACAACGGCGGCACCGCCCACGCAAATTGCGGGCTGCTTTTTAACGTAATATTTCCAGTCCATCGCGTTTTTGGCGGACTCCTTACGATCGCGCACCTCTTTTGTCAGCGTAGTACGAATCTGGCCAACCGTCTGCGCCATTTCGTCCCGCTTGGCCTCTACCTGCTGTTGCAGCTCGGCCTTGGTTTTCTGAGCGCTGGTCAAATTGTCTAGCTCTTGATTTCCTTCACCCATTCCTTGTCCCTCTTTATCTCTTCAATTGAGCGCGTCGGCGCCATATTCCGCTCTTTAAAATTCTTAATTCCCGCAAAGACCAGCCCCCCGGCAATAAGGGCGTAAACTACCCCAACTATAAGAGCGCTAACCGCCCAAGCCATAATGTCGCTTTCGAAAGGCAAGGCCGTCGCAATAAATCCGATAATTGCCAGTGTAATAACGGCAAGTGTGATGGCCCCAACAACGGCGCCCGCGAGTATTAAAACGCTGTTACGCGCCATTATGGCGGTGCTTTCCCGCAGTTCAGCTTTCAGCAATTCTACCTGAAGATTAATTAAATTACCGGCATCGGTGCTCAACTTGGAAAAAAGCTCTCCAAGGTAGCCAAATACGTCTCTCACTTCGCGGCTGTCGCTTCCGATTCCCTGCTGCCTTGCAAGTTCATAATCGTTATCATCCAAATTATCCATCGATACGCTTCTCCTGACTCTGATTTAGAGGGCGCAGACGAGATTCGCCTGCGCCCTCGACATGGCGGTGCCAGTTAATTAAAAGCGGCGATGGGAGCGAGTTGCGGCGGCGCTGGAGCCCGCAAGCAATACGCCCACTGCAAGACCTACTGCTGCAGCGATGAGCAGCGCGGGACCAGGGTTCTGCCGTACGCTATTCTGTACGTCCGTCCATACTTCATCATAGTCGGTGTCGCGAAGGTGATCAAATCTGTCACGTACATCATCACCCATATGGCCCATGCGATCTCTGGCCTCCTGGTATTTACCGCTGACGTAATCGCGAGTATCTGCCGCAGCCGACTTTGCGCTTTCAAGGCCGTCCTGCAGACGCGCTTTGATGTCTTCTTCAGTATTGCCCATTGAATCTCTGTATTGCGACATATTATGTCTCCTTGGTTTTCGCAAAATTTGCAGTTGTACTGGGTTAATCAGCAATGGCTGTGCCATCCACAAAGCACGGGTTCCGTGGCTTAGTGGTATAATGAGAATGTTCAGCAAAATGAAGCCCGGAGAAACGCAGGCCGGTATCATGGTGTCTTATCCAACGCCCCACCATTTATCTTCCCGGTGGTCGGCTCCGTCCAGGGCTGAATATTATCAGGCACGACGTGAAAATAAATGCAAACCTGAACGCGAGGAATCATGGCCTACCTTGAGCAGCTAAACGGTCCCGAGGATCTAAGAAAATTATCCCCCATCCATCTGAAAGATGTGGCAGAAGAGATTCGGCAAGCCATTCTCGCTACGGTATCTACAAACACCGCCGGCGGCCATCTGGCTTCGTCCCTTGGCGCAGTCGAGCTCACGCTGGCGCTGCACTATGTTTATAACACACCCGACGATAAGTTGATCTGGGACGTAGGACATCAGGGCTACCCCCATAAGCTTGTCACCGGCAGGTTCCCCCAGTTCTCAACCCTGCGTAATCGTGACGGCGTCAGCGGATTTCTGCGCCGCAGCGAAAGCCCTTATGATGTCTTCGGGGCCGGCCACGCCGGCACATCCATCAGCGCAGCCTTGGGTATCGCCCAGGCCCGCGACATTATGGGTAAGGATTTTAAGGTCGCCGCCATTATTGGCGACGGCAGCATGACCTGCGGTCTCCCGTTTGAAGGCCTGAACAACGCGGGCCACGCGGAAAGCGACCTTCTTGTTATCCTCAACGATAACGAGATGTCGATCAGCGGCAACGTCGGAGCCCTCCACAAATACTTCAATCACATTGTGCAGTCCTCCTTTTATAATCGAAGCAAAGAAGAAGCCTACGAGATTGTAAAAAAGGTCCCAATGGGAGAGCGCGTTCTCAGCTTTGTGCATAAGCTGGAGGAAAGCGCAAAAGGACTGATCGTCCCTTCCGTCTTCTTCGAAGATCTTGGATTCCGGTATATCGGCCCAATCGATGGCCACGACCTGGATGAGCTGATTCCCACTCTGCAGAACGTACGCGGCTTTAAGGGCCCAGTGCTCCTTCATGCAGTAACTCGCAAAGGCAAAGGCTACGATCTAGCCGAAGGCGACGCCATCTTCTGGCACGCTCCGCCAAACTTTAACGTCGAGAGCGGCGAAACGAAAAAATCCACAGCCCGCTCTTTTACGCACGTCTACGGCGATACCCTCGTTGAGATGGCCGCCAAGGACGATCGCGTTGTCGCTATTACCGCAGCCATGGCCACCGGTACCGGCCTGGTTGGATTTTCTGAAAAATACCCCGACCGGTTTATCGACGTCGGCATAGCGGAGGGTCACGCCGTGACCAGCGCCGCCGGCATGGCAATCGAGGGCGTGCGGCCGTTCGTAACCATATATTCCACGTTCCTGCAGCGGGCCTACGATAGCATCATGCATGATGCTGCCCTGCAAAAACTTCCAGTTATATTCGCCATGGATCGCGCCGGCCTTGTCGGGTTCGACGGACCCACCCACCACGGGCTTCTGGATATCGGCTACATGCGCATCATCCCGAACATGGTAGTCATGGCGCCAAAGGATGAAGGCGAGCTGCGCGATATGATGCAAACCGCCTTGGAATACACCGACGGACCCATAGCGTTCCGTTATCCCCGTGCAGGGCTTACCGGCGCGGATATATCAGCTCCGCTCAAAGCCCTGCCTATTGGCAAGGGCGAAGTTATCCGGCATGGTAACGGGCCTGTTGCCATTCTCAGCTACGGCCACATCTACAGCAATGTAATGAAAGCCGTGGAGCTGCTGGCGGATGATGGCATAGACGCAGCCGTGATTAACGCCCGGTTTGTAAAACCGATGGACGTTAAACTCTTGAGGGAAACCGCAGAGCGCTATCCGGTTCTTATTAGCGTGGAAGAAGGCGCGGCCATGGGCGGATTCGGCAGCGCGGTCAATGAAGCGCTCATACAGCATGACATCGCTGGTCGTTGCCTGATAATAGGCGTGCCTGACGGCTACATCGAGCACGGCGATCAGGCCAGTCAGCAGGACGAAGCGGGTCTGTCTCCAGAAAAAATCGCAGCATCTGTGCGGGAATCGGTGGCGAAATACAAGGAAGCCAACGGACGTCGTCAGCCCACCGCCGGACAAAGCGCATCAACCGAGCCAGCCACGGATCGGGTCCTTCAGCGCTAAAATGAAGTAGCATAGGCGTCCCGCCTGTGTGCAAGTCTCTACAAAATGTAAACCGCATTAAAGCGGGGTCGGGAAGGCAGAAACAGCGCCTTCCCGGCCTCCCTCAACGGAAAATCATTTCCCGAATTCCGGCCCCACCTGCCCTTGACATCCTGTTTGCTGCCCGCATCATTCTCGTTATATTATGGCAGAAATCATTCTTGTTACGGAAAAGATGGGCGTATGCGGCTGAACTCTCTGGCAATAGCGTTAGGTGTGATAATAAGCGGTGGAAGCATAGTCACGGCTCAGACCACTGGTGTGGCAACAATGGCCACGCCTCCAGAACCCGGTGAACCGCACACTCATACCCACGCAACGCCAGCCGTTTCTGCGCCGACCTTATCCAGCTTCCTTGAAAACGTCCCTAAGCCAGCCGGACCCGACATTGACTCCTTTTACGCACCCGTGCCGCCGGACCTTGACGCATCAGTGCGTTTTCTCGCCATGGACAATTTCACCAGCGCCGCTGCCGCACTGCAAACCGAATATCAAAAATACCCGGACGGCAAAGACCGCGCACGGGTCGCCATGTGGCTTGGAATCAACTATGGAATGCAGGCCATCAGCTACCCAAGCAGCGGATGGGAAAATGGCACCAGCGCCACCACGTTTCTAAAAGAAGCCATGCGAATCGATCCGACAGTATTTGAGGCACCTGATGTTGCCCGGGTGCTCGCGGAAATGGTGGCTCACGGATGGGCCAGCGAAGACCCCGCCACCGCACTGCAACGCGCCGAACAGAAGGCAGAGGAAACCCGCCGCCCGCTCGACTTCTATTTCGCCGGCGTTATTTCGAGGCGGTTGGCCCAGCGGGCCTGGGGTTACTCTGACACCACGGAACAGGATAAGAAAACCCTTTCTCTTTTCGCCAAAAGCATCGCCCGCGATCCGTCTCGCTACGAAAGCTGGAGCGCATACCTGCCCGCGCTGATGCCCGCCGGAATGCATGACCTGGCCACATCGGAAGCGAAGCGGATGTATCAACACTTCGGAAACCTCCGCACTCCTCTATTTGGAGATCAGGGCCCCGCCGTGATGAGCATGTCGGTCAGCAGCTACCGCACAATGGAAGAAGATGCCGCGCTGTTAAAAGCCGTAACGGACAAATGGCCCGACGCGCCAATGCCTCCGTTTGAGACGGCAATGCGCGCCATTGAAACCACTATTCCGCTGGCCATGGAGCTTTTCCCAAAGCTGATCCAGCGGTTTGAATCCGGCGACATAAAACCCCTGCCGCGAGAGGCAGGTTATTACCCAAGCGCACTTTACAAATACGCTTTTCTTCTGTCGACCGTAGACCAGACTACAGAATCGCTGACGTATTTCCACAAGGTTCGAGACCTCTCGCCGAGCTACGCAGAGGTCAACATGAACATCGCCGTGCTGCTGGCCCAACAATCGGACAAACTGACAACAGGCCCGGCAAAGCTTGCCTTGCTCGAGGAATCTCTGAAGTACGCAGCGAAACAAGAGAAACTGGACTACAAAGGTAAATCCGCCCTGAAAGCAAACGAAATGGCCCGCCGCCTGCGCAGCATCATCTACCGCTTAAAGCAGGCGATCGAAACGAAGTAGCGGCTTAATCGAAGTCGGGGTTTTAGGTGTAGTTGTAGGGCCCTGGGATGTGATGCAACGAAGGAAGCGCGGCGAAGAAAAAGCTTTGAATGAAAGCCGTTAATCGACTATGGCTACGAGTTTCCGGCTTTAGCCGGATCCCTCTTTGCACCCTCATTTATGAGGGGTGTTGCGGATTTGTGAAGGATTATAGCGCGCTTCAGCGCGGCTTTTATACCGCTTCAGCGCCAGTCGCGGCTCCGAAAATCATTGCTGAAGCGGTTGTGAAGCCACGCTGAAGCGCGCTATTCTTATGTTCGCTATGGTCACCCCTCATAAATGAGGGTGCAAAGAATGGCGGGCTAAAGCCGGCATTTATTAAGGCAACAATGCTTATGATAATAAGCCGCTTAATCATCAGTCATATTGGCGAAATACCATTAGCGCCTGGCAGAAACCACCGCCGTTATTGTCGCCGAGGTCACCGGTTCCGAAAGCTTAATTGCCAGACGATTCGGTTTCACCGAAGCGTTTTCATTTATCGTGTCCAGCGCCAGACCATACGGCGCTGACGATGTAATCTTAATCCCTGCAGAAACATCACCCTGCGCCACCGAGACCGACGTTTTGTCTTCCGTCGCAAACGTTCCCGCGCTGATCAGCGCTGTTTCAAAAGTCTCCGGTTGGCTGAATTCCACCTCGTCCTTAACGATAAAAACCGGCTGTGCCCCACGTACATATTGGAACGTCCGGACAAGCTTCTTGAGGGTAGGAACTTTGTAAGCCGAACTGATATCAATCACAACGGTGTCAGTCGTATCTGTAAAATCCGTCGAAAGAATTATCCCCCGCGACGCCTTTCCTTTTTCCTGCAATTGCCCCGCCACCACCGGCACGGGATGGCCATACGAGTTCAGAAGTTTGCTGTCATAACGCTCTTTGCTGAACGTTCTCTTCGTATAAACCTCCGCGCCCGGATCCAGCAGAATAGACGTATTCCCCATCACCACCACGTAGGATCCCAGATCATTATGGTTATGGTGTTCGTCATTATGCCCGCCCTTCAGCGCAACGCCCATGGAGTCTGGCATGACCGTATCCGGACGCCCCAGGTAGACCCCCGCATCCGGAAAAAATGTACGCTTCTCAAAATCCATCTTGGCGGTCGCCGCTGCCACCGACTTATCCATCCCCAGTTTCACATCATGATAAATAAGCATGTCAGCCAGCGAACCAAGCGTGGCCCTGGTGTTCAGGTTTTCATACTCCTTTATGCCCCAACCGAACCTCCGATTTAATAGCCACATAAGCGAACCAGAAGGACGCGCACTCACTGAGCAATCGGCAAACGCCGGAGGGATCCCGTTAATAATTTCAATCCGTGCGCCGTAAGCTGCCGGCTTTTCCGCCTTGATGTCCGCCAGAAGATCAATCTTCCCACCAGTCGCCATGCGGAGATTTTCAGACAACAGCACGAACTCTCCAAAGCCATAATTCCAATATCCAAGGCCCTCGCTGCAATAGCCGTCTGCCGTAAAACCAGAAAGAAAATATTGCGAATACTGTTCCGCAGCCGCCACAAACTCAGCCCGGTCGCGGGCAGAATTCACCTGAAGCAACGCGGCGCCAGTTACCCCCGCCAGGCAAACCGAATTCCAGTTGTTAGTCGTCGTCAACCAGCCATCCCGCTTACGTTCGCCCCGCACCATGCCGATAAACGGACCCAGGACCCGCTTATCAATCTCCGACTTCATTCGCGCCGAAACCTGGGGATCCAGCTTGTCAGCAAGCAGGTAATTCGTGATAGCCAGATTGTAAGCCAGCGCAGACGAAAAAAGATCAATCGTTATATTGGTGCCGTTAAAATTGCTGAGCTGGCGGTCATGTGCCGGGAGAACCCACGTCCGTTCATCGCACAAGGCATTTGCCAGGCTTTCTATAGCCGGTAGATAGCGACCTTCGTTTTGCAAACATTCCGCGACCACCAGCGGAAGCAAACGTCTTCTCCGTTGAAAGGCCAGGTTTTCATAATTTTTGCGATTCCCATTGCGAGAAAATTCTAGGTAAAGCTCATCCGACAGCTCCGGCAGCGGCTGACCCATGATGGTATCCGCCGTCGCAATTTGCGACTGAAACGCTTCATCTTTAGCCAGCCCGTTCCAATACTCCCGATCAGAAATAGGCTTGCCAGGTCCGCTCGGAGCAGCGGGCAAAAACTTTTCGATCTCAGAGATGCGCTCCCGACTCAATGGGGCAGTCGTCGCGGCCGCTGCGGTCAACGCCCCCGGCGAGATAGCAAGCAGCAGCAAGATCAATACAGATAATTTCAGCATAGGGATCCAATTTCTTTACTCAAAAATGAAGCTGAAAAACAGCCAATGTTAAAAAGGTTTTTTGTTGCCGATAACCCCCTGCATGCATTGCCTTTCCCCTATGAACAAGAAAATTTGTGCGCCCATCACAATAGCGAATGCGGCCGGTCTTCCCGCAACCACATCAGCCGTTCCCGTCAAATCCCAGCCCGCCTCATGATGGAACTCTACGTCGACGCCGACGCCTGCCCGGTCAAAGATGAAGCCTACCGCGTCGCCGCCCGCCATAATATGCCGACCTACGTGGTCGCCTGCCAACAGATGCGCGATCCCGGCGCCCCCGGCGTCACCATGATAGTCGTTCCCGCCGGCCCCGACATCGCCGACGATTGGATCGCAGAAAAAATCACCGCCGGAGACATCTGCATAACCGACGACATCCCCCTCGCCGCCCGCTGCGTAAAAAAAGGCGCGCTCGTATTAAACGGGCGAGGCCGCCTGCTCCACCAGGGCAACATCGGCGAAACCCTGGCCACCCGCGACCTGCTGGACAAGCTGCGCGGCGACGGCACCCTGCCCGAAGGAGCCGGAGCCGGAGGCCCCGCACCATTCACAAAACGGGACCGCTCAAGGTTTCTGGAACAGATGGAGCTGGCAGTGCGACGGATCCAGCGGGAGCGTGAGGCACTTTGACGAAGGAAGGCGGAAAGATTTCTATGTCAGAAAATCCCCCCCAAATCGTAAAAACACGCGGCGTTTTTATCGAATTCTAACGCTCTAACATTATGACAGAATGTCAAAGCGGGTTTTGTGCAGGATGCAGTTGACATTATCCCACGTAAACCCGCAACCTCTCCATAATGGCAACCGGCGAAAATTGGACCCAGGACGAACTCGACCTCACCGTCGCCGCCTATCTGAAAATGCTGTACCTGGAGCAAAGCGGTATCCCCTACAACAAAACCGAATTTCGCCGCGCTCTCCTCCCCCTGCTCCACGGTCGTACCGAAGGCTCTATAGAAATGAAACACCAGAACATCAGCGCCGCGTTGATCCGCATGAACGTGCCCTACATTACCGGATATAAGCCCCGTTTTAATTATCAACAGGCCCTGGCCCACACCATCACGGCTCACACGGCCAACCACACGGCGCTGCACACATTACTTTCCGACGTCGCAAAACACACCTACGCTCCCGCAGACATGTTCCTGATTAACGAACCACCCCCAGAGCCATACAATGAGCAACTCGCTCCCGAAATAATCCGTCATCCGCGAATGATCGACTACGTAAAACGCGAAGCCGAAAACCGCGCCCTCGGCCTTGCCGGAGAACGACTCGTATTCCAGACCGAACAGCAGCGCCTCATTCAGGCCCGTCGAGATGATCTCGCCGCAAAAGTCGAATGGATATCCCAAACCTCCGGCGACGGAGCCGGCTTCGACATCCTGTCCTTCGACGAACAAACCGACCGCGAACGCCTCATAGAAGTCAAAACCACCAACCAGGGCAAACACTTTCCCTTCTACGCCAGCCGAAACGAAGTCCAACTCTCAGAAGAACGCCCAGCCGACTACCAGCTACAAAGAATCTTCACCTTCCGAGACCGCCCAAGATTATACACCCTCAACGGCGCCCTCTCCCAAACCTGCAAGCTGGACCCAACCCAATACGAAGCCCGACCGGGGCACCAAAAATGACAAACCTGCTTATTGGCAACTGGGCTGAGGGTAATCTTTACTGGGTCGTCGTCGCCGCCATTGCAATCCTGATAATATTGTACTATCTGATCCAGTGGATACGAAGCACCCGAAACTACCGCGACAGCGCCGATGACCACGCACGGGGCTGCCTCGACACCCTGGGCCTGGGCTGCTTACAAGCCCTCGGGATAGGTTGCCTGATGCCACTGACGGTAGTGGTGTTGCTGGTGACTACCTTCATCTTCTAATCGTGGTGAGCTACGCCAAAACTCCCACCAACCACATCCGCTATTACTTTTAATGACCACGGAGTGGTCTTAGAGTGGTAGCCCCGGGTCAGGAGCGAAGCGACGCAGCCCGGGGGGTTAAGAGGAAAAACAGTTCGGCCCCGGAGGGGTCGCAGAGGACTAAGACGGATACAAATTTTTGATGGACCACACTAGCGCCATACGACGCAATTCCGCGTTTTAAACAGAATGCAAATCCCCATAATTTCGTCAAATATCCAGCCCGCCAAACTGCCGGCTTCAGCCGGCAATTCTTTGCACCCGCCTTCAGGCGGGGTGTTCGGCAACAAAATGCAAACAAAGCGCGCTTCAGCGTGGCTTCAGACCGCTTTAGCAAAAAAACACCAGCACTCAATTTATAATGAGAACTTCCAACTCACAACACTACCACATCAGCTACCCAACCACCGCTATCCACGCACGCGCACTTACACGACACAAACGTATTATCCTGCGCGGCAATAAGTAACGAAAGATATGTTGCCACGCTAGTTTACTACTGTTTAAAAAGCTGAATTATGATTAACGTTACCGTACGCAATAATGCCACCATTTTTGACGTAAAGCATCGGAATTGTTTCCATATGTTGCAGAACAGAAGTGGTTGCAGACTCTAAACCGGAATATTAAACTTCATGCCGCAAACACCAAGCGACGTCCGCAAGGCGAAAACCGAATCACTGAACCGAGGCCTCCATGCCGCTAAGACGGCAAAGAAGGACGAGTTCTACACCCAGTACATCGATATTCAGAAAGAGGTCGAGGCTTACCTCGAATTTGACTCTGACACCTTCCGCGGTAAAGTTGTCTACTGCAACTGTGACGACCCTTTAGAGAGCAACTTCTTAAAGTACTTCGCCGCTAACTTCAACAAGCTCGGCCTCAAGAAGCTTATCACCACCAGCTACGACGGTTCCCCAATTGCTGGCCAGCTCACATTATTTCCGGAATACAATGAGGGAAATTGCAAGCGGGAGAAGCCTAAAGGTATCGCCGTCGTCCTAGACCAAGTGAAAGATGAAGATGGGGACGGCGCAGCTAACATAGAGGACGTGAAGCTTTTCCTTAACAGTAACAAGGCTGCGCGAGTCGCGCTAAAGGGCGACAGCCAGTATCCCGGCGGCGATTTCCGCAGCCCGGAGTGCGTCGCGCTCCTCAAAACTGCAGACATCGTGGTTACTAACCCGCCCTTCTCCCTTTCTCGCGAGTATATTCCCCTCCTTATACACCATAAGAAGAAATTCCTCGTCATCGGGAACACCAATTGGATCACCTACAGGGAGCATTTTCAGCTCATTAAGGACAAGAAAATGTGGCTCGGATCCACAAACTTTAATGTTGGAATGTTCTTCGAAGTTCCTGATAATTGGGCAAAGTTTCATCACATAGACAAAGAAACGGGCAAAAAAATAGCCCGTGTTTCGACATCATGCTGGTTCACGAACTTAGACCACGGTCGCCGCCATCAGAAGCTTCCGCTCATGACTATGGCAGATAATCTCAAGTTCAGCAAAGGTATGCAAGGGAAGGCTTCATACGACCGGTACGAGAACTTTGATGCTATTGAGGTGAGTACCTACAAAGAAATTCCAAGTGACTACGATGGTATAATGGGCGTCCCTGTGACCTTCTTGGATAAGTTCAACCCAGATCAGTTTGAAATAATCGGCCTTGGAATTTCCAATTCAGGGCTCGAAGTCGGAGTGAGTCGATATACGCCGGAACACAAAAAATACAGAAAAGAAGTGCAGAAGCGGGGGGCCGTCGATGGTGACTTGTACATGATGAAAAATGGAATCGTGACCGTTCCATATGCGCGAATTCTTATAAGACACAAAGGCTGATTATGCAAACAATTTTAAAACTGGACATCACCGTCGCCGATATTTGCGAGGGGTTTGTGTACAACCAGTTGGAGGGGAAGGGGCTGTTCGGGCTGGGCGGAAAGCTCACGATTCAGCCGGAGTACCAGCGAAACTATATTTATGCGGATAAGGGTGGCAGCAAAGAGCAGGCGGTAATCCAGTCGCTCGTCAAGGGGTATCCGCTGGGGCTGATCTATTTTAACAAAGTGTCGAATGACAAATTTGAGGTGCTGGATGGACAGCAGCGTATCACCAGCATCGGCCGCTTTGTCACGAACAAGTTCGCTATAGTTGATAATGGCAATCCGAAGATTTTCGATAGCCTGCCCGCCGACCAGCAGGCCAAGATTCTGAGCTCGAAACTGCTGATCTACGAGTGCGAGGGCACGGAAAGTGAGATTAAGCAGTGGTTTGAGACGGTCAACATCGCGGGCGTGCCGCTTAACGAGCAGGAGCTCTTGAACGCCATCTACTCCGGCCCGTTCGTCACCAAAGCTAAGGAAGAGCTCAGTAACAGCCAGAACGCGAACATCAAAAAGTGGAACGCCTACATCAGGGGCAGTGTAAACAGGCAAGACTTTCTAGAGCGGGCGCTGGACTGGGTGAGCAAGGGCGACATTGGCAGCTACATGAGTGCCCATCGCAACGACAAAAGCATCAGCGAGTTAAAGACGTACTTCAACAGTGTAATTGACTGGGTCTCTACTGTGTTCAAAGACGTCAAGAAAGAGATGCAGGGGCTGGAATGGGGCAGTCTCTACGAACAATATCATTCTCGTTCATATAATCCGGATAACGTATCTACCGCCGTAAACCGACTATACGCCGATCCTTACGTTGGAAGAAAGCGTGGCATATTCGAATTCATCCTCGGCGGCGAGCGGGATTTGAAGCTGTTGGAAGTGCGCGTGTTTGACGATGCCACGAAACACTCAGTTTACGCGAAGCAAATCAGCGGGGCAAAGGCGAAGGGCAAATCTAACTGCCCCCTCTGTGCAGTGGGGCACGACGCAAACAAGAGCAGAATTTACGAGTTCGCTGAAATGGATGCCGACCATGTTTCCGCGTGGAGCAAGGGCGGCGATAGCTCGGCCAAGAACTGCCAAATGTTATGCAGAACTCACAATCAAGCCAAAGGCAACCGATAATGTTTAGCGAGATTTGCCGTGGACAAGCACCTAACCTGGCCCTACTTTTGCTCCTCTAAAGATTCTTTGTCCGTTTCTGTTTACGCTCGATTGTCATTGCACTCCAAGAATTATTTCTGTGTAGATCAAAGTTGTAATTGTTGCATCAACTTAGCTAGATAACTCCACCACGACCATGCAAACAGCCGACGCAGCCGTCTTATACGTGCTATGCACACCGCTTTGCTTTCGCAGGTGCATTATCTCCCTAACCCTTTTAGACAGGACGGAAATTGCGAATGAACAAAATTGAAATAGACTTCAAGAACTGCTATGGAATTCACTCACTGGAACATACCTTTGACTTTGAAGATACTAATGTGTATGCGATTTACGCGCCTAACGGCCTGATGAAGACGTCGTTTACGAAGTCATTTTATGATCTGTCAAAAGGAGAGGAACCAAGCGAACCAAGACACAGCAGGCCGCCTACACATTCTGTCAAAATAGATGGCATACCCATAACTAAGGAAGCTATATACGTATTGCAGTCAGGATGTGAAGTTGGCAATCCAGTGGATGCTATTACTGCTATTCTCGTAAATCCAGCTCAGAAAGCTGAATACGACAAACTTATAACTGATCTTCTTGGTCTAAAAGCGAAACTTATCAATGCTCTCCAAAAAATATCCGGGATAAAAAAAAGTAATATCGAAAGTACTCTTATCAAAGACTGGGATGAAAAAGACATATTTGCCGCAATACAGAGTGCGGCAAATACCAATTCATCTGACAACTTAAGCATGTTCGAATATGCGGTGATATTTGACTGCAAAGCCCAAGATATTTTAAATAACCCGAGTTTTGCGTCTAACGCTGCAGAATTTAGTCGTCGGTACGACGAAATCTTCTCCACATTTAGTTCCCTTTTTAAAAAGGGGGTCTTTAATCCGGCAAAAGCGGATAGCTCGCTTATTGCGCTGAAAAATAACGGGTATTTTTCTAATGGCCATCGCGTTCAGTTACAAGGCGAATCGGAGTCTTTCGACCAAACGCAGTTTGCGGAAAAGTTGGCAGAGGCAAATGCCAGACTGGATAGTGATAGTAGTCTAAAACAAATTCGCTCGGATTTAGCTAAAAACGCCCCAACGCAATCCCTGACTGCACTATTTGAAAATTTAAACCCAACTGAGTTAGAGGACTTATTTTCAAGACTTGAAGACCCTGGGAAATTCCGCCGGAGTTTATGGGCTTATTATGTAAGCACAACTTCGCTAGTTAAGGAATTTCTTGACGAGTATGACAACAATATTGACAAAATGCGCGAGATAGAAGAAATCGCATCCGCAAGCAAATCTCAGTGGTCTAGCGCGATTCGACTATTTAACAACCGTTTTGTTGAAATGCCTTTTCTTCTTGAGGTAAAGAATTTTTCAGCTGTGACTCTAGGTCAAGACATACCGGAACTAATCTTCAAATTTAAGGACGACTTTGGGGAAACAGATTGCTCGCCTGAAGAGGCACTAAAGACACTAAGTCAAGGCGAGAAGCGCGCTGTATACCTTTTAATGTTCATTTTTGAAGTTGAAGCTAGAAAGCTAAGTGGAAGAGAAACACTTTTTATCTTAGACGATATAGCAGATTCGTTTGATTATAAAAACAAACATGCAATTATACAGTACCTACATGATCTGACTCGAGAAAATAACTTTTATCAAATCATATTAACTCACAATTTTGACTTCTTTCGTGCATTGGGAAATGCCAATGTTGTTCGTAGTAAGTTTGCAATCATGGCCAACAAGCAAGATAATTGTATAGTGTTCAAGCACGCCCTTGGGGTTAATAACTATTTTGTGGGCGAGATTGTTAAGAAGCTAAGAGGCAGTAGTTGTAAGCTATGTGCTACAGTTCCCTTTTTGCGAAATCTTATCGAGTATACTGATGGACCAGATGCGACTGACTATATTGCGCTTACCAATGTGCTCCATTGGAGGAAAGCGAGTATGGAGCTTTCGGTTGCTGGTTATGTTGAACTATACAATCGTAGGATATCGCGAAATCAAGAAGTAAAACCAACCGATACATCCACGTTACCACTGGTAAGTCTAATATTCGAGACGGCAGCGTCTGTCTGCGCGAGGGAAAATCATGATGCTTTGTGCCTCGAAGACAAAATTGCTCTTTCAATGGCATGCCGTTTAAGAGGCGAACAATTCATTACGTTCCAGTCCCGCGGAATAAATGGTGACGTGAATTATTGGATTCCTGATAAGAATGTTTATGGTAAAGAATTAAGAAATTTTAAGGACCTTTTAATTTCAAACCCGCTACCATTTGACAGTACCAGCGATGTTTCTACATTAGAAAAAATCGGTATTATAGTCTGCTCGAATATTCATATTAACTCGTTTATGTATGAGCCGATTCTAGACCTCACAGTAGAACATCTTGTCAGTCTTTACGAAGAAGTCACACAAATGTGTAATAATCGTGGTCTACTTGGTAAATAGGGACAGGTAAATAGGGACAGGCACCAATTAAATCCTAGCCGCCCTGCCCGCTTCAAGCACGGAAGCCCGCTTTTCTTGCTTCTGCTTTTCCTTCGTGCCTTCGCGCCTTCGCGTCAAATTCCCCGGCCCAACCACCCGCCCTGTAACTTTTGCACTCATACCTATCCTTAAGTACCCGTGCGGGAATAGCGCGCCCAATCACCCACCCCTAATGTCTCCTTATCTGCATCCATAATCCATAAGGAGACATTGACCCAATGACAACTTTGAACCCCAGCAAACGTCCCACAAAGAAACGAAGAATCGAGATCGAATCCGTCCCCAAAAAAGAAAACGAAAAAACCGATAGAACAGCTCGCAAACAGAACTCACCCAAATGATAAACAAACAACCCCACCCCAACCCCAAAACCCGCCTCTGGACCAGTAATTAAGTCCCTAATAGAACCACCTAAATGCCTCCAGCCACACATCTTACACTAGAATTAATTAAAAAAAAAGGAACCCTGTGGAAAACTTTTCAATACAAAGCTACTGTCCGGCCAGCGTCTTCCCGATTGCCAGCAGCACGTCGTCTTTGCCCTGGCGGTTTAGGGCGCTGAAGAGTAGTATGTCTTCCGGGTTCCAGGGGGCGAGCCATTTGATCCACTTCTGGCGGGCCTGTAGTTGGCCGCTGTGGGTGAGTTTGTCTGCTTTTGTTATCACGGCTAGGAAGGGGATGCCGTAATGCTTCAGCCAGTCGAGCAGGCCGGAATCTTCTTCGGTTGGTTCCCGGCGGATGTCGAACAGGGTGACGACCAGGCGCAGGTCGAGGTTATCCAGCAGGTAGCTGGTGATCATCTTATCCCACTGGGATTTGACTTCCTTGGGGGCCTTTGCGAAACCATAGCCGGGCAGATCGACCAGGCGGGTGTCGCCGTTGACGATGAAGAAATTGACAAGCTGGGTGCGGCCGGGGGTGCGGGAAACTTTCGCGATGCGCTTACGGTTGACGACGACGTTCAGCAGGGACGATTTGCCGACGTTGCTTCGCCCGACAAACGCGACCTGGGGGTGGCGGGGCTCGCGGGGGAAATGGGAGCGCAGGCTGCCGCTCTTTTCAAAAACCACGTCTTTGATCACCCACGGGCCCACCTCGCGGTTGGCGTCAAATTCTTCCGCAATTTCCATTTCGTTGTCATTGTTGTCGTTCATAATACTGGCTGCTCCTTGCCCCGTTGTCTCTGCATCCACCTCAGCCACATATTGTCTGTGTAGCCAGAATTCCACATCTCCGCATACCGGTACCACTGGCTGTTCTGCGGAACGTAGATGGAATCGCTGATGGGCGCAGGCATCGCCTGGACCGGAAACGGGACGGTCTGGCCATCGGGCCCGACGGCCTGCGCCTGAATATAGGTGGGGGCCAGGTCTTCTCCGCCGTACATGACCGTGGCGTTTGGCGGCGTGTATGGTGTCCGGTAATAGAGCAGGTAATAATCAATAAAGCTTTGCGAGGACCCATAAATCTGGACAATCAAACCCGCCAGCAAGACCGCATCAATCACAGCCCGGCGAGCAATGCCCGCCCCGCTGATAAACGCCACGGCGGGGATCATCAACAGGGCGTGGAT
>JBBSQY010000029.1:0-42058 GCA_038243585.1 Candidatus Sumerlaeales bacterium | reverse complement strand
GCGACCATTACGCGCATCTTTGGTTTTTAGATAAAACGTACCAAATCCAACCAGCGACACCTTATCGCCGTCCTTTAAGGATTCCTTAATGGACTCCAGAAAAAGCTCCACGGACTCCATAGCCTGTTTTTGAGAAAGACCTGTGCGGTCCCGCAACATCGTAGCTACTTCAAGCTTCGTCATTATTTAGGTGTCCCTTTGCCCAAGTCCATCAGTGAGTACGTTTTGTGATGCCGCCAGCTCGCGTTATCAAGTCATTTTTGTCACATTGCGATAGACTTCCGACATCCGCCTGCCCATGGCTTCCAGCGTATAGCTGGACTGATAGCGCGCATCCGCCGATCGCACCAGCGATGCTCGCAGCGCAAAGTCATAAGCAAGGAGATTGACCGCCTCTGCGATAGCCGCCGGGCTCCCCGCCGGGATCAGCAGGCCGTCCTGCTGGTCGCGAATCATTTCCGGGATCCCGCCCACCCGCGACGCGATAATTGGAACGCCTGCCTGCATTGCCTCCAGAATAGAAACCGGAAATCCTTCCCAGTCGCTGGGCAGAAGAAACATATCCATGGCGGCGAACAGCCGGACAGGCTCCTCCACGAATCCGAGAAACCGAATGGCGTGGTGGACGCCGGCAGCCTGAGCGGCGGCCTCGATGGCGCCGTTGCTGTCGTCGCGCCCTGCAAACAGAAACCGGGCATCGGGATTCTTTTCAAGAATGGCCGGCAGCGCAGAGATAACATGGCGATGGCCCTTCATATCGCGGAGATTGGCGAGAATGCCAACAACGGGATAATCGTTGGCGGCGAGGCCAAGGCCCGCGCGAATGACGTCCCGCTCTCCACGCGGAACTTGCTGGGCAGGAACCCCAATGGGAATAACGTCGCATTTATCGACGGAAATTTTTTCCCGCTGAACGGCGGCCTGGCGGGCGGCGTCACACACGGCAATATAGCGGGTGACGAAAGGCGCGGTCGCCCGGTCGAGCATCACGTGAGGCAGTCGCCGCCATGGGTCGATAGAATGCAGCGTGGATATGATCGCGGTCGCGCCGCCAATGCGGGCGGCCCAGCGGGCAACAGCGTCCGCCCGCAGCCCGTGAGTCTGCACCATCTGGATTTTATTGCGACGACAATACCCAACGAGCCGCCAAATGGCAACAGGGTCCGCCGGAAATCTGAACTGGAAATGAACAGCAGGCAGACCGAGATCCGCAGCCTTGGTCATAAGCGCGCCGGAGCCAACCAGCGCTCCCACATGAATTTCAAATTCATCCCGCGGCAACACCGAAGCCAGATTCAGGACCATGCGCTCAGCCCCACCCAGGTCAGAAGTCGAGCAGAGTTGGAGAATGCGGATCATGAATCTAAATGTAGGATGGGCATTCCTGCCCGTCTGAGAGGACGTTTATCCACACCCAATTGCGTTGAAAGGTCAGATCTGAGCCAGAAGAAAGCCTGCGTATAACGCCTAATCCCAAGTGGGTTCGAGACGGGCAGGAATGCCCATCCTACGCGCGCGCTCCAACGATTTCTTTTACCTGTTGCCATCATTCCAAGCTTATGACTGCCGCGTCAGTAACTGCGGGCGAACAACACTTCGTGCTGCGCCTTGCCTCCGCAATGGACGCAGTTCGCGTCCGGCGCGGGCGCCAGCTCATTGTTGTCCATCAGCGGGATGCACCGAATCGTCGCCTTTGTCTGCTCTTTGATCTTCAATTCGCACGCGCCGTCGCCACACCACGGCGCTTTAATAAAGCCCCGCTTTTCCTCCAGCACCGTCTGGAACTCCTGAAAGTCCGCCACGGTCCGCGTGTTCTCATCGCGAAATGCGCGGGCGCGCTCAAGCATGTCATTCTGGATCGTCGCCAGCAGATCCGGCACACGATTGCCGAGGGCGTCGATCGCGATAAATTCTTTTTCCCGGGTGTCGCGCCGGGCCAGCACGCACTGGTTTTTCTCCAGATCCTTCGGTCCAAACTCCAGACGCAGGGGCACGCCCTTCATCTCCCACTGGTTGAATTTCCAACCGGGGCTGTACTGTTCGCGATCGTCAATGTGAACCCGCGCGACAGGCTTCAGCATGGCCGCAAGTTCCCGCGCCTTCTCCAGGATCATCACCTTGTTGTCCTGCTTGAAAATCGGAACAATGACAACCTGGATAGGCGCGACTCGGGGCGGAAGCACCAGCCCGTTTTCGTCGCCGTGGGCCATGATCAGCCCGCCCACCAGCCGCGTCGAAGCGCCCCAGCTCGTCTGCCACACGTGCTTGCGCTGTTGATCTTCGTCCTCAAAAATGATGTCGAACATCTTCGAAAAATGCTGTCCAAGATCATGACTCGTGGCAGATTGCAGCGCCTTGCCGTCGCTCAGCAGTGCCTCCACAGTGAAGGTGTTGACCGCGCCGGGAAATTTTTCATTTTCGGTTTTTTTGCCGGGAATGACGGGAATCGCCAGTTCAGTCTCCGCGAATTCCTGGTACACGCGAAGCATCTTCATGGTCTCTTCGATGCCCTCTTCATGGGTTCGGTGACAGGTGTGCCCTTCCTGCCATAGGAACTCGGTCGTGCGAAGAAACAGGCGTGTTACTTTTTCCCACCGGACAACGTTTGCCCACTGATTGATCAGAATCGGAAGGTCGCGATAGCTCTGCACCCAGTTCGCGTAGATGGAGCAAATGATGGCTTCAGAGGTCGGGCGGATCGCCAGCCGTTCTTCAAGCAACTCGTTGCCGCCATGGGTAACCCAGGCCACCTCCGGCGCGAATCCCTCCACGTGTTCTGCTTCCTTGTTCAACAGAGATTCCGGCACGAGCAGCGGGAAATAGGCGTTCTGGTGGCCCGTCTCCTTGAATCGCCGATCAAGGCCGTCTCGGATGTTTTCCCACAAACCAAACCCGTAGGGCTTAATAACCATGCAGCCCTTTAATGAGGTGTAGTCGGCAAGGTCGGCTTTGCGGACCACGTCCACATACCACTGGCTGAAATCCTCCGACTTGGGAGTAATTTCTCTAACGAAGTTTTTTTTGCCGCGGTCTTTTGCCAACTTTATTGCTCCATGAGGTTCAGGTTTGATCGCATATCTTTACAAGACATACAAGGGTTGTGGGGGCTGAATAGCCGGTAAAAAGGTTAAAGCTTCACGGCTCTTTGTTATTGATGGTAATTTTGCCGTCGCCGTTGCGGTCCACAAATATAGGTCCGGACATGCAATAAGGAAACGCCGCCCCCCCGAAGTCTTCCAGGGCATCGGGCACTACGGGCGCCAGCGAGCGAAGGCTGCTGTAGGCATAGGCATCCAGCACCGCATCCTCTTTCAGATAGCGAGTGTAGATATGGCTGCCTGATTGATTGGTCGGATACCGCTGCACCTTCTCTGAAGGCTGAATGCCAAACACCGTAATTCCACGCAATCCGTTTTCCCGGGTATTTATGCCTTCCAAAGTGATCCACGGGGCCGCCAGAACTCGCGCCCGGATGCGTACAATCTCCGTCGTCTGCGCATCCAGAATCTCTCCCGGTTTCACGCTGAACTCCAGGGTGTCGAAGTTCAAAGCGTCAAACAGCAGAATGGGGCCGTTCGTAACCAGGTAATGCTGGCCCCGCACCGCCGAGACCACATCGCTGGCCGTAACCTGCGCCAGGGTTTTATCGCTGTTCAGATATAAATAGACCCTGGGATACCCAATCTCCTGGCCATAAGGAAGACGGGAGAAAGACGATCCCACCGGAGAAAGCGGCGGCGCTTTAAACAAATCGTTCTGCCCAAGCCGCTCAAGCTGCATGGCCATATAACGAGAATAAACTTCATTCTCCAGCCCCAGTTTCTTACCTTCCAGCACCTGTATGGCGTTGAAATCCGGAGGAGGCATGTTGTCGTCGATAAACCTCTTTTTGTTCATGTTGAACGCGAAGGCCTCAAGGTATCCAGCCTCGGGATGAACGGGGCGCGATATCTCAAAGATAAGGTCGGGGACCTGTTTTTTCAGGTCGGCCAGGGCCACATCCGGTGGCAGGCTTCTAACAGAATCCACAGCCGTGTTGTAGGCGGCAGACGTCGATTCGTCCAGCGGGTACACAAACAGGTCAGCCGACAGATCACCCTTATGTAGTAGATCTCTGCGACCGGAAAACGCTTTCACCCAGCGCTCCAGCCCTTGGTTACGAATAGCCGTCTGCAGATTCGTGACCTGGCCATAATCGCCAGAGACGATGATGGAGACCCCTTCGCAGGCAGCCTGGATAGCTCTTGATGCGGCGGTGGCATATCCGACTCCGCTGGCGTTTGTAACCACTCCCGCGTCCATGCTGACCATTGCAGGCAGCAGGCCTTTCATTACATGAGGCAGCGATCCGGTTACGGTTTGTTCCCGCCCGGCGACTACCGTAATGTCCTTTTGTAAAATATCATATTCCACGCCGCGACTGATCACCAGCCTGTAGCGGCCAGGCGTCACCGGGAAAACGGCCGCGCCCTGCGGCAGATAATAAGTGTTTCGAACCCCCCGGCTCACGTCCGGCGTAAAACCATAATTTTCTGTCGGATACGGAGGCTTGGAAACCAGCGTCACTTTAACCGGCAGGGGAGAAGAGGTTACGGTTTCCGCTTCGCTTATCGCGATGCGAAGCAGGGATTCCTTTGTCATCTGAAGCACGGAAACGCTGGCCTTAAAGTTCGATTCAATCTCAACAGGCGGGTTTTTCCCAGCAGACCTGCGCCCCAGCGCAACCGGCTCCAGCTGATACTTGCCCACGGGAAGTTGTGCTGAAAACGAACCATCTTTGCGGGACTTCACCTGCAAGACGGGAGGCGCAGCACCGGCGCCGTTCCATTGCGTGCCGCCGCTGATCCGAACCGTGGCATCCGCAATGCGATTGCCCGACCCCCCCTCGACCACTACCCCTGATAACCGACCCAGCTTAACATCTTTTGCAGCGTAGGCGTTATCGGCTATCGGTTTCCAGTTTCCGTCAGATACGACCAGGAAACGCGTAAAGCTATACGTTTCGCCGCGTTCCAGCTGGATCGAAGCGGACTCGCTTTCAGATTCCGGCGCTTCAAACAGTGATTTTCTCACGCGAGGCAACGTTACAGTGGCCTTCCCGTCGACTATCTGCAATCTTGCTTCCGGAACGTAAATAGGCGCAGGCTCAGGAAGTCCACCAGGCCCCATGCCGTACCGCGTTTCTGTCCCGGGAAACATGACCATTCCTGGCTCTTGTGTCGTCGAGGCCCCAAAGCCGCGATACTCCGGCGCAAGATTCTGGTCAGAAGCCTGATCCGCCTGCTTTCGCGCCAGAACTCGCGCCTCAAGATCCCTGATGGCCCCGCTCGCCAGGATTACACTGTCGCGTCCCTGGTGCAGCCCCTCCATCGGCTTAGTGCCGGAAGTATAATAACCAAGAGAAAAATCATCCACCGCCCCCAAAACAAAGTTTAAAGGCGCGGTCGTCACGCTATAGCCTTTGCCTTCAGAGAAAACCTCTGCCTCACCCCAGTCGATGGTGTCGGCCGGTTGAATCCAGGCGGTGCCGGTAGTTTGATTGACAACGTTCGTGTCTATCTGAAGAATCGGAGATCCCTTCGCAAGCGTGTAACGGGTGCTGACTCCGATCCTGTTCGCCAGTGCAGGGGCCGGCGTGTCGGGCTCGCCCACATAGCCGCTCATGCTCAGGATTGCCGTGGTGTTGGCGAGAACCCCGGATAGCTGAACGTTCTCATAAATCACCTGCGAGCTGGTGCTC
The DNA here is from genome assembly GCA_038243585.1 of Candidatus Sumerlaeales bacterium. Lineage (GTDB taxonomy): Bacteria > Sumerlaeota > Sumerlaeia > Sumerlaeales > Sumerlaeaceae > JAKFFN01. Next base: position 36,318 of record JBBSQY010000029.1, on the reverse strand, counting down.
GACGGGTCCATGGTCAGGTTGATGCCCCCCAGGTAATCCACCGGCGCGTCAGTCCGCACAATGTCCATAATCGTGCCCCCCCGCACCGCGCCCATTTCCGGCTTTCCGGGCCTCGCGATCGCCACCCGCAGCTTCTCGTTCTCAAGAACAAGATCGCCCAGATAAGCGTCGCCGAGATTGCCGGCAATTTGCTGTGCCGGAGAGGAAATGGTATAGCTCTTAGCATAACCACCGGTCGTAGCGGCGTCCTCCGCAGATAGCTGAATATGCACAGCCTGCACGCCAGTCGAGCGAGCGTCACCAGACTGGACAGGGACGGCTCGAACAATACTCGAAGCCGGAGCGACTGCGCCCGTTTGCGCCGATGCCTCGCCGATCAGCACACAGCTGGCTATAACAAGATGTAAGATTGTATTAAGATTCATATAAGTGGCGCTCCCTGTCACTATGCATTATCCATCGCAGCAAATTAGTAGTGCCGATAGCCCTTACAGGCCTGAACTGAAAGTATGACTAGTTACACAACCGCAAAAGTTTCCGATAAAATTTGAGAAAATCCATCGATTATCTAAAGAAGACGACAAACAACAGCAATAATCGGGCACTATTGGAAATCCTTTGAATAATAGGTGGCGTTTAAATCTTTGGCATTGACAGCCTTTTGCCCATTGGCGGCACTACGAGGCGTTATACCTACCTATATGAGGGCGATCAATAACATGGTGCAGATGTTTTACGACAATGACGCGGACTTCGCGCTATTACAAGGAAAGACCATTGCCGTTATCGGTTATGGCAGCCAGGGCCATTCCCAGGCCCAGAATATGCGCGATAGCGGTCTAAAGGTCATTATTGGTCAACGCGAGGGTGGATCTAACTACGACCTCGCCAAAAGCCACGGCTTTAATCCTGTCAGCGCAAAAGAAGCTGCCGCTCAGGCAGACGTAATTCAGATTCTGCTGCCCGATGAAAAACAGGCTTCAGTTTATCAGGAAGAAATCCTGCCCGGCCTGAAAGCCGGCAACGCGCTGGTATTTTCCCACGGTTTCAATATCCATTTCGGCACCATCACGCCACCTAAAGACGTCGACGTTTACATGGTCGCTCCAAAAGGCCCTGGCCACCTTGTTCGGCGCGTCTACGTAGAAGGCGGCGGAGTCCCCGGCCTTATCGCCATCCATCAGGATGCCACCGGCAAAGCCCGCCAGACCGCCCTGGCCCACGCCAAAGGCGTAGGCTGCACCCGCGCGGGTGTCTTGGAAACATCTTTCCGCGAAGAGACTGAAACCGACCTGTTCGGCGAGCAGGTTGTCTTGTGCGGCGGCCTGACGGAACTGATCACGCAAGGCTTTGAGACTCTTGTCGAAGCCGGTTACGCTCCGGAAATCGCTTACTTCGAGTGTCTGCATGAAGTAAAACTGATTGTCGACCTGATCTACGAAAAAGGCATCGGCAATATGCGCAACAGCATCAGCGACACCGCTGAATACGGCGATCTCACCCGCGGTCCCCGGATCATCAACGAAGACACCCGCAATGAAATGCGTAAAATCCTCAAAGAAATCCAGAATGGGGAATTCGCCCGCGACTGGATTCTGGAGAACCAGGCCGGCCGTCCATCCTTCAAGGCGCTTCGTCGCCGGGGCGCAGAACACCAGATCGAACAGGTCGGCGAAAAACTTCGCGGCATGATGACCTGGTTGAACAAGAAATAACTATCTATAAGCACCTGTTCTAAAAGCACCGAATTATATAAAAGCGCCGGCCCAAAAAGCCGGCGCTTTTATAATTGAAGTAGCATAGGCGTCCCGCCTGTGTATCTAGAAGTAACATAGGCGTCCCGCCTGTGTTCTCCAATCATCCGACCACACGTAACCCCCGATACCCCACAACGAGACGCAACACTCCAGTCCGTTTTCCAGCTCCGAAGTTCAACACCATTTTCAACAGTATCCGACCCCACCATCCCATCCCAATGAAGCATTAAGCCGCATCGTAATAGAATTAAAATATGACGGCTACTCCAGATCAGTTCCTCGACCCGCGCATTGAAGGTCGATATGTTATCCGCACCGATCCTCACTGCCACATCCTTCCCGGCCTTGACGATGGCGCGCGCAATCTCGGGATGAGCCTTCGGATGGCCCGCCGCATGGTTGCCCTCGGGATTCAGAACGCCGTCGCGACCCCCCATGGCGTTCATCCCGGCATTGAAACCAACGTCGACCCCAATTTCCTCCGCGATCAGGTCGCCGCCCTTAATCGTGCCCTGCTTGACGAAGAGATTCCGCTCCGCGTATTCCCCGGAACCGAAATCTTTCTGCGGCGGCGCATTATGAAATTATTTGACCAGGGCAAGCTGCTGACATGGGCAGACCAGGGCCGTTTCATTCTTGTGGAATTGGGGTTTCAGCGCAGAAGCGAAGGCGTCCTTGAAGTCATAGATCACTTTCTATCCGCCGGCGTCATCCCGATCATTGCGCATCCCGAACGCTACCTATGGCTGCCGGAAGATATGGCATTGTTTGTCGATCTGCGAGACCGGGGCTGCATTTTTCAGTTTAACACCATGAGCATAAACGGTCATTTCGGCCCGCGCACCTGCGATCTGGTGAACCGGCTAATGCCCCACGCCGGAGCTTTTATCATTGGAACAGACAGTCATGTAGACAACGATAAATACTTTGATTTCGATGCCGTTAAAGCCGTGTTAAATCGACTGAACCTGATAGATAACTCTGGGCAAGTGACTGCAGGAAGAAGCGATAGCATTCCAGATTTAATAAACCTGTCGACTGTGACGAGACGCTAAATTAGCGACAAAATGAATGCAACCCGCCGTTAGCGCCGTACATCCTATCCATGACTTTTTGTAAGCAGCTTATCCCTGTAATACTTTTTTGCGCACTTCTGGCGCTCATTGTCTTCAATCCCTTTTTAGCTCACAGCCAGACAACATCAACCGCATCATCGGCGGACAAGGTCACGTCGCTGTCTTCTGAAATTTCAGGAAGCCTTGAAAGCGCGGAGAAAGAGAAACTCGCCGATCCGGAGGCCGCCGCCGCAGCTACCGCGGTTGACCTGCTATCCAAAGCGGCAGAAAAAATTAAGCAACACGAGAACGCAACCTCTGCGACGGAGGAGCATCGGGCCGCCGTTCGAGAGGCGCCGGCCGCGCTGGAACGCGTAAAGCTTGAATTTCAAAAAGATGAACTCACATCCACAACCGCCGTTGAGTTTTTTACCACCGCTACCGCTGACACTCTAGCCCAGCGAGTCGACACTACCAAGGCGGAACTGGCGGGGCTGCAAGAGCGTCTTAAAGAAATTTCTGCCGAACAGCAAAAACGTGCTACCCGGATCGGCGAAATTCCCAAGGAAATCGTTGAAGCGACACAGGCGCTACACCAGGCAGAAATAGCTGAGCAGTCTCCGTCGACCGGCGAGAATCCAGCATTAGTTCAGGCTCGAAACCTGTTTGCCAAAGCAGAGATGCAGGCGGCGCGTTCGCGCATCATCGCTCTGGAGGAAGAACTTAATCGCTATAACGCCCGCGAAGAACTCTTGCCGGCTGCTCAAAAATTGATAGGCCAAAGAATTGCAGCAAAGCAGACGCTTCTAAAAACGATCGAAGACAAGCTTGCCGAAGTTCGCAGAGTACAGGCTACCGCGTCTGCTCGTGAACTTACCAAGGCAGCGCAAAAAGCTGACAAGTCACACCCGCTGGTCAGCGCTATAGCATCAGAAAATACAAGCATTACCGTTCAGATGGATCTAAGCGCCGTCGTAGACCTCCAGGATGAGGCGATCGAAAAGCTTAATACGGTACGCCAGGCGCTTGCTCGTGTTACCGAACAGTATGCAAGTTTGGAATCCAAATTTACCGCTGTAGGTTTTTCAGACGCACTTGGCATCCTCTTGCGGAGACAACGAGACGAGCTGCCCGATTTGCGAAATCACCGCGAGTCACTTGTGCTCTTGGAAAAGCAATTATCCGCAACCAATTTAAAAAATCTCGAAGTCCAAGACGCGGTTATGGCATTAGCAAATCCCGCGGAGCGTGCCGCGGAAATTATTGCCGCGTCGGATCTTGACACCGCCACAACTGTGGCAGCAATGATCCAAAGCCAGATTGCCGATTTGTTGACAGCTCGCGGAGATTATCTGGTTGAGGTGCGTGAAGCAAATGACGACCTCTTTCAAACTCTAATCGAGCTAAACACCGCCGAGGAAGATCTGGTAAAGCGCACCGCCAGCTTTTTGGAGTTCATTGATCAGCGAATTTTGTGGCTTCCCAGTGCGGACAGGGTTTCCTTAAGTTCAGTCGATCTCTCGATGCAATACATAAAGTCGCTGTCTCAGCCGGCCCTCTGGCATGATTACTTCCGGGCATACATGGAACGTGCCGACTCGCGACCGATTTCTTTTACTACCGTCATTCTCGCGTTCCTTACGGTTCTGCTGCTGCATCGTCGCTGGAAAATGAAACTTAAAACCGCCTTGGCAATCGCATCGAAGAGTCGCCTTTCCGCGTTTAGTCCCGCGATAATGTCGCTGCTATATGCCGCTCTGTACTCCTTGCCTGTCCCAGCAGCTCTACTGGCAGTTGGCTGGCCACTTGCAAATGTTGTAAACGTTCCGTTACAGATATCCAGTCTTGCGACAGGTTTTGTCTACGGAGGCATCTCCCTGTTTTTGCTTCAGACGGCGCTAAAAATCATTCGCCCATCTGGGATTGCCGCAACATTTTTCGGCTGGGGCGCAACTCCTATGTTGCGGTTACGCCGAGCGCTTGCCTTAATGATCTGGGGATATGTCCCCGCAACTGTTTTGGTAAATGCAGCAAACTTTTACCGGAGCGAAACGAGCATGGAGGCTGCTCGCATTTTTCTGATAGTAGCACTGTTAATCGCCGCCTTCGCAATTGGCTGGATAATGCTCCCACGCAGAAGTATACTGATCGGAATAAGAATTTACAGAACATCTGGCGCTCTTTATAAGCTGCGTTACCTTGTTTATGTTATGATGCTTGCCGCACCCTTGGGGTTAGCCGCCGCCGCCGTTATGGGCTACGTTTACACCGCTATCGAGCTAACCCAGCGTATACACATTACTTTTTGGGTTGCCGCTATCCTGCTTCTTTTTAACGAAACAATCTTTTTTGGGATACTCGTTAAGCGCCGAAGGCTGGCTATTAAAGAGGTCCAACGCCGCCGCGAAGCTGCAAAGACTTCCGCCCCGGACGGTAAGACGCTGACAAATGCCGATGGTGTAGTACCCGCAGAGCCCACCATCGATATCACAGCAATCAGCCAACAGGCCGGCCGCCTGTTACGGACGCTGGTGCTCGGTGTATTTATAGTAGCGCTTTGGGGCGTCTGGGCCGGGGTACTTCCCGCTCTTCGTTATCTGGACTCGCAACCCTTGTGGAGCGTGTCGCGGCAGGTATCAGAAACCGTTGCCGGAGGCGCCATCGAAGTCAACCAAAGGCTGGTTCCGGTCACTGTTGCCGATATGTTACTTGTACTTTTAATCATTATCGGGGCCAGCGCCGCGCTGCGGAATATCCCCGGCCTTCTGGACATTACCGTGTTCCAGAGATTCTCAATTCAGGCGGGTGAACGTTACGCATTTAACACATTAATTCGTTATGTTATTATTCTTGTGGGAGTCGTGTACATCTTCTATCTGATGGGCCTCGAATGGAAACAACTTCAATGGCTGGCCGCCGCCGTTTCCGTCGGCCTGGGATTCGGACTGCAGGAGATTTTCGCAAACTTCGTGTCTGGTTTAATACTGCTTTTCGAGCGTCCTGTGCGCGTTGGTGATTTTGTATCTGTTGGCGGTATAAAGGGCAACATCACCCAGATACGAATTCGTGCAACCACGGTCATGGACTGGGACCACTTTGAGCACATTATCCCCAACAAAGAACTAATAACCAAGCCCGTTGAAAACTGGACCTTAAGCAATCTGAGACGGAGACTGGTCATCCATGTAGGCGTTCCATACGGGTGCGATTATGATCAGGCGAGAGACCTCCTGTTAAAGGTGGCGACAGAAAATCCATACGTTCTTGATGATCCCGGCCCCGCTGCCGGTATCGAGCGGCTTGCCGACAGCAGTGTCGTCTTCGTAGTCTTCGCGCATCTGCCCAACTCAGATAATTTTCTGGACGCCAGACATTCCTTAATAGCCGACTTCGAACGCCAGTTGTCAGCGGTCGGCATCCCCATCCCATTTCCACAAATGGACGTACATATGGAAACCGTTGCACCAAAGGCTTCAATGAGTTAGTCAAAGCCGCAGCAGTAAAGTCATCTCTAAAGTCAACAAAGAGAGCGCATCCGTTACCAGATGCGCTCTCTTTCTATCTTAAAAACCTGTGCAAGAATACTGTTTGGCATCCATAACCCGCATTTCGCGCCGAAGGTGCAGCATATGAAAGCCCAGGATGAAATCCTTGTCATCGGTCAAATCTTTGAACCTGTCTCTGTGTGATTCAACTCGGTTTGTTTTTCAGGGCCGAAGGCTCGTTCGCATACCAGCCTGGGCCAGCGGCCCAGGTATAGTATTAACAATAGTCCAGGGCTGAAAGCCCGAAGCATTCGGCTTATCTTCTACCCGCTATGCTCTGGCCTTTCAGCTCTGAAAGAACTTGCATCACCATTTGAGCCTGCGACTCAGGCTGGTATGTAGTTGAGCCTTCGGCCCTTTGTAATCCATAACCCGCATTTCGCGCCGAAGGTGCAGCATAGGAAAGCCCAGGATGAAATCCTGGGTATTGTCAAAAACAAGCCGCGTCCTGAAGGGACGCAACTAGTCGCACCTTCAGCACCGAAAAAAAACTCAAGCTTGCACCCGGAATGACCCCTGCGGTCAGAGAAAAAATGTACTTCTCAAACAGCCCCTAAACCTTGTTTTAATCAAGATCTGAGATCAGCGATTTCATCTCAGCGATTTCCTTGCGCTGTGCTTCCATAATCTGGTCAGCCAGCGCGCGTACTCGCGGGTCAGAAATTTGTGCTCGTTCACTTGTCAGGATTGCAATAGAATGATGAGGAATCATGGCTCGCATATAAGAGACGTCGTCTACTGTCTTCTGGCTTCTGACAAGCCAGAGCGCCACAGAGAATAGCAATACACTTCCAACAAGTATTGCGACATTCGCTTTCTTGTTTGTGTACATGTGCAACATATAAGCCAGCATGATAACGGCCATAGTCGCGCCCATTACAATAGCCATATATGTCCTGGTTTCGCTGTAAGTAACGTGTGACAACTGATAAGTGTTAAGATACATAAGGCCGAACATGACAACCGTAGACGTTAATACCATTGCGCCGAAGCGGGTATAGGGCTTCATAATTAAGAAAACCTCCTGTGGGATAATAGAAATTTGTATGATATGCAGGCAAGTTAGATATCACCTTTTATGCCAACCGGGCGAAAGACATCACGCATACGCATGCGAAACAGATACGAGTGCGAAAACAAATCCGGATCCAATAAGCTGTCTGAAGTCATTGTGATCTGACAGAAATTCATAACTGTTATAATCATGATCCCTATTTGTTTCGTGCCCGAAAAGATCTCCAACGGCACTAAGACAGTAGCATCAAAAAATAGCCTGTCGGCAATTTAACGCTGGCTTTTCTGCGCTGATGTTAAAGAAAGATTTAATTATGATTACGATCCCTAAATGGACCCCCCACGCAGTCGCCGGTATTGTCGCTGTGATAACCTGCGCCGTCGCCTCCGCTACCGAAACTTTAAAGTTGCCTTCGTTCAACCCTACACCAAAGTACTGCCTGTTTATCACTGTCGACGGGATGGACCAGGACTACATCACGTCCGGCATTATGCCAAATCTGGCCGCTTGGGCACCCGCAGGCGCGTCACTACCGGGAGCCATAAACGTTTATCCCACCGCCACCACGCCCAATATGACCAGTCTTCACACCGGCGCCTGGCCCATCACCACCGGCGTTGGCGGAAACATTGTATTTTTCAAAAACGAGTATCGGGTAGCGAACGGCCCTCGAACCAACCGCGCCACCACCCTGGCCGAAGCCTTCAAGGCGGCTGGCCATTCCACGGCCGGCGTTCAGCAGTATATGCTACAGAAACGCGGAGCCGACCGCTACCTGCATACCAGAAACGCGGACAGTCACGGCATTACCACCACGGCGCTGTCAATGCTGGCCGACAAGCAATCCGTTCCCAATCTCATGGTGGTCCTCTACCAGGAAGTTGATCACACGGGCCACGTGTTCGGACCCGGCAGCCCTCAACTGAGCGCGCAAGCCGGTCTGGTGGATGAGGGAATAGCGTCCCTGGTCAGCCGCTACGCCGAGCTGGATATATTGCAGGATACACTGGTAGTCATATCGGCAGACCACGGCATGTCTCTAACCGACAAAAAGATTGAGCTCGCCGCGCTAAACAAGGAACTCGCCACACTGGGCATGACTTACGAATGGCTCATTCCTAAAAAACCGGTTAAGAATAAAGCCGTTGATTTCTACTTGCTCGAAGCCGGAAACCTGCAGGGATATTTCAACAGGCAATTTTCTCCGGAAGAACAGGAACGCCTGTTTGCCGCTATCACACGCACACAGGGGTTCGGACGCCTGATGGATTCTACCACGTTAAGACGCATGAACTGCGACCCCAGTGGCGGCGATTTCGTCGTTGAACCGGCACTCGGTTGGCGCCTGCGCAAGAACCCGGGCACGCACGGCACCCAGCGCGAAAGCTACGGATACCAGGCGTTTTTCGGTGCCGGAGTAAAACCCGGCGCAAAGATAATTAACGCCCGCACCATTGACCTGATGCCCACGGTGCTGAAAGCATTTAAAATAGCCATTCCCGATACAGTAGATGGCCGCCCGCTGAATAGCGGGCTACTGCGCTGACATCGTCATCAATACATTCAGAAACAGGTTTGCAGCTTAGCCAACACCCACCGATTGTCTGGCGAAATCTATAGCACCTGATTCAGAAAGCGGCTTGGCAAAGAGGTATCCCTGTCCCATTTTGCAGCCCATATCTGATAACAAGCTAAGCTGTTCCTCAGTTTCAATTCCTTCTGCAATACACTCCAGATTCATGTTGGCGGCCAGCGCCACAACCGTCCGACAAAGCTCGTCCCCTTTACTAGTCATCCCAAGCTGCCTTACGAAAGATTGGTCAATCTTTAGCGCGTCGATGGGCAACTGACTGAGGTAAACTAACGAAGAATAACCTGTACCAAAATCATCAATCTGCAACTCGATTCCTAACTGCTTCAATGTCTCGATAATTGCCTGGTGCCTAGGAACATTTTGCATCGTCAAGCTCTCAGTAATCTCCAGCTTTAGATGTCGCCCTTGAACTCCTGTGGTAGTCAAGATTTCTGCTATCTTATTGCAGAAGTTAGGCTGCAGAAACTGTCGTGAGGAGACGTTGACGCTAACCGGGCAGGCAATGCCCGCCTCACGTAATCTGGTATTCGCGCGGCAGGCCTCCTCCAGTATATACCAGCCCAGCGGCACGATTAAACCAGACTCTTCAGCAACAGGGATGAACTCAGCAGGAGAAACTAGTCCACGATGCGGATTCTTCCAACGTGCGAGTGCTTCAAACCCTACTATCTGCCGTGATGCAATCTGGACAATCGGTTGGTAATTGAGAAAGAATTCGTTGCGCTCGATAGCTGATCGCATTTCATTTTCGAGAAGCAGGGTCATAGCCATTTGTTCATACAACTGTTTGTCGAACACTTCAACGCGACCCTTGCCCATCTGTTTTGCCTGGTACATCGCAACATCGGCATCGCGCAGAAGAGTGTCTGAGTCGCTATATCCGGACTGACTAAGGGCAATACCGATGCTGCTTCCTACGTAAAGCACCTGGCCTGCGACGTGAAACGGTAAGCTGAGTCCGTGGTGCAACTTTGAAGCAACGCGCACGGCATCGCCCCCTTCACTGGAATTATTAAGGTCATCCAGAAGAATAGTAAACTCATCACCACCAAACCTGCTAGCTATATCACCAGGACGCAGCAGGGAAGCGAGCCGTTGTCCCACCTGTACAAGAAGCTGATCTCCCATGGAATGTCCAAAGGTGTCGTTAACCTGTTTGAATCGGTCAAGATCGAGGAATAGCACAGCGAACTCATATCCACCGCGACGTCGTTGATGAGCAAGGGCTCGGTCCAGATGTTGTATAAACGCCACGCGATTGGGCAAACGCGTTAACGGGTCATTATAGGCTTCGAAACGAAGTTGATCTTCGATGCTTTTACGCTCTGTAATGTCCCAAAAAACACCAGTCATTCTTTCCCGGCCATCCTGCAAAAACACTTTGCTCTGAGTGCTCAGAACGCGTGAATTTCCGTCTGGCCAGATTACGCGGAATTCCGGCGTAAAAGATGTGTGCTCTGCGCGGGCAGCATTTAACGCGCTGAAAACGCGCTTAGAGTCTTCAATTGGCAGATGCGAAAGAAACTCCTGAAGATCGCTTACCACTGTCGCTTTTGGTAGGCCGAGCAACATGGAAACATGCTCATCGCATTCGAATCGATCTGGAGAAAAACTCAGATCCCATGTCCCAACCCCCGCCGTGCTCAGTGCAAGATTGAGCCGTTGCATGGTACGTTCAAGCAGGCGAGCCGCTGCATCCTTTTCTTGTTCCACCTTGTCTGCAAGGCTGCCTGCAAAGATGATGACTAGGAAGAGCGCCACAGTGGAAAAGAGAACGGTCAATGCCACTCCAAATTCGGTATCGTACAAGTTCGCTCTCTGACCCTGCCAGCGAAGCCAACCGAAAAATGACGGGACAATAATAGCCAGCGGGATAACCCTCCGCATGATCATTCCGCCGACCCCTGGCTTGAATATTAGCTTCATCAAACCCTCGTCTGAACCCACCATAAGCGTGCCCAGGCACCCGGAAAAAGATAAAACAATCGTATGAAATGCGAGTTGGGTATAACGAGGGACTGCAAAGAAAGACTTCACATTATAAAGGTAATGGGACAGGGCGAAACCTGTAATAATAAAAGCCGTTCCGACGAGAATATGAGCAGTCCACATTGCGCGGTGAATGTACGTCAACATCAAGGCAACGCTGAGTATCATAAAGCTAAGGCACGCGGCTGGAGCCGTGCGTCCCGGGTGAATGGTCGCAGTTCCTGCTATAGGGTCCGAAAAAAGCAGTTCGTCGATACCAAAATTTGCTTTGAGGATATATTGAAGAAGAGTCGTACTGCTAATAAGAAATGTAGCCGCCAGGCAGGTACTTACGATGAAGGTCGCGACGAAGCCGCGGCCAGTCCCCGAGGTGACAATCAGCGCAGCACTACAAAGCAGAAAGCAGATCGCCGTGTTAGCTTTCATCGAGATCCAGGCCGGTGTAATGCTCTTCATCACACCAATATCCATCGCCCATCCCACAAGAACCAATAGAGCAGTGATACACATTAAGATCCCAAGCACTCGTCCCGCAAGGGCTGCATGGCGGTGCCTACTATGATCAGCCAAGGACAAGGGTGCGTGATCGATCAAGCTATTGCACCCACCGGCTATCATCTTTTAGATCTGGAACTGGCATAGTTAGAATAAAGGCCATAGCTTCCCTCATCTTCTATTAATTCATACTGACTCTCGTGGTACTTATGACTTCCTCCCGTCTGTAAAACCTTTGCAAGAGAAAATCATACCCGCACGCCATCAGCCTGCGCATGGCAATCACATTTTAGAACTGATTGCCCCGCTCGAACCTACTTGAGAAAAGCCGCCGTGTCTTCCACTGTCAGTAAAGACCTGGACTTGTCTACCAGTTCACCACTCGAAGTAAGTCGAATTAATGCAGGCACCCGGAAAATCGAGTACTTGTATCCTGGCTTGGAATCCTGGCTCGCATCGACTTTAACAAATTCGTAATTACCAAGCAAAGCCTTGATTGCCGCACTCTCCAGAACACTGCTGGCAAAGCGAGTACACGCGGGAACATCTGGCGAAAAGAAATAAGCCAATACCTGCTTTTTAGACTTTGCCGCGGCAGCCAGCGCCAGGTCAATATTGGAGTGACTCGCAGAACTCCCTGCAACCGCCGCCGGCGCCGCTTTTGTTCCCAGCTTAAATGCCCCTATCTCCGATACCAGGTGCCCCGTTTCACCCACCCCACCCTGGCGATGTCTGCCACCAACAATGTAAATTGTTCCGCGCGCCTTATCAAGTCCCAGGCTTGTATAAAGCCTCGAATCAAGATCTGTAGTCAAATGGGTCCATGGCTGCACCTGGCCTTTACTAAGTTGTGCATACCAGATATCATTCGTAGGAATACCCCCAGTATATCGTCCGCCTACAGCAATCAGGTAGTCATTAAAACCACAGAATACAGACGAGTAGATTGCTTTCGGCATAGACGTAGTAGTGTGCCAATTGGAGATCATACCATCCTTGTCTACATCTGCCGTCCACACCTGAGGCGTTGTTGTATCTGATTTCGCTCCAGTCAGCCCGCCCCATATCATCATTCGGTTATCCATGATTGCAGCACCATGAAACCATAATCCTACCGGCATCTGCCCGCACTCTTTCCAGTCTGTCGGATCTCCATTCTCGCCAATCTTGGCCCGGATGATACTGTTGAAGGTATTCTGGCCCGATTTGCCACCCGTAACAAACAGGAAATTTTCATTCGAACATGTCGCGACATTCCCCCGACCTTGACTGCCAAAAGGAGCACTTTCCTGCCATGGATTTAAGCTTCCGTCTGGCTTCACACTAGTGTAGAGAACTGTCGAGACCGGCTTGAGCATGTCTTCCGAAGAAATCGGCGCCGAGGCGACAATGCCCGCCGTAATATAAACAGTGTTGTTAATGACATCAACCGCTTGTCCGATATAGGCTCTTCGCTGAGGCATCGGTAGTTCCGACCGCCATGGTCCCAGGCCACCGTCGTCGTTAATCTCCGCAGAAATTACATCATCTTGCCAGGCAACCGTAGTGTTTCCTCCAAACACATAAAGCCTTTTCCCAATAACCGCACTACCCTGCATCTGCCGTCCTACCGGAAGCTCGCGAACCTTCTGCGGCGAAAATGGCGTTTGAGCATTAACCCTTTCCGGGCAGGAGAATACTGAAATCCCAACCGTGAAAATCGTTAAAAGGATAAAATGACTTTGGAATCGCATCAGGGTCTCCGAGTGCATTGTGTCTGGTGAAGGAACCAAATAAGTATCAGCTCATCCCAGATGTCAATACGGAAAAACCTCGCGTAAAAACAAATGCCCTGCATCTCATAATCCCGAATGTCAGAGGTGTTGAAGAAACAATCCGACGACATTTGGATCCAGATGAGTGCCCGAAAGGGAGACCAAATGCTTCCGCGCCTCGTCCGGCGACCATGCTTTGCGGTAAGGCCGGTCAGACGTTAAAGCATCCCAGATATCCACCGGTGCAAACAGCTTGGCAGCCATCGGTATTTGGTCACCAGTCAGGCCGCGCGGATACCCCGTTCCATCGGATTTTTCGTGATGACAATAAGGAATATCCAGTGCAGGCCGTAGGAACGTGATAGGATAAAGAAGATCATGAGCATACACCGGATGCATCTTCATGATCTTCCATTCTTCTTCAGACAGCGGTCCCGCCTTTAAGAGAATGGAGTCAGGAATCCCCATCTTACCAATGTCATGCAGAAGAGCTCTCAATCCAAGCAGCACAATAGCTTTACCGTCAGAAGATGCACAAAGCCTTTCGACATCAATCAGGCTTTTACGACCCTCAAAAACAACAACAATACAGTCAATGAGATCGCTGGGATCAGTCTCCAAAACCTCTAATGCACTATTAAGATCGTCAGCATGATTAAGATCGTCGCCACTATCATTTTCATTATTAGATGCATCGTAAGAAAATGCGGCATTGGATAGCTCAATAAAGCGGCCTTTATCGAAAAGGCAAACGTTAGACATGGACCATGTCATACTTGCTCCGATCAGCTGACAGCCTGTGCCAGTGCGTTCGAGAGTGCAGCGTGTTTGAATCCACCTTTTGACTCATGCCGCCTTAAGTCTTGTCGCTGCATTACACAATCAACTGAAAAAAAGGCACTCTGCCTCATACGTGGTAGATTCTACTAGAGTTAAGCAGTGCATTTTCAGATTACGCATCAATCATGCTAGATGCATATTTTACAGGCTAATTCGTCACCGCATTAGATGCTAGCGTCAGGCAAGAAACGTGTAAAGTTAGATGCAAAGACAGTGGCAAAAGAATTGCTTAACAAACTTACTTACTAGCAAAATCATAAAGCACTATCAGGAAAAAAACATGAACGATGTCAAGCGCGCTGTAAATAACGCAACAAACGCTCCACCCTCAAAATGGATAGAATACCTCGCCCGTCTCGGCTACGCCGCTAAAGGACTCGTTTACATTATTATAGGTTTCCTTGCTATTAAAACCGGCATGGGGACAGGCACTCAGGTAGAAGATTCCGGCGGAGCGCTGGAAACACTGGTCAACGAGCCCTTCGGCAAATCCATGCTTATAATAGCCGGCATTGGGCTTATGGGTTACGCATTCTGGCGCCTCATCCAGGCAGTAAAAGACCCGGAACACGAAGGCACTTCTACCAAAGGAATTATGAAGCGCGCAGGCTACGCCATCAGCGCATTTCTCCACGGGGGACTAGCTCTCCAGGCCTTTCGCCTCACCGCCGGAGGAAGCGATAAAAGCGGAGACACCAGCGCTCAGGACTGGACCGCCCGTTTGATGGCGCAACCCTTTGGCCGATATTTAATTATCGCTGTTGGTGTAGGCATAATGATCTGGGCAGTCAGAGAGTTTATAGCCGCATATCATGCCCGGTTTATGAAAAAAATCGAACAACCGGACGTTAATCCAAAAACCCTCGACATAATCCGCACCATCGGCCGCGTCGGCTATGCCGCCCGTGGGCTTGTCAGTCTCATCATTGGTTTCTTCTTAATGACCGCAGGATTTAAAAGCGACTCGTCCAAAGCAAAAGGCCTGAGCGGAGCTTTAGAATCACTCCTGCAACAACCCTACGGCCCGTGGCTTCTCGCACTGGTAGGTCTCGGACTTCTAGCCTATGGCGTATTCCAACTGGTAAACGCCAGGTATCGCATTATCCGTCCTGCCGCCTGAACGCATTTCCATTACTGTTTCAACACCAGCACCGATAGATATGCTGCGTATAGCCCAAGGAACACGAAGCCCTGCCACCGCTCCAGCAGGTGGCGGCGGCCTAGAAACAGCGCCAGGAACAGGAGTGTACTCGCAGCGATAGACACAAGAAAGTCGAAGTTGTTAGCAGGCACCAGGGGCAGCGGCTTGATCGTCGCGCTAATGCCCAGAATCCAAAACGTGTTAAAGATGCTCGAACCAACCACGTTGCCGATGGCGATGTCCGACTGACCCTTGTAAGCCGCCACCGCCGATGTGGCCAGCTCAGGCAATGACGTGCCGATCGCCACAACCGTCAGGCCGATCAGCGCCTCGCTCAAGCCCAGGTCCGTCGCGATCGATACCGCACTGTCCACGAGGAGTTTTCCACCAATCACCAGGCCGGCGATGCCCGCAACCGTAGCCAGTATCGAACGTCCCATCGGCATCTGTTTTATCGTTTCCTCTTCACCCGCGACCTTGGAAACGCAACAGCTATAGTAGAGGAAGACCAGGAAGAACGCCAGCAGCACTAGCCCGTCGATCCGTCCCAGCGTCGACACGCTCGTCCCTTCCAGAAGCATGTCGTTGGCCATGATCATGATCATCACGGCGGCCAGTAGCGCCAGGGGAATCTCTTTCCACACCGTGCTGCTCTTCACGCTGAGCGGATAAATGGCTGCGGAAACACCGAGAATCAAAAGGACATTTGCGATATTGCTACCGACAATATTCCCGATAGCGAGTTGGGTATTGCCTTGGAAAATAGCAATCAGATTAACCACAAGCTCGGGGGCAGAAGTCCCGAATGCGACAATCGTCAAGCCAATGGCCAGGGGTGCGACTCCAAAGCGATCGGCGATCGATGCCGCGCCTTCCACAAGCCAGTCGGCACTCTTAATCAATACCGCCAATCCGACAACGAGGAGCAGGAAGTTCATGGTTATATCCTTAAAAAAGGTAACCGGGTAGACGTGCCGCAAGCGCGACCTACCCGGAGTCCAGTAAAACAAACACTCCCGACAGAGATTCTATACGTTCCCCGCGACCCATTCGTATTCTCCTGGGCCTAATCCTTCAAAAACAGCCCGACCCTTCTCTATCACCCCACTGCAGAGCGCGAGCCTGAAACTCCCGGCGCCCCTTGCATCATCACCCCCGCTTCATGATTCCATAATATAAATCCAGAGAACCATAGTTTTTGGCAATACCAATGGTAGCATCGAGCATGATGCGGAAAATCGAAAGGTAGTGCGTTAATCGCCCCGAGATTTATGGCTTGGCTTGCAGACTTCTTTTCACGACACGGCATCGAACAAACAATTATTGTTTACTCGCTCGTAATCCTTATCGGAATATGGCTTGGAAAGATCCGCATATTCGGAGTCGCATTCGGCATAACGTGGATTCTCTTTGTCGGGCTTGCATTCTCATACGTAGGGGCAACCGTCGACGAATCCGTCCGCGGTTTCCTCAAAGATTTCGGCCTGGTTCTATTCGTCTATTTTATCGGGCTGCAAGTAGGTCCTGGCTTCTTTGCCTCCCTGAAAGAGAAAGCACTTACGAACAACCTGATAGCTGCCGGCGCAGTAGTTATGAGCGTTCTCATGACTATCCTGTGTTACTTTCTAAGCCATTCCCATATCGGTGTAATGGCCGGGCTCATGAGCGGCGCAGTAACAAATACCCCGGGCCTCGGTGCCGCGCAGTCCACCCTTAAAGATACCGGCATACAAATCGATCGAACAATGGTAACCCTGGCGTATGCCGTGGCTTACCCCTTCGGCGTCGTTGGGATCATATTTTCAATGCTGATACTGAAGCGGATTTTTCGCGTAGACATGGACCGCGAGAAGAAACTCCATCGGCGTTTGGCTGCTATGGGCACCACCCAGATCAGGGCCGTCCATATGCGATTGGAAAATCCGAAACTCATCGGTAAACGCATTCAATCCCTGAACACTCTCATGCGGGAACCATTAGTTATTACCCGGATGATGCGAAACGAGGTGATCTTTACTCCCAACCAGGATACGGTTTTCGCCGACGGCGATATAATGCTTATTGTAACACCCAGGAGTCAGCTCTCTCAGCTTAGAATGTTAATCGGCGACGAAGTAAACGTCGACCTGAAACGGGTTTCCGATAACGAAATTTACGATGCGCTGATTCTGGTTACGCACGCAGAAGTAACCTACGGGCCAATGGGAAACATACCTGAACTGAATGGCCCCGATTACCGCATCTCGCGGCTGATGCGTGCAGACATGGAGTTAATCCCGAGTCCATCCATGTATTTGCAACTCGGTGATACGGTTAAGGTAGTCGGCACCCATGGCGGAGTTGAACGAGTCAGCCAGAAATTAGGAAACTCCGTAAAAGCTCTGGACGTGCCCGATCTTGCACCTATTTTTTTCGGCATCGTACTCGGCGTCACCCTCGGCAGCATTCCCATAATGATACCCGGCATGCCGTCAGCTCTCAAAATTGGAATCGCCGGCGGGCCGTTGATTGTTGCACTCCTGCTCAGCCGGTTTGGCGGCAGATTCTTCCTTAATAGTTACACCACCAGCAGCGCAAATCTAATGATGCGCGAATTCGGCATCACCCTCTTTCTCGCCAGCGTGGGCCTCGGAAGTGGAGCCAGCATATCACGGGCATTCGAAGGCGGCCGCGGATTTATCTGGCTCGGCATGGGCGCTCTCATCACCCTCGTTCCACACGTTACCATGGGATTAATCGCAAAGCGGTATTTTAGAAAAACATACTCCGAAATTTGTGGTCTGTTAGCCGGATTCTCAACCGACCCGCCAGCCCTCGCCTTCGCGATCAAAAGCACCGGAAGCGATATCCCAACCACAGTCTACGCCACAATTTACCCGCTCACAATGATTCTGCGAATCGTAGCAGCACAGATTATCATACTACTGTTTATCTGACCACAGTAGTTCGCAGAAGCGGCAGCGTATAAAGGCTTTCTCCCTGTTCCTAAGTTGATGTTGACAGAATTTTTTACTTCGGTCACTCCATCGCTTTCAGGTTTAAATGACAGGAGTTATCCGAATGTGTAATTTAACAACAGGTTTACGAGTTAAAGTTATAGCCATTTTAGCACTTTCCATGCTGATGTGCGCTGCCATCCAGGCTGCACCCAAGGCTCGGGTTATGATCGTCCTCGATGCATCCGGCAGTATGATGGGCAAAATTGGCGATGTCGACAAGATGACCATTGCTCGCAAGGCTCTCTCTGATTTGATGAACGAGTGGGACCCTGAGGTGGAAGTAGGCCTGATGGCTTATGGACACAGGCGTAAAGGCGACTGCGCCGATATTGAGGTGGTCGTGCCGGTTGGTACGCCGGATAAACAAGCCATTCTGGATGCCGCAGATAAGCTCACCCCGCTGGGTAAAACGCCGCTAAGCGATGCCACCATCAAGGCTGCCGATGCGCTGAAATTCAGCGAAGAAACCGCGACCGTCATTCTCATTAGCGACGGCGAAGAGACCTGTGATAAAAACCCCTGTGATGTGGGAACTGAGCTGGAAGGAAAAGGAATCAATTTTACTGCTCATGTCATAGGGTTCGATGTATCCGATCCCGCACACCAGGCTCAACTGCGATGCCTCGCCGAAAACACGGGTGGGAAATATCTCAACGCGCAGAGTGCGGGCGAACTTAAGTCCGCCCTCTCCGAGGTGGTGGAGCAGGTAAAAAGCGCCGATTCTGTTGCACCTCCTAAGACAGACAAGTTGACAGTCCAGGCGGTTTTTAAAGAAAATGGTGAGGCTGTCAAACGTGACATTCGGTTCGACATTTACGAAGATAAAGCTGGCAGCGAGGAATTGGGCACTGCTCTCGCGACCGGTTATGATCCTGTTTACACGGCAGAGATCCCAGAAGGGAACTACATAGTCGAGGCCTCGGCTAATATCGCCAAAGCTCAGGTAAGCTGGGACACCGCGAAAGATAAACAATTAACCATCAACCTGAACGCAGGCGTTGTACAGCCGGTGGCCAGGGCCAGTGAAGATGGCGAAACATTAAAAGACGTCACATGGAGCTTATACTCAGACCAGGACGCCAAAACCTCTATATTCACCAGCTACGAAGACGCACCCTCACTAGTCATTACAGCAGGAACATATATTCTTACCGCCAAATTTGGAGATGCTGAAGGCAAGACCAGCTTCACAGTGGAGGCAGGAACTGCGCTCAAACCAGTTGTCGATTTAAGCACGGGAATTGTAAAGCCTGTCGTAGTCTATTCCGGTCAGGAAGAAGTAACACACAATACGGCTTGGACTGTATATTCCGCGGAAAAGGATTTGGAAGGTAAACGAGAGTCTGTAACCACCAGTTACGATAAAAAACCGACGTTTAAACTCAACGCTGGCAATTACGTCTTACAAATCGTTTGTGGATCAGCCACCGCCGAAACGCCAATAGAAGTTAAGGCCAACGAAGCCATAGCGCCGACATTGGACCTGAATGCAGGAATTCTGAGTCTCAAACCAAAGGTCTCCAGTGAAAGACGCTTCTGGAGCATTAGCGAAGCAAAAGCAAACCTATCCGGTGAACGAAAAAAAATCACATCGAGCTATGATGAAACCACTATAGTGGTCCTTCCGGCCGGGAAATATTTTGTTACATTAGAGCAACTCGACAAAACCGGCGAGCAGGAAGTGGAAGTAATAGCTGGAGAGAAACTCGACGTCGAATTGGAAGTGAAGTAGAACGACTCATAGTCCGAAAATGGGAGCGGATAGTTCACGCAAGTTTGTCCGCTCCTGTTTGCCTGTTGTGCAGACCATAGCTGCCATCGTAGCTATGCATCTTATACCAACGATATGTGCAAGTCGGCATTACTTTTTTTTTACGGTGACGGTGGGTCTATTAGCCGGTCGCAGACCTTGCCTGGGACTCGCGACAAGATAGACCGGTGTGGGATCACAAAGTTTCTAAATAAGTTCATCTCAAAAAAAAGCGGCAGCCCCAATTTCCGGGGCTGCCGCTTTCATTACAAATTCAACCATCTAAAATCAATATATCGCCCAGTCGCTAACATCAGCCACAGTATTGATTGCCCCAGGCGTGCCGCCATCACCCGGAGAATTGGTCCAGTTCGAGCCAACGGTGTTGTCCGTAGTCGGGTCTGTTAGTTCATAGCTTTTTCCGTCCACGCTGTTGGGCCATCCATTTGACGCTACTCCTCCACTGGCAAGATAATACGTGACCCTACTAACCGGTGTCAAAGTCAAATCTGTCCAGACATCGTTCCAATGAAAATCATTAGGCCGCGCGTAAAATACGTTTGTATTGGCCGTGTTCACCAAAATACTAACTGCAGGCGTCCAGGCGAAATCGACAACTGTCACCGCAGGATCTAACACGGGTAGTAGAGACGGACGCCCAGCTAGAACAACAAAGCTGCCTGCCTGACCTCGAGGCGCCAAAACCGTCCCTTCCGGTACGATGGTCCAGTAGGGATCGGTAAACTCCCTTCCACCAATGTAACCGGAGATATCAATGGGGTTATCTGACTGATTAACCCACTCGATGAACTCTGAATTAGTGTCGTTATCAGCTCCTTTTGGATTAACCATAATCTCATTAATCACAATATCGGTCGCAGCCGGCGGGGCGCTATCCACAAAAAAGCTTTCTGGAACCAGCGGAGCCAGAAACGGATAAGATACCTGCTGTCCCTGGGATCCCGTGATCAGGAAATAATATTTAACTAGAGTCTTATCCGCACTAAGGCCTAGACTACCCGTATATATCCCTCCAGCTTCCGTTAGCGCGACAGGGGAATAGCTGGACGAACCAGATCCCTTGGCCACAAACGCCTCAACGCTGGAAATAGTGCCAGAGCTTTGCGGGCTAATGCTGATAGTGACATTATCACTAGAGCCAGGAGAGACAATGTTGCGGCCAGCGCCAGTATACCAGAGACCTGCCGAAGAGTTCCACCGGCCAGGAGTACCAGAAGGGCTAGCAGATACAGCCCAGTTTGCGCCGTCGCTGTTGTCAGTAGCCGGGTCCAGTAGCTCAAGCGTCAGTCCATTGCTTTTAGTGTTCCGGGGCGCAGTCGTCAGTGGCCATGGCGCTACTATCTGGTAAGCAACCGTATCCACTGTATTCGCGCCAGAATCTTTGAGAGTTAAAGTCGAGCCCGAATTGCCCATTTTGCTTCCGACAGTTCCTGTCAGTGCAAAGTTGTATACAATCGATGGATCAACACCGCCCTTATAGTAAGTTACAAAGCGGCTAGTTTCACCGTACTGAACGACAACAAATCCGTTCCCCTGAATAGTGGAACTCGCTGGAAAAGTAAAAAGCGAAAACGATCCAGCTGCCAACGTCCAATTGCTTAAATCCACGGGCGTCGAATCCGTATTATGCAACTCCACCCACTCTGCGTTAGTGCTGTTGTCGCCCCCATACGGATCATAATTGATCTCGTTGATTACGATCGCCGCAGACCCCGCTGCTGGCAAAGCCAGTAGAGCCAAAGCACTTAAAAATGGCAACTTATACACGTTTGATTTCTCCTGATTTTATACAGTGGATCGGCGAAAACTCAACTCTTCCATCTGCAGTTTCCGTTTAATCGTAATGCTGTCCCTATCGTCAAGAACTTTAATCTCATCCGCAGCTTATATCCGTCTCGTAAGCAGACCGATCCGGTGGCACCATTCGTGCTCAGAATATCTCTTAATCAGCCGCGACCTCGAAAGGTTTCCAATGTCGAAATTATGGATTAATGTCGTATTAGCCGGTGCGCTCGCCCCGGCCACAGTTTCCGGTCAGGATATCTCAACCCACGTGCTGGATCTCGGCAAAGGGGTTGGCGGAAAAGCCGTCCCCGTGGAACTGGAAATAAAATCCCCCGCCGGCGACTGGACCAAGGTCGGATCAGCCACCACAGACGACAACGGTCGAGTAAAGGCTTTTAGCGACGACAATAAGACAACCGCCGGCGTCTATCGCCTGACCTTCCACATGACAAAATACAAGGCCGGACCATCAGATCCGTTTTTCCCCGAGATCTCCGTAACCTTTCGCGTAAGCGATCCGGCCATTCACTACCACGTTCCCGTAGTAGTAAGCCCCTTCGGTTACAGCACATATCGAGGCAATTAAGCTCTCTAAATAAAACCGAAAAAAATCTGGCAAGGTAAGGATGGCTCGCCGAGCCGTCCGCTCCATCCACCTTTAACCTCCACCCAATCCACCCAATTCCGCCAATTTAAACAGCGGTAGCAGAGCGTGTCTCACCCGCCCGGCTACCGCTTTTCTATTATAAAGTGCCTACCTGCGCCGCATACCTGCTTGAGGCCCAGCTCTAGGTATCCGTGACAGGTGCCCCTAAGTACCCATACGGGAATACCGCGCCGAAAACCCCCATGGCAAAACCACACCATGAAACAAAAAACCGGACCTGAACCAACCCGCTATTCCAATATTAATTAAGTCCCTAATAGAAGCAGCTAAAGCACTCCGTCTGCAGCGCTTCCATGGTAATTAATTAAAAAAAGCCACGCGGATAAGGGTACGAAAAAAGCGCCCATATTTTTAGGCCCTGCAATCCACCCGCTCACGTTAGGGCGTCAGAATTACACGTCTCAGCCAGGCCTCCACATAGTTGTGCCTATAAATGAAATGCAAATGTGTGACAGTATCTTTTTCCTGTACTATGCTCCTGAATGGTCGGTATTTTTCAGCCGGTGTAATCCCTCATCTTGTCTAATTTCTTCAATGAAAAGGTTTACCAATGAACTTCCACCATGTCAGTGCTGTTGCCGTTCTGTCGTTCCTTGCCAGTTGCGGGTGGTCCGCAAGTAATATTGATCCTGTTGCAAAATTTGGCTGGTCAGAAAATGCCGGCTGGGTTAATTTTTATGGGGATAGCGCTACCGCGGTAAAAGTCTCCCCGGACTACCTCCAGGGATTCGCATGGATTGAAAGCGCGGGCTGGCTGAATCTTGGCCTGGGCGTGACCAACGCGGTGGATAATCATTATTCGAACACCGCTCCTGATGCCAACACCGCTCCCAATTTTGGAATCAACAAAAGCCATGCGGGAACTTTGTGGGGCCTCGCCTGGTCAGAAAATGCCGGTTGGGTTAACTTTGGCGAATCCCCCGATGCGTCATACGTTTCCATCGATCCTTCCACCGGCCGCTTCAGCGGAAACGCCTGGAGCGAGAACCTCGGTTGGATCTCTTTTGATACTGTTCCGCTGCCAGACGTGGCAACGGTCTCGAACGCCGGGGTCCCGGTTAACCTGGGCTCATACTACTCAGAATGAGCTCACTCACATTTCCATGATCACAAGTTAGTATCCCATTCTAGTCCAGGATGGATGTTGTCCCGTTGCAGAAGTACGGTTGTACGACTTCATTTCTCAGGAGAAACCTGATCGTGTATAAACTTGGATTTCACTCCATGATCGCAGCAATAGTTTATTCCTGCTGCACGGCCGTTATGGCCGGCAGCCTCACCCCCCCGGTCGGTCCGCCCACCTCCACCATGCGGACCCTTGACGAGGTCGAGACGGCGATTATCATCAAACGATTGCCGTTCACCATATCCGCTCCCGGCACTTATAAGGTGGTCGGCAATCTTAGCACCACAACCTCCGGTATCACCATAGAAGCCAGCGATGTGACCTTGGACTTGAATGGGTCCTCAATCTCCGGAATCGCAGGTGGCGCGGTCGCGGGCATCGTGGTTGCAGCGACCAGTAAAAACGTAACAATAAAAAATGGTTCGTGCACCGGCTTCAATCAGGCCGGCATACGCAGCCGCTGCCCGTCCAACCTGCAGCTGGAAAACTTGCTTATATCAAAGTGCGGCGAATCCGGCATCGATATGCTGGGCGGCACACTCTCCCGCTGCATAGTCTCCGGCAGTAGCGGAACCGGCATCGTGGCCTCTTCCAGTAGCGCATCGCCGTTTCGCTGTATAAGCAGCGTATGCCGAGACAATGGGTCGGATGGACTCAGTCTGACTTTCTCGCCTTCCGGAACATGCCCCGTGGATATCGAATCCTGTAAATTTACCGGCAATGGGACCACCGGCTCGGGTTCCGGTATTAAGGCAATCGTATCTGAGGTGACTTCCGTTGTGACCTGGAGCAGCAGCCAAGTTGTTTGTTCCAGCAATAGCACTCATGGAACGAGCCTGCAGTTGCCATCTATCGGCTCTGTTTGCTACGACCTTAAAAACTGCGTGAACAGCTCTAATGGTGGCAACGGTTTTTCCGTAACGGCCGGCGGTGGAGGTCAGGGTGGTGGCAGCATCAATGGGCCGCTCGATATATCTGTCAGTAAAATGACATGCTCATCAAATGGCGGCGATGGCTTCAGGTTCCTCACAGCTCCGGGATCCGCCGGATCCTCCAGCGTTTCCATAGCGGATTCTGCGTTCTGTTTCAATAAAGGTGGCGGAATAAATCATGTAGATAACTGGATCAAAGCTAGTTTTGACAAGGACAAAGGCCGCTGTAGTGACAACAGTACCGTTGGGTGTTTTGTAAAATCGGGCCAGGTTGATTGTAACGATTGTGACTTTAGCCGAAACGGCGGACACGGCGCCCAGATTTCCAGCAAAAGTGCCCGCTGCAAAGAACTTGCCTGTATCGACAACGGCGGCTCAGGGATCAGGTTTGACGGCCACGTAACAGTTTTAAAGGCAAGAGGATCACTAAGCGACTCCACCTGTTCGTCCAACGCTCTTGATGGTATTGATCTGAATGGAGTCCCGTTTCACCTGACATGCTCCAGCACGTCTGCAGGCGGAAATGGCGCGTGCGGCGTGCGTGTCCGCGGATGGGACAGCACCACCAAAGGAAGCATCGGGATAGACAACGATTGCGACTTCTCAGACAACGGCGAAAACGGGATTCAAGTTGATGCCTGTAATTCCAGTGTTGTGTGTTCATCCGTCCGTTGCACCAACAACTCAGGTTCCGGATTCTTCCGCAAAGGATGGGATGGAACTGTTAAAGGCGGATCGAAATTTGTTGATTGCGATTTCAGCTTTAACGCGGCCTCCGGTGCTTTGATCGAAGGCGGGGGAGTGGATCAGGACTGTGATGGAATTGTCTGCAGCAACAATGGCGGCAGCGGAATGTCGGTTGGCAAATCCCCCAACAGCCAGGCGCGTGGAACTGTTACAATTGTTAAATCCTGTTTCAACAGTAACCAAACAGGCCTCGATCTCGCGTGCCTGAGCGGCGCCACAATCACCAGCTGCCAGGCAGACAAAAATACGAGCTCTGGCATGGTGCTGAGTGGCTCCGGTATGTGCGTGTCAGAAAATCGGGCGTGCAAAAATACCCTGAGTGGCATTAGCCTGGTCAGCGGGACTCACGGTGAGATATGCAATAACGTGACCATATCAAACCGCACCGGGATCTTAGTCGCGGCCACCGGTAATTCCATTAGTAACAACACCAGCTCTGATTGTCCCTCGCCAATCAGCGCCCCAGCTGACAGCGACCTGGCGCCGTCAAGCCCGGCATCAACCGCAACCAGCCCGTTCACCAACGTAACGTTTTAACTATAACAAAACAAAAGCGGGTGGGGCGTCTGGCCCCCACCCGCTTCTAGGCTGTTTATTTACACCCCTCATCGCGTCCATGTCAGGCTCTCTGTAATTTCTCGAATAACGACTGTCCGCAGACTCGAACAAGTTAGTTTGCCACACGTTTGAAAACGCTTTACTTTTCGTCCCTTAAATCGGCACATCCACCCATGTCTATATTTCCCCGCAGTCTTCTCGCCGTCACCTGGCTGGCCCTGTTTACTTTTCACTGCGACGCCGCACCACCGGAAAAACCGGCAAGGCTTTTAGAGGGCAATCACGTTTCTGAACTGCTTGAAGGACCTGCGGCACCCGCGGAGCATGAGGCGTGGCTGCGAGGGATGAAGACATGGCGCGTGGAACAGCGAAAGCTGCTGGGTCCGGTCATCGCAGAGCTAGGCGATCCTTACTCGCTGCCACAATTTGAGTGGACGCGTACCGATTTTGTGCAGCCACAGATGATGGCCCACGATCGCTTCTTTTTTGATCCGCAGCAGCAGCGCTATACGGTTGATCGATACCTCGGCGACCTCGAAGCCCGATACGGCGGCATCGACAGCGTATTGGTATGGCCGACCTATCCGAACATGGGAATCGATGACCGGAATCAGTATGATTTGTGGCGGGACATGCCCGGAGGACTTGCTGGCGTACGTCAGATGGTAGAGGATTTTCATCGGAGGCATGTGCGAGTATTTATCCCGATAATGTATTGGGATCATGGCACTCGCGACGAGGGCGCATCCATGCCAGAGGCACTTGCTCAGTTGGCGAAAGAAATTAATGCCGACGGGCTCAATGGCGATACCATGTCGGGCGTCTCGCGAGATTTTTATGATGCGTCCGTGGCCATCGGTCACCCATTGGTAATGGAGCCAGAAAATGGAATTGCCGACCCAACAGGCCTGGTTTGGAACACCATGTCGTGGGGATACTGGTGGCCTTATCAGCAGATTCCTCCCATTAATAAGTTTCGTTGGCTGGAATCGCGCCACATGACTCATGTGTGCGACCGCTGGTCTCACAACCGCAACGATTTGCTGCAACTGGCCTTTTTTAATGGGGCCGGGCATCAGAGCTGGGAGAACGTGTGGGGGATCTGGAATGGCGTGACCCCGAAGGA
Source organism: Candidatus Sumerlaeales bacterium (assembly GCA_038243585.1). Classification (GTDB taxonomy): domain Bacteria; phylum Sumerlaeota; class Sumerlaeia; order Sumerlaeales; family Sumerlaeaceae; genus JAKFFN01. The sequence goes on along the minus strand of JBBSQY010000029.1, from coordinate 9,422 downwards.
TGGGGAAACGATCCGTCGCATCCGGATGATCTATAAAGCAGTCCCGGAATTCCTGTCGAGCCCGGATTACATCCCCCATTACCCGACCTTGCAGACGGGAGTTTTTGCTACTCGGTTCCCACTAGGTGACGGCTCGTTAACGACTATGATAAATCAGACTACGAGCACTGTAAGCGGGAAACAACTGACGCTGCCGGCCGGGGACAGTACTAGGTATTTTAATCTATGGACCGGGAAAGAACTTCATCCTGATATTATTGGCACGTCTGCTACAGTCAGTTTTAAAATAGAGGCAGAAGGATTTGCGGCAGTGCTGGCAATGGCAGACACTTCAACCACCGTAACGCAATTGCTGGCAGATATGAGAAAACGAAGCAATGTTCCACCGTCAGCACTCTCTTCCGAGTGGCAGATCATGAAGCAGCAGATAGTACCGATCGAGAAAACAAAACCAGTTCCCCAGGGTCAGGCACCAGAAGGAATGATTGCCATACCTGCAGGCCGCTACCTGTTCGAAGTTAAAGGGGTGATGGTGGAAAAAAATGAAGGGAATGATTTCCAATACCCATGGGAAGACAGGCCTGAGCTAAAGCATCGGCATGAGATGGATGTGGACGCCTTCTATATTGATAAATATCCCGTCTCATGTGCACAATTTCAGCAGTTTCTGGAGGCGGCAAATTATCGGCCCGCAGATGATCACAACTTTTTGCGGGATTGGAATAGCCGTAAACACCCCGCTGGGTGGGATAAAAAGCCGGTGACGTGGGTGGCCCTGGAAGATGCGCGCGCTTATGCTGCGTGGGCAGGCAAACGCCTCCCCCATGAATGGGAATGGCAATACGCAGCCCAAGGCACAGACCACCGAAAATATCCCTGGGGCGACGACAAAAAGGCCAAGGCTATGCCACCATTCGCCAATGGTCGCGTTCAGCCACTGCGGGCCGACGTCGATGCTCACCCGCAGGGGGGCAGCCCATTCGGTGTGATGGACATGGTGGGTAATGTTTGGCAGTGGACAGACGAGTACAAGGATGTACACACCCGCGCGGCAGTGTTGCGGGGAGGCAGCTCTTACCGGCCATCGGGGTCAAACTGGTACTTCCCCCAGGCCCATGAACTAAACACCCACGGGAAATACCTGCTTATGGCGCCCAGCCTGGATAGGTCAGCCAGCCTTGGCTTTCGTTGTGTCGTGGATGCAGCGACCGCAGAAAAATAGCTTCCTGGCATTGCCCACCGCTTAAAGCTGACAGACTACCGACGTATGATGCGTAACTCTTTCATCATTTTCAATCAGGATTCATACTGCTCATCAGTCACCTGCTCCATCCAGTCAACAGCCCGGCCATCAAGCCGCTCCTGGATAGCGATGTGGGTCATAGCTGTGGTAGGAGCGGCACCGTGCCAATGCTTCTCACCTGGCGGAAACCAGACCACGTCACCCGGGTTGATTTCCTCCACTGGCCCGCCCCATCGCTGCGCCCGGCCACTGCCGGATAGGACAATCAGAGTCTGCCCGAGGGGATGAGTGTGCCATGCGGTGCGGGCGCACGGTTCAAACGTGACTGTTACCCCGGCAACCCGTGCAGGATCGGGAGCCTGAAAAAGAGGATCAATGCGTACCGTGCCTGTAAAATAATCATCCGGTCCCTTCCCAGCAGGCTGGGACCCATTCCTTTTGATCTCCATAGTTAATGCCTTTCATGATAAAAATCTTATAAAGCCCGAACGCCTGTTTTGTTACAATAGCTAGTCATTACGCAGTACCGAATCGCCTTATATATACGCAATATTGATGCGGCTGGCCGATTAACACTCATGTTCTTTCGTTGCTCTTCCAACCCTTCTGTGTACCTCATAAAACCTTCCAGTGGGTTGGAATCATTATCAGACAGTTCAAACGCTTCATCGATATTGAACGGGTTCTGGAAATTATAGAGATAAACAATAGCTCTCTGTGCCCGCGGGTCAGACGAAGAGAAGTTGTTTACCATCCACAGAGAGTAGTGCTGGCCCAGCTTCGCGCCCGCATCCTCGTAATAGTCCACTAGCGGTCGTGGTTCCAGGTTCACAGGATAGCCGTTTGCCGCTGCGAATCGCAGTGCCCCCAGCGAACTGGCATAGCGCCAGTTTTCCATCTCCCCGGGAAAGACTGTGGGCCGTAGTTCGGTCATAAGATCCAGCCCGCGCTGTAACGCAGCAGTGTCTGTGGTTTGATCTGCAATTGTGTTAAGCGCCGTTGAGGCCATGGCACCCACAGCCACGCCTATGGTGTGGGTCACCAAGTGTGACTGCGGAGGCCTCCGGGTCAGCCGGAGAGGGAGTGCTGCGATCTCTATAGCCCCATCGCTGTCCCTATTGCGAAGCCTGTAGAAGGCAGCGGCAGATGCAAAAGAAGTTGCAGTATATTTTCGCTACTCGTATCATAAGATTCAGTAAAGAACATAGGTTTTCCACAAATAGGAGAATTAAATTGATTTCGTCCATGGCTAGCTTCCGGCACGTCGCAACACTTATTACTGGAACTCGTATTCAGCTCTGTTTCGCCGTTATGGTGGCTGTTTGTTGTTTCTGTGGATGCGGTCAGAATCCAAAAGTTGACGTATCCGTCAGCGTTGAAGATGGCCAATTAGTCTTTCATGTGCCTCGGTCAGATACAAATGGATTACTTGAATTTCGAGTTGAAGACGATGCTCGTAATGTATTGTGGAGTATACGTCTGGGCTATGAAAAAGGGGAAAACATCACTTATGGGCAACTGCCTGCGCGGCCAATTGCCAACATGGCTCCGGAACAACTGGTTCCTCTTGATGATGCCCCTCCACCGGAAATTTGGGGGCGCCGCATTTCAGTAATTGCACGATACCAGTATGATGAATTTATGGCGCCGAGTACTGGAACGTTTACAAAAATTATCCAAATTCCAGAAAAATCTAAAAAGAGTAATCCATAGATTTGGCACGCTCGTGGCCCGATCGAAGATGTCGCGAAACTGGTTTGACGTTGCTGCGGGGGCTGCCTCTTCTTGCGTCCATGGCTCGACAAGCACGCATCGTTATTCCAATGTGTCCGCATCATGAGTGCATCTGGGGAGTCTCCATGCCCAGTCATGTTCACCGTGACGATCTGCGGTATTGCCTGAACATACCCGCGCAATGCGCAAAGCGGACTGGAGTCAAAATTTGCATAAATTATTTCAGCTTAACCATCAGACAAAAGTAAGGCGTCCATGCGGGTTGTGATCATTGGCGGGAGCGGTCATGTGGGGACTTACCTGGTCCCGCGCTTGGTCGCGGCGGGGTATGAGGTGGTTGTGGTTTCTCGTGGAAAACGGGATCCGTACCAGGCGCATGGGGCGTGGGCGTCAGTTGAGCAGCACACTATTGATCGCGTTGAGGCCGAGACGGCAGGAACATTTGGCGCGCAAATCCAGGCTTTGCGACCAGACGCCGTCATAGACATGATCTGCTTCACTCTGCCCAGCGCAAAGCATCTGGTAGAGGCGCTCCGCGGTACGATACAACATTTTCTGCACTGCGGCACGATCTGGGTTCATGGTGCGAGCGCTGTAGTGCCAACGACCGAAAGCCAGCCGCGCAATCCGTTTGGCGATTATGGTATCCAGAAAGCGGCAATCGAGGCCTATCTTTTAGGCGAGGCACGCCGCACTGGCTTCCCGGCGACGGTGTTGCATCCGGGGCATATAGTTGGTCCGGGATGGCCACCGTTAAATCCGGCCGGCCATTTCAACCCTGACGTTTTTACGCAGTTGGCGGCTGGGGTCGATCTGGCACTGCCTAATTTGGGCTTGGAGACGGTCCATCATGTTCATGCGGACGACGTTGCGCAGGCATTTGAGAGCGCGCTGACTCATTGGGGCGCTGCTGTGGGCGAGAGTTTTCACGTCGTGTCGCCGGGTGCGATCACGCTCCGGGGTTATGCAGAGGCGGTAGCAGGATGGTTCAGTCAGCCAGCACGACTGACATTTATGCCGTGGCCGGAGTGGCGCAAAACGGTGCCCGATGCCGAGGCTGACGCGACATGGGACCATATCGCCCACAGCCCGAGTTGCAGTATCGTCAAAGCGGAGCGTCTCCTTGAGTATCAGCCCCGCTACTCATCACTTCAGGCCGTGTACGAGTCGGTCCAGTGGCTGATTGAGAATGGTCAGATTCGGTTGCCGAAACGTTAGTTGGCGCAAAATTGAGCAGCCTAATCAACTTTCCTGATTTCTAGCCAGCAGCGAAAATTTTTGGATTTCCACTTTTTCGATTCGGTGTTTACGTCGTATTTAAGCCTGAAATTTTATCCTTGCCCCTCACCGGCATATCGTGACGATTTCGATTAAATTCCGTCAAGTCCGCAACATACTAAGGAGCCAGCAACCAGATGAGCAGCAACTCCCCACGATCCTCGGAAGAGGTACCCTCCTCGGAAGCTATACTACCGCCGAAAATGTCAACCTGGACCGAAATGCGCACATCCGAAGACTGGTGGGCCGTATGGTGCGGTGGTTTCTTATTACTGGTTTTGTTCGCTCTTGTCTGGTTCGCCCGACCTGCGGATTTTCAGGCTCAACTGGCAAGCGACGAAGAAATTTCGATCCACAGCCCACTAAAAGGATACCTCGCCAAGCCCGCAAAATGGACCAGTAACCCTGTTCATGCTTTTCAAAAGCCGGCGTCGGATAAGACATCGTCGGTCAGCGTCATCCCCGGACTCCTTGGCATTTTCGCTTTGATCGCCCTTGTCTGCAGCCTCGCCATGGTGATGCGCGGGAAGAGCGGACTCGCCTTTTTAAAAGCCTTTCCGGCCGTATTTCTGCTGGCGCTGTTCGCGTATGTACTCTCAGGGCAAAGTGTCATAAAAGCCTATAACCTGGAGTATGCCCTCTGGGCGCTGCTCGTCGGGCTGATCATCAGTAATACGATCCGCACGCCCAACTGGATGCGCCCCGCTATCCAGACGGAGTTCTACATAAAGACCGGCCTGGTCCTCCTCGGAGCAGAAGTATTAATGTCGCGCCTCCTTGCCCTCAGCATACCCGGGATATTTGTTGCTTGGGTCGTCACCCCGGTTGTCCTTGTCTCCACTTACATTTTCGGACAAAAGATTCTAAAGATTCCGTCCCGATCTCTCAACATGGTCATCTGTGCAGACATGTCTGTGTGCGGCGTATCCGCTGCCATCGCAACGGGCGCCGCCTGCAAAGCGAAAAAAGAAGAGCTGACCCTGGCCATCGGAATGTCCCTGTCATTCACGGTGCTTATGATGGTTCTGATGCCCATGGTTATCAAGGCTGTCGACATGGATCCGATCATCGCCGGCGCCTGGCTCGGCGGAACAATCGATTCCACCGGAGCGGTCGCCGCCGCGGGCGCTGTCCTGGGTGAGCGCGCTCTAGAAACCGCCGCCACTGTAAAGATGATCCAGAACATCCTCATCGGCGTCGTCGCGTTTTTCGTAGCCCTCTACTGGGTCACAAAAGTCGAGCGCGAACCCAATGCCCCACGTCCCCGCCTCACAGAAATCTGGACCCGTTTTCCCAAGTTCGTACTCGGTTTCATACTGGTTTCCATCCTGTTTTCCGTGCTATACGAGACCCTCGCCGGCGGACCGGAAATCATCGACGCCATGATAGGCGACTCATCCAAGATAATCCGCGAATGGCTGTTCTGCCTGGCCTTCGTCAGTATTGGCTTGGAGACTAACTTCCGCGAACTTCAGCCCTACTTTCGCGGCGGTCGCCCGTTGGTGCTTTACATCTGCGGACAATCCCTAAACCTCGTTCTCACCCTTTTAATGGCATGGCTCATGTTCGGAGTTATCTTTAAAGACCTGGTCTATTAATGGCGGCCCGACTGCTAAAGCTGACAGCAGCGCTGGCCCTGCTAACCCTCATATGGCTGGTAGCCCTGCCATGGGCTGCGAATCGCCCCCGAATGGCAGCTCACCTCGACTGGCTCGAAAAAGAAAAAATAGACCCCAGCGCCATGTATTATACAGAACTGGAAATGATGCAACCAATCTTTAAAAAAATGGCCATGGAAAGACGACGAAGTGAGCACCGGTGATTGATCTGAGTGGCGATGTGTTTGGAAGATCGAATTCACTGGCGCGGCAAAAGCCGCAGAAATTTAAAGCAATATCAATAGGTCCATTGGTGCGCATCCCGCGAAAAGGCTGCCGCCAATTTTTAGTACAGAGCCCATTTTTCGGCAGACGTTTGGCGAGGTTCGCGGGAAGTTAGCAAATCTGGTCCGGTAGCACCCGGCGCTACACGTAGCCAGGCGGCCTGCCTGCCCGCTGATAAAGAAGGGATCAGGCGAGGGTGGCTAACTACTGCACCGGAGGTGTCGTTCTGGTCTCCCGGAGCTTCAATCGGCGCCCACGATGCACCACCATTGGAACTAACGCCCATCTCCAATTCCCGTGGGCTGCGCCAAACGGCGACAAAACGGTTATAATCCCATACAACATGGGGATTCTGCTTTATGAGTCCATCGTTGGAATTCACTTCTGTGCTCGAACTCCACGTTAATCCATCATCAGATGAGTGCACACTCAGGATGCGATCAGTGCCTCGCGTATCCGTGGCTGCGTCATAGTTTGACGTTAATAAAATGACCCAACGCCCTTCTCCATCGGTTGCAATGCTGGGCTGGCCAATGTAAGAAACCGGAGACGCCTCCGGACTTCCCCCTGTATTCAGGTCAACTGGAGACGACCATGTCTGTCCATTGTTCGTTGATCTAACAAGTCGGATGCGGGAATTAGGTCCTTGAATTTCCCAGGCCGCCATCCAGAGGCCTTGATTGTTTGTGGCTACGCATGGATTCATGATGACGGTTGTGCTGGTATGTGCCTCAAGCCGCTGCACGGCAGACCAGTTGACTCCTCCGTCTACAGAACGCGACATAGAAATGCCCCGTTTCAACAGGGAATCCGAGGGGTCCTGAATTTCCGATTCCCAAAGCGCTGTCCACGTGCCAAATCCGTCGCTCTCTAAAACCGGCGAGAAGTTGCGAACGCTGGAATCCGCGAAATCTGAATTCAATAATTGAGGAAGAGACCAGTTCTGGCCCGCATCAGTAGAACGGCGCAAGTAAATGTTTCTGGAAGTGTCGATCATATTCCCGGAAGCGTCGCACGCATCCCAGGCTGCGAGCCATGTGCTACCACCCGCCGCCACGTTTGGATTATCACCGAAGCGTCCGTTTGCTTCGCCATTGAGTCCGGTAAGATCCACAGGAGAACTCCAAGTAACGCCGGCATCCGTGCTTCGACTAAACCGTATTCCAAAATCACCCCGCGCGTCAGAGGTCGAGGACCAGACAGCTCCGTAAGCCCCTGTTTCACCTGCGATGGATAATTGACTATCAGCACGCAGACCCGAAGAAGTGTTCAGATCAATCGCGACTGGAGGATTCCAGGCACAAGCCGTTGAGGTTTCGATGACTGCGAAAACTGTAAGCACGGCAGCAGTCCCAACAAATCTGTTCAACCTCGGCCCATCAGTCTTGTTCCACGATGTCTGCATGTCTTTGTCCTCTTGCTCAGTTCGTCGTCCGGCTTGAAACCCAATCCTGTTACAAACAAGATCTGTGAGTCATTTGTCGATTTCTCTTTACCTTGTAAGATAATGTTCGAGAGTCGTCAAGATAAAATATCGTATGGGTTTTGGAAAACGCTGGTCCAGCCCGGCAGGAGAAATAAACATGAACAGAGGCATTTGTATATTTGAACTGCTGGTGGTGCTTGCCATCTCGGCGATTCTTGTCGCTATCGCGGTCCCTAACTTTATTGAGGCGCAGGAGCGCAAAAAAATAACTCAGGTCTACAGTGATCTGCGTACCAATGCAGTTGCTCTTGAGGCATATGCAGTAGACCACGTGAACCGGTTTCCGCCGCGCGGTTTGTATGACCGCAGCGCAACTGCGGTTACTCCTCTCAGTAAGTATTCCCTGGTTTTGGATCCGATTTGGGTAACTACACCAGTTGCTTATCTTTCTGATGAACGCACATTGATTGATCCATTTCAGGCACCCCACTATGACCCCACCCGCGTTAAATCGGGTCCATCGGGTCCGAACTCATCATGGATTTTAGGGCGCTACAGATACGTCGCCACGCGACAATCACCTGAGAATGCCGAAAATACTCAGCAAATTCTTTTTGCCCGATATGGTGAATGGCGCCTCACGGCGGCAGGACCTGATACCTATGTATACAACATCGGGTTTGCAGATCCCGGGTTGAGTGGTACTTTTATTATACCCTATGACGCGACAAACGGCGTGGTAAGCGTCGGGGACATCGCCAGATCACAGCGCGAGCCAGAGGTCTTAGTCGGTCATTACCTCGCTCCTTAAAACGTTCCCTGCCCCACCGGCTGCACCCCCTCAACCACTTCGGCGTCAACCTTAGTACCTTTTCGCGTCTTAATTCGATCATCTTCCAATAGCAATACAGCCTGAAATGAGAAGTAAATGGGAAGACTCCTCAACATCTTTACAGTCCATAGCCGGGCTATTCGGGGACGCGCACCACGCGGGGACGCGCACCACGGGCTATTCGGGGACGCGCACCACTGTCCCTATAGAAAGCTGTTGAATAGCAGCTAACCTGCCCTCCTTCGGGCTTTTCGCGGCTACCCATCACAACTCCCAAGCCCTATATTCACCCTGTCGTTTTGCCCTCCCCGTCTCCGCGCCTCAGCACCAAAAGCTTTTCCTTTCATCTCCTCTTACGCCCCTTACGCCCCTTTGCGTTATGCAATTTCATTTCCCATATCCTCGTCGCGCAGCGACCCCTCCATTCGTAATTAGTAATTTGTAATTCGTAATTATCTTTTCCCCCTTAAGTGCCCGTGCGGGAATACCCAGGCAAAAATCGCCGCGCTAAACCAGCCGGTATGATGACTAATAAAACCACCAAAACCACCAAAACCAACACCAAACCGCTCGCCCCACCGCCGCCAGCCGAGCCCACCATCCCCCTCGCCGACCTCCTCCGCCACACCGCAGACCCCGAAAAGTTCTTCCGCGCAAACCTGCCCCACCACTGCCGCAGCGACTTCAACGTCATGCACCAGTTCAGCTTCGCGCAATACCAGCGCCAGCACGAGCAGCCCCTGCCCGGCCGCACCGGACGCCGCCTTGCCATCGCCGCCCCCCGCGGCGCTGCCAAGTCCACCGTCCACACCATGCTGTTCCCCATCATGGACATCCTCTCCGGACGCGAACGCCACCAGGTCATCATCAGCGGCACCATGGCCCAGGCCAAAAACCGCATCGCCACCATCGTCCGCGAGCTGCGCACAAACGACCACATCCGCGACACCTTCTTCGGCGGGCGCGTTCCCAAATTCAAATCCACCACCCGCTCCGTCGAGATCGGCAACAGCCGCATCGAAGCCT
>JBBSQY010000028.1:0-42338 GCA_038243585.1 Candidatus Sumerlaeales bacterium | reverse complement strand
TTGACCGCACCATTAACTGCGTTACCGTGGACGGCGACACCAGCACCAACGATACGGCCATCCTTCTGGCCAACGGGGCGTCAACAGTCCATATAGAACCGGACGGGCCGGCGTTGCATCCGTTTGAAACGGCCCTGATGAACGTGCTGACCGAACTCGCCCGCAAGCTGGCCCGTGACGGCGAAGGGGCTTCACACCTGGTGGAAATCACCGTGGCCGGCGCGCCGACGTTTGCGGAAGCGCGGAAGGCAGCCATGGCTGTGGCCAATTCTCCCCTGGTAAAAACCGCAATCTATGGACGAGACGCCAATTGGGGCCGCATCGCCTGTGCCCTGGGCAATAGTGGGGTCGAATTTGATCCGACAAAAACAGACATCTCCCTGGGCGGTTTGGAACTTATGCGAGAGGGAACGCCTCAGTCATTTGACGAGGACCGGGCGCTGGTGATACTTGGGGAAGAAGAAATTAAAATAGCGGTGGATCTAAATGCCGGCAACGAATCAGCTACAGTCTGGACCTGTGACCTGACGGAGAAGTACATCGAGATAAACGGGGCTTACAGGACGTAGCGGGTAATACGTTCCTGGACCAGCAGAGTTTGACAGGTATTGCAGACCATAAGGCCGAAGGATCGTTTCCCTACCGCGAAGCAAGACATTATCTAAATTAGTTGGGCCACAGTCTAAATCTAGTTCTACCAACATCTATGACGGCCAAAAGTCTGTATGCAAACAAGCCCGGGTCGAAGGTCAGTTCACATCTAAAATATCCTGTTACCCTGAAGGTCCATACAAATCTCTAAACATCCTTTAGGGCCGAAGGTCCGTCTGCATACTGCGAAGCAGCAAGATCTCTTACCAGCCTGGGCCGCAGGCCCAGGTAAAAAACCTCTTAAACACCAAGGGCTGAAAGCCCGATGCATATCCCAACTTTTAATGGCAGTATTTCACTTGACCAACTTCGAACTTATAAGTACGTATTCTATCTTTTTCGGAGGAACCAATGGCACAATCGTTGTCGTTTATTCTCGTCCATATCATCTTCAGCACCAAGGAGCGTCGACCATTCATTATTGAATCTGTTCGTCCAAAGCTCCATGCCTACCTCGCCGGAGTGGTCCGGGCGTCCGGTTCTGAGTGCTATCGTGTTGGCGGAATTGATGATCATGTCCACCTGGCCGTCCGGTTAAAAAGCACTGCTACGGTTTCCGGTATAATTGAAGAACTAAAAACCACCTCATCAAAATGGATAAAACCTTTAGCTCCAGGTTTGGAGACGTTCGCCTGGCAGAGCGGTTATGGCGCATTTTCGGTGAGTCCACGTTACCTTAAAGAATTGGTGACCTATATAGATTCACAAGAGGAACATCACCGGCGTGTGACATTTCAGGACGAGTTTCGGAAGTTCTTGCAAGAGTATGAAGTGCAATATGAGGAACAATATGTTTGGGGATAGCGCCATGCATCGGGCTTTCAGCCCTGGCAGGGGAAGCTTTCTGTACCTGGGCCTTCGGCCCAGGCTGGTATGCGTACGGACCTTCGGCCCTAAAATGAAATCCTCTATAAACTAACATTAACCGCTAAGAATTAACAGCCATGCATCTCGCTTTCAGCCTTGGCACGGAAGCTTTCTGTACCTGGGCCTTCGGCCCAGGCTGGTAAGAGATCTTGCTGCTTCGCAGTATGCGTACGGACCTTCGGCCCTGAAAAAGAAAACCTCTATAAGTTCACATAACCGCCAAGACTTAACAGCATCACATCTGGGTCTGCGATCTCCAATGTCGGTACACCAACTTGCTGCCTCGCACTACTAACGAGCTTTCTGTACGCCATAAACCGTATTCAAATTATTTAACGCCTTAATTTATCTACTTATTCCGCCGACACACCACCAGCGGCACCGGCAACAGACGCTCTACCCCGCCCATATCACTGGGCAGGCTTACGATGCCATCCCGCAAATCAGGGCGTAGCTTCGCGTCCCGAGCTTCCGGAGCGTTTACGAACATTACGCTGCTCCCGCCGCCGTCCATGTTCATGGCGTCGCGGCAGCCTATGGATTTCATGATGACCGCCAGTTCGGCCAGTGTGGCACCCACACTATGAGCGACATCGGCCCGCCCATCCACAACCACCACGACAACGCTCCCGTCCTCCTTAACGCCGATGGCCGAACGCGGCGCGCGGGTGACGTTCCAGTCATAGGGAAACCGCGTAGGAGGAACGCCCCGAACCGGACAATCCAACAGCGCGTCCGGCATCATCGTCCGCGACAGCACGCTCGTTTCCTCAAAGGTAAGAGGCTTGTTCATTTCGATGGATTTAAATTCCTCACGGCTCTTCTCCAGCGGAACGATTTCGCCGTCTTCCATAAGGAGGGGACCAATGGCAAAAGCATGGCGGACCGGTACCTCGGCGAGTTCTCCCGGCCGCCGCACCAGCACGTCTACGGCATCGGTGGGTTCGATGCGCCCGCCAAAGGCTTCGCTGTCACCGGTCAACCAACCGGCGGGTGGCACTTCAACTGCGATCTCCTCAAATGTCTCAACGATGGAATTTCCCACAACGGCGGCCCCGAAAAAAAGTGGGCCAAACTTGTTCTCGCGAAATGACTTATGAGCCTTATCGAAATAATTGGTTGAGGCGCTCTCTCCTTCGAAAACCAGTACATCCGAGTTAAGGCGGTTGCCTACGCGGGTCGTGATAAACGCTTCCCCCGCCTGGCTAAGGACAAAAGCCGCCCGCTTGAACGTCTTGATCTGTCGGGTCTTTCCGTCCTCCACCAGCAGAGATACGGGTTCGTTCATGGCACTGTGCAGGGCACTGTATTCCTCTGGAAAGTTCAGGAAAAATGTAGAATTGGTGCCACCGAGAAGCTCCCCGTCCAGACCTTGAATTTTCCCTCGAGACTTCAACGTCTCTGTCTCCAGCATCACCTGGTAAAGGTAAGCACATCCGGCAAAAGGTACAACGCGGCGAATGACTTCCAGTTTGTCGCCGGCGCCGGCGCGGATATCAGCCAGAAAATCCTCTGTTCCATGGCCAGCCGCCTTGACCTTTTGATTCCAGTCTGACCCAGCATACGGCCATGGTGCGCCTGAAACGCCTCGGCTTTCCTGGTCGGCCCAGGCCTTAAAAGCTTCGGTGTTTCCGCCCGTATAAGCGTCGACAAAACCTGTTCGATTCATTTCTCCCACGGCCAACAGGACATCCGATGAAGCCACGCCCGCCTCCGCAGCATCGAAATTTGAAGCTATCTTAAATCGACACTTATCGGCATCAAATAAAAGCGCACGCCGCGCCGTCAGCGCTTCCAGGGCATAGCCCACTATGGCGGAGCGTCCGAACAGACGCCGCCGCAGCGAAACATACCGCTCGTGAAAAGGTTCAGCAAACTCAAAGGCGCTGGACCTGTCCACAGGCAAGAAGGCGATGGGGAATACGCTGCCCCGTTCTGCGCGCGTGGCACCGGTGGCCCAAAAGGTTTGCCAGAAAGCGTTTGCGATGGCCGCCTGGGCGGCAGCGTCGCCACGGTCTACTCCCCTGCCGTCTTCGGAAATGGCATGAAGCGTAAGCGGGCGCACGTCTATTTCGTCTGCGCGCAAAGCATCGCCGGGGACTTCAAGCACGTTGTAGGAAAGCCCGCCGTCAAAGCCCGAGGCAACTCGCTCTCGTACCCATGCCGTCCATAATTCCTGATTTTTCTCAAAAAAATCATGGCTCTCCGGCGTAACGACGCTTTCAGAAATGGAGTAAGTACCGGGAAACTGCATGGCAATAGGAACAACCTCGTCGGCTGCCGGAGTCACAGCGGCAGATACAGTAAGAGCCTCTATATATAGAGGGAAAATCTTCGTCAGGCCTGCCCTGCGCCATTGAACGGCCGAATCTTGGACCCGATTAACCCCATGATCAGTTATTGAGTCGTCCGTGGATCCGCCAATTTCCGCACTCGTCGCCGCCTCTGAAAGGAACCGCAATAATTGATGAACGACAGTTTCGTCAGCCGCTCCGCAATCCAGTTTGCATAATCCAAGTTGAGGAAAGAGTGAACATGAGGCAAAAGCCTTTGCCAGGGCGGATGAATCAGATGAAGGGGGGTTCAATGCGTAACCTCGAAGTGTGAATGATAATACCGTTTAACAGTGCTGTATAAATGCCGACAGGAACGCCTGTGAGAGCTATGCTAACCTGTCACGGTTTGCGGCTGGTAAATAGCGAATAGATAACCCGGTCATCCTGCTCTTCCAGGTAACCGGATACTACCACGTCGCTTAGGCCATCGCCGTTTAGATCGACAGTCTGCAAAGATGAAAACCGCGTTGGGGCTGTCGACACCACAGCGACCGGGGACCGGCTGAAACCCTTTCCCTGAAGGTTCTCATAAACTGAGAATTCCATTCCGCCTGTCTTAAGCACCAGATCAGGCAGGCCATCGCCGGTTACGTCTTGATTAATGGTCACCTGCTGCCGAAAAAACTGTCGTGCCCCGTAGATTTCATAGCTAACAGTGACCGGGTGCCTGAACGACGGCGAATCGGGGTATCTGTTTAATTTTTTATCCCATAGGTAAAACCGAAGGTCGCCTTCAAGGCCGTTGCGCAAATACGCCTTTAGCTGAGACTGCATGCTGGACGGCTGGAAATCCAAATGGAACAGGGCAATGTCCTGAGCACCATCGTTGTTAATGTCTCCAACGGGAATGGCGTCGCTATAGGCAAAGTCTCGGGTTCTCAAAACCTGGGTCGGCTCTTGGGAAAAGCTTCGGGCGTCGTTGCCAAGGTAGACAGAAACGTCTGTGCGGGGGCTTAGCTTTGCGGTGGTTACGTCTACGGAGTAGGTATCCCAGACTTTGTCATCGTTGAAATCCGCAAGGTTTGGCGAGGGAACAAGAATGTTGCGAGACTCATGAGGAACCATGGCCGTTACAATTTTCTGATAGACGCTGGAAGCTCGCTGATCGAACTCTCCTTCACTGTTTTGCATTTTTATAAGGCCAGAGCCCAGGAAATCTGTACGGCGATCTACATTATAATCGGTTACTAGCAAGGGTTCGCAATAGCGGGTAGTAGAATATCTCACGCTATGCCACAAGCCCTCTTCCGGCAGTAACTGCACGTTTCCGCCGGAACCGGGCTGACTGAAAAAGGAACTACCCAGCAACAGCGGCTCACTGTCCAGGCTGGTTTCCTGCTGAGATTTCATCGGGAGGCTAATGGTGGCCGAGCGCACAAATGGGGCACCGTCCGCAGAAGAATAAACAGCCAGAGTTTCTTCTTCGGGTAACACAACTTCCGGTGTGCCATCGCCGTCCATATCAATGGCGCAGTTTAGATAGACCAGTTCGGGCTGTGTCGAAATAGATAGAGGGCTGGAGATCAGGTTGCGGGGCTCAACCGGACCTACCCCGCCTGCTTTCAGCGCAGCAAAACTGATGTAGTCGACACCGGTAGAACCGATCAAAAGAAGCTGGCGCCCCGATTCCAACGAGACTTTTCCAATGGCGACCGCAGCGTATTTATCAGGGATAGGCTGTTCGCCACCGATTTCGATGTCCGGAGCGGACGGAAAGGCCCCGTGCGGTGTTTGGAAAAATACCATGATACGCCGCTGGTAAACAGCGAAAGCGTCGTTGAATCCGTCGCCGTCAAGATCATGGGTAACTTCAAAAGCGGTGGTGCTTTCAGGCAGGTTGACTGATGACTTTACAAACAAGTCCGCCGCATAGGACTCCCCGTGACTGCAAACCGCAAGAGCAATCAGGCCCGGCAAGAGGGGCCAGCAACCGGCTAAAGTTTTCATTTTTCCTGAGCGCAGATCTATCATACCTAAAGTATTGCAGACATCAATGGCTCTGAAAGTTTCAGGCAATACAAAAAAACCTTACGGGTTTCCGCAGCGTGAAAAGCGCCATTATGGAGCTTCATATAGTCTTTTTCCGGTTTTTTAGATAATCCGTGAAAATAAAAGAGCCAAGGTTATCCAGATTCGCATAGTACGCGCGGCCTTTGTTTGCCAGTGTCAACTTATCCACAAAATCTTTCAGATAGGGATCGCTGGTGATCATAAAGGTGGTTATTACGATCCCCTTCCGACGACATTGCACCGCAGCATTAATCGTCTGGTTTACAATCTTTGGATCCAGTCCGAAAGGGTTTTTGTAGAGAAAGCCGCCTTCAAAAATCGCACTGGGCTTGCCGTCGGTAATCATGAAGATCTGCTTGTTCACGTGTTTCCGGGATGACAGGACCTTTGTGGCCAGCTCCAGACCTGCCTTAGTATTAGTATGAAATGGCCCAACCGATATGAATGGCAGGTCGCGCTGCGATACAACCTGAGCATCGTCACCAAAAACGGCCACGTCAAGGCTGTCCTTAGGGTAGCGGGTCTGGATGAATTCGGTCAGCGCCATCGCGACTTTTTTCGCGGGCGTAATCCGGTCTTCCCCATACAGGATCATGCTGTGGCTGATGTCCACGAGCAGCATCGTGGCGCAGGAGGTGCTCTGCTCTCGCTGATGTACCTCCACATCGTCCTGGGTAAAGTCAAACGATTCAAGGCCGTGATTGCGAATGGCGTTTTGAATGGATCGAGTATAATCGATATCGTTTACCATATCGCCGAACTCGAACTTTCGAGTCTCTGGCAGGATCTCGCCCCCGGCTCCGGTATTAGAAACACGATGCCCGCCACCTAGATTGTCCCGCTTAAGTGAGGAAAATATCTCCTCAAATGCATCCGAGCGAATTTTCTGCTCCCCCCGGGACGTCAGCTCAAACTGCTGTGTTTTGTCGTTCGTCCGGACAAGCTGTTCCTCTTTCAGGAACTTTTTAAAATCTTCGATAGTGATATCATCGTTAAAAAAACCATACTTTTCGCCGAGATATTCCATCCAGTCCAGGGCCTTCTCCACGTCGCCGCTGGATTGCGTAAGCAGATGCGTGAAAAGCTTTGAAAGGCTTTTCATTGTCATCTGACGCGTCAGGCGCTCATCCCATTTAGTATACCGGTAAAGCATTTGATCCAGCTCCTTCCATCGGACAGTCACCCGCGCCGAGACGCCTGTTTAATCAGCTTACAGACAACAACAGTGAACTGTTGGTCGCATTCCCGCGACACCCTTTTCATTTGTACACGCGTAGAGTCGCAGCCTTGTATCTGAATGCTCCGCGAAAAAAATGTTTCAATGGGTTTTGGAAACTGGTGTATCAGTTGCGGTTATAGTTAAAAGCCAGAAGAGTAATACGTCAAGAAAGAGGAAAGCATAATGGCTGTTAAAGTTGCAATCAACGGCTTTGGCCGTATTGGCCGCTCGGTGCTTCGCGCCGCCCAGAACAACAATGAAATTGAAATCGTTGCTATTAATGATCTGGCTGATGCCAAAGCAAATATGATGCTGTTGAAGTATGATTCCGTGCATGGCCGTTTCCAGGGCGAAGTCAGCCTTGAAGGCAACACGATGACAGTGAACGGCAAGCAAATCAGGATTTGCGCCGAAAAGGATCCGGCTGACCTGCCATGGAAAGAACTTGGCGTTGAAATCGTAATTGAATCGACCGGAATTTTCACTTCCAAAGAGAAGGCTGGCAAACATCTCCAGGCCGGAGCTAAAAAAGTCATCATCTCCGCCCCTGCGGAAGATCCGGATATCACGGTCGTCCTCGGCGTTAACGACGACAAGCTGACCAAAGACGATCTGATTATCTCAAATGCTTCCTGCACCACGAACTGCCTGGCACCTGTTGTGAAGGTTTTGCTGCAGAACTTTGGGGTAAAGCGCGGCCTGATGACCACGATTCATAGCTACACGAACGATCAGCGCGTTCTGGACCTAGCTCATAAAGACCCACGTCGCTCCCGCGCCGCGGCTCTTAATATGATCCCAACCAGCACTGGCGCGGCGAAAGCGATCGGCTTGGTTCTTCCTGAACTTAAAGGCAAACTAGACGGTTTGTCGGTCCGCGTACCAACGCCTAACGTTTCTCTGGTCGACCTGGTTATTGAAACTGAAAAGGCGACAAGCATAGAAGAAGTTAACGCCGCGCTCCGCACCGCATCTGAAGGCCCTTTAAAAGGCATTCTTGGATACTCAACTGATCCGGTTGCCTCTATGGACTTCAACGGCGACGGTCGCAGCTCCATTGTTGACGCCCCTGAAACCAAAGTCATGGAAGGCACCATGGTTAAAGTGCTTTCATGGTACGACAACGAAACTGGCTACAGCACCCGCTGCGTTGACCTGGCAATCAAGCTGGGCAAGCACTACCTGTAAAATTCGCCGCGGCGAATCTGTAGCAATCTCATTAGTACACAAAGCGGGGCCGGAAGTTTTTCGGCTCCGCTTTTTTAACGCCTTAACTATACTTTTCACATAAGGAACCTGAACCCATGGCACGTAAGCCCATTATGGCCGGCAACTGGAAGATGCATAAAAATCGCGCGGAATCCGCGGAACTGGCAAAGGCTCTCGTCGCCGCTGCCGGCAGTTCAACAGATGTAGAGGTAGTTATATGTCCCGTCTACACTTCTCTGGATTCCGCAGTTGAAGCCGTAAAAGGCTCTGAAATTAAAATCGGAGCGCAAAATTGCCACTTCGAGGAATCCGGCGCCTACACCGGAGAAATTTCCGTTGCCATGCTCAAAGAAGCCGGCGTTGAATATGTGATCGTCGGCCACTCAGAACGCCGGCAGTACTTTAATGAAACAGACAAAGACATTAATGCCAAAGCCAAAGCCATTTATAAACATGGCCTGACGCCCATCATTTGCGTTGGCGAGACTTTGGAAGAGCGAGAATCCGAGAAAACCGCAGACGTGATTACACAGCAGATTAAAGGGTGCCTGGCAGATTTACCTGCGGATAAAATTGCTGTTTCGGTGATCGCATATGAACCAGTCTGGGCCATTGGAACCGGGAAGACCGCCAGCAAGGAACAGGCGCAGGAAGTACACGCCCTCATTCGTAAGCTTCTGACTGATCTTTACGACTCCTCCACTGCCGAAGCTGTGCGCATTCAGTATGGTGGCAGTGTGAAACCTGAAAACGTCCAGGAATTAATGGCTCAACAAGATATCGACGGAGCTCTGGTAGGCGGAGCCGCTCTCAATGCGGAATCTTTCGCTGGTATCGTGAATTTCAAAAAGTAACACAGGCGTCTCGCCTATTTTCCACATTTTGCATTCTAATCTGCTTTTACCGCGCAAACAAGGACTACAATGAACGACAAATTCCCTCCCTTTCATAACGAAAGGGTCAGCTATAAGCCCCGGTTGCCATTCGCGTTACAAGGCAACATCGATGTACAACCTGTTGACTCGTCATCAAAGGCTCCTGATCTCGAGATACAAAAGCTGTTTCCGAACACTTCTGGATTGAAAACCGTAAGACTTGTTTCCGGGAGTCCGTCGACAGCTCCAAAGCCTATTACTGTCGGAGTGGTGCTATCTGGTGGCCCGGCGCCTGGCGGCCATAATGCTATCGCAGGCCTCTTCGATGCAGTCAAAAAAATGCATTCCGAGAGTCGCTTGATCGGCTTTTTGAATGGTCCTATAGGCGTTATAGAAGGCAATCAGATAGAACTAACCAGCGAGCTGATAGATCAATATCGCAACACGGGCGGCTTCGACATGATCGGCAGCGGGCGTGATAAAATTGAATCATCAGAAGATATCGACCGCTGCGTTCGCGCGCTTAGTTACCTGGGTGCGCAGGCTCTTGTAGTTATTGGAGGAGACGACTCCAATACGAACGCCGCAATCCTGGCTGAGGAGTTAAAGTCTCGCGACGCTGGGATACAAGTCATCGGGCTGCCAAAAACCATCGACGGTGACATGCGTAGTGAAATCATCGAAACATCATTTGGGTTCGATACCGCCGCGAAAACGTATGCCGGTTTGGTGGCCAATGTCGCGCGCGACGCTAAATCTGCACGCAAGTATACGCACATTATTAAGTTGATGGGACGGGCAGCCAGCCATGTGGCATTGGAAGTGGCGTTGCAGACGAGACCCAACCTTACCATAATCAGCGAAGAGGTTGAAGCCCTTAATCTGACACTTAATGATGTGGTGGAGCAGATTGTTGACGTGGTGGTTCGCCGCGCAGAGGCCGGAAAGAATTATGGTGTCATTGTGATCCCGGAAGGCCTGCTCGAGTTTCTGTCGGATTTCAAAGTGCTTCTGAAAGAACTGAGCGTTCTCTTTCATGAGAATGAGGAATTGCTTAACTCATACACGTCTGATGAGGATAAGCGCCAATTCGTGAACATGAAGCTGTCCAACGAATCCTCCCATGTGTATTCCACTCTTCCGGACAGCATCCAGCAGACTTTATTAAAGCCTGACCATCACGGGAATATACCCGTAAGCCAAATAGAGACAGACCTTTTGCTGGTAGATCTTGTCAAGCTGCGGCTCAACGAGTTACGTATGCAGGGTAAATTCAAAAGCAGCTTTTTGCCCCTGCATCACTTCTTTGGATACGAGGGCCGATGCGTTTCTCCATCTAACTTCGACGCAGATTACTGCTATTCCCTTGGATACTCAGCGGCCCATCTGATAGCCGCAGGACTTACGGGTTATACTGTATACGGCCAAAACATGCTGGCGCCGGCGGAAGAATGGGTTATGGGGGGAATTCCTGTCACGTCCATGCTGAACATGGAACTGCGAAAAGGGAAAATGAAGCCTGTAATTAAGAAGGCGCTGGTGGAACTGAATGGGAAACCATTTCTCGCATTCGCAACCGATCGGGCCAGCTGGGTCGTGAACGATGCCTACCATTTCGTTGGGCCCATTCAATATTATGGCCCTGCCGAGTTGGCTGATGCACGAACCCTCACTCTAATGCACGAGAGAAGCGCGTAAGTATTTAAAGCAGGCATCCTCTTTCTCAAGACGACTTTCATAGTAAGCACCTATGAAAGTCGTTTTTTTATATCCGGTTTTCGACCGGAAGTGTGGAATCAGAGGCAAATGTCAGAGAGATATAAAAGGTTACAAGAGCCACTGTCTAGTCTGACAGCCTGACAACCTTTAGAAAGGTTCCCGATTCGCAAAACATTTTTCGTTTAAGGTCGTTTTTCCCTTGATTTCCAATCCCTTGGACAACGAATTCGTCCCCGAGGTTAACAAAAATATCTTTGGAGGTAAATCACATGAAGTTTGTGAAACTTGGTTTTCTTGCTGTAGCAGCTGCAACAGTTTTGGCGGCTTGCTGCCAGACGGCTAGCACGAAATGCTACCCGTATCCGTTGTACGACTACTCACCAGCTCGCATTTGCGGCGCTAGCTGCACACCAGCTGCACCTTGCACGCCAACATGCGCGCCAGTCGGTCAGTACTAAAATTGGTAGTCAAATTACTTCTGGTTGGGTTGGCGTCGGTTAGCCTTTTTGGCTGCGCCACTCAGCGCTATGTAGCTCCTGGCTGCGCGGTTCCACCGCCTCCTGCCTTGGGCGGATGTAGCGGAGGCAATGGAACTTGCGGTCCATCCGTAAGACAACCCTATGCTCCCGCCGATTCCTACAACGGCGCTGATTTCGCCACCTGCCGGACCTATTATTGACGCTGATGGTCTCATACGAAAAGCCGCCGAAAGGCGGCTTTTTTTTTGCTTTGAATCCGATGAAATCGGCATAATGATCCGTTCCGGAAATCATCATACGTGACAAATAAATTGTTGAAGGCAAAACCGCTTGACGAACAAGACAACTCTCACAAACCGTAAGCACCTGCTTGGTCTTGAGGATTTAACAGCAGATGAAATACTGCAAATTCTGGATAGCGCAGGGGCCATGAAGACAGTTTTTACTCGCAGCGTTAAAAAGGTTCCGACGCTCCTGGGAAAGACCGTCTGCAGTCTCTTCTTTGAGAATTCCACCCGAACGCGCACCTCCTTTGAGCTTGCCGCAAAGCGATTGTCCGCAGATGTAGTGGGATTTAACGTCTCTACCAGCAGCGTATCCAAGGGCGAGTCTCTTCTTGATACGGCGCGAACCATACAGGCAATGGGCGTTGATTATGTGATTATGCGGCATTCCTGTCCAGGAGCCCCGCATCTGCTATCTGAACGCCTGCAAATGAGTGTGATCAATGCGGGCGACGGTGCGCACGAGCACCCAACGCAGGGGCTGCTGGATACGTTCACCATTCGCGAAAAAAAGGGCTCGCTCAAAAATCTTACGGTAGCTATTGTCGGAGACATTCTCCACAGCCGCGTGGCTCGAAGCAACATTTATGCGCTGACGAAATTAGGCGCAAAAGTGCGACTCGTTGGCCCTCCGACACTTGTGCCCCGGTATTATGAAAAGCTAGGATGCGAGATACATCATTCGCTTAAATCTGGCATTGCCGGTGTCGATGTCATTAATCTTCTAAGAATCCAACTCGAACGCCAGCGGGCAAATCTGTTCCCAAGTATCCGGGAGTATCGGTTGCTTTACGGACTGGACGCCGAGCGCCTGAAGTGGGCAAAGCCTGATGTGCTGGTTATGCATCCCGGACCAGTAAACAGGGGCGTTGAAATCAGCCAGGAGGTCGCTGATGGTCCACACTCAGCGATAAATGAACAGGTCACAAACGGTATCGCAGTCCGCATGGCCGTCCTCTACCTCCTTGCTGGGGGCGACAAGTAGCTTGCATCTGAAATTTTACAAGCCGGAGATCTGATCCATCGCCGCCAACAACCTGTCCAACTGCTTTCGAGTGCCTACGGTTACTCGCAATCCGTCTCGCAATCCGGGTAAATCGAAATACCGCACCAGAATTTTTTCTTTTTTCAATGCTTCGTATAGTTCTTTAGCGCCGCTTTTTCGCGCAAAAACAAAATTACCGTGGCTCTCCGGAACAATAAATCCTCGTTCTTTAAGCGCTTCAGCCAGAAACGCGCGATCCGTGACAATTTGATTTACCATGTCGCCGTAATACTCCCGGGCTTCCCATGCCGCAAGCGCTGCCGTCTGCGTAAGTCTATTAATGTTATAGGAATCTTTAATCTTGTTGAGCGATGCCGCCAGTTCTGGCCGGCAAATTACGAACCCAATCCGCAGCCCGGCCAGCGAGTAACTTTTGGAAAAGGTTCGTGTAATCACCACGTTCTCATACTTTTTGTATACGCTCAGCGCATCATTGGGCGCGAAATCCACGTATGCTTCATCAATGACCACAACACGATCAGGATCAGCGGCGGCGAGACATTCCAAATCAGCAGTCGAATAGAAAGTACCGATTGGCGGATTGGGATTGGGCAGAAATACCATTTTGACCGGCGCGGCAACCAAAGACGCTGGCAGACTGTAATCCGGCGCCTCCGAAGGATGATTTTCCACCTCTACTCCGTACATCTCCGCAAGCACTGCATACAAAGTATAAGTAGGATTGCTGGTTGCAATCTTATCTCCCGTGCCGGGATTGGTAAATGCATGGACCAGTAGGCGAAGGCTTTCATCCGAACCATTTCCCACAACAACTTCATCAATACCTAAGGCATAGCGAGATGCAATCGCGGATCGCAGTTTGTAGCAGGAAGGGTCTGGGTACTTATTAAACAACTCCAGGTCTGTCTCTTCTTTTATTGCCTGGTTCACCGTTGGAGCAGCTGGATAGGGCGCTTCATTGGTATTTAATTTGACAACATCCGGATCGTTCAGCTGTTCTCCCGGGACATACCCCTGCATGGCATCAACCCAGGGATTAACAGCTATGGTCATAATTGGCTCCAGTGATACAATCTTTGGGGAACGTATAGGTGCTTGATGAACTTTTGATTCCGCGTCGCATATCTCGAGAAAAAATAAGATTCAAGACGGATAGTTGTTCATGCCGGCCCGCGTTCATTTTAGCACCATAATTGAATTGTTCGCGTCGCCAATTGAAATATTGAACAGAATCTGAAACGACGGGAGAGAGAGTTTCTGATGAAAGCCATGCATCCACTTTTCAGGAAGTGGCTAACCATTTTCCTTGGGGTATTATTAATAGGCGTTCTGGGGGGCGGCCTCGCCGTTGGCGCGCTTGTGGGTTATCTGCAAAATATGCCGCCGATAGAGGCGCTTGAAAAGTATAATCCGCCGGAAATTTCGCGTGTGTATGACCGCACCGGCAATAAGCAAATTGGAGAGTTTTTCTCAAAACGCCGCGAGCTTGTTCGGATTAAAGATATTCCGGAACATGTTCAAAACGCTTTTCTCGCCATTGAAGATGAACGGTTCCAAAAACACTTTGGCATCGATCTTCGAGGCATCGCGCGCGCCATTGCTGAAAACTTTAAAAGCGGTGGAAAATCACAGGGTGCCAGTACCATAACTATGCAGGTTGCCAGAAATGTTGTCTTGGAAAATCTTGAAAAGACACTTTCACGTAAATTTCAAGAGGTGCTCTTAGCGCTTCAAATAGAGCGGGACTTTTCCAAGGATCAAATTCTTGAGTTTTACCTCAATCATATCTTCTTTGGCTCTCGCGCCTATGGCATTCAGGAAGCGAGCCGCATTTACTTTAATAAAGATGTAAAGGATTTAAATATCCAGGAAGCGGCAATGCTGGCCGGTTTACCTAAAGCGCCCACCAGCCTCTCCCCTTTTAATAACAAGGTCGCAGCCGTCAACCGTCGCAATCAGGTGCTCTTTAATATGCGGCGGCTTAATTTTATTAAGTATGATTCGGATTACAAACGTCTGTCATCACTTCCGATTGAGTTGAATCCACCGGTACAAAACAAAACTGTTGCCCCCTATTTTGTTGATTACGTCAGCAACGTGCTCATTCGAAATAATAATCTGGAGAAGGCAAATGAGCTAGGTGAAAAAGCCTACCAGATTATATCGACCGTCGATCTCAGCCTTCAGAAAATTGTAGAAGAAGAGCTAAGCAAGGCATTGCGTGAGGTTGAACTAAAATCGATCAGTCAGAATGAGGCCCGGTATGGTAAGGAGACCGGCGATTTTAGTGATATAAAACGTAATCCGCGTAGACTGGCTCGCATTACGGAAGTCACCGACGAACATATCCGAGTGAGCGCTCATGGGCGCTCCGCCAAAATTCCTCTGCCCGCGAAACTTCCTTATTTTTACCCGGAAAAGGCGATTGTAAAAGGTGCCCTTGTTGATATCTTTGTGGCCGGTACTAAAAAGGATGGTACGCTCGAAGCATATCTGTACGACAAATCTCACGTTCAGGGCGCCGCGGTTCTCCTCAACAACAAAACTGGCGAAATCCTGGCGCTGGTTGGCGGGGACGATCGTAACGACACGGCAAACAACGGTGAATGGAATCGTGCCTTTCAAGGAGGAAGCCAGCCCGGCAGCTGCTGGAAACCTCTTTTATACGCCGGAGCTTTTGACGCCATGGAAGATGGCAAACCGGAATTTACTCCGGGCACCGTCATGCAGGATTCGCCCTATAGCATAGGCGGCTGGTCTCCTAAAAACTATGAAAACCGCCACTATGGCGCGACGACACTTCACGAAGCACTGGTTAAATCGAGAAACATTCCTACTGTAAAGCTTTTCGTAGCCCTCGGTGGCGAGCAATCAGTTAAAATATATAATAGCTTTAACGTCGTTACGAGACCTTCCGATTGGGACATCCCAAAGTATGCACCTGTATCCTTGGGAACCCCTGACATTAACCCTCTGGAGCTTGCAGCTGCATACAGTGTTTTCGCCAACCAGGGCATTGGTATTACTCCGACTCCAATGAAACGCCTTTTCAGCAGCAAGAGTGCCTCTGATTCGAAGGTGGTAAAGCCAGAAGAGTATAAGGTACTGTCTCCCCAGGCAGCTTATATGACGACAAGAATCCTCCAGGATATCGTTGGTCAGGGCACGGCGAAATCTACCGTTGGCAAATGGGTTATTGAGGAAAACGAAAAAGGCAATAAACTACCGGAAATGGGCGGTAAAACAGGAACTACCAATGACTGCTTCGATGCCTGGTATTGCGGCATAACGCCCGACCTGTCCCTGGTAATTAATATTGGATACGACCAGCAACGCAGTATGGGTCCTAAAATGACTGGCGGTGTTGTAGTCGGACCGATTTGGGTTGCGATGATGGAACGGATTTTGGAAACGCGTTCTGACTGGCAGATGAAATTTACGGTTCCTTCTGGAGTCGCAATTCGCGATACCTGCTCAAGAAGCGGACAACTGGTGACATCTGCATGCTATGCAAGCGGCGAAAACGTATTTAAAAACGCTGCTTTTAAAACTGGCACTGAACCAAAATCGGGTTGTTCCTTTCATGGAGGCCGCGCCATTAGCGGCTCAGCGCCCAAGGAGAATGCGGCGGATCCTGAGGCACAATACCAGATGCAGGAACAACCGCAGCAGCAACGCCAGCAGCAGCAACCAGCATACCAGCAGCAGTATTACCAGCAGGTGCAGCCACAGGCATCGTATTACGGTTACCAATGATTTTCGCAAAACCCTGTTCCATCGGGAATGAAAACTGAAGCTGCGAGTAAAAGCCACTCGCATGTAACAGGGAACGGGCCCATAGCTCAGTTGGTTAGAGCGCACCCCTGATAAGGGTGAGGTCGGTGGTTCGAATCCACCTGGGCCCACCATTCCGTCCCTTGGCGATTCATTGGCATATCAAGCCATGAAGAGGTGTTGACATTTGGGCACCGACATTGCATTTGTATTTTCCCATGACCATTGAAAAACAATTGGCCGAAAACTTTTGCTGCGTAAAGTGCCGAAGCAGAATAGCTAGCACGCGTTCAGGAATCTTTAGATTTGGCAGCGGCGGCTGGTCTATCTTTCGGAGTGAACCCTCAACGTACATTCTGGTTACCTGCGGACTCTGTGGCTATACGGAAGTTTATGACGCACGTGTTTACGCAGTGCAGCATAATAAGGCTACTGAACCCGCCCCTTTGCCCCAAGAATCATAGAAGGCATTCCTGCTTAAATGCGAATTCTCGTAGTTTCCACAGATTTTATCCCCAACGTCAGCGGCATCGCTACTCTCAGCTTTGAGCAGGCTGCCGGTCTGCAGTGCAGAGGGCACACGGTGAAGATATTGACGACTACGGCGGGGGCAGCACACGCGGCCGCTAACGCAAAGTTTCATGTCCAGGATGCAACCAATAAGCAGCCTCCAATACTTAGACTGGTTAGTCTCTTTCAAATATTATATGGCGTAGTTGCGGACTGGAAACCAGATTTTATCTGGTGCACCAATTACCGCGGATTTGGTTTGCCTGTCATGACAATCGCCCAAAGGAACCAAATCCCCTATGGGATTTATTACCATGGAACCGAACTTGTGACTGAAAGCAAACGTGTCGTTCGTCGCCTAATTTTTAAAGCAGTTGCAACACACGCTGCATTGCGCTGCACTAATTCCATTAACACGGCCCGCATATTAACGCAACGATATGGAATCGACGCCGTGCCGGTCACTCCCGGCGTCCATGCGGCTGCAGACGGAACGTCAGATTCAGAGACATTGGCTTCCAGCCTGCGAGAATCCTGGTTTGATCAGAGGCCTATTAAATGCACCAAGGAACAAAGGCTGGTGTTTTTGGCCGCGTGTCGCGTTTCCCGCGAAAAAGGAATTCATATTATCCTGGAGGCTCTTGCGCTACTTAAAGATGAGCTGCTGGCCCGCACATTGTTTGTAGCTGTCGGATCGGGAAATGCTATTTCTGATTTCAAGAACCAGGCTGCACGGCTTGGAGTAAGCGGTCACGTACTTTTTCTCGGTCCGGTGACGCGTGAAGAACTGCCTTTATATTTATCCGCGGCTGATATCTATTTGCAACCGAGCCAACCCGAGGGTGACTTCCTGGAGAGTTTCGGTATCAGTTTTCTTGAGGCACAGGCCTCCGGACTCCCATGTATCGGGACAAACTGGGGCGGCGTGCCAGAGGCGGTGCAATGCCCCCGCACAGCAATTTTAGTAGCTCCGCGGTCAGCCGAAGCCGTGGCGGAAGCAATGGCCACAGCAATACTTGATGAACCTTGGCGCGCAACTGCTGGAGCAGCGGGTCCTGTCTGGGCCGCCCAAAACAGCTGGAATAGCCACGTGAAAAAGATTGAGTCTCTAATTTCCCACCTGATCCCTGATTAACTATAATGCAAACTGACTATCAGGGATTTTTGAGAGCTAAACCAGGCCGGTGGTTCAAGGTCGTCCCTGGGAAAATCGCTCCAGAATCCCTTCTGGCAACAGAGTGCCTTGTGAAACACCTCGCTAACGTGACTCATTTGGCCACAGGAAAACTATTGGATATCGGATGTTCAACCAAGCCATATAAGCCGTTACTAGAAAACTGCATTTCGACATATTATGGATTGGATGTGCCGTTTACGACCCACAATAACAGCTTTGTTGACGTGTTTGCCCTTGGACAACAGCTTCCTTTTCGCGCCGGTGTTTTCAATACGGTTCTCTGTACGGAGGTTTTGGAGCACGTACCATGTCCGGCAGAAAGCATTATTGAAATTTCGCGGGTTCTGGTTCCCGGTGGTATCGCAATTGTCTCCACCCCATTCTATTACAGAATTCACGAAGCGCCTTGGGATTTCTACCGATACACTCCGTATGCGCTAAAACATTTGGCGGAGCAAGCCGGTCTGGCCTTAACTGAAATTCATCCTCGTGGCGGTTACCTGACAGTTTTTGCGGATGTTTTCGTGAAGGGACTCGGCTTGATGTTTGGTGGGATCAGGCGTGCGCTAAGGATTAGCTCCGGGTCACAGGTTCACAATGCCTACGACGCTGTACACCGCACGATTTTAATGAGCATTCAAAAAGGTTTTTGGCTGTTGTTGCGAAATGATACCTTGGCTTCTGATAGATTTACACTAGGATATGTTTTCATCATGAGAAAACCTATCCCTTCTCATCAGCCTGAAGGTTAATCTGTCAGTGTTACGTCTGATTCCTCCCACCGTAGTGCAACTGCTGATTCTGGCTTTTGGAAAAGCAGCATTCCTACTGGTGTTCATACTTCTATTTAAATCTCTCAG
The DNA here is from genome assembly GCA_038243585.1 of Candidatus Sumerlaeales bacterium. GTDB lineage: Bacteria > Sumerlaeota > Sumerlaeia > Sumerlaeales > Sumerlaeaceae > JAKFFN01. The sequence goes on along the minus strand of JBBSQY010000028.1, from coordinate 23,362 downwards.
CCTCGGCGACGCCGGGTTATTTTCCGTGGCGTATACCATTGCCATAATACTGGCTACTGTTTCTGAATGCGGCCTCCGTGGCTTGCTGGTCCGGGAAGTGGCGCGAGCGCATAGTTCGACGACAGCTTGTAGAGCGCTGCTAGCATGCGCATTTCAGTCCCGCATTCTAACGCTTTTCCCCTACCTGATTTTTGGATATCTTGCGGGGCAGGTGTTTTTGCCGCCGGACAGCGCCGCCATTTTATTTTTGCTATTGGCTGCGGCATGGCTGGACTCCAACGCATTCGTATTCCGTGGAGTTATACGGGCGTTTGACTTCATCATTCTCGATGCGACTTTAGCTACTGGCGCCCGGCTGCTCCTGCTTGCGATGACCACTCTACTTTATCGACTGGAACTACTAACGCTGGCGAACTTTGCGTTATTGTTCGCTATTGTCTCCTTTGTCGATATCATGACATCACTGGGGTTTATTGCTCGGAAGGCGCAGGTTCCACTAACCCTGATCAATAATTTAAGAAAAACCCTCTTAATGGTTCAGCGAGGTTTACCCTTTATCTTGTTGAACCTTATCGGAATCCTTTATCTACGCATTGGAATCCTGACGCTTGGACTGTTTGCTTCGAACGCGGCGCTAGGCGATGCGGCGGCATTCAATCTCTCTGCCAAAATTCCGGAGGGTGTTTCGTTTCTGCCTATTGCGCTGATGAACGCTTCCATTCCATTTTTTGCAAGAAATAGCGGTAGCCTGTCTATTATAATGCCTACGCTGCGAAAGCTGGAACTTGTAGTTGGTAGTGCAGGGATCATGATATCGGTTGGTCTGGTAGCGTTTGCCGAGGAACTCATTCTACTATTGGGAACGCCCCAATACCTGCCGTACAAAACCGTTTTCCAGGTTTACGCGCTTACCGTATTTCTGACGTTCTTGCAATACGTATACGCAAACCTTCTGATATGTCTTGATCAGGAGAAGTTAGTGGCGCGGCGATACGGAATTGTACTGGCCGTAAGCGTCGTTGCAAACCTTATTCTTGTTTGGAAATTTGAGGCGCTTGGGGCTGCAATCGCGCTTCTAGGGTGCGAAATGCTCGCCGTCGCCATCGACTTGCGCTTTCTTGCAAAAAACAGCATTAGTCTAGACTCTAAACTTATCCTGAGGTGGAGCGGTCTTTTCATTGCCAGTGTTGTGGCTGCGTGGCTGGCAAACCTGATCCCATATCCCTTCGGCCTCAGCATATACTGGATGGCTGCAGGAGGTTTCGGCTTAATATTGCTTATTAAAAGTGACCTTTCAGGCCGCCTGCGACCAGCACCATTGCCGCCTCACTAAATCCAAAATTCATTATGATTTCATGAGTTACGCATCAAATATTAAAGTGCTTCTTACGCAGGACGTACTTTTCAGTGCGAAATTCCGTATGGAATCTGTGAAGCAGATATGGGAAATTGTTGTCAAACCGCAAGCTGAAACATAAATTGCCGCAAACCGGGTAAGAATTTCGATGGAGTTATCATGACGGACAAACGTAGCCATTTTATTGGCATTGGTGGAATTGGGATGAGCGGCATAGCTCGATATATGCTGGGACAGAACGACGCGGTAAGCGGTTCTGACTCGAAACAATCCCCCACAGTGAATTCCCTTCGTGCAATGGGATGCGAAATCTTTCTGGGCCATAATCCCGAAAACGTCCATGGTGCCACAGAAGTCGTAACCAGTTCCGCCATTCGCGCAGACAACCCAGAGGTAGTCGAAGCAAAGCGGCTCGGCATACCTGTTATCCATCGCTCTAAAAAACTTGCGCAGCTTGTCAATGCGCATCGCGGTATCACCATTGCCGGAACGCATGGTAAAACCACTACTTCCAGCATGGTTGCCACGATGCTCCTTCACGCGGGCATTGCCCCCTCGTACGTCATTGGTGGCATTGTTAATACATTTTCTGACAATGCGGGCAGTGGTAGCTCGGAATGGTTTGTTATAGAGGCAGATGAAAGCGACGGATCTTTAATCGAGTATCGTCCGGAAATTGCCGTGCTTACAAATATTGAAATGGACCACCTTGATTTTTACAGAGATACTGTTCATCTCCACGAAATTTTCGCTGAACACCTACAAAATGTTCAGGCTGGGGGGCTTGTAGTTTATTGTTCCGACGACCCCGGGGTTCTTCGCCTTGTGGGTCACGCCGTCGGTGCTGACCGCATATTCCTATCTTACGGGCTGCGCGAGGGAGCGGATATTCGCGCAGAGAATCTGACCTTTGAAGACTTGGGAAGCAGCTTTGACGTTGTTACTTCTCAAGGTACACTGGGAAGCGTCAGCCTTCAGGTTCCCGGTCGTCACAATGTGCAGAACAGCCTTGCGGCCGTAACTATCGGAATGCACCTCGGACTTAATATTGATCAGATTTCTAACGGGCTCCACGAATTTATGGGCGTACAGCGGCGGTTTCAAATTTTGGGACGGACGGAATTATGCACAGTCGTTGACGATTATGCTCACCATCCCAGTGAAATTGTTGCCACCTTGTCCGCTGCCAGACAATCCCATAAGAACCGGATTGTCAGCGTGTTCCAGCCCCACCGGTATAGTCGCACAAAATCCCTGGCTAAAGATTTCGGAGCCGCGTTTGGCAATGCCGACGAGGTAATCATCGTGGATATTTACGGTGCCGGCGAAGAACCAATGCCGAACGTTAATTCAGACATGCTCGTTCGCCACATCCAGGAAAACAACCACCCTAATGTAAGATATATAGGTGATCTTCAGGCAGCGGAAGATTTTGTGGCCGACAATCTTCAGCCGGACGACCTGATTATAACCCTTGGGGCCGGCGACGTGTGGAAGATTTCTCACAATCTCTCGAAGCGTCTGACACCCCAACCGGTTCTCTGACCGATTGATTAAATTCATCTGGTCCCCAGACTATGAAATTGATATAGGGGACCATGTTTTCCCGACTGCGAAATACCGGCTTGTACGAGATCTTCTCCTCGAAGACGAAGTCTGTGCTATTGAAGATTTCCTGGTTCCTGTACCTGCAACTCAGGAACAGCTGGAGGCGGTGCATTCGGTTGCGTATCTAGATGACCTTTCAAACTTGCGGCGCAGCACGCGCACGGCGTCCAGCGAGCTGCCGCTTACCGCGGAAATTGTAGATGGCTACAAGCTCGCCGCCGGTGGAACGATCATCGCCTGCCGTGCTGCTCTTAGCGTGAGTCCGCCTGTCGCGTGCCACATCGGCGGCGGATTCCACCATGCGTTCGCGGACCATGCTGAAGGGTTCTGCTATATTAACGATATTGCCGTCGCCATATGCGCCATGCGGCAGGAGGGTCGGATTCAGCGGGCGCTGGTTATTGACTGCGACCTACACCAGGGAAACGGCACAGCGCATATTTTCCAGGATGTTCCAGAGGTTTTTACTTTCTCTATACATCAGGAAGCTAACTATCCAACGAAACAGAAAAGCGACCTGGACATAGGACTAGAAGATCTTACCGGTGACGTAGATTACCTATCACAGTTGCGCGACGTTCTGGCTCCGTTAATTGAATCCCATCGGCCGGAGTTGATCATTTATGTTGCTGGAGCTGACCCGTATAAACATGATGTTCTCGGAGGCCTCAATCTTACGATTGAGGGACTTGCGGAGCGAGATCGGCTCGTAATACACGAAGCCATTTCCCGTCGCATACCTATCGTAACAGTAACAGCTGGCGGTTACGCAATGAAGGTTGCAGACACGGTAACAATCCAAGCCCAAACCTGCAAAATAGCGTCGGAACTGTTTCACCAAGCTTTATTGTAAGTACTCTAGTCTGTTTAAAGACATGTTTACGTTTGCCGTAGTTTGGCAACTCTGCCCAGCCTCACTTCGCCGCGGCTACATCTTCTGCGATGGTGTTCATGGTCGTCGAATCCACCACTTCGCCAAGTTCCAAACTATCCTTAAATCTATCTAGATCCAGGCGCATCAGCGACCAGTGGCCGTGGGTGGAATGGGCAACGATGGTGCCTTCGCTATCCTTTGACCAGTAAACCGCTTCCCACTCTTTGCCGCTGAACTTGATCATAAATTTTCGTCCGCGCACCAACTCATCGCTGCCGACGGCCAGCGGTTGAGTAGTGCCTTTGCCTGATGCCTTTTCCGATTCCGAAACGGGAAGAGAAGATGAACCTTCCCCTACAGGTTTGGAAGTTGCTCTTGAGCTCGGAGCTGACGGTTCGGTAGTTGTTAGGGAAGAAATAGCCGGGTTTCGCGCAGGGGTTGTGTTCTTCGGCTTACGTTCCTCATGCTCCGCCAGGTTATTTAAGTACCCGATATGATCGAAGTTCGATAGATGGTAAAGGATAAGATCCCTATCCCACGTATTGTCATCCCGCAGTTTACTAAAATAGTTTTCCGGTAAGATCCCAATAGCTTTCGCCTGATAACACTGAAGAAATACTCCTTCCGGGTTAAATTGCCCATCCGGTTGAAGAAAGTAAAAAAGTGCGTAATCCCGGCCTGATACCGCATCTTTGTAAATCCCAATACTTCCGTCGTCAAACCGTACAATAGATCCTGGGCCAACAACCTGATTTTCTGAGACGGTAGCTCGCGCGACCCCTGCGGCGGGCGTTTCATGAGCGATGCCGGGTACTCCGCCTGAAGGGGTTGAAATTCCCTTTTGCTTTTTAAGTCTCTCAAAATACTCTCGGTAACGCGGATCCCCTTCCAGCTCATTCGGCTTGGCAGGCGGCTGTGCGGAGGAAGGTTTCAAACCCGGCAGGGCAGAGTTGCTGGTGGCCTGGCGTATCCTTGCCATTTCCATAGAGCGCTGTTCAGCCTCTTTGCGCGCGTCATCCTGATCATTATCTTTGCTGCGGATGTTCTGCTCTATCTGATTCAGGTAAGCCTGATCGTCACTTTCCATGCCAATTCCCTTGCTACTGCTTGCGCTTTTTCCAAAAAAACCTTTTGAGGTCGCCACTTGTCTGCCTTATGCTGATTTCGAATTAAGCCGGTAGCTAAACCACTTGCTGGTTCTCTGTGTTTAAGTCCAGAGGATACAACAAATTTTCATTTCTTTCTGCAAAGCAGTCTTTTACGATTTCTTAAAGGACAAGTGATCCGTACCATCTGAATCGACCACAATGTGATCTCCAATGGAGAATTTACCTTCCAGCAACTGAAGCGACAATGGATCTAGTATCTTCCGCTGGATGGCGCGTTTCAGCGGCCGAGCTCCGTAGGTCGGATCATAGCCTTCTCTTGCGACAAATTCTTTAGCGGCAGGCGTCAGATCCAAAGTGATGTTTCGGTCTGCCAGACGTTCAAATACACGCGCCATCTGAATGCCTACGATTTCGCTGATTTGTTCCTGACTCAAGCTGTGGAAAATGATGATTTCGTCAACCCGGTTAAGAAATTCCGGGCGGAAATTATTGCGAAGCTCCTCACGAACTGCCTGCTCAATCATCTCCTGATCACCGCCGCTCATTTGTTCGATTAAGGCGGAGCCGATATTGCTTGTCATGATAAGCACTGTATTTCGAAAGTTCACCACCCGTCCCTGTCCATCGGTCAGGCGTCCGTCTTCCAGTATTTGCAACAAGACATTAAAGACGTCGGGGTGCGCTTTCTCGATCTCATCAAAAAGTATCACACTGTAGGGTTTGCGGCGAACCGCCTCCGTCAGCTGGCCGCCCTGCTCGTAGCCTACATAACCAGGAGGCGCTCCCAGCATACGTGCCACAGAATGCTTTTCCATATACTCGCTCATGTCGATGCGGATCATGCTGTTCTCGTCATCAAACATAAACTCTGCCAGAGCTCGCGCCAACTCAGTCTTGCCTACGCCGGTGGGACCGAGAAAAATAAATGACCCGATGGGCCGGTTGGGATCGCTAAGGCCGGCGCGGGCGCGCCTGATAGCGTTCGAAACAGCTATGATAGCATCTCGCTGGCCCACAACTCGTTTGCCCAGCCGATCTTCCATTTGTATCAGCTTTTCGACTTCCCCTTCAATGAGGCGCGAAACGGGGATATTAGTCCAGCGGGCTACAATTTCGGCGATGTCCTCTTCCGTAACGTCATTCGTCGTAGCTTTTCCGCCGGTTTCTGATTCTTGCTGGAGTTCCTCCAGTTCCTTCTGAAGCTGAGGCAGCCGTCCGTGCTGCAACTCCGCCACCTTGTTCCAATCCGCCTGCTGTTGTGCCTTGTCGATATCGAGCTGTACCTGCTCGATGTCTCGCTTTAAATTGGCGACGATGTCGCCGGAGCTTTTCTCAGCTGACCACCGCGCCTCTAACGCCCGCTGCTGCTCATCCAGATTCGCAAGTTCTTTTTGCAGCTTATCCAGGCGCTCCCGGCTGGCTGCATCGGACTCCTTGCGAAGTGCCGCAGCTTCTACCTGTAGTTGAATTACCCGGCGCGTCACCTCGTCCAGCTCTTCGGGCCGCGACGTCAGTTCCATGTGAAGGCGGCTTGCGGCCTCATCTACCAGATCAATTGCCTTGTCTGGAAGAAACCGATCGGCTATATATCTGTGCGACAAAACCGCCGCAGCAACTAGCGCTCCGTCACGAATCCGCACTTTGTGATGCTGCTCATATCTGTCGCGCAGCCCACGCAGAATGGAGATGGTATCTTCCACGGTCGGCTCGTCCACCTGCACAGGCTGAAACCGGCGCTCCAATGCCGCGTCCTTTTCAATATACTTCCGGTACTCATCCAGCGTGGTTGCGCCAACGGTACGCAGTTCTCCTCTGGCGAGTGCCGGCTTCAGCATATTTGCTGCGTCCACTGCTCCTTCGCCTGCTCCCGCACCGACGACGGTATGCAACTCGTCAATAAACAGGATGATCTCACCGTTGCTGCCTGTTACTTCTTTCAGCACGGCCTTGAGACGCTCTTCAAATTCACCACGAAACTTCGCGCCGGCTATAAGAGCTCCCATGTCCAGCGCCAGAACCTTCTTGTTCTTTAGTCCTTCCGGCACATCGCCGCGCACGATCCTTTGCGCCAAACCCTCTACTATAGCCGTTTTACCCACTCCCGGATCGCCGATGAGCACGGGATTGTTTTTCGTCTTGCGAGACAGCACCTGCATAACTCTCCGGATTTCTTCATCCCGCCCAATTACTGGGTCCAGTTTGCCGGATTGCGCAGCTTCCGTAAGATCTCGAGCATACTTCTTCAGGGCTTCATATCTTGCCTCCGGGTTCTGATCCGTAACCCGCTGGCTACCCCTCACTTGTTCCAAAGCCTTTAATATGGTGTCGCGGGTTACTCCACTCTGGGTCAGAATTTTACCAGCTTCCGACGATCGCAACTCCGCCAAACCCATAAGCAGATGCTCAGTGCTTGTGTAATCATCCTTTAGCCGGTCGGCCTCTTTCTCCGCCCCATCGACTGCCTGCGCAAGCAATCTTGACAATTGCGCCTGCCCAGCGCCGCTGCCGCTGACCTTCGGCAATCGTTCAAGTGCCTTCAGCGCTTGCCCCGCCACCGTATCGGGACGTGCTCCGATCGTCTGTAATATTGGTGGGACAATGCCATCCTCCTGCCGGGCCAGAATGGCCAGGAGATGTTCCGGAGCTACCTCGGAGTGACCCTGCTCATTAGCTAGAGATTGAGCAGCTTGTAAAGCCTCAGCCGATTTGACAGTAAACTTGTCCGGGCGCATGAGTTAACCTCGATAGATATGGAAGTGGTGAAAAGAAGATGCTTTTGCAAAGCCTGTTCCAGTTTCCAACGTTATTCTGCAAAGTAGCTCAGGGGTGGTGAGTTAACCAAGAGTTTTGAGCTGGTTAGGTAGCGGTTTGATTCTTAAATCAAGCCTAGTTTTATTACCTCACCACGCTTAATCGTCAAAGCTCGGCCCATACAGCGTCCAATCCCCCACCGCCGCAGATGGCGGGCCGAACTTGATTCTTACCAAGCCGTAGTTGCTGTTTGAACTGGCCAAAAATAATTCACACCTTGTGGCTCCAGTCATACGAGCGGTCATTCCGCGCCATTGAGTTGGGACAAAGGGCTCTGTCCTGCCAAGGCTGGTCGCAATTTCTGCCAGCGAAACCGAAAACATTGCCTGATCGCTGCCGCGCATTATGATAATACGACCATCCGTTACGTCCAAACCAAACATATTACCTGCCTGATCGACTGCAATGTCTCGAAGATCAGCGTTTGCCAGTTGAGACTTTATAATTCTGCTAACGGTTGGGGAAGCAGAATTGACATTGGCGATGTCGAAAAGGTCTAAATCACCACCGCTAAACATAAAGGCTTTACCGCTCGAACTATTAATCCCCGCCGATTGCGGCGGAAGACTGGAAGATCCCGGTGCCGCCGCTAGAAGCTGCGCATGGCTTAGCTTCTGAGTCCACTGTCCTGAACGAAAATCTATTGTGCCGACGGTCCGATTCCCGTCTTCCCCGCTAACCCCGATCAAATCTCCATAAGGCAGTACGGCGTGGTCGTTGAGCCCTTCAAGATCACTGCTGCGAGTAACAAGATTTGCCTGACCAGTGGCCGTATCGATGCCAATCAGCAGTACCTGGCCCGGAACAGAAACCAGGCTTTTCTCCGCAATATATAGTTTATTGCCCGGCGGGGAATAATCAAAACCAGACGTCAGCTGCAGACCCGATGACGGCAAGGCACCCAGATCCTGAGCGATGCGTGGCGCGTCAGTTACTTTCGTTAACTCCCCCTCACCATCGTCGATGCGAAGAATAGTTTCCTTTTCCGTTCCGTCTATGTGGATTGCAAACAGGTCACCGGATCCATTGGGATGACCTGTAACACCATCGATCCGATTGGTGTCCGCCGCTCCGGATGCGGTGCGAAGAGCAGCCTCTGTCGCGACTTCTGCTACTGAAAACTGATTAAAGTTAACCAAGCCGAACGCCGGGAAGTCATGGGTACGATGCGGTAAGGTTGTGCTCCACGCGATCACCTGCGCCGCCATGCTTTGTACCCTGCCAGGTTGGGCTGACGCCAGGTTTGTGATCTCTCGAGGATCTGTTCTAACATTATAGAGTTGATGGCCGGTATTGTTTGCCTCTACGAATAGCTTGAAGTCGCCCTCGCGTATGGCCAATACCGGGCTGCGATCGTTTATGTTGCCTCCGCCCGGTCGTGGCACACTAGCCGTGGCGCCATACTCCCAGAGCAATGGATTTGAGCGGGTTATTGGAGTTCCCAGCATGGCCTGAGACAGATCTTCGCCATCGGTTTGCGATGCGACGGCTGCAGATAATTCTATGCCTGCAAGCGACGCCAGCGTTGGCAGAAGATCCACGGAACTCAAAACTGTTGCTGAGTTCGTGGCGCCGGCCGGGATGTGCCCCGGCCATCGAATGATAAATGGTTCGCGAATTCCACCTTCGTATAAGCTCAGCTTTCTGCCGCGCAGCCCGTCTGTGCGCAAATGATTGCTATAGGTAGGTGAAGGTCCATTGTCGCCCGTAAAGAAAATGATCGTGTTTTCTTCCATTCCCTGCGCTGCTAACCCGTCAAGCAGTCTTCCAATCTGCCGATCGTATTCGTCCAATACCCCGTAAAATTGTTTGATGGTGTCTGCTCCGTTGGGATCAGCGCCGTATTTTGTTATCATCGCAGGGCTAGGTCTGAATGGCGTATGCAGGTCATCAGGCCACAGAGTTACAAAACAAGGCTGATTCGCGTGCCGCTGCATAAAATCGAGGGTCTTATCCACCATGTATTGAGTACGCTGATGGCGCGGTACCTGGCCGGGCTCTAGTTGCGTACTCCATGGGGGAAACTCCACTCCGAGGCGCGGATCAGGATTCGGGCTTTCCCAAGTACTGTAGAACTCATCATACCCATATTCTCCGATGGACGGGGCGTTGTCTACGTCTCGCCCGCCGCCTAAATGCCATTTGCCCATATGGCCGGTAGCGTAACCAGCAGCCTGAAAGGTTTTCAGCAGATACGACTGCTTTGGATCCATCCAGTCGTTTCCGTCAGAATCCTTGTTGCCCTGGCGTTCCTGAAGATAATTTGTCACCCGCGTCTCAGGCGCATACATCCCGCTAAGTACAGCGGCTCGCGACGGTGAGCAGATCGGCATACTTACATAAAATTGTGTGAACTTCATACCGCCCGTTGCCAAACGATCAATGTTCGGCGTCTCCACGGCCAAAGCGTTTGAGAAACTTGAAATGTCTCCGTAGCCCATATCATCAGTAAAGATCATCACAATATTCGGTTTGTTCTGGGCCACACAGGGTGTTAAACTCAACAAAAGAGCACAACCGATCAGCAGCCGGAAGGATAAAACAAGACCTGAATTTATTGCCATTTACTGGACCTGAGAAAATGAGATATGAGACGAATTATTGGACACGGGTAAACAGACAATGTTCAACCGAAGTGACATAAGCGGACGGCTCGGCGAGCAGTCCTGACCTAAGTGCTGCGGACGGCTCGGCGAGCCATTCCTACCTAAGTGGTGCGGACGGCTCGGCGAGCCTTCCCTACCCTGTGATGCGGACGGCTTGGCGAGCCTACTCTACCCTCGTTTAGGTTTTTCCTCGGAATCCTATATGGGATGGTGCTTTGCGGCAATTTCTTAAAGTAGAGGTTTTTGTGCCGCTCAGGCCCGTGGGTTCTGGCTGGGCTGCGCGTTTTGTACACATTTTTCTGATTTTTTTAATTGTGGGTTCAGGGCTTGTTATTTGGGCTGGCGGTTCATGTGGGTAATGGTTTTGTTTTAAACTGAAGCAGGCGTAGTCCAAAGGCCTTCCGAGGTGTAGTCATCATGGATTTTCCTTCGGTTTGGATGGTTGTATTTAAGGGAGACATTAGGAGGCGAAACGGGGCGGGCAATTCCCGCATGGGACCTTAACCCTTATTTTTCTGCTTTAAGCGTTTTGAACAACTAATGTCAGTTTTTTCGCGAACACACATTGAACGTCTGTGCTAATACTGAAATGGCTCTCATCGAACCTACAGATCGCGGCCTCTATTGCGCAGCGGGGGATTTTTATCTCGATCCGTGGCGCCCAGTCGATCGCGCCGTTGTTTCTCACGCTCACTCCGACCACGCCCGGTATGGCTGCAAGGCCTACCTTACCAGCGCGGAAGGGCAGCACGTCCTGCGAGCGCGCATTGGCGCGGACGCTCCCATTGAGCCGCTCGCTTATGGCGAAACAAAGTTCATCAACGGCGTTCAGGTTTCTCTTCATCCAGCGGGGCATATACTCGGCAGCTCTCAAATCCGACTCGAACACAATGGCGAGATATGGGTTTTCAGCGGCGATTACAAAACCACCCCTGACCGTACCTGTACCCCATTTGAACCGGTTCGTTGCCATACGTTTATCACTGAAAGCACATTCGGACTGCCCATCTATCGCTGGCAGCCACAGCAATCCATCATGGACTCCATTAATGCGTGGTGGCGACAGAATCAGGAGCGTGAAAGAGTCTCCGTCATTTATGCTTACTCGCTGGGGAAGGCGCAAAGGGTCATTGGGGGAATAGATCCATCCATTGGTCCCATCTTTGCTCACGGCGCCGTTATGAATCTGCTCCCTCCATATGAGCAGGCTGGCATCAAGCTGCCCCCCGTCAACAAAGCGCTGCTGGAAACCGCAAAAGAAGCGAAAGGCAGGGGGCTTATTATCGCTCCGCCATCCGCCGCTGGTTCTCCATGGCTTAAAAAATTTGGCCCTGCTTCGCCGGCCTTCGCATCTGGCTGGATGGCGGTTCAAGGGGCGCGTCGACGCCGGGCGCTGGATCGGGGTTTCATACTATCCGACCACGCTGACTGGCCCGGTCTTATGGAAGCCATAAGCGCCACTGGCGCTGATACAATCGGTGTAACTCACGGCTTTATAGACCCAATGGTGCGCTACCTCACGGAAAATACCAATTTGAATGCTTACGGCGTCCCGACTCGCTATGTGGGCGAACCAATGAATCCCGACGCTGATGAGACTCAGCAGGCGACCGATAGAACTGTTGAAGAGGATGGCGAGTAATGCGCCGGTTCACGCGCCTTTACATCACTCTCGACCAGACAAATCGTACTAACGAAAAGCTGGAAGCGCTGCGGAATTATTTCGCCGAAGCGCCGCCGGAAGATGCTTCCTGGGCCATTTATTTTCTTACGGGCAACCGAGTGCCCCGCGCCGTCAATAGTCCGTTGCTTCGCCGTTGGATCGCGGACGCCGCCGAGCTTCCCGACTGGCTGGTGGAGGAATGTTATCACACGGTAGGTGATCTTGCGGAGACCATTGCCCTGCTACTGCCGAATGACCCGGAACCTATGGACATGCCGTTGCATGAGCTGGTAAACAATGAACTGCTCCCGCTGCGCAAGTTGCCTGAAAACGACCGCCGTGAGGCGGTTCTGCGACTGTGGCAAAGCATGGCCCGCGATCAACGTTTCGTATGGAACAAACTTATTACAGGCTCCTTTCGCGTGGGTGTTTCGAAAACGCTGGTGGTCAAGGCGCTTTCGCAAATCCACGATGTTGAAGCCGCAGTAATGGCTCACCGTCTGATGGGAACATGGGAACCAACGGCCACAGCCTTTCTCGGACTGGCAGAGCCCGGCTCTGCCGCGGAAAATCCTTCTCGTCCTTACCCATTCTTCCTGGCGAATCCCCTCCCCCCGGAAGTCATGGAGCAAGAACTACCGGAAGCTTTTCAGGCGGAGTGGAAATGGGATGGGATCCGATGTCAGCTCATCCGCCGTCAAGGCCAGGTGATACTTTGGTCGCGGGGAGAAGACCTGCTGACTGACCGCTTTCCCGAGATACGGGACGCCGCCGCCACCCTGCCCGACGGAACCGTCATCGACGGCGAGATACTTGCCTGGGAGGTGGATCGCCCGGCGCCCTTTCAGGACCTGCAAAAACGCATTACTCGAAAAATCCTCTCGCCGAAGATTCTGGCGGAAACGCCGGTGGCATTCATGGCTTATGACCTGATGGAGTTCTCCGGCGAAGACCTTCGGGAGCAGCCGCTGAGAAAGCGTCGTCATCTGCTGGAACAGGCGATGACGGTTTTGAGTAACGAAACGGTGATCCATCTCTCTCCACTGGTTACCTGTGCAACCTGGACTGATCTCGCGGCTCACCGCGAAGCCTCTCGCCAAAACCGCACCGAAGGCCTCATGCTGAAGCGCATTGAATCTCCCTACCGCTCTGGCCGCGTCCGCGGCGACTGGTGGACATGGAAAGTCGACCCGTACACCATGGACGCCGTGCTCACCTATGCGCAGCCGGGCAGCGGGCGCCGCGCCGGCCTCTACACAGATTATACCTTCGGCGTGTGGCGCGGCGATGAACTCATCACCGTAGCCAAGGCATATAGCGGCCTGACCGACAAAGAGATCGCCGAGGTCGACTCTTGGGTGCGCAAGAATACCACGGATAAATTTGGCCCTGTCCGTATGGTCAAACCTGAACTGGTCTTTGAACTTGCTTTCGAAGGCATCCAGCCAAACACGCGCAACAAATCCGGCCTGGCCGTCCGCTTTCCCCGGATCCAACGCTGGCGCAAAGATAAACCCGCAAGCCAGGCTGACACGCTGGAAACGTTAAGCGAACTGCTGCAGTTGCATCAGAAATAACGACACCGCATGTTGCTTCACAGTGTGTAATGTTTTGTTGATAAACTGGAATTCCATCAAACCAGAACGGTTCTGGGATCCATGAAACCACAGCGTAAACTGGCAGAGACTTTAACGCCTGACGGCTCCCGGCTGTCATTGTTTGAACATAATGGCAGCTATGCGATCCGAATGAATGGGCAGGGGCTCATGCATTCTTCCGCGACGGAATCTGAGTTGATGCTTGGGGAAACAGGGACGGCGCACCTGCTGGCGAAACCTACTCCGCGCATTCTGATTGGCGGACTGGGACTAGGGTTCACGTTAAAAAGTGTGCTTGAGCGGGTATCTGCGGCGGCTTCGGTGCAAGTAGCAGAGTTGATGCCGGCGGTGGTGGAGTGGAATCGGGAATTTCTTCAATCTCTGAATGGCGCTTTGCTGAATGATCCCAGGGTATTGATACGCGAAGAGGATGTCGTTGACCTGGTGCTGCGAACGGAACCCGCCGCGTTTGATGCCATATTGCTGGATATTGATAATGGCCCCAGTGCGATGGTTCAGGAGGATAATAGCCGGCTTTACGACGATGTCGGTCTTTGGAGCCTAGCCGCTGCTCTCAGCCCAGGCGGACGTGCCGTCATCTGGTCTGCCGGAGATGACGAGGCGTTTCTCCAACGGCTACGGCGCGCTCCTTTTACGGTCGAAGTTGTCCGTGCGAAAGCCTATCCAGGTGCTCGTCGATCTGGAATAGTGCTATATGTTGCAGATAAAAAATCATAAGACGCATTCCGTGCGAATCACAAAATGGTAATTTAGGCAGTTATGCTTTCTCCCCCAGCAACCGGGCGATCTGGGTCTCCATTTCCGGATTGCCTGCCAACACCACTTCATCTCCAGGCAGAATCTGCGTATCCGGGGTGGGATTAACGATTGTCTGGCCGCCGCGCTTTACGGCAATAATATTGGACCCGGTTTCCTCTCGTATGTGGGATTCCATCATGGTTCGCGCGGGCGCTGTCACTGGAACCCGCACCCGCATTACGCTGAGCCCTTCGGCAAACATCACGAGGTCTTCACCCCGTAAAATGTTAAGGACGATGCTACTTCCCATGCTGGCATAAGACATTACGAAATCCGCACCGGCGCGGTGTAGAGTTCCGACATTGTGTTCGCTGCTGGCTCGGGAAATAATCTGAAGTTCTGGGTAAAGCTTTCGGCAATATACAGTTAAGTACACGTTGGTATCGTCGTCGCTGGTTGTTACCAAGACCGTGTTAGCGTGGTGGAGTCCGGCGCGCTTCAAAGTGTCGATATCCGCGGCGCTGCCAGCTACGTGCTTTTCGGTTGTTGCGAGAGCTGTGTTTTTCTCCACTATGCGATAGTCCATATCCCGCTCTACCAGGGCGCGTGCCGCAGCTATCCCAACCCGGCCACCGCCCAATATGACGACCGGTTCATCGTTCACCACGTATATGCAGAACAGCTCGTCGTAAGCGTCCAACTGCTGCTGGGTGCCGGCGAGGACCAAAACTGATACGGGAGTAATTTCAGAATCCGCGCGGGCCATTATGAACTTACCGCGTTCCCAAAGGCCTGCTACAGTTAAACCTGTCGCCTCTCGAAGCCGGCTCTGAGCAATGGTTTTGCCTACCAGTGGCGTACGGGTTGCGGACGCCTCTGCGATCAGCAGGTCGTCTACCTTTCCAATGATATTGATCCGGCTGCTCATGCCGATGGCTCGCCGGGCCAAAAAGCGACCCAGCAGATTTTTCATTTCGAAGACATGACTGGCACCGGCCAGCTGAAGAATATCGACGGAGTCTGCATTGTCGGCGTTGGCGACAATCACCACCGTTTCGGCCACCTCGCGAACGGTGAAAGTGATGCTGGTATTCAGCATATCGTTTCCAGTGGTTACCACCAGGGCTGC
The DNA here is from genome assembly GCA_038243585.1 of Candidatus Sumerlaeales bacterium. Taxonomy (GTDB): domain Bacteria; phylum Sumerlaeota; class Sumerlaeia; order Sumerlaeales; family Sumerlaeaceae; genus JAKFFN01. The sequence continues at coordinate 7,848 of JBBSQY010000028.1, read as the reverse complement.
CTTGTCGGCGTTGCACAGGCTATACGTCTGAGGATCATCTAGATCGCCGAGCATAACGCGAAAGCCGAGATCGTGAAGCGCAAGCGCCTGCGTCAGGTCGTTCAAAATAATTACATAAGGTATCTTCAATTTTTTGAGCCGCCGCATCAGGTTTTCGGTTACGGGCTCAAAGCTGGTGATGATCACATGGTCGCGGGCGCTGGCGGGCAATTTTCGCGGCGCGCGCGCCTGGCTCTGAGCTTCAAGCCAAGGACTCAGAAAAAACTGGATGAACACAAAGGGCAACATTACGAGCAGAAATACCACGCCAGAAAAAATGACCAACACAGAGTATAGCCGGCCGAGATCGCTCTGAAAAGTTATGTCTCCGAAACCCAGGGTAGACATCACGACCATTACCCAGTAGAATCCTGAGATCCAACTGTGTCGCTCACCTTCGTAAGCCATGATGAAGTGAAACAGCACAGTGTGTATGAGAATAAGACCAAACAGCCCCGCCACAAACCAGAGCAGCAGGCTAATGTTTCGCTGGGCCTGGCGGTTTCTTAAAAAATAGGCAAGCTGGACAGGGACAAATTTCATAAGAGTATCCGGTGGCAGGACTCGTGCGCCAGTGCAAGCGTCATTTGCTTCATTGGTAATGGAAGTATTTTACGCATTATTGGCACACTGCTTGCCATGTAGTGACGTGTAGCTTTTTCAGCTAACTATGATGTTATGAGGAAACACAAATGAAACAATTTACTGCAATCGCATTTGCTGTAGCACTGGCTGCGAGTTCGCAAGCTCAAGTGACAACCTCTGAAAAAACTGTTCATACAGAAACCAATACGAACGGCGCGGTTCACTCTACTACTGAACATAAGACAGAAACTCAGGCTGTGTCGCCAACGGTAATAACGGCCCCCGGTAATACGACGGTAGTGCAGAGTTCTCCCGCATACTGGACCCGGCTAGAATCTGCTTATAAATACGCTGGCGTTCCTGAAGCGGATATTGTACGGTTGCGGGATATTGATATGAAGGTGATCGAGACGCGTCGTACAAATCCGAATGCGGATCTTAACCCTTACTATGTGCAGCAGACGAAAATCCTGCAGCCAGCACGAGTTACTAAGGTACGTTCTTATCTGACAGAAAATCGTCCAGTCGAAACCCTTCCTTCATATGCGGTTACGACCTATGAAACGGTTCCGACACGCGCGGGAATAGAGCTTAACACGCCTCTTGGCAACATTGGCATTGGTGTGCCGACTGGATCTAAGGTTGTCGAGAAGACGACTGTTGTACCAGCGCAGCCATAAGCACCATCATTAAAGATTAGTGCGCATCAAGGCGGTCGGATTTACTCCGACCGCCTTTTTCTTTGAATGGCTAAAATCTCGATGTATTATCCCGTAAAAACCCAAATCATTTGGGCTGCTTATGGTAGGTTTTAGCGACACAGTGAAGCAATACCTTAAGCCTGAGTTGGAGAGACTTCTTTGCAATCAACCCTTACAGAAATCAATACAGGATCCTTTGCTGACAAAGTAAAGATGCAACATCGGCTGTTTGCCGAACTGTCTCGTATGTTTGGGCGAGAAGTTCCTTTGTATGATAAGTCTCTTCTGGTAAACAAGGTTTGTAACAAGGCTGTCTGTAAGCTTCTGACACAGATGCACCAGGGGTTCGCCGTTTCTGACGAGCAACTGGACAAGACTAGCGGTGAACGCCACGGAGCTATTCGCATAGGAACTCCAGAGGAGTATCGCTGGGTTTCGGGATTCTTTGCGGCGTTTGCGCTGGAGCCCCATAACTTTTATGACATGACCAGCCTGGGCGGCAAGAGCCAGCCTATTATCGCCACGGCATTTCGTTCCACTCTTAATCCGGAACACCGGGTGTTCTGTTCGCTGCTTATGATTGATAATTTTGATCCGGAGATCCGAAGGCGCGTTCAGGAACTGCTGGCGGGGCGTCAGGTATTTTCTGATCGGGCAAAGGAACTGATCGAGAAGAACGAGACTGAAGGGGGGCTGGAACAAGCGGAGGCGGAAGAACTTGTTCGCGAGGGCACAGACCGAATCTTCAAGTGGACCGGCCAGGCTCGCGACTACAAATTATATCAGGAACTCTCAGACGCAGGCTTAAAAATCGCCGCAGATATTGCATGTTTTGAATCTCACCACCTGAACCATCTAACGCCCAACACTTTTTGTATGGATCTGTTTACTGCGGCTATGAAATTCTGCCTTGGTGAGCTGGATCAGGAGACATTTAAGGCTCGTGCATCCCAGGCTTTAAAATGCCTCAGGGATACGGCTGATAAGGATTATTTAAAACTGACGTTTCGTGACCTGACACGGCGAGAGATTGACAGTTTCAGTGATAATCCAGTTTCGGACCCTGAAGTGGAAACGCTGGCTCACGAGCTTGCGCAGCGGTTGGCGCAAAGTGATCTGGACGTAAGCAAATTGAAGCATGCCGGGTTCAAAGATTATACAGAAGGCCCTGCTGTTGGAACTCCGGTTCTGCTGAGACAGGATTCTTATAAAGCGCTGACTGAGCCGGTCACTTTCCAAGAGGCAGATGGAACAACTGTAGAGGCGGTCCATACTGCCCGATTTGGCGAGATTGAACAGAGATTCTACGCAACAACACCGGCAGGCCGCGAACTCTATGATAATTGCCTGGCAAACGCGGATGTGGCCAGAGATAATAATCCGGGACTGGCCAAAAGTGATTACGAAGCCTATCTCGCGCTGTATGCAGAGGCCTTTGCTCGCTTCCCAAAGACGCTTTCCGCCCTACTTAAGGAGAAGTTGGTTTTCGGCAGATATGCTGCCACGAAACAGGGTGTTGAAAATGCGGGTTCGCTGGACACAACTGATATTAACGCTTTGGTGGATGCGGATTTCCTCCAGTATGAAGGTTTGCGTTACGAAGACTTTCTGCCATTTAGTGCTGCGGGAATTTTCGCTTCCAACCTGGGGCAATACGGTACTAAATCAACCGTCGCCGAGAAACCAACCTATAGCCAGCAGACGCTGGAAAAGATAATGGGCAGAAATATCGTTGAGCCTAATGTCATCTATGCCGGATTAGAGGCGGAATCACTGATTGAGGCGTATAACCAGCTTGGGCTATTGGAAAAATTGGCTCCGGCAGAAAAGACTGAGCTGGAACAGAAGGTTGTGAATTATCAGACGCTGGTTTCCAGGAGATATCCGGCAATTTAGCAGCTTGTCCGGCGTAAATATCGATACATAATCTATGTCGTCAAGCGCTTCTAAAATCTCAACAACCTCTGTTCCCCTGCATCCGCTTTTGATCAAATGGTTGCGTCGCAAGCGTTGGACGCCATTTGAGTTCCAAACTCAGGCATGGCAGGCTTATGCCGATGGCCTTGACGGGCTGGTGAATGCTCCGACGGGGATGGGCAAAACCTATTCGGTTTGGCTGGGGCCGCTTTCTGAATGGCTTTATGAACACCCAGATACATCCACCTGGAATTTGAAAGAACCCGCCCCGGCCCAAGCTCTGTGGATCACTCCCCTGCGGGCGCTGGCGAATGACACGCTGTCTGCGCTCAGCGCACCTGTGGAGTCGCTGGGTATGCCGTGGACGCTTGAAAAGCGTACGGGTGATACGTCTGCCTCTCGCAAGGCACGCCAGCGCACTCGTCTGCCCAGCACGCTTGTCACCACGCCCGAAAGTCTATCGCTGCTTCTTTCTTACGATAATACCCGTGAACTGCTTGGCTCTCTCAAAACCATCGTGGTGGATGAATGGCACGAACTCCTCGGGAATAAGCGCGGAACACAGACGGAACTGGCGCTGGCGCGTATACGGACCTGGCTTCCCGATGTGCGCATATGGGGGCTGTCGGCTACACTTGGAAATCTGGATCTGGCGCTCGACGTCCTTACCGCATCTTCACACCACAACAAAACGCTTATTAAAGCCGACAATAACAAGATCATCGACATCGTGACTTTGCTGCCAGAAAGCATCGAGAAGTTCCCTTGGTCTGGTCATATCGGACTTAAGCTGCTACCCCAAGTTGTGGATACGGTTTCTGCCGCAAAGACGACTCTTTTGTTTACGAACACGCGATCGCAAGCTGAGCTCTGGTACCAGTCAATTAAGAACGCGGAGCCCAGGTGGGCTAAGAAAATGGCCATCCATCATGGTTCGCTGGATCGCGAAGTGCGTGAGACAGTGGAGAGTAATCTGCGCTCCGGTAAAGTGAGATGTGTGGTTTGCACGTCCAGTCTCGATCTTGGAGTAGATTTCCCGACGGTGGACCAGGTGATCCAGATTGGCAGCCCGAAAGGGGTGGCCAGGCTGCTTCAGCGTGCGGGGCGAAGTGGCCATCAACCCGGCGGCATAAGCCGGATATTTTGTGTCCCTACTAACGCCTTCGAGCTGGTTGAATACTCCGCTACCCGCGACGCGGCCAATGCCGGAGAGATTGAAGTGCGAGTTCCGCCGGAACGTCCCATTGACGTTCTCACGCAGCACGTAGTTACTTTGGCAAGCGGCGAAGGATTTGATTCGGATCAGCTTTATAACGAGGTCAAATCCGCCTGGTCTTATCGAAACTTAACTACAGTTGAATGGGCATGGGTGATGGACTTTGTGTCCCAGGGGGGGCAGGCTCTGCGCGCTTATGAGCAGTATAAGAAATTGCATCGCCCTAATGATCGGTGGGTGATCTCTACAGATCGACTGGCGAAACTTCACCGCCTGAATATAGGCACTATCATGAGCGACATAAATATCAGCCTCAGACTTCAGGGCGGCGGTACGTTAGGCTCTATAGAAGAAAACTTTCTCGCGAAAATGAAAATCGGCGACTGCTTCATTTTTGCGGGGCGTTATCTCGAACTGGTTCGTCTCCGCGAACTGACGGCGACTGTGCGGTTCGCGGAAAAACCAAAAGGTGCGCTGCCAACCTGGGGTGGCAGCCGGATGCCCATTACCAGTCAGCTTGGGCAGGCGGTGCGAAATAAGCTGGACGACGCGCGACGCGGACTTTTTGTCGGTCCGGAAATGGAGATGGTCCAACCCATTCTTGAGATCCAGTCGCGCTGGTCACTGGTTCCTGCGGCAGACGAGCTTCTGATTGAAACAGTGCGAAGCCGAGAAGGCTATCATGTTTTTATCTTTCCATTTGAAGGGCATTTTGTCCATGAGGGTCTGGGGGCCCTAATCGCCTGGCGCATCTCACGTCTGCAGCCTCGCACTATTGGCGTCACGATGAACGACTATGGTTTTGAACTGCTGAGTCACGAGCCCATTGATCTCCAATTAAAGCCAGAAGCGTGGCGAAAAATGTTTACTTCAGATGGCCTTCTGGATGACTTGATCGAATCGATCAACGCAACTGAACTTGCTCGTCGGCAGTTTCGCGAAGTTGCGCGTGTGGCAGGGCTGATCTTCACTGGCTATCCGGGGGCACCTAAAATGGCCCGGCAGGTTCAATCATCAACAGGGCTGTTGTTTGATGTATTTAATAAGTATGATCCGGAGAATCTGCTTTTGGATCAGGCCCGGCGAGAAGTTATTGAGCGTCAGATGGAAGTCGTGCGGCTTTCGGAAACATTAGCGCGTATAAAAACGATCAAATTATGCCTGACGCCGACCACACGGTTTAGTCCCCTGGCTTTTCCTCTTTGGGCGAGCCGAATGTCCAGTTCTACAGCCCATCTATCCAGCGAATCATATGGCGACAGGATCAAGCGAATGGTTGCGCAACTGGAAGATATAGCCGAAGAGGAAATGGCACGTAATGAGTGAACGCTTGAGCTGCCAGTGGGCAGGGGAAAATCTGGAATTGCTGGGGGACCGCGCCGTTTATTGGCCACGAAAAGAAACCCTTATAATTGCTGACCCCCATTTTGGGAAGCCATCTGCTTATCGAAACGCCGGCATTCCTGTTCCCATCGGTACGACCGCTGATGACCTGCTGCGGTTGAACAACATTTTGCTTTCGACCGCGGCAAAGCGACTGGTTGTACTTGGCGATTTCTTTCACCATCGCACAGGCCAGTGCGATCATACCATGACAGCGCTGGCACAATGGCGACGCTCAAGCACCGGTCTGGAGGTCCTTATTGTAATGGGAAACCATGACCGCAGCAGTGATCCACCGCCGCTGGAGTGGAACGTGGATTACCAACGTAACCCGGTGGAGGACGGTCCGTTTCTGTTTTGTCATGAACCCTGTCGGAAGGCGAATCTGTTCGTCCTGTCTGGCCACATCCATCCGGCTGTTACATTGCGCGACACCATAGGACCACCACTGCGGGTGCCCTGTTTTTTGTTTTCCGAAGATCATGCGCTCCTGCCGGCTTTTGGTGGATTCACTGGCACAGCCACCGTACGTCCGCAGCCTGGCGATCAAGTGTACGGGATAGCCAATGGATCGGTGATTCGAATTCCCTCGCAAGCAAGACGCCCCGAACGCACAGGGCGCGAGACAAAAATTAGCATTAAATTTCGCAAAACATAGCCGACGGATCGAAAACGCTAACCTTTTTCAGTCGATGTAGGTTTCAAGTAATCGTTAGCCGAAAAGATCCAGTTGCCCGCGTGCCGGGCGGCGAAAAAGATCAGACGATAACCTGGGCGCCCCGCCACGAATATTCGCTTTTCGGCAGGCGGCGTTGAACAGACCACGTAACTGATCCGCGTATTGGCCGTCTCCCTTCATGCGAGTTCCGAATCTGTTGTCGCTAACGTTTCCCCCATGAATTTCTCGAATCTTATTCATGACTTTTGACTTGGAATCCGGCGCGTTCTTGTCCAGCCAATCCTGAAAAATCCCATGGACTGCGCCTGGCAAACGCACTACCGTGTAGCCGGCAAAAGTTGCGCCGGCTTCAGCGGCGGCGTTGATTATCGCCGGAAGTTCTCTGTCTGTTAAACCTGGGATCATCGGAGCCGCATTTACCCCCACGGGAATCCCAGCCGCGGCCAGTTTTGAAATTGCATCCAGCCGAGCCTGTGGTCGAGACGCCCCAGGTTCGAGTTTCCCGCTCAAAATTGGATCAAGAGTCGTGATGGAAAGATATACGCACGCTCCGCCCCACGCCGCCATCTCTGCCAAGAGATCAGTGTCCCTAGCAACCAGCCGATTTTTGGTAATAATGCCCACTGGATTCCTATACTCCGCCAGCACTTTCAGGCATTGTCGTGTCAATTCAAACTGCTTCTCGCCCGGCTGGTAACAATCGGTCACCCCGCTCATCGCAATAATATCGGATTGGTAGCCGGGTTTGTCCAGCGCCGCCCGCAATAGCGTGGCCGCCTCCATTTTCACCATGATTTTGGTCTCGAAGTCAAGTCCGGCCGACATCCCCCAATACTCGTGATATGGCCTCGCATAACAATAGGAACAACCATGAGTGCAACCGGAGTAGGGGTTTACGCTATACCGGAAACCAAGGTCGGGACTTTCGTTTTTTGTCAGGATGGATTTGCTGGAGACAGACAAATAGGTAGTCTCTACCCTGTCCCTGACGTCCTCAAAAACAGTGTTATCGTATTCAGGCTCAACATGCAGCCGTTCAAACCTGTTTCCAGGGTTATGATCTGTGCCCCGCGCGCGACTGTGAGGATGGCTAGCCATTTGGTCAGTAATGTACAGGACCATAGAACATTCGTTCTTCTGTGGGGCAAAAATTAAGCCGTCTAACAGGCGCGGCTTTCCTGGCGGACTCTTTGGACTTCACTGATCGCGGATGTTGATCGCGGGGGCTAAGTGTTATTTTACGCAGAGGCGGGAAATTGCAGGTTGGCAACGCCTAATGTGGCTAAAGTTATGCGAGACGGGCAGGAATGCCCATCCTACGTTCAGGC
>JBBSQY010000027.1:0-44807 GCA_038243585.1 Candidatus Sumerlaeales bacterium | reverse complement strand
GTCGCGCCGATAGAGAGCAACGCCGCGAGAACAAACAGCACAAGGGCGTTACGGGCGCTAAGCACGAAGGTTGCCTTCGGACACGAGTTGTTCGATCTGCTGGTGCGCCTGAAAACACGCCTCAACGTCGCCACGCGAACAATCGATGCCGCCGAACCACCTCGAATCTGTTATCTCCACCAGTTCCGCGAGCGGCGGATAGGCTCCGGTATTCTTGTAGCGCCTCAGGTATTCTCTATTGGTCGCCCCACGCCGGAACGTCGCCTTGCGGGCGAGTTCCAGTCGAAGGAGGCTCGCATGAAGAAGAAACCGAATCGCCGGCAGATAATCGTCCGCCGCGAAAGCGTCCCGCGCCCGGCGCGCCCAGGTATCCGGCAGCGCCTCCGCCGCGCCTCCCTGTTCCTCATAGGCTTTCAACGCGCGACGCCCACGCATGGCGGTTCTCAAACTGTATGCTATATGAAAAATTAAGCCCCCGGCGATCAGGACTAGCACCGCCACCAGCGCATAGAAAACATAGGGCGAGAAGTCGTAAAGCGCATCAAACATTTTAAATAAGGCCCGAAACAAGTCAAAGAACCACTCCACCAGTCGGGCGAAGTTTTCAGTAGACTGTAGCTTGTAATCCGGCTGCAGGAGCACGTCAGAGGCAAGTTTTCGAATGGCGTCGGCATCCGCCACCGGTGCGGGAACTTGTGTCAATATGCTTACTGCATGGACGGGAGGGGTGGAGGCCCCTGGGAGTCGAACGGCTCATCAGCGCCCACAGATTCCGCCAGCATCTGCAAATCATAGTTTTCATGCTTCGACCGGGCATGGAAGTAGAGCACTACGCCCGCTACATATGTGATAGTAACCACGCATGTCTGAACGATAGTATCGATCACAAGCGTAACAAACGGGATCGGGATGAGGGAACTGACAAACGTGGCTGCAAGCGACAACACCATCAGCAGGATCCCCAGCACAAAGGCAATGCCCATGTTGCCCTTCATCAGAAACCCACTGCGTTTTAAGGCAGCGCGACCTTTTACATCTTCCAGCACGACCACCGGCATCGCCAGGTAATACTTAAACATTAGGTAAATGCCCGGGATAATAAACAATATGAAGCCGAGCAAAATGAAAAGGCCGGATAGGATTCCCGTATAGAGTACAGACCCGAACCTTGACCATGCTGCGCTGATGGCTTCCTTTACCGTGGTGGGCTTATCCAGGTACTCGCTGCCCACGGCATACGTAATGGCTGCCGAAAAAAGCGGACCTATGATCGTAAACACCACAACCAAAAACACAAGGCTGGCCCCAAAAGTATACGGCAAGGATTCAACCGCGGCCGCGGCCGTTTCTTCCGCAGTCGCCCCCGGAGAAAGTTTTGGCGTCGCCAGCATGTTCACCAGTCCATAGATAAACAACACAGGCGTATAAAGAATTGCAGCTATACCCAGAAACAACTTGGTGTGATTTTTAAAAAGGCTAAAGCTTTGGTCCAGTATCTGACCTATGGAAAGTTGTCCCATGGCGTAACGCATAATTGATCCTTCCGGCCCCGGTTATGTTGTCGATGCAATAGCCGTTGCCCCGCGGCCAGAATTACGCAAGAAGTTTCATGCTGTATATTCTTGTAAATGAGCGAGGCTGCCTCGCAAAGCTCCTACCCTAGTTGACGTTGCCGGCGGCGATAATCCGCCGCGAGAAAATCTTCAAGAAACTGACGTCGACTGCCCGGATCCGGCTCAGGTACCTGCAGGCGTTCCGCCAATGGATTGCAAATGATCTCAAGCAAATAGGCCTGCCGCTCCTCCGTCATAGTCGGAATGTTCTCCAGTATCCGCTCCACCGCTTCAATATCCGTTTGCCTTGCCCTGTTCAGTGCGCCGATGTCGAAACGAAATTCCCGCTCCGTCGCCGGGCGCGCCAGCAGAACTTCCCGCAGGCTCCCCAGCGTCTTCTGTTCATCGGAGATACACAGCGTTCCTGCCAGCATGTCGCCCAGCCGCTGCGACCGCGGCGCAAAAGCAGGAACAATCCACAGGAGCGGGATATGATCAAGCACTCGAAAAGCATTTCGCATTAAAATGCTCCCGGCGTCCAGGGCATAGCCATTTAATTTTACCACCCGGATATGGGCATGACGCTTTCCAATCGTCTGACCGCGCATCAGCAGTTCAGACAAACCAAAGTAAATGAAGTTTGCGAATCCCATAATAAGCGTGGCAAGGCCTATGAAATAGAATGCCGAGTCTTTTTCATCGACACCCGAAGGGAAATAATTGGCCACCACCCACGCGTTCCCCATTCCAAGGAAAAGCAGGCAGAGGAACACGATGAACAGCAGCACCAGCAAAATAAGCTGATCTTCAAACCAGGCGACAAAGCGAGATCCCAGACCCGCGATTTCGTACGTGACTTGCACGTTTTCCGGCGTTTCAAATTGAATACTGTCTTTCAAAAGCACACCTTTTAGCGAGTTTTTAAATGGCGATTAATTATGTATCACGCTACAAACCGGAGTGGGACGAACTTGAATTGCTGGTAAGCAGAGCCCGCAAGTCAATTCGTAAACTCACGCCGGAGGACCTCAGCCGCCTGGACATCCTCTATCGACGCACCAGCTCCCATCTGGCCCAGGTATCCTCTCGCACCACCGACCATGGGCTTATCCAATATCTAAACAACCTGACCGCTGCTGCACACAGCATCATATACTTGCCCCCACGGCGAAACGTGATAAGCGGCATTCCCCGATTTTTTGCCAGAAGTTTCCCCGCGTCGGTCGCCCGTTTGTGGAAGTTTCACACCCTCGCCGGGTTCCTCCTTCTGCTCGGTATGCTCGTAGCCTTTTTCGCCGTGCAACAGGATTCTACCAATGCTTACGCCCTCCTCATCGGCGATGAACTTCGCCAGCCCGGCGCATCAAAAGAGCAGCTCCTGTATGTGCTCAGACATGGCCGCGATACAGAGGCCGGTCAAAAATTTCATTTTGCCTCGTTCCTTTTCAGTCACAATCTTAAGGTCGGAATCGTAGCTTTGGCTGCCGGCGCCCTCGCCGCCATTCCGACGGTTTTCCTGACCCTCTACAACGGTCTGATGCTTGGAGCGTTCGCTGCCGTGCACTACAACGCCGGCATTAATGCCGAATTCTGGGCCTGGATACTTCCCCACGGAATTACCGAGCTATGGGCGATAGTACTGTGCAGTGGAGCGGGCCTCCGCATCGGCCAGGCAGTGTTAAGCCCGGGCCTGCTGACCCGGGGCGAAAGCATGCGCCTGGCCGGAGAAGAAGCGGCTCGAACTATCGTAGGCGTAGGGTTAATGCTGCTTATCGCCGCCATTATAGAAAGCTATCTACGCCAAAGCCACCTGTCCCAGACCGCCCGTTACACCTTCGCTGGAGCGACTTTGGTTATCTGGAGTGTGTACTTCACTGCGGGATTTTACCTGCGCGAGACAAAGGCAGATAGCACCAGAGCATTGTCGACTTCCAACTAAGCACAAGGGTGAAACATCGGAGGATCAAATGGGCATTCTTTTCGCCTCCGTCCCCTGAATTTGCATCTGAAAAAAATCGTGTTAAGTGCCCGTGCGGGAATACCGCGACCCTTTTCCCCTTGATAATTTTGCTCCATCTTAATAAATGGATGGAACGAAACATGAGCTTTAATTACTCAACAGGTGCAAAAGGTTTCATCGTGGAACGGCTGCAACAGGGCCTTGGGATACTGGCCGACGGCGAATTTGGCAAACAAACGGCCCTGGCCATCCAGCGGATCCAACTTGCTCACAAGCTGCCTCCAACCGGCAGGGCCGGGCAGCGGGAATTTGAAGCAACAGGAGTGGAGTGGCCGACCGAATTCGCGCGGGCCATGAACCTGGTCTCGAACTTCGAAGGAACCTCGTTTGGCGATTGCAACGCCAGGGACATTGACGACGCGGGCCTCACCATGGGCATTGCCGGATTTACCACAGCTCACGGCGAGGTACAGCAACTGCTGGCGGAATATCTATCAGAAATGCCCGCCGCGCTGAACGAATTGCCGGCGCGCCTGCGAGACAGACTGACTGATTGCATGGACCAACGGCGCTCTGCTGTCCAATGGCGCAAACTCTTCTACGGAGCGGACAACGTTGTATCGGCAGAATGGCGCACGGCCTTGCGCCAGTGGGGTCGGTGTCCCGCGATGCGGAAGCTCCAACTCCATACCGCAAAAAAACGCTTTTGGACACCCGCTACTGCTGCGGCGGCATCCCTCGGCTTCACATCCCTACAGGCGCGATGCTTCTTCCTGGACGTCGCCGTTCAAAACGGCGGCTGGCGCAGGCAACACCTGGCAACAGTCAGGCGGATGTCAGACTGGCAATCCAACATCGAACAGAAATCACTGATCGTAGCTGCACGGGCCGTGGCCGCGTGCGCAAATGAAGAGTGGCGCAACGACGTCCTGGCCCGAAAAATGACACTCGCCACGGGCCGTGGCTTAGTCCACGGAAGAGAATGGAGCATGGCCGCCCATGGCCTGATCTAAACAAAATGGGCCGGGAAAATTTCCCGGCCCATTCATTACATTATACCAGTTTAGTAACTCCGGCTTTTGGTACCGGATTAATTTCGTGAGGCCCGAACTCCATCTTTTCCGGAGTCAGGTCGAGCTTGCTCGCGTTCATTGCCCATTTAAAGGAAACCGCCTGGCCAGTGTAAGCTGCAGTGCGCGCCATGATAGCGGTCAGACAGCTTTCCGCCACCTGTTTCAGCTCATTCAGTGGTTTGCCGTCCCGGATGCTTTTGATCAGGTCCGTGTGCTCCTGTACATAAGCGTCCTTCATGTCATAATCACCTTCGAACTTCCAGGCTTCCGGACCGTTAATGATCCCGTTGGGATCTGCCGTGCCATTTGTCCCCACAAGGCGTTCAGACACGCGGCGCGTGCCCCCTTCCCATTGGCGGCACATGCTGGTGGTGCGCACGCCGTTGGCATACTCAAATTCCACGTCGAAGTGATCATAGACGTTGCCGTACTTAGGTTCATCGCGAACCAGTCTGCCGCCAGATGCGATACATTTTTCCGGCGGTCCGCCCATGGCCCAATTCATGACGTCGATATTATGAAGATGCTGCTCCACAATGATGTCGCCAGACGTCCAATCGAAATACAGCCAGTTGCGCATCTGCCATTCCATATCGCTCCACTCGGGTTGTTTCTCCTTAACCCAGAGACCCTCCTGAACCCAATAAAACTGCCCGCCAACCAACTCGCCGATGGCACCGTCCTTGACACGCTGCATGGTTTCCAGATAGATTTTGGAATGCCGGCGCTGGGTTCCGGCAACAATGGCCAGCCCCTTCGTTTTGGCCATCTCATACGTCTCCAAAACGTGCCGCACACCTACAGGATCAACTGCGACAGGCTTCTCTGCGAAAACGTGCTTGTCTGCCTCCACCGCCGCGCGAAGCTGCGTCGGACGAAATCCCGGAGGCGACGCCAGTATGACTAAGTCGACCCCGGCATTTATAACTTTATCATAACAGTCGAAGCCGTCAAATAGCGTCTCCTTGGTAGCTGTGCAGTTCTCAGGATGCTTTTCCTGCAGTTTCTTCAGGCATTCCTCGGCGCGATCCATAAAGGCGTCGCCGATAGCCACAATCTGAACACCCGGAGACGATTTGATACAATCAATGGCCGCCCCAGTGCCGCGTCCGCCTGCGCCGATTACTCCCACCCGAATGACATCGCTGCCAGCAACATTCGCCCTCATCGTTCCGGTGGTATCTGTCGCCGCTGCCGCTGTGTCTTTGGTCTGCGCCACAACCTTCTGCGTAGCTACTGCGGCCAGGCCGGTCGCCAGCGCTGCGGATTTAAGAAATGACCTGCGTGTAAAATCGCTCATATAATTTTCTCCTGAAATGGGTTCCGCTTTGCCAAAAAATTAAAAGTTATCGGCTTCTTTATACGCGTCAATTACTGCCCGTTCGCCCGCTTGTGACTTGTCCGCCTTACCGTGCTCCATGCCGATGACGCCCGCATATCCTTTTTCATGAACCCGCTTGAAGATATTACGGTAATTGATCTCGCCCGTCCCCGGCTCATTGCGACCGGGATTATCACCCACCTGGAGATAAGCAGTCTCGTCCCAGCAAGCTTCCATGTTTGGAATCAGGTTGCCCACGGCAATCTGTTGATGGTAAAAATCGTTCAAAATTTTGCAGGCCGGGCTGTCGACGGCGCGGCAGATGGCGTAAGCCTGCGGAACGCTCGTCAGAAACAAACCGGGATGATTCCAGTGGTTCAACGGCTCCAGCACCATTACCAGGCCGGCCTTTTCAAACACCTCAGCACACGCGCGCAGATTGTCTATAGCGTTAGCCGTCTGAATTCCCACGTCAGTTTTTGGATCATTCGCATCCAGCACCACGGTACACCACTTGGCGTCCACGCGCTTGGCCACTTCTACCGCCGCGTGCATTTCCTTAACCAGCGCGTCGCGCACCGCTGGATCCCGCTTAACGAATGATTCAGCGGCAAAGTCTCCATGAGCAACAAAAACGCCCATGGCCATGTTTAGCCGCCGAAGTTCCTGCCCTATTTTTTCCTGCAACTCAACCGGACGCTTAGGTAGACCGTTGTCTTCATAAGCCCGGAATCCTTCGTCGGCCATGAACTTAATCTGATCGATGGGGTCTTTTCCCGCGCTTTTTTCAAACAGGCCCAGATGCGGCGCGTAAAGAAGCTTGAACGCACCGCCGCGAGGATTGCTGGCCGGCACGCCGGCGGATGTGGTTGTGACAGTGGTGCCGGTCTGGCCGGCAGCCTGACGACTTATCGCGACAGTAGCTGCGGCGACAACAGCGCCGCCGGCAAGAAAGTCGCGACGAGAAATGAATTCACTCAAAGTAACTGGGCCTCCTGAAAGGGAGTTTCTGTATAGATCAGAATAACAATTCCTCTGTAAATATCCAGTGTTCAAGGGATTTTCCAATCAACAAGCGCCACCACTCAAAAACCCGACAAAACGGAAACACCCCCTCTCGAGTGCGTCGCCGTAACGTCGCTCCGAATTCACCTTAATTTGAGGATTGTATATAGGCGTCCTGGAGTGCGGTGGCCCGCCACCGCCTTAATCTCCCGCGGAGCGGGGCCCAGGAACATGGGAGGAACGCCATGGTCTGTAAATAACAATTTCGGTGGCAGGCCTCACATACTCCAGCTCGATTAAATGTTGACGAAAAATCAGAAAATGGCCTTTCACCTATATTTCCCGCGTTACCGCCATCCATTCTCCCGGTGGCACCTGCTTAATGCGTTCCAATGAAGTAACAATTGACGTCGCAGGTGCAAAAGACTGACTTTCTCAGCTAACGCTATGATGCCGTATTCGCCGCCATTTCAAATCACATCGCAGATTATCAACCAGGTTGCTCTCATAAGCGAAATGCTGGGAAGATGGTCTGCGTCCACCGACGCCGCGCTTTCGCCGCAATTGCGCCGCCAGAATCGGATTAAAACGATCCAGGCCTCGCTTGCCATTGAAAATAACACCCTGACCCTTGAGCAGGTTACAGCAGTACTGGATGGAAAGCGCGTGCTGGGATTGCCGCGGGAAATTCAGGAGGTTAGAAATACCTTCGCCGCCTATGACAAAATGGATCAATGGAACCCATCCCGGCCCTGTGATTTTCTGGAGGCATACGGTATTTTAATGGCCGGCCTGGTAGACAGGCCAGGAATAATTCGGGCCGGCGGCGTAGGAATTTTTCAGGAAAAAACTCTAGTCCACATGGCACCGCCGGCAAAACGAGTTCCGAAGCTGCTGGACGACCTGCTGACTTGGCTGGCCCAAACTGACGCCCACCCGCTGATAGCCAGCTGCGTGGTCCATTATGAACTGGAATTCATACATCCGTTTGAAGATGGAAATGGTCGTATGGGGCGATTGTGGCAAACAGTTATTCTAAGCAATTGGCAACCGATGCTTGGCTATCTGCCTGTTGAAACGGTAATCCATCATCAGCAGGACGACTACTATAAGGCTCTATCAAACGCCGATAAAGCAGGGGAAGCAACGCCGTTCGTGGAATTTATGCTACAGGCCCTCCGGCATTCAATGACCCAGATTTTAGAATCCGCAAGTTCGGAAGAAAGTTCGGAAGAAAGTTCGGAAGAAAACCCGGACACGACTTCCAGGCTAATCCTGGAAATGTTGAAAATCAATCCTGCGCTCACTGCCAAAGAAATCTCATTTACTCTGGGTATCAGCTCCCGAGCTGTGGAAAAGAAAATTTCGAAACTACGTAATTCCGGAAGACTACTCAGAATTGGACCCACCAAAGGCGGCCATTGGAAAGTCCAATGACCCTTTATACTAGACAGGTGAGCGCCGCTGCCAAGTTTACTGCGCCCGCACGATATCCATGAGCCTGCGCCACCACAGTGCGCTTTTTGCCACGCCGACTCCTTTTCCTGATTTAAACCCTCGGGCCATCCGTTTCCGGTGTTTCGAAATCTGTCCAACACAGTACATTGCCTCGAACAAAGCCACAAAGTGTAACCGCTTGGCCGCTTCCGTTTCCGACGTTTCATTGTAATAAGCAGCATCGAACTGGGCAATAAGTTCCGGTCTGTCGCCACATAGAGAATGGTGTACCTGCACCAGGTCCACCGCGGGAATCCCCCATTCTAGCGTTGTGACATCCAGCAGGCAAAAGCCCCCGCCTGTTTCAAACATACAATTATCACGATGCAGTTTGCCATGGATCAGCGAAAAGTTAGTAACAGCAAAAAGATCCTGTTGCCAGTTTTGAAACCACCTTCTCACCAGGCCTACCGACGCCTGATCCACCCCTGAAATAGAGCCTCGAACAAGCTGACCAACCTGCCGTTCCAGCCGCCGCAAAAGCACGTTCGCGAAATCTTCTGTTCTAGGCTGATCCACCGGACCCCAGGTTTGGCTTGTTAGCTGATGCAGTCGCGCCAATTCTTTTGCGGCAGCCACAAATTCATCCGGTGTAATTTGCGACGGTTTTTTCGAGCAACCCTCAATAAACTCCTCCACTATGAAAAGCGCCCCGTAATCTTTGGGACTATCAGTCCGATGGTAGATCTCAGGCACACGAACCTCGTGCTGTGCCAACAGGGTGGAAGCACGAAAGTGCTGTTCTGCGTCGCCCCGCTGGTTTAGCGGATATGCTCGAATGACGGCCTTCAGAGGCCCCATTGAAACAATGCGAATAACCGATCGCAGTCCTCCTAACGGCACCGTAAGCGAAGGCACTTCGGCGGCATAACGCCCTTTTTTATCAAGTATAGTCGGTATATCCCGCCGCGTAAATCGTTTGACCGCCACCTCCATATGCGACGCCTTTTGGGAAAGCCAATAAAGTCTGCGATGGCGCCATATCGGATAAAAGTTACGTAACATCCTTTCCCCCTCATCGATGCCAGCAGCGGAGGCATCCACGAGACCTTCGAACAATCGGGCAAAGGGCGTCTCAAGAGCAATTGCGCTTACAAGAATCGACAGCGGGAGTGATCCTAGAAAAATGTCGCTAACCCAAGCCAGACCGGCAACGCACAGAAGAACTGGCACTGTGGCACCCAGCCCAAGCGCGACAATCCCACCATGCCGCCGTCCCAGTCTCAACAGCAAAAAACCAATGGTAAACATGATCATCGCATCGATGTTAGGAAAACTGCGTTTGTCCGTCAAATCAACATTATAGTCAAGCAACTTACCCAGATCATTAAACGGCTTGAGAAACTCCATGGATGGACTTTTGCGTTCAATAACGTCGTCCAGAATCGAATCCAACATGAAGTAAGGGACCAGCACCGCAACAATGAAAAAGAAGGTTCCCAAAAGGCGGGCTTTTGCCACCCGGGTGGGGGCTAACCAGAGGGTGCTTAAAAACCATACGGCAGCCAGCGCCACCAGTCCCTCAGTCCCTTCGTCATCGTCTGCGACCAAAAGCACAATACGGTCAAACACCGGAGATGCTCCAGCTAGATCATTAAACCATAGCGCAGCGCGCTGGTCATTTAGCTCTATCCAATCACTCGTACCCGGAGCCAGGCTGAGCCCAAGCAGTACCCCGCAAAGCAACACCGCAAACCAGACAGTGCGCCATACCGGTTTTTTTTCCAAAACGTCAATCACTCAGCAGTCTCCAGCCACGTTTTGTCATTCGAATTATATTAAATTGCTGTCAAACGACTTCGGCTCAATTATCCACGACGTGAATGCCCTTCTGGCCCGTATTTACTCATGGAAAATGAAACAGGACAGCACCATTCCTTCGCAACCGCAACCGACCGCAAGCCAGCCGGACGCGTCCAGCGACGTGCGGATTTTTGCCGCTTGGATGGGACTCCTTTTAATAGCCTTTGGCGTGGCCATGGCCGGTTATGTTTTGTTCCGCATCGGAGAGGTGGTGATGGATCCCCGGGCCATTGAAACCCAGGTCGACAGGTGGGAATTTGTCATCCGCGGCCACACCACCGATGCCTTTCCCCAAGCCTACGAAACGCCGGAACGACGAACATTAAACCCAGCTCCTCTCGCCCAGTCAGACGATTCGGAAGCGGAATCTTCTCAGCCGGAAGGACTCGAGGAAATACGCGCTGCCCAGAGTGAGCAGACAGACGAGATGGCTCGTTTCATCGGGCGCATCGGCTCAAAATCCGCCCGCCCCGCAGCCTTGTTCCTGATCATAGTGCTCCTCATGCTCCTGGTTCGAATCATCATTGCCATTATCCACGCAGGAATCAGGATGATCTATCTGACCGCTGGCGAAAAGGATCACATGAAACGCATCATAGACGAGCTGACGCGCCAGCGAAACCACTCCGAATAGCGGAAGCAACCGTCTAGGAGTAAACGTCCTGGAGTGCGGCGACCTGTCGCCGCCCTGGCTGTGCGCGGAGCGCACCAGTGGACTATCGGCTCAACAAAGGCGCAATACACTTGCCTTCCTGAGATAGCTCGCGCAGCCAAATTAGCGACCTCCCCAAAAAAGGAAAAGGATCCGCCCCCTTTGAAAACCCCAGCCCTCATAATTCGAACCATCGCCATGGCGGTCGCCGTCGCTTTTACCGCTTCCAGCGCCAGTGCCTATCAGATCGTTTTCGATGGAGAAGACTCGTCGTTCCGCGTCAAATCCGGCAACTGGATATTGGATAAAACTGGAACCTTTTTGGGAAACTACCAGTTCAGCGCCGCCGGCCCTGGCACCGGATCGTCTCTTGCTGTCTGGGACATAGACGGCATCCCTGACGGAACATATCTCGTAGAGTTCCACGTGGACAACGGCAACTACGCCGCCGCCGCACAATACCTTGTCGAGGATGACTCCGGCATTCAAACCGTTAAGCGATCACAAAACTATGTGGGCACCGGATGGCATTCTATAGGAACCTTTACGTTTACAGGAGCGGGCCGAATAACCCAGACGGACCTATGGACGGGCGCAGGAACCAAAGTCATTGCGGACGCCCTGCGGCTTACCCTCCAGGGCGAAGCCGCGCCACCTGCAGAAGGGTCTGCTCCGCCAGAAGTCACCATAGTTGTAGACGACCTCGGAGCCCTTAACCCCGCAAGTCCGGGAACCTATACCCATACCCTCTTCAATCAGGCCCCCGGCCTTGCCTATGCGATCATTCCTTTTCTCACCTACAGTGCCGCTGTTCTTGACGATGCAGAAACTAAGGACATTGAAACCATGCTGCACCAGCCCCTGCAGTATATAGGCCAGGCCGACTCCAACCCAAGCGACCCTCATCGCCTTTATATCAGCATGACGCCAACGAAAATTTTGCAGGTGCTGGACGAAAACCTAACTAATGTTGCACCCCACGTCGGAGGCCTGAACAATCACCAGGGCAGCCGTTTCAGTCAATATCGCCCCGGCCTTGAGGTGATGATCCAGAACCTGAAAGACCGCAATATGTACTTTCTGGACAGCCGGACGATTTCCGATTCCGTCGCATATGATATCGCCCGAGAGAAAGGCCTGCTTACCGCAGAACGCGATTTGTTTGTCGATGGAACCTCCGTGGCCAACACGAAAGCTCTTATTGAAACCGTCGCCCGGCAGGCCCTGAATGCACCCAACTATAACTACGTCATGATCTGTCATCAGCGGGAATACACCGTGCCCGGGATTCTGCAGGCGCTTCCCGTACTGCAAAGCTGGGGCGTTTCACTCAAAACGCTTGAGCGCAACCTGCACTATATCGTGGAAACGGATAAAATCCCGCCGGGAGCGTCAGTGGATGTCAACGGGCTATGTACAAGCACCACCCAGGATATGATTTCCCATGAGTGTTTCGATGGCGACGCTTTGGAGCTTTCCACCGAGGCCAGTTCAGTTACTTTCCGCCCCGCCCTGCCTAAGGCCGGAAACTATCGCGTGTTCGCCGGCAATACCTTCTCCAATGCGACAATCAATCACCGCAGCGGGACAGCGCAAAAAGTCGTAACTGCAAACGATCGCCACAAATGGACCTATCTCGGAACCTATCCCTTTAACGCCGGAACAGCCGGCTCTGTCGCCATTAACGCAACGACAAATCCTGTCGCCACGACCATCGCTGACAGCGTCAAGTTCGTATACGACGGCCCCCTCGACCTATCGGGAGTGACTGACTGGCAGCTTTTCCAGTAACGCCAGGAATATAGAGTAAAATCGGCGCCCCACTCGCGCTCAACGTCCCAGGTATTTCACCCATGCAAGCGGCACTTCCGAAACTTTCAGACGGTTCAGGCCGTTTGCCCGGCCCTGACCTGCACAATAACTAAGGATCAGGCGGTCATTAATAAACGACATGCTGGTGTAACAATACCATCCGTTCGGATCAGACTCCACCATCTGCGACGGCGACCAGGTTTTTCCTTCATCCTTGCTCACCGCCAGGCATAGCGGAGTGCGATTTTCTTTTTTAAATGGCCACCGACCGCTGTGGTCATTCCACACGGCCACCAGCAGATTCGAATCCGGCACTCGCTCAATCGTGGCTGGGCTCAGAGGCGATACAAGAGCCATGGGCTCCGGCACCGTCCAGGTCTCGCCGCCATCTTTGGAATAGCTGGCATACTGCGCCCCGTGGCCCGTGCGAATATACATCATCACCCGGCCATCTGCCAATTCCACCACCCCGGGCTCCTGTAAATGCAGAGTACGCTCTGCCACCGCTGGCACCGGCATCATGTCACGTTGCCAGGTCTTTCCATCATCGTCAGAGTAGTAGGCTATCATCGCGCCCTTTTCCTCAAATTTTGGATTCAGGTTATCCACCGTTTTAGAATCCGTGTGAAGCGCAACCGGCACCAGCAGCCGCCCGCTTTTCAGGCGGATCACTCGATCGTTGTTCACCACGTTGTAACCCGGCAGCGTCGTTACCAGCACCGCTTCCGACAAAGTTTGAAGATCATCCGTCGACCGCCGGACAAACAAGGCACACGAAGTCGCGGCACTATCTTTCCGAAGATAAAAGAGCAGTATCCCATCATCCCGCGACGGGACCAGAGAAACCGACATCACGTTGACACCACCCTCATTGTCCAATAGCGATTTGTCCGCCGACCAGCTTCGCCCCCCGTCGCTTGACGTCCGCATCGCCAGCCGCGCCGCACTGTGGTCTTCCTTGCCGCCAGAAAATTTGGAGTAAACCAACGCCAGTCGCCCATTGCTCAGCTCAATAATGTCGCCCTCGCTGTTACGCGGAGCGGCACTATCAGGATCAATGGAAAGCAACAATTCTGCTGGCGATGTGGTAGTATTCGGCACACGGTACGAATCCATTGTTGAACTTGTACCCTGCGCCACGGACGACGCGGAACCAATCATAAAGGTTGCGCAGATAAGCGATGCAATCCAGAATTCAGACACCTGTGGTAAGGTCCATCCCATAGTAACTGGCCGCTAATATCTGGCTTTTGGCATGATCATCCACAAGATGATATACACAATCGCGCCCGGAAACGCAGCAGAGATCAGGCTGCCGACAATGTAAAGGAATCGCACCAGTGTTGGGCTCCACCCCAGCGAATCGGCAATGCCTCCGCATACCCCGGCAATAATTTTGTTCTCACGTGAACGCACAAGAGCCATATTCAGTTCCTTTTAATAGTTTATCTACAATGACTGCAAGGTTAGTGCCTGTTGACGACCTGAGCTTGTTCAGCTCAGCCCTAAGACTTTCGCGTCATTTTTGCGCGGTTCCGGCGACTGTTCGCCTGCAAAATATAAACCACAAGAAATTGCGCCAGCAGAATACTTATCAGAGCGACAACCGTCATGGTCAGCATTTCTTTTTCCTCCACCAGTTCCGCTGGTGTTATAATACCGCCGCCCCGCCACAGTTCATATCTCAACCAATACATGGCCAGGCAATGACCCGTGATCAAAACGATAAACAGCGCCAGAAGGGGAAAACGCCAGGTAGGACGCCGCAGACTAAGCAGCGCAAAAACCAAAACCATGATGACGTCAAACGCCAGAGTAACGCCGAAACTCAACCAGTCCCCGCCCATGCCCGCCATGGCCAGCATCCAGGCGGAACACCCCATTGCAGAGCCAATCAGGCCCACCCACACAGTAATGACCTGGCTGCGCGTCAGGCCCTTCGGGCGCGAATCATTTGGTTGTGGGTACGAAGTCTCCGGCATTTGTTTCAACTGCCTGCGCAGCGTGCCATTGCAATGCAAGAACTAACCAATTCCATTTATCTTCTTTTCCTGCTCAATCTGCGCATCTGGCTTTCCCTTCATCTTCGTGTATCCGCTCTATCAGTGCCAAATTCCCAATCCTTAGCCACTGGCCCCAAACTCTGCATCATTCCCTTGCGTCTGCCAAACACCGTGATAGCACATCCTCCAGCATGACCACAACTTTATCAACAACTCCGACAATTCTCAGCCTTCAGAATTTGACGAAGCATTTCGGCAAACACACTGCCGTCAATGAACTCAGCTTCGACGTCAACGAAGGCGACATCTTTGGGTTCCTTGGCCCCAACGGCGCAGGGAAATCCACGACCATGTACATGATCAGCGGCCTCGTGCGCCCGACCTCCGGCCGCATCGAACTCTTTGGCCGGCCTCACACCGCCGGGCCGGAAGTCCGGCGCGACATGGGCGCTCTCATAGAAACCCCTGCCTTCTACGAGTATATGTCTGGCCGAAAAAACCTGGAAGTGCTGGCACTTACCCACGGCGGAGTGGCAAAAGAACGCGTCGATTATGTGCTCGACCGGGTCGGACTGCTGCCCCGCGGCAAAGATGCCGTACGAGAATACAGCCACGGCATGAAACAGCGCCTCGGGATAGCCCAGGCCCTGCTTCACCAGCCGCACCTGCTGCTGCTGGACGAACCAACTAATGGCCTCGATCCGGATGGCAGCGCCCAGGTATGGGAAATATTGCACTCCCTGGTGCGCGATGAGCGAATGACCGTTTTCATTTCAAGCCACCTGCTTCACGAAGTAGAAGAAAACTGCAACCGCATAGCAGTTATCAACCAGGGCATCCTGGTTGCCTGTGACCACGTGAAAAGCCTGCTCTTCTTCAACAAAGAAGATCACCTGCTGATGTTCGACACCGCCTCCGCACGGCAGACGGCCTTGGAATGGCTGGACGGCAAGGCGGGAATCGAAATCCTGAAAACCGACACCGCCGCTCCCTCCGCCGAGGGTCCGTCCATATCGGTACGCCTTCGCCATGGCATGGCAGGAGAAGTCGTATCAGGTCTGGCGTCCGCCGGTGCCGCCCCCAAAGCCGTCATTCCGCAAAGAAAAAATCTGAAACAGTTCTTCCTGGAACTAACTCGCCGCCAACAACAATAACGAAACCGGCTCCAGTCCAAACCCATAAAACCTCTCCGCCCCCCCAAAAACAACGACACGTGCAAAACTTACTTGATTGAAACGCAATTGCCTCTCAATTGTCCCATGGTAAACGCACATTATAGTATAAGAGGAAATTATCAAATGATCGCACGTCTGAGTATGCGCCACCTTACCCACAGCCTGATAACAGTTGCCATGGCCGGCCTCATGCTGACCGGTTGCCAGAAAAAAGCCAGCGACGGTACTTCCGGAGAAGATAGTACGCAGACCTCCGGCAGCAGCGATTTAACCGTCGGTTTTTCTCAGGTAGGCGCTGAAGATCCATGGCGCACCGCCGAAACCAACAGCATCCGCGGCGAAGCGGAAAAGCGTGGCATTGATCTTAAATTTTCTGACGCCCAGGGCAAACAGGAAAATCAGGTACAGGCCATCAATTCCTTCATCGCTCAAAAAGTCGACGCTATCATTCTCGCGCCTAAAGTCGAGACAGGTTGGGAGCCTGTTCTCATGAAAGCCAAGGCAGCCAAAATTCCGGTTATCCTGGTTGATCGCGGCGTTACCGTTGGAGATGAGTCGCTATACACCACATTAATAGCCAGCGACTTCGTGGAAGAGGGACGCCGCGCCGGCGAATGGCTGGCGGAAAAAACCAGCGGTGTCGCCACAATCGTCGAGCTTCAGGGCACTGCCGGTGCCGCACCGGCCAACGATCGCGCCAAAGGCTTTGCCGAAGCCATCGCCAAACACCCCGGCATGAAAGTCGTCCGCAGCCAGTCCGGCGATTTTAACCGCGCCAAAGGCAAAGAAGTCATGGAGGCCTTCCTCAAAGCAGATCCCAATATTACCGCTGTCTACGCTCACAACGACGGCATGGGCATCGGCGCCATTCAAGCTATCGAAGAAGCCGGCAAAAAGCCAGGAACGGATATCCTTGTAGTATCCATCGACGGCACAAAAGACATGCTGGAAGCCATCGCCGCCGGCAAGGCAAACTGCACAGTCGAATGCAACCCCCTCCTCGGCCCGGCAGCATTTGACGCCGTAAACAAAGCCATCGCCGGAGAAGAACTGCCAAAAAACACCGTCATTGAAGACCAGCTGTTCGATCAGTCCAACGCAGCCCAGGTCCTCCCAGATCGTAAATACTAAAAAGCATAAGCATCCCGAGGCTGTTGAAGTAGCATAGGCGTCCCGCCTGTGAATCGCCAGCTAACCAGGTAGCCGCAGCCTGTATCACCAGACTGCGGCTACCACCTTCGCTTTTCCAGCTAATACTTTTTCTTCGCGTTCTTCCCGCCTATCCGTCAAATTTGTTAATTTCCAGGTAAACGCCAAATGACTTCGTCCTCAACCCCCGACTCCGCCCCCGTCCTCCTCGAGATGCGCGACATCTCTATCCGCTTCGGTGCCGTTCAGGCGCTGGATCAGGTTGCGCTCACCGTGCGCTCCGGCGAAATTCATACGGTCATGGGCGAGAACGGCGCGGGGAAATCCACCCTGCTGAAAATCCTCACCGGCGTCTATAAGCCCGACTCCGGCAGTATCCGGCTCGACGGTGCCGCCATCGCCCCGAAATCTCCTTCCGACGCCCAGCGCCTCGGCGTGAGCATGGTCTACCAGGAAGTGAACCTCATCCCCCACCTCAGCGTGGCGGAAAACATCTGCCTCGGCCGCAAACGCGGCATCCCCGGCCTGGTTAACTACCGCGCCATGCGCCGCCGCGCCGAGGCCGCCATCGATCGGCTGGGTCTGAAACTCGATACCGACAAACCAGTCGCAACCTACTCCATAGCCGTTCAGCAGATGGTCGCCATCGCCCGCGCTCTCGACGTCGACGCAAAAGTTCTGGTGCTGGACGAACCAACCTCCAGCCTCGATCCCGACGAAGTGCGCCGTCTTTATGAGGTCATGCGCCGCCTGCGCAGTGAAGGCCTGGGCCTAATTTTCGTAACTCATTTTCTCGATCAGGTTTTCGAGGTCAGCGACCGCATCACCGTGCTCCGCAACGGAAAGTATATCGGAGAATGGAACGCCGCCGATCTCACCCGTGAAGAACTTGTCGGTCAGATGCTTGGTCGCGAGCTTAAAAAGCTGGAAGCCGTCGAACAGGAAACCATCGAGGCCCGCGCTGAAGATGGGGCCAAACCCGCAACCGCGCCACCGCTGCTGGAAGCCCACGACGCCGGCCGCAAGGGCAGCGTCGAACATTTAAATTTTGCCCTTCACTCAGGCCAGACCACCGGCCTTGCGGGCCTTCTTGGCTCGGGCCGCACCGAAACCGGCCGTCTCATTTTCGGCGCCGACAAATCCACCGGTGGACGATGGGCCTACCAGGGTAAACCCGTCCGCATCAACAGCCCCCGCAAGGCGATGAGCCTCGGATTTGGATTCCTTTCCGAAGACCGCAAAACCGAAGGCATCATACCCGATCTCAGCGTACGCGAAAACATTGTGCTGGCCCTGCAATCGCGCCGCGGCTGGTGGCGCCCTATCGGCAAACGTGCCCAGCTTGCCCTCGCGGATCAATATATCAAAGCCCTCCGCATAGCCACCCCCGACGGCGAAAAATCCATACGTTACCTAAGCGGCGGCAATCAGCAAAAGGCAATCCTCGCCCGCTGGCTGGCCGCAAATCCAAAGCTTCTCATTTTAGACGAGCCCACCCGCGGCATCGACGTCGGCGCAAAAGCCGAGATTGAAGCTCTCGTCACAAAGCTGCGAAACGAAGGCATGGCGGTTCTCTTTATCTCCTCAGAGCTCGACGAAACCCTCCGCGTAAGCGAGCAACTCGTGGTAATGCGCGACGGCAAACAAGCCGAAACCCTCCGGGGCCCAGACATCAACGAAACCCGAGTAATGAAAGCCATGGCCGGCGGCGCTTAGCTTTAACCACCAGAAGTAGCATAGGCGTCCCGCCTGTGCAATCCCGTATGAAGTAGCATAGGCGTCCCGCCTGTGTAGCATCGTATCATCCACTTACAACGGTCCCAGCATCCACCAAAACATCCTGGAGTGCGTGCGACCTGTCGCCGCCTTGGATGTGTGCGGAGCACACCAGACGACGCCTACTGCTCCTCGGCGTCGGACTCCAGATAAATGCAATGCCACTGATGCACTCCGCGCATAGGAAAGGCGACAACAGGTAGCACGCACTCCAGGACGCCACCTGATTTTCTGTATGAAGTAGCATAGGCGTCCCGCCTGTGTAACACCTTACCGTCCACTTACACCACTCCCAGCATACTCCACATCATCTTCAGAAAAGAACATCCCTCGCCAAACTCCCCCGCAGAATCCACCCGCCACCTCACCGACCAGATCGGCGGCGTCGACATTTACCTTCTCGATCAAATCGCCAAAGGCCGCTTCGCCGACACCCACCGAATCCTTGACGCCGGCTGCGGCGGCGGGAGAAACGCGGCGTGGTTTCTCCAGGGCGGGTACGATGTCTCCGCCGTCGACACAAACCCCGCCGCCGTTGCGTCCCTTCGGCAAGCCGCCGCTCAGTCAGCCCCCCACCTGTCGCCTGAAAACTTCCGGACTGAACCCGTTGAAAACATCACCTTTCCAGACAACTCCTTCGACGCCGTCCTCTCCATCGCCGTGCTGCATTTCGCCCGCGACGATACCCATTTCCAACAGATGATCGCAGAAATGTGGCGCGTCCTCCACCCCGGCGGCGTGTTCTTCGCGCGCCTCGGTTCCACCGTTGGGATTGAACACCTGGTCCGCCCCCTTAGCCCCGGCCGCTACGCCGTTCCCGACGGCAGCACCCGCTATCTTGTCAGCCTCGAAAACCTGCTCCAAATGACCAGCGACCTGAACGGTCAGCTTCTCGATCCCATCAAAACCGTCAACGTCCAAAACCTCCGCTGCATGACCACTTGGGTTATGGCTAAAGGTTAACCAACAATTTCAGCCGGGAAGCCGGCCAATTACTCATCCCCCGCCAGCACCTTAACCGCCGCCTGCTGATACACCACTTCATACCGCGTTCCGTCGCCCATCCTGACGGCCTCGCCGTCCAGTTGCAGATACATAGGCTGCCTGCTTTTTACCGTAAACCCCGTCACCAGGTAATGGCCCACATTACCCCGCAGGTACATCCGACCCCGGTTCCAACCCAGCAGACACAAGGCGCTCCATGCCGCCATCGCGTCCACACGGCGATGCCTGAAAAGCCACATCTCCATCGCTTCCGCACACGGATGCGCATCCGGGAAAAGATTAAATCCCGCATAATTCCGGATGTTGCTGAGAACAAAAGAATAGCCCCGGTCGCTAATAGGACCGAACTCTTCACGACTGTAAGTCGAACCCGTAGAGCCTTCTCGCCCTAAAAACTTTTTCCGCTCCTGCGAAACATCCTTGCCCGTCAGTTCCAGATCAAACGGCACGATCCTCCGCAGAGCAAACACCGACGCCAC
Source organism: Candidatus Sumerlaeales bacterium (assembly GCA_038243585.1). Taxonomy (GTDB): domain Bacteria; phylum Sumerlaeota; class Sumerlaeia; order Sumerlaeales; family Sumerlaeaceae; genus JAKFFN01. The sequence goes on along the minus strand of JBBSQY010000027.1, from coordinate 24,544 downwards.
GCCTGCAGCCAGATAAGCGAGCCGCCCCCCCACGCGCTTAAAAGCTCCGCCCACATCATGCACCACCGCCGCGTCAAATCCCACCCCCGCAAAACACAAAAACAGCCTCTCTCCATTAACGCATCCCACATTCATGGCCCTCGGCTGCGCTTTGAGAAGAAACTTCACTGCTTCCTCCGGATTGATAGGGATCCCCAGCGCCCGCGCCAGGGCGTTGACGGTGCCCATCGGCACAACCCCCAGCGTCAGATTGGCAGGTATACTCTGGTTCAGAAGCACGTTGATAGTCCCATCACCGCCCCCCATCCAAAGGGTATCAAATCCCTGCGAGGCCGCCTGCATGACCAGGCTGTTGGATTCCTCCAGCGTCCGGCTAACCTCCAGCCGATAATCCACTGCTGCCTCGTCCAGCAAGTGGCGCAACCGCCTTATTAACGTTGGAGACACGGGTGCCCTGCCACCGTTTATGATAAAAAAAATCTTCAATTTTTCGGACTATCGATGACGATAGGCGGGGGAGGAGGCGGAATGGCAGGAGCCGCAGGCGCATCAATCCGCCCCTGCGATCGCCGCCTCTGAGATTGTCGCGCCGGCCGATGACCCGGCGTAACTGGCGGACCATAAGGATTAAACCTAGGAGGCATTCCGCGGCGCAGATTATCCCCATGCTGACGCACCAGATCGGAAAACAACAACGTCCCCCCCACCACTGCCAGCGGAAAAAACATAAAATTTACGATAGGCACCAATGCCAGACACGTCACCGCCATACCAAAGCCCAGGCTCGGGAAAAAATAGCGCCGCGCGATCAGGAACTTGTGCCGGAAAAGCAGTGCGCCCCGTCGCTCCATCGGGTAGCTTAGGTAATCAGACGTAAAAAATAGCGCAGTTACAATGAGTTTTAGCACCAGGGCAAACGGCGCCAGTACGGGAATAAACGATAACGCAAAAAGTGGAATAATGATCATCAAAAAGAGAGTCATGCGCTTTCCCTCCTGCATGCCCGTGACAGTCAGCTCCCACACCGTGCGCGGCAGCGAAAACGGTCGAGGATCAGTCCACCCCCCCGCCAGCCTATCGGTTTTTTCGCTCAGAAGATCATTAAACGGCAGCGCTGCGAACGTCCCCACCACCACAAACGCCACCAGGCTCACAATAACCCGCCCTACAAACGCAACCACTCCCGCACCCTTACGAACCCAATCCCAAAACCATCCGGCAGCGTCAGTCACGTAGCTCGCCAGCAGTTGCGCGCTGTAATCCCCAGTCCAGTTCCACACCAGCACCAGCACGATAATGTTGATAATCACCGGAACAATACACCAGGGCCAAAGCGACGGATGTCGCATAATAAACAGCCCCGCCACCAGCGGATACCGAAATCCACCGGCAAAGCCTGTAACAGTACGGGCAGGGCGGGTGACGATCTGTTTGATCATGCGTCGGGATACCTCACCAAGCCGTCCGAAATAACAGGACGGGTAGGGATGGCTCGCCGAGCCGTCCGAAACTGGAAAGGTTACCGTAACCGCCCGCGTTACCCATATGCGTTAACCGTATGCGTTGTAAATTAATGGATAATCTCATTGCCAAAAACATTTCAATGCGCAACATTCTACAGCCTAATACCTTCGGAAAGAATCAATAATGCCCGTGCTGCCAAAACGCAAATCTTTACATCACGACCTGCCGGACTGGGTTCCCGAAGGCTCACTTTTCTTTATAACCGTCAACTGCGCCAAGCGCGGGTCAAACCAGATCGCCAATGAGACCGCCGCAACAGCATTATTGGAAAGCCTTCGTAAGCGGAAAGAGGTGCAACAATGGTATCCTCATCTTTTTCTGATCATGCCGGATCACATCCATGGTTTATTTACATTTGCATCCGACCGGAAAATAGAGCGAACCATAGAAGACTGGAAACGGTGGCACTCCCGACAACACGGCATTCTCTGGCAGCGATTGTTCTTTGAACACCGGCTCCGCAACGACGAACAAACCCGTGAGAAAGCCGACTATATAATACAAAATCCAGTGAGAGCAGGCTTAGTCTTAAAAGCCGAAGACTGGCCATATATTTGGAACAGTGACACATTAGACATCTCCCCAACCCAAACAAAATCCCCCGGGTAGGGATGGCTCGCCGAGCCGTCCGAAACTGCAAAAGCGCACGTTACTCAACAACAGCCTCAGCCACAGAACCCCAACCAACCCAAACAAAAACCCCCGGGTAGGGATGGCTCGCCGAGCCGTCCCTACCTGTAAATGCGCACGTTACTCAACACGTTCCTCATAGAGTTTGCGGCAGACAAATTGCCAGATCAAGAGAAGCGAATCGCAATAAGATTCCAGAATCGCCCCCGGTAAACAACTTGCCGACTTCTCAGTTTTGGCGTTTCGGACGGCTCGGTGAGCCATCCCTACCCGAAACACGAAACGTCGGACCTAAATAAGGAGCGTTTCCACTCTGGAATTAGTCAGCGCTTATAAGATACCCCTTACAGCGCCCCGTTGACCGGGGGCGCCTCTTTTCATCCTGGCTGACAATCCTTCAGCCGCTTCATGTCCGCGTCCACCATTTTAGACACCAATTCTTGCAGCGAGACTTTCGCTTCCCAGCCCAATTGCGTTTTTGCCTTCGTTGGGTCGCCCACAAGCAGGCTCACTTCCGCTGGCCGGAAAAAGTTCGGATCGATCTCCACATATTTCTCCCAGTCCAAGCCGACATGAGAAAACGCGGCCTCACAGAAATCTCGTACTGAACGCGTCACGCCGGTGGCGATGACGAAATCCTCCGGCTTATCCTGTTGCAACATCAGCCACATGGCCTCCACATACTCAGGAGCATATCCCCAGTCCCGCTTGGCGTCCAGGTTCCCCAGCATCAGTTTCTTCTGCAGACCAAGCGCGATTTTGGCCACGGCAATGGTGATCTTTCGCGTCACGAATTCTTCCCCGCGCCGCTCGCTTTCATGGTTAAACAGAATGCCGTTGCAGGCAAACAGGTCGTAACCCTCGCGATAATTAACCGTCGCCCAGAACGCCGCCACTTTTGCTACGCCGTAAGGGCTGCGCGGGTGAAACGGCGTACGCTCCGTTTGCGGGGTCTCCTGAACCAGGCCAAACATCTCACTGCTAGACGCCTGATAAAAACGCGACTGCGGACTGGTCTGGCGCATGGCCTCCAGCAGGCGGAGGCAACCCGCCCCCGTAATGTCAAAGGTACTTTCCGGCGTCTGAAAACTCCAGGCCACATGGCTTTGCGCCGCCAGGTTATAAATCTCGTCCGGCTGGACATTGCTCAGGATTTCGCGAAGAGAAAGGCTGTCAGTCAGGTCGCCATGGTGGATGGTTACATACTGTTCCATAGCCCCAACGCGCTGCTCCATCTGCTGGCTTGATCGGCGCAAAAGCCCATGAACGTCGTAGCCCTTGTCCCGGAGAAATTCCGCCAGATATGATCCATCCTGCCCGGTAAGGCCAGTAATTAAAGCTTTTTTTGCCATGAAAATCTCCAGATATTATGTGAGAAACTGAGAAGGTGCTCGAGAACGTGAGAAACTAAAGTGAGAGATGAACGACTTCCGATTATCTCTGCTGCGTTCGCCACTCTACAATCTTACGCTATGACCTTATCACCTTTTACTCCGCCAGTCGCCGCTCGACCCGCAAGAAATCCGCTGGCCCACGCCCACTGAAAGTTAAATCCGCCGATGCGCCCGTCCACGTCAAGCACTTCTCCGCACAAATAAAGATCGTCGGCTTTGCGCGACTGCATCGTTTTCCAGTTAACCTCGCCCAGCGCCACGCCGCCCGCCGTGGCTTCCGCAAACGAATAACCACGATCCTCTTTCACCCGCAACGGAGAGCCGCTGATAAGCTTAGCCAGCAACAAGCGCTCCGGCCGTGTCACATCGCTCATGCGCTCAGCCCTGACCGCAGAGGATACGCAATCCGCCATCTGCATGGGACAAAGAGCGCGCAAAATGTTCACGAGGCTCGCCGTAGGATGCATCCGAATCTGTTTAAGCAACCATTCGTCTGCCCAGGCAAAATACTGCTGCGTCGACCACCCCGCCTCCTGCGGCACCCCCAGACTGATCAGCAGGTGTCCCTGGTCGGCATCCGGATTTGCCTGCCTGTGCCGCGCGATATGCCGCGACATATTCATAGGCGCGGGCCCGCTAAGGCCAAAATGCGTGAACAGCGTCGACCCGATGAAGCTGGCCACCCGCCGTCCATCTACCACAAATTCCAGTTGAGCCTCAAGCGTAACCCCGGAAAGCTCAGCGAAATACTTGCTGAGTGGAGAATCCGCAAACCCATTTTCATCCAGCACCAGGGGTGCCAGCGCCGGCACCGTCGGGACGATGGTATGGCCAAGCCGTTCCAGCCATGGATAACCGGCCCCGTCGCTCCCCGATTTCGGAAGCGCCCGCCCACCCGTAGCGACAATCACCTTGGTCGCCGTAAGATCGTCCTCATCGCCGGCGTTGCTGATCACCCAGCCCGGCTCTTCTTCATTACGGCTTAGCTCGCGGACACGAAAGCCAAACCGCGTCTCGACGCCCAGGGTTTGCGCGCGCGCCAGCAGAGCGTTCAGTACCGTGCGGGCGCTGTCGCTCTCTGGAAAATACTTTCCAGTAGGTTCCAGTTTCAGCGGCACCCCGATAGACTCCATCCACTCTACCGTCCGTTTTTCATCAAACGACAGCAGGACGTTACGGATAATCTTCTGTGATCCTCCGCTAAAATCCTCCGGCGCAACAGCCTCGTTGGTAACGTTACAACGGCCGCCGCCGCTCACCAGAATCTTTGCTCCTGGCTTCGCTGAGCCATCGATCAGGCAAATGCGCAGAGACAAATCAAGGCGCACGGCCTCCTCGGCAGCAAAAATGGCGGCAGTCAAACCGGCCGCGCCGGCGCCAATTATGGCGATATCATAAGGGTAATTAGTCATTTTCACTTTCATGCATCCGGCGCGTTAAACGCCCTTCATATCGGGAGGCCAGATAAACTTGTGCGCCTGTAACTGAAATCGGACCTGGTTAAGCTGGTCATCCAGCATCCATTGCACGAGGGTAGCGGGCTCAAGGCTGCCAAACACGCAGGAAAACAGCACAGCCCGAACCTTTGCCGTTAATTCGTATTGCCGCACCTGGGCCACCGCCCATTCATAATCCTCGCGGCTTCCGAGCACAAACTTCACTTCATCATGGGGCTGCAACAGGTCCATGTTCTCATAAAAATTGCGGTGCATCTCTCCGCTGGAAGGCCCCTTGAGGTCCACAATGCGAACCACCGCCTGCGGCACGGCCGCTACAGAGTAAGCCCCGCTGGTCTCCAGAAGCACCGTGTATCCATCATCCACCAGAGCGTCAAGCAGCGCAATGCAGTTCGGCTGAGCCAGCGGTTCGCCGCCAGTCACTTCCACCAGCCGACAGCCCAGTTCTCGCACGCGATCAATGACCGCCGACAGTTCCATCTTTTGCCCGCCGAAGAACGCATACTGCGTATCGCAATAAGTACAGCGCAACGGGCAACCCGTAAGCCGGATAAAAGTGCAAGGCAGCCCTGTCCACGTAGATTCTCCCTGCACTGAAAGATAAATTTCAGAGATCTGCAGGCGAACAAGCTTTATTTCCATTGGTTCTGTTGTCATCATCAATTGCTTCTGTTACGCTTCTCTCTATCCTGAAGTAGCATAGGCGTCTCGCCTGTGAAACCGCAGACGGAACAAATAACCCTAAAAAAACCTTATTACGACCGACACCCATTCGCACATTCTCAATGGCGCCAGCAAACACCACCAACCTTCAACTCAGGCCTTAAATGCAGCTGCCCGGGATTTAACTGAAATCCCGGGCAACACAGGCGGGACGCCTATGCGGCTTCACGCAATGATCACGCGCCCTCGCCCCGCCTTCTACGAATTTTTATACGCACCCTACTTCTTATCGCCGTCCTTGCTATTGCCCTTGGCAAATGCGTGCTTATCGAACACAACCTTATCAATAATACCATACTCCACGGCCTGCTCCCCTGAAAGGAAATAATCGCGGTCCGTATCCTTCTCGATCTTCTCCAGGGTCTGTCCTGTATGCCGCTGTAAAATCTCGTTCAGGCGCGCCTTCATACGCAAAATCTCCTTCGCCTGAATGTCGATATCCGCCGCCTGGCCTTGCACTCCGCCCAGTGGCTGATGGATCATGATACGCGAATGAGGCAAACAATAACGCTTTTCTTTAGCACCTGCGGTCAACAAAATCGCGCCCATGCTGGCAGCCTGCCCTACGCAGATCGTAGCGACATCCGGCTTAACCAATTGCATGGTGTCATAAATGGCCAGACCCGCCGTAACAGAGCCACCCGGGCTGTTAACATAGATATTGATGTCTTTGTCTGGATCTTCGCTTTCCAGAAAAAGAAGCTGAGCAATAATGGCATTGGCCACATTGTCGTCAATGGGCGTCCCCAGGAAGATAATTCGGTCTTTCAACAGGCGCGAATAGATATCATAAGCGCGTTCGCCACGTTCGTTCTGTTCGATTACATAAGGTATAAAGCTCATTGTTTCCGCAGCCCACCGATTCCGTAAAGATAGAGGCACCCACAGCGGGTAATACAAACTGCCCTGCAACTGTTATCAGTAAAAGGGGGGCGCTATTCGGTAGCAGCGCCAGCAATCAGCGCATTAGGTAGGGATGGCTCGCCGAGCCGTCCGTCATCAATTCGCGCATTTGGCAGGGATGGTTCGCCGAGCCGTCCGCCCGCATTTTCTCAGTGGCCGAAATCAGAAACCCCTGAACAAACTTCAACAGACATAATAATACAAGCCGCTTAAGTTAAATGAGGATGAGTTGAATGTCAGTTAAAATTCGTTTGACCCGCATGGGTCGCAGCAAAAGTCCAGCGTATCGCGTTGTAGTGGCAGACAGCCACATGAAACGTGATGGCCGCTTTATTGAAATTCTTGGTCACTACCAGCCCCTTTCGGCTGAGACCAAAGTGCAGATCGACAGTGAACGCGCCCTGTACTGGTTGAAGGTCGGCGCACAGCCTTCCGATACCGTAAAGTCGCTCATGCGTAAATCAGGCATTCTAAAGCAGTTCCACGAAGCCCGCAAACCGGCTCCAAAAACAGCTTAAATCGTATCTCCGCAATATTTTTGTTGTGGAATTTTATGAGCTTGTCCTAACTTCTGTTCAGATAAGGCAGCGGTTCCATTCCTGTTCGAAACAACGTTGACTCGGAGACAGCCCCTACATGAGCAATCCAACCGAAGGCCAGGTCATGCGTGACCTGGTACAATACATCTCCGAAGCCCTCGTAGACAAGCCTGATGATGTAAGAGTTACCGTCATCGAAGGCGAGAACTCCATTATATTGGAACTTAAAGTGGCTCCGGACGATGTCGGCAAAGTGATTGGCAAAGGCGGTCAGACCGCCAAGGCTCTTCGCAAAATACTCAGCGCAGCCGCAACCAAGCTCAAAAAGAAATCCCTCCTCCAGATAGTCGAGTAAATTTTGGAAAAGCACCCGCTCCCCGGCACCCCCGCAAAGCCGGACGAAGCTCGGCTGGTCCTGCTTGGAATCATCACCAAGCCCCAGGGAATCAAAGGCGGCCTGCGTCTTATGGCGCAGTTCGATAATCCCGATGACTTCGAAAACCTGAAAACCGATCGCATCTTCCTCAAGCCCGATCCATCCACCGCCGGACTGCGTCCGCGACCCTCCGCCTACAGCCAGGTTACCCTTACAGAATTCGACATACATCACCGGTTCCTGGTCGTGTACTTTGAAGAAGCCCCGGACATCAACAGGGCAGAAGCCTTCCGCAACCTCCAAGCATACGTCTACGAAGAAGAACTTTGGGATCTACCCGAAGGACGCTATTACGGCTTCCAGCTCGAAGGCCTCGAACTTTTCGACACAAACAAAAACGCCGTCGTCGGGAAAGTCAAAGCCATGCGTGCCGGCGTGCAGGACTACCTGATTATCACCGGACTGGAGCGGGAATTCCTGATCCCCTACGTACCGGAAATCGTGACCGGCGTTGATCTAAACCAAGGCCGCATAACAGCACAACTGCCCGAGGGAATCGAAGAAGTCTAACGCATCATGAAGTATCCGCCCCTGAAGTAGCATAGGCGTCCCGCCTGTGTAAACATCAGTTGTTCACAATTATCATGGCGAATCCCCCCATGAGACACCAGAACTACCCTGTCCGTCCGACCTCATCATATCAAGTTTTCTAAAACAAAAATCATCAGGCGCTGGTACCACTCACGGCAATGTCTACAAGACAACTAGAGTTAAATAAGTTAAATGAGGAGCTGGAGCAACTGCCGGCCGACGAGGTACTACGCTGGGCGGTGAGCACCTTTGGCGACCGCTTCGCCGTACAATCCAGCATGCAGAAAACCGGCGGCGTACTCATGCACATGATCGGACGGATCGCCCCCCAGACAGAGATCGTATTCGTTGACACCGACGTTCATTTTCGAGAAACTCTGGACGTGCGAGACGAATTCATAAAACGTTATAATCTGAACATCCAGACCTATAGCGCCAAACGTACATTTGAACAACAATACGCGGATTTCGGGCGCTACCTGCACGAAAGCGACGACTCATTGCCCGATTCTGAACCCGGCTACCGCCATTGCTGTTTTCTTCGCAAAGAAGTTCCATTTATCGCCGCTGTAAAAGGCCGCTTCGATGCGGTGGCAGGCGGCCTCATGCGCAGCGAGGGCGGAAATCGGGGCGACACCCCCCTTATCAGCTGGGACGACCGTTTTGATGCTTATAAAATCTACCCGCTGGCCACCTGGATCGACGCCGATGTGGATCGCTATACGGAAGAACATGATCTCCCTGTGCACCCGCTGTATGCCCGTGGCTATACCAGCATAGGCTGCTTTACCTGCACAACCCCCGTATTACCCGGCGAAGACAAACGGGCCGGGCGCTGGCGGCATATCCGTGAAAAAGCCCCCGACACACAGGCTGAACCGATCTACTGCGGCATTAATTTGCAGGACCGCAAAAAAGACTAAGCAACGGCCGTCCTCAGCCCATAAAAAGTGTTGAATACGCCACCCGATAACCACCCACTGCGACTATGATAAAACCTGCGCGCCTTCAGCTTGGAATGACAATCGGAATAGTGGCCCCTGCCAGCGCGGCCAAAGAAGAAATCCACGTAGACCAGGCGATTCATGGCTTGGAAGTTATGGGTTTCCAGATAAAGGCCGGTCGCCATGTGCGCGACCGTCACGGCTTTTTGGCCTCCTCCGATAAAAACCGGCTGGCCGACCTCCACAGCATGTTTGCCGATAAAAAGGTCGACGCCATAATGTGCCTTCGCGGCGGTTATGGCACCGGCCGACTGGTCGACGCCATCGATTACGACCTGATAAAAGCTAACCCAAAAGTGTTCATTGGGTTCAGCGACATAACCATGCTGAATCTGGCATTCCTGAAAAAATGCGGACTAGTCAGCTTTAATGGGCCCATGGCGGCTTCGACGTTCGCGGACAGCGCCCCAAGTCGCTTTTCGATTTTCAGCTTCCTTCGGACCGTTGGTCGCGCGGAACCGGCCGGATCAATTTGGACAGACCATAACGACCGCGACTACAGAATCATCCGTCCCGGCACCGCCACTGGTCGCCTTGTCGGCGGTAATCTGAGCCTCCTCGCCGCAAGCGTCGGAACCCCCTTCGCCGTCCAGACCCGCAACGCCATCGTGTTCATCGAAGAGGTCGACGAGAAACCCTACCGCGTTGATCGAATGTTGACGCAGCTGTTGTCCGCCGGAAAGCTAAAAGACGCAGCAGGTATCGTCATTGGCCGCAACGTGCCTGATTCAGATTTCGCGGCCCTGGAACAAAAAGCTGCGCAAACCGCCGGCCGCACCGTAAAACCGCTGCCGTCTCAGCTGCCCCGCGCCCTGGAGCCTCTGATGGATGATGTACTTTACGACCGTCTGCGCCCGCTGGGCATCCCGGTCATCTCCGGTTTGCCCTTCGGCCACATTCAGGATTACGCGACATTGCCCCTCGGGATAATGGCCACCATGAACAGTCGAACCGGCGACCTGATAATAGAAGAGTCGGCGGTGCGCTAGCAAACCAACGCCTCGCGCGATGAAGCCTACTCTGTTTCGGTCGTCACCTGGGTCACTGTCGTCACCGTCGCATCGTTCTTCCCAGGGAAGTTAATGTCAACCATGCCCTCCGTCAGCGTCGTTACGCTCTTACCCACGCGCTGCGCGTTGTCGACCGCCGACGACGCGGCTTCACGAACGACAGAGGCCGCGTCCGATGCCCGGTCTATGGTCGTATTTGTGACATCTTTAATTTCCTGCCTCGAAAGCGGTTCCACACGAATGTTTATCGCTTTTTTCCCAGACCCTTCCGCTTCAGGAACAGACTCCGTGTTGGTTTCCACCCGGCAGGCGCACAGGGATAAAAGACCGGCAGCAAAAACAAGGCTTTTTAAAATATTAGTTTTCATAGGTAAGAACCTACAGGTTCCTTACTGGCAAAATCCAGTTAAAAGCAATTGAGATGGCATTCATATTGCAACTCACTGAAATAATTTAACCGTTGCAGCAATGCCACGCCCATTCTCTGGTAAATGCCATGTCGGAAACGGGCAAACTATTTTGCTGAGTAAACTGGATGCGATAGGACTCAATGAGTATAGCAAAGGGCGACGTGGTGGTTTCTAATGAGGCGGGAATGCATTTGCGCCCGGCTGCGGCTTTCGTACACACCGCTAATAAACACAAAGGGTGCGACATTCACGTCATATCAAACGGCCAGCGTGTTAACGGAAAAAGTATCATGGGGCTGGTAATGTTGGCAGCCTCAAAAGGGACTTGTCTGACCATAGAGTGTGCCGGCGAAGGGTCAGAACCCGCCCTTGAGGAACTGGTTGATCTTATAACTAATAAATTTGGCACAGAAACCTGACGAATACTCATACGATTTTTGCGTGCCGCAACCTCAACCGCAGCTTTGAAAGGTAGCACCTGAATGACTGAACTGGTGGCAATAATTTTAGCGGCGGGACAAGGCACGCGCATGTACAGCGGCCTGCCCAAGGTGCTCCATAGCGTAGCCGGGCAGCCCATGATCGATCACGTCCTCGAGGCTATTCAGGCCCTCGGACCGAAAAAAATCTATGTCGTAACCGGCTTTATGGCCGACGCAGTTGAGGACCACGTCGGCAAACGTGCCGTCTGTGTAAAGCAGGAAAAGCGCCTCGGCACCGCCCATGCCGTTAAGCAGGTATTGCCTTACATTAAGGACTTTAAGGGTGATGTGCTGGTCACCGTTGGCGACGCGCCTCTCATTAAAACCGAGACATTGCGCGAACTGGTAAAGCGCCGCCGCGCCCACCAGGTTTCCGCCACTGTATTGACGACGGAACTCGACCCCCCCACCGGTTACGGCCGCATCGTCAGAAGCCGCGACGGCACCGTACACAAGATCGTAGAAGAAAAAGACACAAACACCTACGAGGTCGCCATTCAGGAGGTCAATACCGGTATCTACGTGTTCGACTGCCAGAAGATGATCTCAGCCCTGAAAAAGGTCGGTAACAAGAACGTCCAGAAGGAATATTACCTCACCGACACCATCGAGATTCTCGGCCAGCTGGGCGACGAAGTGGAGCCTGTCGTCGCGGAGGATTCATCGGAAACCATGGGAATCAACAGCCGGTCGGAACTGGCCCGTGCTGAAGGCTACCTGCGGAACCGCATCGCACAACAGGTGATGGAGCAGGGCGTCACCGTCATTGATCCGTCAACCACCTACATTGATAAGCAAGTCCGCCTTGGCCGCGACACCGTAATTCGCCCCTTCACGATCATCCAGGGCAAATGTGACATCGGCGAGCGGTGCGATATCGGACCAAACGCCCATATCACCGACAGCACCATCGGCAGCGACTGCTCCCTGAAATTTGCGTCGATCGAAAAAGCGGTTATCGGAGACAAAGTCACCGTCGGGCCATACTCAAGCGTTCGCCCGCAAACAACCATTGCCAGCGGCACCCGCATAGGCACCTTCGTGGAAGTAACCCGAAGCGACATAGGCGCCGACAGCGATATCCTCCACCTGTGCTACATCGGCGACGCCCAGATAGGCGACCGGTCAAGCGTCGGCGCCGGCAGCCTCACTGTCAATTTCGACGGAAACAAGCGCCGCAAAACGGTGATCGGAGACGACGTTTTCCTCGGAAGCAGAAGCACCTTCGTGGCCCCTCTGGATATCTCCGACGGCCAAAAATTTGGCGCCAACGAAACCCTGACCGGCCGCATAAGCGGAAGCAACGAAGAGACGCCGGACCTGCAAAAGACAAAGCCAAAAAAAGCAACCGCCAAACCGCCGGCAAAAAAACCGCGCGGCACAAAATAACTCTGATTCGGTGATTAGTCAGGCGAGTACTAACTCCATATTACATAGAAAGCGCCTATGTTTACTCTAGTTACCACAGCCGTTTTGCTAGCGCTTTCCGGTGCTAACGATAATAAACAAGCGCCCGTCGTTCACGCCGATTTCACCCGGACTCAGGACGTAGTCTATGGTCGAGCCTACGGCACCGCGCTGACCATGGATGTTTTTAAACCGAAACAAGGGGCCAACGGTGCAACTGTAGTGTGGGTCATCAGCGGCGGCTGGTTTTCGTCTCACGATTCCATCAGGCCAGACAACCCTATCGTGCCCATACGCGGCCTGATTGATCGCGGATATGAAGTATGCGCGGTGGTCCACCGGAGCAGCCCTTACTTTAATATCGAACACGCCATTGAAGACGTCACCCGATCCATCCGCTTCATCCGCCATCAGGACGGAAACACATCCAGCCCTATCGGAATAATGGGCGGATCCGCAGGCGGGCATCTCGCCCTGATAGCCGCCACCACCGGAGACGACGGAAATCCAAAATCAAAGGATCCTGTCGAACAGACATCCAGCCGCGTGCAGGCAGCCGCGTGTTTTTACCCTCCCACCGATTTCCTGAACTATGGTAGCGAGGGCGCCAAAATTAAGCAATCCACCGTGGGAGAGAGATTTTCCGCGTCCTTCAATTTCCTGGATCGCACTCTGGATCAGCGCAGCCTGGGCAAGCTTGGGACAACCATAAAACCGCTAACTGATCAAGTGACCTTTGAAAAAGTACTTGGAGAAGTTTCTCCAATTACCCATGTCACACCCGACGATGCGCCCATATTGATTATCCACGGCGATAACGACAAACTGGTTCCGATTCAACAGTCGGAAACTATGGTTACAAAATTAACAGAAGCCGGCGTCGAAGCAAGCCTCATTAGAAAACCGGGCGCAGGTCACGGCTGGATCGGCCAGGACAAGGACAACATCCTGCTTATTGAATGGATGGATGATCATCTTCAATAGGCGCAGAAACTTCCGACTGTTCCGTTGTTTCCAGTTCTTCAGCCTCTTCTAATATGTCCGAATCACCCGGTAGCTCCTCCGAGTCCGATTCGTCGGACAGGTCCGACTGATTTTGCTGGTCTAATTCCTCTGACGGATCCGAAGAGTCCAACTGGTCCGACTCTTCAATTACCTCAATCTCTTCCAGATTTTCAGTCGCGTCAGTCTCCGCAATCTCTTCCAGCTTTTTAGCCGCTTCCGGATCTTCAGCCACTTCTTCTGTCACTTGTGGCGTCGCCGCTGCCGTTACCGGCTTCAGCTTTTGCTCTTCCGCGAACCTCGACTTCAGCTCCGAAATCGATGGAAGGTCCCCGACAGATTTCAAACCGAAGGTTCTAAGAAACTGTTCCGTCGTCACATAAAGCTGCGGACGACCCACCACTTCCCGCCGCCCGCTGGCTTCCACCAGGCTTAGGTCCTGCAAAGTCCGCACAGGCGCTCCGCTCTCAACCCCGCGAATCCCCTCGATTTCTCCCTTGGTGATTGGTTGCCGATAGGCGATAATGGCCAGAGTCTCCAGCGTCGCGGGCGACAGCGCGCTGCGGCGCTTGTGCTTGTGCAGACGAAACATCCACGGAGCCACAAAAGCTCGCGTACACAACTGATACCCACCGGCGATTTCAATAACCTGCAATGCGCCGTGATGATTTTCATAATCCCACTGAAGCTCCAACAGCAGCCCGCGCACGGATTTCGGATGGAGATTTCCCATCAGCTTGCTCAGCTTCTGCACGCTGAGCGGCTCATTACAGCTGAACAAAAACCCTTCCACCACGGCCTTCGCTTCCGCAACCGAAGAAAATTTGGTATCAGAACCTTCGTCATAATCAGCGGCTTTTGTAAGCTTTGGCGCCTGGTATTCCAGTTCGCTAACCACCGGCCGATCCCCGTCAAAAGTTACTGCGTCAGCAAGATCATCGTCTCCATCCTCAGCATCGTCAGGCGGGTCATCCGGCTCGAGAGAAGCCGGTTCGTCAGGAGTATCGGACACTTCCGATAAGTCAGATACATCTTCCAGGTCGGGCGTGTCGGATATATCGGACAAGTCAGATGAATCCGTCATGTCGGCATCGACGGATACCTCCTCGACTTCTTCTTGCTCCGAACTTTCCACAATATCATCTTCAGGATTCAATGTCATACTCCAACTGCCCTTCCGAAGCGGTTACCGTTATCTTTTCAAAGGATCCCTCCTGCTGGATGATCAGCCGCTTCATGCGACACAACTCCAGCAGCGCCAGGAAAGTTACAATAACCTCGTCGCGATTAAAACATCGTCTGAACACCGCTTCCAGATCCACCGAAGCTTTTCCCACAATCAGATCCTGCAGGTAAGTGATCTTGTCCTCGACGGAAAACTTCTCATTCATGTTCGGGCTGTAAACCGGATTGTCTACGAACCGCAGCACCCGACTGAAAGCCTTGTACAGAAGCGCGATATCCACCGACAGCTCCTCTTTTTCCTCCGCCACGATCCGCACTTCTGGATTATGTCGAAACACCAGTCGCGCCGCGTGTTCTTCCCGGTGGCGCAGCTCACCCGCGGCCTCTTTGAACTTGCGATATTCCACAAGCTGGCGCACCAGCTCTCGCGCGCTCAATATCTCGTCAATCTCTTCTTCGTTCTCTTCCGTCTCCACGTTCGCCGGCAACAGCATCCGCGCCTTGATCCGAATCAGCGTCGCCGCCATCACCAGGAACTCCCCTGCCAGTTCCAGATCCAACTCACGCATCATCTCGATATAATCCAGATACTGCCGCGTCACTTCCGCGATGCGGATGTCGTGGATATCCATCTCATTAACCCGAATCAGATGCAGAAGCAAATCAAACGGGCCTTCAAAGACCGGCAGTTTAATGGTATAGGTCATAACAGCGCCAGCTTATCTATCTGCGGGCGGGAGTGACTTAACATCACTATTCGGCACATTCGACTTATTCCTGAGCTTCGCCCCGGCCTCCCTGGCTTGCAAAACAAAATTTGCATATCTGGCCGTGTTCCGCAAGCGTTCGTCAGGAGTTAACTTCAGGTTTTCCCTTAACAGCGAAACATCTACATCCAACTTATAAATCTGGATAATATCATCAATCGATGAACGTCCATCAGGCATCAAAAAAAACCTTTCCGTCGCGCAATAACCGCAATCATTTTAGCCTTAACTGTGGGACAAACCAAATATCTGTTGAACCGTTTCCACAAGACTCAATCGCTCTCGCAACACGGCCATAGTCTTCTGCGCCTCTTCCCGTGCCCGCTTATTTCCCGCCTCAATAATAGCAATCACCTCATCCGGACGAGCTTCATAATAGGCCCTGCGCTCCCGCATTGGTTCCAGCATTTCATTCAGCGCCGCGGCCAGTTCCCGCTTGTTGTCAAAGCATCCGATGGTCGCCGAACGGCAACCTTCATGCAGCTCCGCCGCCTTCGCTGCGTTAAAGATCGTCTGATAGCCGCACACCGTACAGTTTTCCGGATGTCCCGGATCACTCTTCCGAACCCGTTCCGTATCCGACAGCATACCCTTGACTTTTTTCTCAATCACATCCGGTGCATCGTTTAAATAGATGCCATTATCATAGCTCTTGCTCATCTTCCGACCATCCAGCCCCAGCAGCTTGGGCACGGGGCTGAGCAGCGGATCCGGTTCCGGAAAAATCGGGTTCAGCGGACGGTTCGTACCAGCCTCGATAGGCCCGCCATGTATGAAATTCACCCGCCGCGCGATCTCCCGCGTCAGTTCAAGATGCGGCAATTGATCCTCCCCCACCGGCACAGCCTCCGCCCGGTAGATCAGGATATCCGCCGCCTGCAACACCGGGTACCCCAGGAAGCCATAAGTCTGCACATCCTTATTGGCCAGTTGCACAACCTGATCCTTATAAGTGGGATTGCGCTCCAGCCAGGTCAGCGGCGTAAACATTCCCAGCAACAAAGCCAGCTCCGCATGTTCCTTCACATGAGATTGAACGAAGATCGTGCTCCGTTCCGGATCAAGCCCTGCCGCCAACCACGCCAGCACGCTCTCGCGCATATTCTCGCCCAGCCGCGACGGATCCGCGTAATCGCTCGTAAGCGCGTGCCAATCCGCCACCATGAAGAAGCACTCGTTACCCGCTTCCTGCAGGCTGATCCAATTCTTCAAAGCGCCCAGGTAGTGCCCCACATGGAGACGCCCCGTCGAACGCATTCCACTTAATATGCGCATCAGGTATCCTTTAAACCAATAAACATCAGCATCGGACTGGAAAGCCCGTTTACCGTGCTCCATAGCAGTCTGCTTGTCCCTGGAATGCTTATAATCAAGTACAAGAACACTATAGAAAAACGTTCAGCCATTTCCCACGCCGGGTACAGTTTCGGCCGACCGCTTATGACATAGTGAAACAATATCCGGCTACCATCCAGCGGCGGCACAGGAATCATATTAAAGATCGCCAGGCTCACGTTCACGACGATAAAATAATAGGCAAAGTTAAAAACAACCGGGTGCGCCGTTGCAGGATCGAAAAACAGCAGGGCGAACTTCATAATCAGCGTAGCCAGGAGCGCCAGCAACAGATTTGAGCCCGGCCCCGCCAGCGTCACCAGCACATCCCACCACGGCTTCTCCAGGCGGCTCAAATTCACAGGAACCGGCTTGGCCCACCCGATCAGCGGCAGCGATGAAATGGCCGCGATAATCGGGATGATGATCGTTCCAAATATATCAATATGCGAAATCGGGTTAAGCGTAATTCGACCCTGCAACCGCGCCGTGTCGTCGCCGCCCCACCAGGCCACCAACGCATGGGCACACTCATGCACCGACAGGCTGAACAGCACAATCGGAAATATCAGAAAGACGTCGTAATTAAAGTTATCCATATCCGCCAATGATATGATGCGGACGCGTTGTTATGCAACGGGAAGTCTACGGATTATTTCCGTTGCCCGCTCCCGGGTGTGCAAATCCCTGGCCGCTAACGCAGCCCACACCCGCACTTCCACGCGGCCATCTCGGCCCGTTGTTCGCCAGAGCCCTGCTCGGTTGAGGGCCCCGGCGCAGCAACGTTTACTGTTTCTTCTTCTCTTCAGCCTTCTCGCGAAATTCAACGTTTGTGCCCGGTTTCACCATATCTGCCAACCGCAACACATCCCAGTTTGTCAGCCTAACGCAGCCATGGCTTTCTGTATAACCGATTTTCTCCGGGTTCGGCGTGCCATGAAGTCCATAATGAGGCTTTGTAATATCAACCCATGCAACCCCGACCGGGTTGTTCGGTCCAGCGGGAACCTTTGCTTTTTTATCAGATTCGTCCGCATCCCAGAAAAGGTCCGGGTTATAGTTATATTTCGGATACTTCTCCGTCCCATTGACTTTCCAGTCCCCCAACGGCAGCGGGTCATGTTCGCTGCCCGCCGATACCGGAGCATGGAACAGGATTTTGCCGTCCTTATCCCACACCCTCAAGTAGGTGTCTTGTTTTGAAACGAATATGGTCACAGGTCCTTCTGGCTTACTTTTAAGCCCCGAAGGCCGTCGCTCAGCGCCATCAGTCGTTGCTTTGTCATCTGTGCCAGCCGCTTCATCCTTTGTCTGGTCATCGTCATTCTTCTCAGCCGTCTCCGTCGATTCAGCCTTAGATCCGGGCGGTACGTTGCTGATTTCAGTTGGAAACACATTCGGAACCTGAAGCACATCCCCGGTCTTCCACTCCGCGCCTGGATTCAGGTATTTCAGTGAATCCGCAGTCGTATGAAACCGCTCCGCGATCATTTCCTGAACCGAACCATAAGACAGCGCATCGAGCTCCGCACTCTTCCCCATATCCTCCGGAATAGATTCAAGAAACTGGCTGTCCAAATCGGCTTCGGTTAAAGTATAGCTCTGTAGGAAGCCGTCCACCTGGGCCGCATTGCGCAGGGTCTCGCTGGTCTTATCGTCCATTTCGCCAGAAACATCTAAATCGTTCGCCTCCTGAAAAGCTTTCAGCGCGAAATCGGCGTTCCGACCTTTAAGGCCGTCAATTGCTCCGGGAGAAAACAAGAGCCGATCGAGCAAGACCTGTGTTTCCATTACTGAACTTGTAAATGCGTCATGTTTTTCAGTTTTTGCAGCTCCGTCCGACTTGCTGGATTTCTCCTCTGCCGGTTCGTCAGCCGCATTTGCGGATGGAGATAAAATAAAGAATACGCCCAACACAAACGCAGCGTTAATAAGTTTAAAGTTCAAGATCGTAGTCATTTCATAATAAATTTGACTCCCCGTTAAAAGCCGGAGCCTACCCAGAATACTAATCACAACTCCGCGTATGCACCGCCGTCCGTTATTCGCTCCGTCAACTCCAAATCTAAACTGGCACGGCATTTGTAATACGAAGGCTACCTATTTCGTTGGAGCAAAAAATGCCGTTAACCTTCAAAACCGTCAAAGATCTCGTAATGGAAGCCGCCCGCGAGTGGTCCGACGATAAAGCTTCCCGTCTCGGCGCCGCCCTCGCCTACTACACGGTATTTTCCATTGCGCCGCTCTTACTCATTACCATCGCCATTGTCGGTTTTGTGTTTGGAGACGAAGCGGCTTCCGGAGGCATACAAGGTCAGATCGGCGGCATTGTCGGCGAGCAGGGGGCAGAGGCCATTCAATCCATGATAGCGGGAGCTAACGAGGAAAAGGGTCAGGGTATATTCGCCACCATCATCAGTTCGCTACTGCTTCTTTTTGGCGCTTCCGGCGTGTTCGTCCAGCTCAAAGACGCCATGAATACTGTATGGGACGTGCCCGAAAAAGAATCCAGCGGCGGGATAATGGGCTTCATTAAAGATCGTTTTTTATCCTTTGGTCTGGTCCTGGGCGTCGGCTTTATATTGCTGGCGTCTCTCGTCATCAGCACGATCCTCTCTGCCTTCGGTACATACATTGGCGGCTCCGGAGCCTTGGGACCTCTGCTTCAGATCCTGAACATTGTCGTATCCTTCGCCGTTGTCACCACCCTCTTCGCCATGATCTTTAAATTTCTACCAGATATAGAGCTGCCATGGCGCGACGTCTGGCTTGGCGCGGCGCTGACAGCGATTTTATTTACCCTCGGCAAATTCGCCCTGGGTCTATATCTCGCCAAAAGCAGCATGGCATCAACCTACGGTGCAGCTGGATCGTTCGTCGTGTTGCTGGTCTGGATCTACTATTCGGCCCAAATCGTCTTTTTTGGTGCTGAACTCACGCAGGTGTATTCCCGCAACTACGGGGCGTGGAAGGGTCGTGTAAAAAAGACAGTGAAGGCGAAGGAGGCACCAGACCAGGAGCCCGGAGAAAAGACTCTGTCGATCTTGGAAACTGACAAACTGCCAGCAGGCGCCGCCTACAACCCGCGCTCTGCGAAGGAAACCGTAGCCGCCCCTGCTGCGATATCCGAACTAGAAGAAAAACCTAATCCGATAGGCAAAGCTGCAGGAATCATAGTAGGAGTCGCCGCCGCCGCCCAGGGAATTTTGGCTGGTTTCAAATCCAAAAAATAGCTTCCAGCACCGCTGGCAAAGCCTCACTCACCAATACGTAAAGCGACTTATCAGCCAATATCAGAATCAGAAAAATCCCATGCAAGCAACCGACGAATTTCCTTTGGTAAACAGGCGATATCGTCTGAGAGTCGCCGGGTTTAGCGCGGCTTTCTGACTGCTTTAGCCCGATACCAATCCAACTCTGGAAACACAAAGTTAATTGCCCCGCGCCCACTTTCAAAACCTCAGGATCATCGCCTGATGAGGGATCCCTGCGTCATCATAAAGCGGTCCTACGGAGTCGAAACCGAACCGCTGGTAAAACGGCACCGCGTGCAATTGAGCCGACAGCACTACCGACTGATACCCTGCGTTCCGGGCCTCATCAACAAGCGCAATTAACACCGCCGCGCCGCAGCCCGAGCCGCGGTGCTCCTTCAGCACCGCCATTCGTCCAATTTTTGCCTGCTCCGCCTTGTCCAGATCCGGAAACAACCGTCCCGTGCCACACGGATCCCCCGCCCCGTTCTCCGCCAGCACATGCAGCGCGACACAGTCCGTCTCATCCAACTCCAGGTCCGCAGGAACTTTCTGCTCGTCCACAAAAACGCGAAACCTAATTCGCTTCAGCGTTTCCGCTTCGGGAGAATTCCATTCCACAAATCGCACCACATACTCAGGTTTGTCCATACCGGTCATCGATATTTACTCCACAATAATCGCGTCGCTTGAACTCGTAAGCCGTCTCCGTACAAACGCCGAATCCAGCACCAGCGGACGCTTCCCCGCATCCAGAACCCGCAGCACAAGCGCGCCCGTAGTGGGAACAGTAAAATACGCCTGCGTATAAGTCACGCCGATACGCGAAAGAATCCATTTATCCAGGGGCAGCCTGGCCGATACCTCACCGTCAGGCCCCACCGCAGCCAATTCCACCTTTGCATCTCCCGAACGCAGCGGCTCCGTTGTTGAGCCGTCCCCCCCATAGATCTCCACAGCATAACTCCCCTGCGACACCGACGCGCTCAGCGTAATATCCACCGCCGCCGTAACAACCACCTGCCGCGCCGCCGCATACTGCGCGTCCGCCGACACCACGTACCGCCGTTCGACAGCAACGCCCTCGCCGCCCGTCGTCACCAGATCCTCAAACCACACCTCCGCCGGCTCCGGCAACGCCGCCGCCGTCGTCGCCGCCTGCTCCGGGTACCACTTCCGAATCACTTTCCGGTAAACATAATCCGTCACCATCTGGCCGCCCCAACGGTTCAGATGCGCCTGATCCTCAAAATAAGTGTTGTCCAGTTTCAGATCCCACGCCATCGGAAGAACCCACGCCCCATTAGCCGCCAGGTGATCCAGCGCATTCGTAAAGCGCCAGTAATCCTTTTCGGGATCGTCAAAATTCGTATGAGCATACGGCGATGCCGGAATTTCCACAATCGCCAGCTTGATGCCATGCTTCTCGCAAAACTCCGACAGCTTAAGGAGCTCCCCGATTTCGCCATCGTCCGGCACCCAGTAATCGTGGTAATTATTATTTGGAAGCCCCTCTGGAAGTAATCCCCAGGAAGACTCCATTGGCCCAAACGCCTGCCGGCGCACCGTTGGCGCAAGCACGCCCCGCCCGATCGTCGGATCCTCCTCCAGCATCCACATCGGCCCATGCTGCAAAGTAAACCGCGCCCGCTGCCGCGACCGAAACATGACGCTCCAGTCCTCCAGTTTCACCGTAGCTTTTTCCAACAGCGTCTTGGCCGCCAAAGCCCGAATCCTTCCATTCCTCCAGAACGGTCCCTGCCGAGGCCGATCCGGTTTCATCCCGTGGATGTTCGAGTTCACATCCCCCGCCCCGATCCCATAAATGATATGAGTCGGATGGTACTTCGGAAAAATATGATTCTTGAACAGAAAATACTGCCGCTCCGGGCGCTGATCCGGGAACCCGAAATTATAGGCCACGATGCCCCCGCCCGTCGCCTCTTCCCACTGGCGCACATCCCAGGACCTCCCCACCGACGTGCTCATGGTCACCAGGTCGATCCGCCCCTCCGCCTGAAACAGCTTCTCCGCCTGCTCCATCTTCTTCATCAGGCCCGGGCTCTCCCACCCCTCATAGGTGTAAAACCAGTTGCCCGCCCGAAACACCACCTCCAATGCCAGCAAAAGCCCTGCGGTAATCACGAGCGTCGGAATGATCCGTCGGAAACTGATATGAAGAGTATCGAAGCTGAACACTGAAATAGACTCGCTATCCTTGCGGGATTAGAACTGAAAGTAAAAAAACGGCTGATAATCCTTCGTCCACGTAAGCACGAGCAGGACGATAAAGGCGGCATACACCGCGGCGCGAAGCAGCACCGGCTTGTCCACGATCCACGTATGACGCCCATGGAGAAACTCCGGCACATCGATAAGCAGCATCACCCCCATCGCATACAGCACCAGGCGCCCCCTGTCCGGCTCCGGCGACCACGTAAACTCCAACAGGCGACGATAGAAATCCACCGTCCGATCCATACCCGGAATAATCGCCACGATCTGCGTGAGAATCAGCATATGGAAAGTCAGCAGACCCAGCACAAACATCGCAGCCATGTAAAGCCCCGTCCGTTTGGTCGCCTCCAGAAACACCCTGTACCAGGGGGATATGGCCTTCCCCACGCACAGCAGCACACCGTTCAGAAACCCCCAGACGATAAAATTCCACGTCGGCTTATGCCATAATCCGCACAGCGTAAAAGTAATAATCAGGTTACGATACGTCTTCCAGATCCCCCCCCGGCTTCCCCCCAGCGGAAAATACAGATAATCCCGAAGCCAGCTCGCCAGCGAGATATGCCACCGCCGCCAGAAATCCGCGATCCCCACCGCGAAATACGGCCACATGAAATTCTCCTGCAGGCGAAACCCCATGAAAAGCGACACCCCCCGGGCAATATCCGTATAACCCGCGAAATCGCAGTAAATCCGAATGGCAAACATATAAGCCACCAGCAGCAGCGTCCAGCTAGAGTAATCCGCCGGATTATTAACGGGCGCCTCAATCCAACTGGCGATCACATCCGCCACCGCCACCTTTTTCACCAGCCCCACCAGAACGAAATACGTGCCCTCCGCCCACATTCGGGTATCCACCCGCCGAGGTGCCAGCACCTGGGGCAACATATAAGACGCCCGAAGAATAGGCCCCGCCACCAGGTGCGGCCAGAACGAAACAAACACCGCGAAATCCATCAGGTTCCGCACCGGCTTAAGCTGCCCCCGACCCACATCGATCGTATAAGACAGCGTCTGAAAAGTATAAAACGAAATCCCCAGCGGCAGCACCACATGAAGCGTCCAGCCATCCGCATTAAAGCCGATCGCCTGAAAAAGCCGCTCGAAATTCTCCTCGAAAAAGTTAAAATACTTAAAGAATCCCAGCAGCGAAAGCTGACCAATCACGCTCACATAAAGCCATCGACGCCCGCCCGGCCCCGGAATCTTCAGCCCGCAATACCAGTCCAGCACCGTCGACACCGCCAGCAACCCGCAAAAACGCCAGTCAAACCACCCATAAAAAAAGTAGCTCGACGCCACAAGCAGGATATTCTGCCACCGGAAGTTCAGGACATAATAGAGCCCCAACACGATAACAAAAAAGATAAAGAATTCTGGGGTATCAAAAACCAACTGCGGAAGCCTGCCTGGGTAGGTTAGTCAGCAAAAATTGCCTCATGCGAAAAGGGCTTATGGAATCAGAGAGTGCAAATTCCCAATCGCAGTGTTCAAAAGCGCAAAATAATCCGTGGTTTCCACAAGAGTTTAAAATAAGACCCCGGATAATAAAGTCCTAATCCAGAGCGCGAAATCGCCCCGGCCATCCCATACAAACCCATCCATAGAATCACCGACACCCACAAAAACCCCACCAACAAAGCAATCATCATGGAGTGCGGCGACCTGTCGCCGCCCTAACTCCAGGCGGAGCCTGACCCCGGAAGCTACCGCACCCACGCAACCATTCCACAACCAACTCCACGCCGCTCTGCATCACCCTATCCCCTGGTCTCAAAAAACCCTCGCCCGCCCCTTGATGTTCCGAATCGGGTTCAGCAGAGTTTGCGTCCGGCGGATCATCTCCACGCAACTGGCCAGCGCGTCCAGCCCATCGTCGTGCGTATTGGGGCGGCCGTTGTATTCGTCCGCCTGGACGAAGAACTCCTGCCGCAGGGTTTGCTGAAACAGGATGCTGCCGGCGAGGATGTGGGGCTCCAACAGGCTGATGCGGCTGTGTTTGCTGTGGGTGTTGGGAAACTTTTCGATGGGCAGGTGCCATGTGGCGCCTTCGGTTTTGCGTTTGAGTTGTTCGTCGCGGATGAAGGTGCCGAGGGTTTCCTGGAAGCCGTTGGATTCGAAGCCGAACTTCTCGTATTTGAAGCGGTCGTGGAGGGCGAAGATCTGTTTGACCTGGTTCATGGGTGAGGTTTTTTCCATCCAGACGTCGACGACGTAGAGGGTGTTGTCGGGGGCTTTGCCGACGGTGACGATGGCGGCGTAGTCGCCGTCGCGGGTGGTGATTTTTCCCATGGCGGGGTCGAGGAAGCC
>JBBSQY010000026.1:0-45040 GCA_038243585.1 Candidatus Sumerlaeales bacterium | reverse complement strand
TGACCGCCGACCGTAACCTGCTGCGCCGACGCCGTTAGGACCAGCCGGATAGTTTTCCACAATGACAACATAATGTTCCCTCTCGATATCTCAGAGTGTCTAAATTCCGGCGGGAAGGTTATTTGAAGGGAAATGGCAGGTATGATTAGGGCCGGCTGATACTCGGATCTTTTGCCATTTCAGATTTGTTAACTATGTCATCCCTTCAGGATTGAATCTTTTTGTTCCGACTCCCAGGGTTTCACCCTGGGCTATCCCATGCAACACCTTCGGCGCACCTAAAGACCGAGGAATAGGAGTCTGAATAGATACTCATCTATTCCGTCTCAATGTCCAAAAGGCGTGATAGGAATTCCTGGCAATAAAAAAACTCGGGGTCCGGAAATCCGGAACCCGAGCAGAGTTTTAGCGGTTACGTGTTGCGGTTACGTGTTGCGGTTAAAACTTAATACAATGTCCAGTCGCTAACGCTGGCATCCGGGGTAACAGTGTAAGTAAGTTTACGGAATACAGCAGTGGCGGTTGTGGCGGCACCGCGCGCTGCAAAACCGACTGTTCCGCCGGGTCCATTTGGTACTGCTACGCCTCCGCAATTTGCGGGAACAGTTCCCTGAAGATTTGTGAACGTGAGCTCACCGATCGGGACACCGCCCGTGAGGCCATCGTACGCGTATACTTTCCCGTTTATAGATCCAGCTTGTGGAGACGAGAACAATACATTATTTACAGAATCGTATGTGAGAGCTCCAGCGCCAATAGGTCCAGGAATGATCCAGTTTGCTGTATCTTCTGCCCAGACACCACCGGTTTTAACAAACTTCCGAATTTTCAGACCCGTATCAGCGACAGTAAACGCAACATCACCGGCAGTATTAATTGCCAGACCAGACTTGCCGAGCAGCGTCGGCGTTTCGCTGGAGGTAAAAGGAGCAGAGCCGCTGAAAAATTCTACTTTGCCAGCCGTAGCATTACCTGTAAAGGCAAGAACTGTATTGATTCCGGTTCCGCCTACAGACCCAACGCGCTGAAAGCCAAGTGGCGTGTCATAGGCCTTAATTGGCGTCGAGTCAGAAAAACTATCCCACTTCCAGATATCCACTGCACCATTTTCGAAGCCATAAATGACGCCATCAACTCCGGCAGTTAATGCGAAAAATCCTTGACCGCCGCTCGGCGCAACCCCTGTCGAGGGAAGGGTTCCCTGCTGTGTTCCCGCCGTGTTGTACACAGCCGGTGGCAAAACTGAAGTGGCTGAATAGGTTAAGAACTTGTCCGCGCCCGGAACGCCACCATCTGGAACATAGGTTGCAGAATTTATTGCACCCGGCGTTACAACAGCTAGGTCTACTACAGGAACCATGGATACGGTTCTGGCAGCAAAAGCAGAGGGAATCATCGCAGCAACTGCCGCGGCTGTTAAAAATACTTTTTTCATTAAGCAAGTCCTTCTTATAAAATGATAATTCTAGTAACCCAGTTGTTTTAAGACGAGTGCGTTACCCATTGCAAGAGCTAATTTAAATTCTTTTGTTCCACGCCTAAATCTATGCGCTTCCCCACTCCCCCTTTAGTTATAGGACAAACCGCCAATTCCGTGGCGGAATAGACACAGGCAGGACGAATGAGTTATATTATTCCGACAAATCTCTGCCAGTACTCTATCCGTTTATCCATTTCGTAGCGCGCGCTTATATCTGGCCATATCTCCGCCGGCTCCGGGGTTTTACGGTCAATGGCTTCAAGGTGCAGAACCTGCGGTTTGGCGTCGATGGAAAAGACCTGCGACCACTCCCCTGGCCGGAGTTCCTGGCACGCTACCTGGATTTCCCGCGACCTTGACGCCCAGGTCTGAGAGGTTACTTTCTCCGATATCAGGCTGCCGGTGAGTGGCTTTCGGGCGACTGTGGGATCGCCTCGGAGTTTTTCCAGCGTCGCGGCACATTGCGCCGCAGTAAGTGAAACTGTCGTCGCTGGAATCGCGCCTGCGGCAGCGTCGCATCGGTACAGGGTGTAACTAACGGTCGTCGTCTCTGTAAATTGCTTTCGATTTTGTTGATACCACGCCTGAATCGACGCCGTTGTTGATTCCTGCGCGAGTACCTGCTTCACCTGTTTCTGCGCGTCGCTCAGAAGGGTTAGAACTTTAAGCTGCTGTCGGTACTCATCGGATGCGCGAATGGCCTGGCCTGCCTGGCTGTGGTAGATCAGTTCTACCTCCAGCGCCTGGCGCTGGATTGATTTCCAGAAGGGCAGGCTTTTATCATCGCCAAACAAGAATGGCAATGTCGCCCGCGCTTGTGCGAAGGTAACGCTGTGGCCATCTACGAGGTAGGCGATATCGCTGGTCAGTGGAACGGACGTCACTTCGGTTACCAGAGGTTTTAATTGCCGTGCGGCGGTTGTCAGGGTGTCTGCATAAATCTTTTTGAGCCATTCTCTGCCGTAGTCCTGCACGATCTGGTCGTGGTGGAACTGATAACACTGGTCCTCATTGGAAACAATCTTATGCACCTGAACGAACAGGTAACCGTCGGCCACCTTGTAAGGGCCGCCAACGCCTCCGGCGGCCTGGGCGAGTTTATAAAGTTTGAACCTGTCGGCGCCGACGGTTTTTTGGGTCACGTCGCCCTTGAAGCCGGGATCCGGCTTTCCGTATTTAAGAGAAGTCTCATAGGCGACGCGGCCAAACTGCTCTGACATCAGTCGGTGCGCGATTTCGGACAACACAGCCGTAGTGTCCAGCGTGTCGACATAGGTGGCGGGCACCAACAGCTCAGACACTTTTGCCGTCGGCTCACATTGATATTGTTTGGGGTTAACAGAAAAAAAATGCCTTAAGGCCTGGTCGGAAAAATCCAGACCGTTTAACATCTGGGCTCGCGCCAGGGCCCAGGTTACATAATGTTCTGCTTCGGAAGAAGCTCTTTCGGCCGTCGAGGCTGAATCGGTGTTCCGGTCTAATAAAGTTTTCAGTGCCTGTTGCACCTTCCTTGTGCTGGCGGCGTCGTTTAGCACAAACTGTTCGGCGAATTCCGGAGATGCAAATCCCCAAGCGCGAAGCAACCCTTGCGCTTTTTCTACCCGCACAGCCAGGGGGATCGATGTATCGTCTAATTTAAAATAGGTGTCGGCGGCGCTGGCGAATTGCACGGTGCCTGACAGCACAAGAAACAAGGTGGCGATGAAACGTAGCATAAATTATGGCTCCTCAAAAAGAAAGTGCAGGAAAAGGCTTTTGGCCTTTTCCTGCACACAGTTCAGTAATCTATAGTGGACAAGTGTTGCTTAGTAGAGATTCCACTCGTTGACGCCGGTGCCTGCAGGAATCAACAGACCTTCCCATGTCAAGTCATCCCAGAAGTAACTTACTCCACCGGCAGCTGCGCCGAGAGTATGGGTGGCAAGCGAAACCTGTGTGGTATCTGTTAATCCTAGCCCCGGCCCGCTCTGAACTGGGCTTTCGACTACAAATACCCAAAAACTACTGTTCGCCGCGCCAGCGGTTTCTGCGGAGACCACGAAGGTCGCTCCGTTATCTGTGCTTGTGGCATAGTAGAGTCTGCAAAAAGAGCCCTTGCCCCACCAGGTTGCCTGCATATCACGATAACGACCCGTTTTGCCATCCGTGCGAAGGGTATATCTATCGGTGTTGTCTTCGTTGTTCCCACCGCTAAACTGAATGTTTAGAGACTGACCAGCCGCCGGGCTGTAACTTTCAGCAGCAGGTCCGTAGGTGGCGTTAGGAGAAACCAACTGTGTTGTCCACCCCACAGGCAAGTTCGTCCCAAAATTTGTTCCGTCCTGGAACTGGCTAAAGTCGCCATTGACAACCATAGATTCACGCCCGCCAAACTCATTATCTACCGAGTAGTTCTCAATAAGGGTGGCAACTCCACTCGCGCTATCGGTTACCGTAATTTTCAAAGGTATCGCAGTGTTTGCGGGAGTCGTACTAAGGGTCCGGGAAGTGCCAGCAGGTACATCCACCAGTGTATTCCACGTGTACTGAAACGGCGCAGCAGTATCTGAGAACTCAACACTACCGTCGTTGTTTACGTCAAAATCAACCTTCGAGTATGTTCCGCTTCCACCGGAGACAGAGGCCACAATTGTTTCCGATCCAGACAAGTAAATTCGATCATCAGGAAAAACGCTTAGCGCCGGATTGACTTGTTTAATTAAGACGATCTCATCTATTGCCGCTGTATAGTTTGTTAAAGCCCCGTTGGAAACATTTGAGTCTACTCTTATGGAAAGTGCATCGCCAGTAATCGTGAACGGGGCACTTTCTGCAAAAGTCCAAGTAGGAACATCAGGGGCAGCACCTGTCGTTCCCGGATTAACTATGACGGTCTGCACAACCGAAGAATTCTGCAGAAGACTTACTTTTAGACCACGCCAACGCGGTTTACCATCAAAGCCGTTTTTATAGTAAAAATTTAATTTATATGTTCCAGCAGTTGGAGCCGCAACGACATTAGTTGCCCCAATTCCCGCTGTGTATCCGGTATCGGTAAGCTGCGCCCATTGAGCGCTGCCATTTGCGCCACCAGTGGCCACAAGATCGGCGACTTCGCCTCCGTTACCAGCCACGCTCTTCCACAAAAGTCGCAACGACGTTGTATCAGCATACGTTTCAAACTTTTCCACGTCAACGTTTTGAGCAGACGCTGACCCGACGAAAAACATTGCTGCAATGCCACAATATAATGGTAAAGACTTCATGCATTTCTCCATTCATTAGACTATTTGGTAAGAAGCTACCGATGCTTTAGGGATTTAAGCTTGTTTTTTTAAAATTTTCTTGGTGTCGTGATTTAGGCTGCCCGATGCTTTAGGAGTTCGGCGACCGTTGGTCCGTCTTGGAATTGCTTTTACTTTGCTCGTGATTGTGCGATGCTTCGTACTGGGACACAGCCGGGACGCCTATGCTATCTCGTGATTTGCTACACAGGCGGGACGCCTATGCTACTTCTGGCGGGAGGGCTATGTTACTTTAGTCCGCTTCGCGCTATCCCTTCTATGAAGAAGCGTTGGAGCAGGAAAAACGCGGCGACCACCGGCAGGATGCAGAAGGCGGAGGCGGCCATTAGCAGGTGGTATTCTCCTCCGGCTTCGCTGGTGAAGACTTGCAGGCCTACCATTAACGTTCGCATCTCGGGGCGGCTGGTGACGACGAGGGGCCAGAGGAGGCTGTTCCAGGTGGCGACGAAGCTGAAGATTCCGGTGGTGATGAGGACGGGCACGCTGAGGGGGACGGCGACGCGCCATAGAAAGCGCCAGCGCCCGGCGCCGTCGATCTGTGCGGCGTCCCAGAGGTCGGCTGGCAGGGTCATGAAGAATTGGCGCATCAGGAAGATGCTGAACACGCTGGCGAGCCAGGGTGCCGTGAGGGCCTTGTAGCTGTCGAGCCATTGCAGGCGGGCGAGGATGATGTAGTCTGGGATTATGAGTACCTGGCCGGGGACCATGAGGGTGGCGAGGACGAGGTAGAAGAGGAATGTTTTGCCGGTAAAGTTCATTCTGGCGAAGGCGTAGGCGGCGAGGATGCTGGTGAAGAGGGTGCCGGCGGTGACGACGACGGAGGTGTATGCGCTGACCCAGTAGTAGCGGCCGAAACCGACTTCCGGGCGGTTCCAGGCGTCGCGGTAGTTGGTCCAGCGGGGAGCAGCGGGCCACCATGTGGGCGGGTAGGCCATGGCATTGGAGCTGTCTTTTAGGGAGGTGGAGAGCATCCAGTAGAATGGGGCAATCATGATGATGGAGCCGATGATGAGGATGTGGACGCGCAGGTGGGCGGCTAGGGTGGCGGCGATTGGGCGGGCGCGGGCTTTGGCTGTGGCTTTGGCTGTCAGGAGGATTGCCCAGTAGATGGCGTATGAGATGAGAAATGTGGTTAGCATTGGGTTGTTTTTTGAGGGCTGGTGGTGGTGATGGTGGCGGTTGTTGGGCTGGAAGTGGTGGCTTGGGAAATTTTGACGCGAAGACACGAAGAAAAGCAGAAGAAAGGAACTGCTAAAGAAAGAAAAGCTAAATGTGGACGGGGAAGAAGCTCCCGTCCACATATGACCTCACTCGGCTTCGCCGAAAAATGCGGAACTGTGTCTTCTGAATTGCGAGGCCGTGAAGAAGCTATCCGGCTGTCTGCCAGTATAGGTAGGCTAGTATTGTTGATACTATAACGGCTACTAGTTCTGCGAAGAGGCCTACGCCTACGGTGTATCGGGTGTTTCGGACTCCTACTGCTCCGAAGTATACTGCGACTACGTAGAAGGTTGTTTCTGTGCTGCCCTGGATGGCTGATGCGAGAAAGCCGGGGTAGCTGTCTACGCCGTAGTTGCCGAATACGTCCATCATAAGTCCACGGGCGCCGCTGCCGCTCATGGGTTTGATCAGCGCCATCATCAGGATTTCTGCCGGCATGACGGCTGGTGCGACGATGGCGGCGAAGGCTCCGGCTACAAAATCGAGCGCGCCGCTGGCCCGGAACAGGGCTATCGCGGCGAAGATTGCTATTAAATATGGGATGATCATGACGGCCACGTCGAAGCCTTCTTTGGCGCCTTCGACGAATACTTCGTAGACTTTGACGCGGCGGGCGTAGGCGAAACAGACTACGAAAAGGATGATGAACGGGATCATCCAGCCGGAGGTCATCTCGGAGATGATCTGCCAGCCGGGAAGGTTGTCGGGGGTGAGGTCGTTCATCAGGCGGGCTCCTGTTCATGGGCGAGGCTGGCGGGAGAGGCGGGAGCGACCTGGTTGCCGTCATCTGCTCCGGGTTCGCCGGGTCTGGGGTTGTCCGGGCTCAGGCGGGCCATCAGTTTACACAGCAGCAGCGCTGTCGCCGATCCGATAAAGGTGGCGACCAGCATGACGGGCCAGAATTGAGCGGGGGACGCGCTGCCCTGGCTCGCTCTCAGCGCGATTATGCTGGCAGGAACTATGGTCAGGCTGGACACGTTCAGACATAAAAACATGCACATGGCATGGGTGGCGGTGTCTTTTTTGCCGTTCAGCTTTTGCAACTCCTGCATGGCTTTAATGCCCAGGGGTGTGGCTGCGTTGTCGAGGCCGAGCATGTTGGCGGAAAAATTGAGCAGTATGGCACCGGAGGCGGGATGATCCCTGGGCACGCCGGGAAATATCAGGCGAAAGAGGGGCGAGATAAAGCGCGACAGGGCGGCGACCAGGCCAGCGGCTTCGGCCAGCTTCATCAGTCCGAGCCAGAACGCGATAAGGCCGACGTAGCCTATGGCGATACCGACAGCACCGTCGCGGACTCTGCCGTCGTCGGTGGTGTATTGGAAGCCCACCATGTCGAACATCTCTCCGGCCATGCGATTTCCGGCATCGGTTATGGAATCGACTTTTTGTTTCCAGGTTGAGTAGCGGACAGTTTCGGTGACCTTTACCCCATCGACAACTTTTGTGATCGTTGTGCCGGTCTGCGCCTTATAGACGGCTCCGCCGAGGCCGGTGAGGATACCGACGACGATCAGGAACGCCCAGATGTGATTGAGCATGGTTTGACTTTCTGATGGAAATGAATTCTAATGGATTCGCGTTTGACGGTGAGCTACGTGTTTGTCGCCAGGGCGCAAAGGACGGTAGAAGAAGGAAATATCTAAAGAACGGGAAAGGGTTGTTCGTGGCGTTGTGTCTGGGGCGGGGCAGGTTTACTCAGTTGGGGAGGTTTTCTCATCGGCGGTTGCGGTTGAGGCTGTCGCCTCGGATTGGACGGTTGGTGTTGCTTCAGGCGTTGGGGTTGGTGTTGGCGTTGGTGATGGCGCTGGGGTTGGAGTTGGTGTTGGTGTTGGGGTTGGAGTTGGTGTTGGCGCTGGGGTGGGTGTTGGAACTGGAGTTGGAGCCGGTGTTGGCGTTACCTCGGGAGTAGGCGTTGGCGTTGGCGCCGGGGTGGGTGCGGGCGTTGGTATTGGGGTTGGCTTTGGAGTTGGCGCGGGCGTTGGGGTGGGTGCCGGCATCTTTACTGGTTCCGGCACAAACTGGCTACGGAGTGCTTCTGCCCTTTTAGCGTCAACGGGCTTAATCTGCATTTTGTATTTCCACTTATCAAAATACAAGTTTTTGCCGTCAGCCTCAACTTCTCCGCGTTGGAAGTCGACGGTTTCGCTACGAAAGTCGGTTTTGGGGGGATACAGGGTGCGGCTGAAATCGCTGTTGACCGTGAGCCTGTAGTGGTCAAGGTTGCCGAACATCCACCCGGCAAGGGTCTTTTGCTGGTCGGAGGTCAGTTCGTCATTGGAGTAGTTCAATATGTTAACGGCCATGTCGGGATCAGCGGGCAGCCAGCCGTAGGGTTCGACGTAAAATTCGCACCAGTCGTGCATGTTGACGCCGCTATGGGCAAAGGATTCCCAGCCGGTCGTCCAGCGGGCGGGTATGCCGTTCATACGGCAGAGAGCGATGAACAGCATCCCATGCTGACCGCAGTCGCCGGCGCGGCGCGAGGCTGTATAAAAGCTCATGTTGTCTATGGTGGAGTATTCGCGGGCATACTGGTAAATGGTGTTGTTTGCGACCCAGTCGAAGATCCGGCGGGCAAGAAGGAGCGGGTTGCCGTCGCCGGCGCTGACTTCCGCGTCTATCCGCTGAAGTTCTTCGTTGGAAAAATCGATGTGGGGTTTCCGTTCGGCCGTGTAGAAAGCGTAGGCCGGCGCATTTTTGTCATATTGTTCAATTTTCGCTGCATCTGGCTTATGCACGCGCGCCCAGCTTCTATATACGAAGCTGAGATCGAACGTGGTCGGCTTATCTTTGGCGGTGGTCTGCTCCATATAAACTGTCCGGTGGGGATATTCCGCCGGTGCAATGGCTTTGAGTCCGGGACTCGCCTTTAAAATCGCGGCGTCGGCATGGTATGGGAAGCTGTGCATAAACGGCAACCAGCAGCGGATGGTCTTGCCTTCGGTCGCGGCGTTAGAGTTAACTGTCAGCGTGTATGTCACGAGGAAATCCTGAGGGAGCACCAGCGACAAACTTGTCAGGGTGGCGGCTTTTTCCGCTGTGAGCATGTGTTCGTACAGGCGACGGTAGGCGGAATTTTTTTGGGGTTTGCGGACTCTCGCCCGCAACCCTGGCACCCGGAAAAGCAGGTTTGACGCACTGGGGTTTACGTAGAGTTTCTGCCCGTCGATCATTTGCACGTCGAGCTTTCCCTCCCGTTCCAGGCTGTCCAGCTCTGCTTCTGTGAAGGTAGTCAGCCGATCCTGCATATCCGTAAGGAGACGTTCCCTGGTCAGGCGATAGTCCTGCCGGATTCTATGGATGCGCTCGATTTCGAATTCGACGATACGGCGATCTGATTCTTCTACACCGGAGGTGTTCTGATCGAGCCAGGATTGAAAGGCGCGGGTTGCTTTCTCAAACTCACCCTGATCACGCAGAGCTATGGCATCAGACATCATTTTTTCATCCGGCGCGCCCCAGCCAGCCAAGTGCATCATTACCACGCATCCCCCAGCCAGAAACTTTTTCCAAGCCCACATCTGTCGTCAATGATTCCTTCCTGAAATCAATCAGCTCTTAAGCGCCTAACTCAGAAGCGCGTCGGGCGCTTGTCAATGGGTTCTTGAAGGAAAACGACTTGGAGTTCAGGAATCCTGCGCCAGTTCTCGACTGCGGGCCGTGGCGGCGGTTACGCATCTGTCGATGAGTTCCATAAAGTTGTTCTCTTCAAGCACGCGAAGACCGGCGGCGGTTGTGCCGCCTGGGGTGGTTACCGCTTGTCTCAGGTCTTCAAGGCTCCGCTCCCCTTCTACGGCCATACGCGCGGCGCCCAGCACCATCTGTGGAACGAGAACGTGAGCTTCTTCGCGGGTTAGACCTTGCTGCTCGGCGGCCGCTAGGAGTGCTTCCATAAACCGGAATACGTAAGCGGGGCCGCTGCCGCTGACGCCGGTGACCGCATCAAGTTTGTCTTCATCTACCACGACGGATACGCCTACGGAGTCAAAAATCTGAGAGGCCACTTTTAAGTCGTCGCTGCTGGCGTGTTTGCCGCCGGAGATGGCAGCGGAACCGCATCCTATGAGAGCGGGTGTGTTTGGCATTACCCGAATTACACGCACGCCGGCTGTAGCGGAATTTTCTATTGTGGGCGTTCTGACGCCAGCGCAGATCGAGATGACGAGATGTCTCTCGGGCACAAGGACATTTTGAATTTCTTGCATCACCCCAACCACATGGTGGGGCTTTGTGGCCAGGATGAGGATGTCGCTTTGCTGCGCCAGATGGGTATTGCTTTCGACAGCGTTTACGCCGGTTTCTGCAGCCAGCTTGACCACCTGGTCTGGGTTTGCATCGGAAATCCAAACCTGACCGGGAGCGACGAGCCCGGTGGTAATCATGCCCCTAATTATAGCTCGGGCCATATTGCCCGATCCAATGAAACCCACCGTCTTTTCAAATGGAGACATCCGAACGCCCTCGATCTTTAACTTTATCTGGCAGAAACCAAAAGTCGTTTCGTTGATTCATAATGTTGAAACTGACGGATATTGATAAATCCGGGGAGCCGGATGTAGCTCATTTTACTATGACTGAACTTTTGCATATTTCAGAAAACATTGAGCGGATTCAAACGGAGATAGCCGATGCGACGGCAAGGGCGGGGCGGACCCCTGGCGAAGTGACGCTTATTGCCGTTACGAAAACTTATCCGGCTGAGTATGTGGCGGCAGCCGTGAGAGCGGGGTTAACCGATGCGGCAGAGAATCGCGTGCAGGAGGCAATTCCGAAAATTGAGACGCTGAAGGGTGACGCCGCCTGCTCGTCTTTGAAGTGGCATCTGATCGGACATCTGCAATCGAACAAGGCGCGACAGGCGGTGCAGAATTTCGATATGATCCATTCGATTGACTCGCTTCGTCTTGCCCGAGAGATCAACCGCTTTGCTGCGGAGGAAAACAAAGTTATGTCGGTCCTGATACAAGTCAATATCAGTGGTGAAGAATCGAAGAGTGGCTTTTCGGCTGGCGACTTGGAAAATCATGTGAATGCCATCTTGGACAGCTGCCCCGAGTTAACTATTGACGGGTTTATGACCATGGCACCGTTTGCCGGCCCGGAAGAGGCACGACCGGTATTTAGGTCGCTATACGAAATCAGAGAATCGCTCTCAAAAAAAATTAGTGATCCGAGATTTTCGCCAAGAGAATTATCTATGGGGATGAGTGGCGATTATAAGGTGGCGATTGAAGAAGGGTCGACAATGGTTCGCATCGGAACGGCGATTTTCGGCGACCGCAGCTGAGTTAGCATTGCGATTACGAAGGATACCTGGCTTCTGCGACCAGGACATCGTATTTACCTAATCGTATTTATCTATATGATTTTGTTCCAGCTTAGGCTAGCGCCAGAATCAGCGCCCTGGCCGAGGTCCAGCTTGCTGTTGAGGGCCATAAGGGCCCGGAGAATGACGATCCATCGAGCCTTTTAAATGGTCCAGCTTTTCGTTGGCTTCATTTATCTGTTGTATTCCGACGCGAATTTTTGACTCATCCTGTCTGGTTCTGCCATCGTCTACCATATCTGCGCCCTGGCGGTACATCTGCCCTATGAGTGGCAGCTTTATACGATCCTGCACCGGCATTCCGGG
The DNA here is from genome assembly GCA_038243585.1 of Candidatus Sumerlaeales bacterium. Lineage (GTDB taxonomy): Bacteria > Sumerlaeota > Sumerlaeia > Sumerlaeales > Sumerlaeaceae > JAKFFN01. The sequence continues at coordinate 33,420 of JBBSQY010000026.1, read as the reverse complement.
TCCTAGATCCTGAATTTCTTTAGCCCGGTTTCTCACGCCGCGGTTCTCTTCTCCAATGGCCTGGTAATCCCGCTGGTGCAGTGCCTGCTGCATTTTTGCGGTGTCTGCAGGAGACGGCCCCGAAGAGCCCTGCATGCCCGGAGATCTACCGGAATTTGGAAACGATGGAAAGCCATTTTGTTGTCTTCCGCTGTTGGCTGGGGAATCCGGGATCGACCCAAAACGTGTTGGTTGCGATTGGGACCGGGGGGCAGTGTCCGGGCTACCACCACGGGGACCAGTTGAAAAGGACTGACTTCCGGGACCGGAATATGGGGACACTGGAGAACGGGAGGAGGGACCGTAGGGCCCACTTTGTCTGGGGCCATCAGAGCCGGGCATGCCGGGTGGGGGGCCAGGCATACCTGGCTGCGCGACAGCCTGCATTGATAACAAGATGAAGCCTGCCAGAAGACTCAAATTAAAAATTTTAAACTGCAGCACCATTTTAGCCCCGATATTAAGCAAGATCATACATGTTTTCTTTACCAGTCATGTGCCAACTAAACAGATGGCTGCCTATAGAGACAACCGATGCTGTAGGTTACTGTCAAATAAGTGCTTAGACTTAACATCTTCAGCTTTAGCATCAATGACAAAGCTTTTATTGACTGCTTAGTGTTTAAGTTCTGGTCACTGCAAAGCTGACAGGCTTACACCATCATTAGCGGTTTTTGCCACTTAGACACAATCTTATGCCTGCGGCGATCTACTATCGCGGCCAATGTTTACAACGCCTTTGACCTGTCGTAGCTGGCTAAACAGGTTATTAAGCTGATGCACATCTTTAACCTCTATGGTAAACTTTAAAACAGCAGCATCTGCTTTGCTTTTGGATTTGCTTTCATGGATGAAGATATTGTTGCTGGTCATTACGCTGGTTATATCCGCTAACAGACCACGCCTGTCCTGGCATTCGACTCGTATTGTTACACGGCGTACGGGGGGGTGTTGGTAATCCCACTCTGCACTGAGAATTCGCGCTTCGTTACCGTTATTGGCCATGATTCCGGCGAGCGTCTTGCAGGTTTTCTGGTGAATCGTAACGCCGCGACCATAGGTAACAAACCCTACAATTTCGTCTCCGGGAACGGGGCTGCAGCATAGACCGAACCTGAGAACCGTGGATGGAAGGTTCTCAACAATGACGCCCTGATCCTTACGTTTGCGGCTTTCGCGGGAGCCTTTTTTTGGCTTAGCCGTTTCTGCCTCTTCGGCGGGGGCAGACGATTCCGGGAAAAGGCGGTGAACGACGTTGATTGCCAACAGTCCACCAAATCCGATTTCTCCCAGCAGTTCGTCGAACGACTGCACCTTGAAGCCTTTCAGAGCAGGGGCGGCGCGCTCGGCCATTACGCTCCAGTCCAGGGACAATCCGCGAGCTCGCACGGCCCGAGCGAGAAGGTCCCGGCCCTTTTCTACGTTCTCTGCAAAGTTGCGCGTACGAAGCCAGTGCTTGATTTTTGTGCGGGCGCGGCTGGTTTTAACAATGTCCAACCAGTCCGGAGAGGGGTGGCCATTCTTGCTTGTAAAGATCTCAACGAAATCGCCGTTGTGGAGCGTATAGCGCAAGGGTACGATTCGGTGGTTTACCTTGGCGCCGGTGCAACTTTCTCCGACGTTGGTGTGGATGGCGTAAGCGAAATCCAGAGGCGTGGATCCGGCAGGCAATTCAATGACGTCGCCGCGAGGGGTGAAGCAAAAAACGGTGTCTGAGAAGACGTCTTTCTGAAGAGCATCCATGAACTCGCCGGGGTCGCGAACGTCGTTCAGCCAATCGGTCAGTTTGCGCAGCCAGGCCAGTTTATCTTCCAGATCCAGATTGCCGCGAACGCCTTCTTTGTATTTCCAGTGAGCAGCGATTCCTTCTTCCGCAAACCGGTGCATCTCAAAGGTGCGCGCCTGTATCTCAATTCGGTGGCCGCCCAGGCCCACAACGCTGGTATGAAGGCTTTGATACATATTTTCTTTGGGCATGGCGATGTAGTCTTTAAATCGGCCGGGGATGGGACGCCAGAGCTTGTGGACGATGCCCAGAATTTCGTAGCAGGTCGGTACGTCCTCACACACGACCCGCAGACCGATGAGGTCATGAATCTGGTCGAAAGGCATATCCTGGCCTTCCATTTTTAGGTAAATAGACCAGAGATGTTTTGAGCGCCCCTTAATTTCCGCTTTAATATCCTGAGCATCGAGTTCGGTGTTTAGAACCTCTATGCTTTTTTGAACGAGGGCCTCACGTTCCGTTCTTTTAAGGGCGACCTTGTGAGCGATCTCTTTGTATGCCTTCGGCTGCAGGTAATACATACTGCCGTCTTCAAGTTCGCTTTTGATCCGGGTCATGCCCAGACGATTGGCCAGGGGGGCGTATACATCCATGGTATCCTGGGCGATTTTCAAGCGTTTTTCGGGCGACAGGTGGGTAAGGGTCCTGAGGTTATGAAGACGGTCGGCAAGTTTAATGATCACAACGCGGATGTCTCGCGCCATGGCCAGTATCATCTTGCGCAGGTTCTCCACCTGTTCTTCTTTGCGTGTGCCAAAATTCAAGGCGGAGATTTTGGTGACGCCTTCCACCAAGTCAGCCACCTGGGGGCTAAACATTTCAGAGAGCTGTTCATGGCTTACGCAACAGTCTTCCAGAGTGTCGTGGAGAAGGGCCGCAGCGAGTCCGTGAGCGTCGAGTCCTCTATCCGCAACAATGCGGGCCACTTCCACGGGATGAAGAATATAGGGTTCGCCGCTGGCGCGTTTCTGGTCTCCGTGAGATGCGCGGGAAAACTCGTAGGCGCGCGAGACCAGATCGATGTCGTCCTCTGTGTATTTATCCCGGGCATCGCCAAGGATATACGTGAGAACTGACTCAGTATCTGTAAAATTTGCGGTAAGTGGGCTCACGGTGGCCATATATATGCAACGGTTACATTCTTGCGGGGTTACACTTCACGCGCGTGTACAAAGATGACAAGAAGTACGATAGCCTATCGGCTGACTGCACTGGCGAGGCGACAATTTATGTAAAAAAAACGCGCAGAGATTTCTCTCTGCGCGTTTCAGATTCTTTAGTTACTGGAAATTACTCAGCAGGTGCTGAGGCTTCTCCAGATGCAGATTCCGATGCAGCTTTGCGCGGCTTCTTTTCTGCCTTAGGCTTTTGCTCGATTACCGGCGCAGTCGATTCGGCTTCTATGCCAGGGCGATCAACGAGCTCGATATAGCACATTGGCGCTCCATCTCCGGCACGAACCCCAGCGCGTACGATGCGGGTGTAACCGCCCGGACGACCAGCGCATGTCGGCGCGACTTCGTTGAAAAGCTTTTTGACGGCTTCCTTGTTGTTCAGGTATGAGAAAGCAAGCCGGCGCTTGTGACAGCCTGTGCCGGCATCATCATTTGCCGCAAGTCCGTCTTTGGCAATTGTGATAATACGCTCCACATACTGCCTGACGTTTTTGGCTTTAGGCACGGTGGTCTTAATGATTCCGTGCTCTATGATTGCGATAGCTAAATTCCGCATAAGAGCGGTCCGATGTTCCGTCGTCCGGTTTAACCGGGACGAGTGTCTGCGGTGACGCATGGTTTAAGGTATCTCCTACTTCTCAGAACCCAGTGAGACGGGGAGACCAGATTCTTTATCGATCTCCATGCCGAACCGCAGGTTCATTTCTTTAAGGATGTTTTTAATTTCTGTGAGCGACTTACGTCCGAAATTGCGATACTTCAGCATTTCGCTTTCAGTCTTCTGCACCAAGTCGCGTATTGTTTTGATTCCGGCGGCTTCGAGGCAATTGAAGCTACGAACGCTAAGTTCTAATTCTTCAATCGACTTATCCAGTTTCTCTTCCAGAGCGGTGGTTGCGGAAGCAGCCTGCTGCTCTTCTTCAAGCGCTGCAAGTTCCGCAGCCTGGTCTTTCATGGAAATAAACAGGTTCAGGTGATCACGAAGAACTTTTGCGGAATAGCTGACTGCATCCTCCGGACTAACGGCTCCATTGGTTGTCAGTTCGATAATCAGTCGGTCGAAGTCCGTGTGCTGCTGCACGCGGGCTGCTTCTACATGATATTTCACGTTCACTATTGGGGAAAATACTGCGTCCAGGAAGATTGTTCCAAAAGTGTCAGCATTGCCACTTAGCTCTTTGATCTGCGAAGCAGGAACGTATCCACGACCCTGCTGCACGACAGCCTCCATGCGAAGCTCAGCACCGTCGGCAAGGGTGGCAATTATCTGGTCGGAATTGAGTACTTCGATGTTACCATCAAGTTCAAAATCGGCAGCGGTAATTACTTTTGGTCCCTGCACGTCCAGATACATTGTGCTTTCGCCGCGGACGCTTCCCAGGAATTTAATGCGCAGGCTCTTAAGATTAAGGATGATATCCAGGATATCTTCCTTAACCCCTTCAATTGTGTCAAACTCGTGGTTTTTATTTTCAATACGGATGGCCGTTACTGCTGCGCCCTGTACAGAGCTCAGCAATATCCGACGCAAAGAGTTGCCGATTGTGGTACCAAAACCACGTTCGAAAGGCTCTGCCACAAACCGACCGTAAGTCTCCGTCTGTGTGTCTTTGTCCGCGAGTAACTCGCGGGGCATTTTAAGCGGCTTGAAATCCATTCAGTGTCTCTCCTAAGTTCAGGCCTCAGCTTGGTCTACCCAACATACTAACCGACAGCGGCGAGGTGAACCGCGGTCAGCTCCCAGATGCTACCTTACTTCGAGTACAACTCGACAATAAGCTGCTCGTTTACCGCTGTTGGGATATCTTCGCGGGACGGAATAGTGAGAACACGGCCGGTACGACTTTCCGGGTTCCACTCCAGCCATGGCAGACGTGACTGACCGGAGGCTATTTCAAGATTGGCGACTATCAGTATGTTAGTCTCTGAACCTTCATGCAGGCTAATCTGCTGACCCGCTTTAAGCAAATAAGACGGGATGTCTACGCGACGGCCGTCAACCTTGACGTGTCCATGACGAACAAACTGTCTAGCCTGATTACGGGACGCGCCAATACCCAGGCGGTAAACAACATTGTCGAGGCGACGCTCGAGAAGCTGCAGCAACACCGTACCGGGAAGTCCACGATACTTGTCCGCAAGGAAGAAGTAGCGGCGAAACTGACGTTCAAGAACGCCGTAAATCCGTTTTGTCTTCTGCTTTTCACGCAACTGCTGTCCGTAGGTGGAAAGCTTTTGGCGAGCCTGTCCGTGTTGTCCGGGCGGGTATGCGCGTTTGTCGATTGCGCACTTTGAACTCAGGCAGCGCGTGCCTTTTAAAAATAATTTTTCGCCTTCACGCCGGCATAGCCGGCATTTGGCCTCAGTATAACGAGCCACGTTTTCCTTATGCCTCCTTAGCATCTCTCTGCTCATCCGCAGAGTTCGAGCAGCCCTTTTCGAGCTGCCCATTTCCGGTTTACGACGTTAGCGATCCGAGGATCGCCATTGTTTCATGAGGACGTCTTCGTCCCGGAAAATCTAAAACTTGTACTTCAGCGGGACTTGCCTACTAGCCAGGCCCCAAAAATCAAAACCAGCGCCGCAATACCAACCAATAGCCCCTGCGCGGGATTATTAGCAATCTGGCTCCTAAAGTTCCAAGCCAGCAGCGCGACAGCAATAGCAGACAAAATAATGCGCTGGTTGGGGGAATAGCCTCGCCTCCTGAAATACAAAGAGGCAACGACCGCCAATCCCGCAACCAGCACCACAACCAAAATCTCTATCATCCGAAAGAGTTCGCTCCCGGACAGATACTTATAAAGTTAAACCCGGCGCCGTTTTGGAGGACGACATCCATTATGAGGGATTGGTGTTACGTCCCTGATGATGGAAATTTCCAACCCTACAGCCTGAAGACTACGAATTGCAGCTTCGCGTCCGCTTCCAGGACCTGTCACAAAAATTTCGACTGCCTTAAGGCCGTGCTCCATGGCCTTTTTGGCGCATTGCTCTGCTGCGAGCTGAGCAGCGAAAGGTGTGCTTTTACGCGAACCCTTGAAACCCGCCGTGCCGCTGGAGCCCCAGCTGATCGTATTGCCCTGCTTGTCTGCAATAGTAACCATGGTGTTGTTGAATGTGGCCTGAATATGAACTACGCCGTTGGCGATATTCTTACGGGCCTTCTTCTTAACCTTGGTGCCTGCTTTTGCTTTTTTGTCTGCCATGATTTAGCTCTTATACCTTATTTCTTCTTCGCGCCGACTGTCTTACGGGGGCCCTTGCGGGTACGTGCATTGGTACGGGTGCGCTGGCCTCGCGCAGGTAAACCGCGACGGTGACGGAGGCCGCGATAGCAGCCAATGTCCATGAGACGCTTGATGCTCATCCCAACTTCACGGCGGAGATCACCTTCCACCTTTACGCTGTTCTGAATGATGGAGTTCAATCTTCCGACTTCCATTTCATCAAGCTCACGAACCCGTTTTGCCGGGTCGATGTCGGCCTGCACAAGCAGGCGACGGGAGATCGTGGGGCCAATGCCGTAGATATACGTCAGGCCTGTTTCGATGCGCTTCTCGCGCGGCAAATCTATTCCAGCGATGCGTGCCATTGCTTCCCTATCAAAAATTTTCAGGTCTAACAGGCAAATTGCCCGCCAAACCCAAGATTCGTATTACAGCCCCGTTATTACAGGGATAAGACTTTTATAACGACGCCGGCTAAATTAACCCTGGCGCTGCTTATGCTTCGGGTTCTCGCAGATAATCCGCAATACGCCTTTACGCTTGATAAGCTTGCACTTGTTGCAAATCGGTTTAACTGATGCACGAACTTTCATTTCACTATCCCGCTTTTACTTAAATCTGTATGTGATGCGTCCGCGCGTAAGGTCGTAAGGAGAAAGCTCTACCATTACCTTGTCCCCGGCGAGGATTTTAATAAAATTCATACGCATTTTACCGCTGATGTGCGCGAGAACAGTCAGTCCATTCTGGAGCTCAACCCGGAACATGCAATTCGGCAGAGGCTCGGTTACAACTCCCTCCAGCTCAATGCCCTTATCCTTGGCTTGACGCTGAGGCCGTTGCCCCCCCTGTAGTGCTTGCTTCTGTTGTGTTCTTTTAGTTGGCAAAAATATTCCTAATCCGGCGTCGTCTACACAATAATTTTTATTTTCATTCAGACACGGCATGGAAATTCCACGCAAAACAGCAGGATTTCCGCAGCACGATGTTTTATGTGACCAGATTTGTGCCGAAAAATTCCATCCTGAAGCAAAAGCACACTAACATCAGAGATTTTCCAGATCGAACCGCCCCGTTTGCGCGGCACGGTTTACCTGCTCGCCCCAGTATTCGACTGCCAGCTTAACTGTGTCGGTTGTTTGGGGATAAAATTGCTCAAGGATATTTTTTTGCTGCTGCAGCAGACGAACTTTTTGCCCAGTGGCCGCTTGGGGACTCACGATACCGCGGGCCATGGAAGTCGTTGCATCCTGTGCCAGCGTGGTTTGTTCCTTCATAAACAGATCGAGTTGTTTGGTAAGGCGCTCGTCAAGTGGAACCGATTTTGGAACGACATTCAGCGGAACAGGGGTTTCCTGTGCAAGGCCGGGGGGAAGCGGCTTTGCTTTAGGAGCTGGAGGCGGAGCCACCAGCGCGGCGAACTGCGGCGGAGCTGTATAGTTTCCCCAGCGGCGCTTTTGTACAATTTCGGTCGCTTCGGCGCGGCCTACGGTTGCAGACGATTCTATATAATCCGCAATGCGATAAATAACAGAATGAGCGGGTAGACGAAAGACTGTATTACTTTTGGGATCGAAACCAAAGCTTAGGCTGCCGACGCGGATCCTGGTTAAGGCTGCCGATCCTGTGGTTGCTCCATCTGGAACCATTACGTTATAGAGTACTCTGCCGTCGTCTAACAGCGCGTGATCCGCATAACTGTTCTGCGCGTATGAAAGTAATACAATCAAAAGAAATGCTTGCGCCAGATATCTCATGTTCCAGATTAACCTTTCATATTTGCTCTGACGGGAAACAGTTTAAGATAATTCCCCTCTATAGGTATGGCACGCACTTGTGATACCGCTGATTCATGCTACAAGATAACAGTAAACAAGTTCCCATTACGTCAAATTTCTGCTACCGAATGATAACCCGTCTATCTTATGTCTGTATATATAAACGAACTTTCTAAACACCGCACTCCTGCAAAAACACGAAAATCCCGATTCTGGATTCACATAGTTCTTCTGCTCGTGTTGGGTTCTTATCTTAGAGCCTGGAGCATGATGAATGAATCTCCTTCGTTTGACGAGGCCATGGCCGCCTTAATGGCGGCGGTGCCCCTGGGGGGGTATCTAGGACGCATCCAGCCGGATTTTTGCCCTCCGGTATTTTACCTGTTCGCACATCCTGTCGCAAACTTTCAGATGTCGCTGGCGGCTTTGCGAGTGGTGTCTATTATTGCAGGTGCGCTTACGCCGATTGCATTATACCTGGCGGGGCGGAAGCTTTATGGTGAGCCGGCCGCTGTGCTCGCATCGTATCTCCTACTGCTTAATCCCCTTCATGTTTACTACTCTCAGGAGTTTCAGCCGTCCGCTGTTTTTGTGCTTCTTTCTATTGGCGGGTTTCTGGCGATGGTTCGCAGCGCGGAATCGAACCGCTGGCGCGACTGGCTTTTTTATGATATAATGGCAATTCTGCTGCTTCATACGCAACGGGAAGCGGCGTTTTTTGTGGTGGCTTTTCCTATTATCCAATTCTGCCGGGCTCTGTTTTTCCCCCCTGTCAACAAAGAGCGGCGAATGCACCGGTTCCGCCTGATCCAAGGTGTGCTGCTTAATCATTTTATCATCATTGCCGTCAGCATACCGTGGCTGTGGATTATGCCGAACAAGCTCCCATGGGAATTGCCGCGTCCGGCTTTTTCAGAAATCGCGCGGATTTTTGGCGAGTTTTATCTCTTTGGCTTCACCGGGTGGAGGCCTTTGTCTCTCTGGCTTACCAGCCTGCTTCTTTTTGTTCTTATGCTCCCTCCCCTGCTGAAAACTTTGAGGCTTATGGATTTTCGCACATTCGCTGCCATATCGGCGATGTTATTGGCCATCGCTCTGCCCTTTACCTATAGCCAGTTCGAGACGCCGCGGTTTCTTGCTGAGAGGGAAGGAATGACTGCCCTGCCGTGGTTTTGTCTCACATTGGGCATTCTTATCGCTCGATGTAACTGGCTGATCAAGTTTGTGCTATCTGCCGCTTTTGCTGCCGTGTTCCTTTTTTCAACTATTGCACAAGCCTGGACTCTTCAGAAAACCGCTACTACAGACATGTTGAATACGATAATTACAGACGGCGCCGGAGATGACGATGTGCTTGCGTTCTGGCCGGGGTACACGGTGGCGCTGGGGCAGTTCTGGACGGAATTTTATGGAAAAAGCTTTAATGTGGTGGGCGTTAGCGAGCTGCTTCAGACTTGGGCGGACGTGCCGGCGGACCAGCCGGTCTATTTCGTCGTCTCGCAGTTTCAAACGGAGTCTGCTCACCTCCATACCTTTCAGGGCGCGCTTGCGCAATATGCGGATAGCGAAGTCTTGTGGCAAAACCGCCTGAACATGGTGATCAAGAGCGATGATCTAGATCAGAAAACCCTGGCCCAGTGGTATGATGAACCGCGATCTCTTAAAATTCTGGATCAACCAACGTCAAACACGCAGTTTATCTTCACTGCCGCTGATCCGGCCTTCCGCCCTAAGCCGCCAAAGCCTAAAGCAGCAAAAAAGTCTGATAAGCAGACGTCTGAAACTCAGCCGAAAAAGGCACCGCTGCTTATGTCGGGAGAGGAATGGGGCTTCGCTTATGATCGCCTGGACCTTAGTTACGATCCATCGGGACACCGCTTCATCTGGACGACCAAACCAAGCGTGACTCTGCAACTTGATGTGACGCTGGCGCCTGGGCGATACATGCTGCGGCTTCATTGTTCCCCGGAGTTCGATCAGCCGCAGTATAACAGATACAAAGATCGGTCGGTGGAGTTAACCCTGCGCAGCGGCGAGGATAAGCGGAAGGTCAAAATAGACACCGCACAGACAATTACACTCCCATTTTCAACCGAAGTGGAACTTCACAGCCTGCCTGTCACGATTGCGGTAGATAAGATGCACAACGTCCCGCCGCCTGCGGGTGGGTCGTTTGGTGTGAAAATCTACTCGCTGTCAATCGACCAGGAACCGGGGGCGGATGGGACCGCAGAATTCTGATGCGGCGGCGTGGTCTGGCAGAGCCAGCGCTTAGTCCACACCCGGCAACAGAATAACAAACTCAGCTCCCTCCCCTGCCGTGGATTTCACATCCAGGCGGGCGCCCATGTCTTCCAGATATTTGCGGGTCATGGACAGGCCGAGACCGTTTCCCTTGCTGCCTTTTGTGCTGAAAAATGGCTGAAAGATCCGGGGCAGGATTTCCGGCGGGATGCCGGGTCCATTATCCTTTATTCGCACCAGCATATTACCTTTGCAATTCTCCGTTGCCAGCAGAACCTCCGCGCCGGGTTGGCTTTGCAATGCGTCAAAGGCGTTGCTCAGCAGGTTCATGAGGCTTTTACTCAGGCCATCCGCATCTATGGGAACTTTGACGCATGAATCGTCGTAGTTGACTGTGATATTAATGCTAGAAACGCGGGTGTCGGCTTTCAGCATTTCCTCAATATGGCGGAGGAGATCGTTGATATCGGCTTCGGCCATCTGGGGTTTTGATGTACGACTCAAGTCCAGCATTTCCAAAGTCAGGGTTTGCATTCGTTCGACGCTGCGGCGCGTGATGGGCCATAAGGTTCTTATGTCCGAAAAGTTTTCCTTCTCGATGGCCATGTCCATCAGTTCGCTTCCGCCGCGGGCAAGCTGAAGGATATTTTTAATATTATGAGCGAGCCCTGATATCGTTTGGCCGACGGCCGCCAGCCGTTCCTGGCGAATGTTGTCTTCCATGAGTGAGAGGTTCTCAAGGGTCATGGCCGCATCCGTCGCAAGGGCGGATACGAACGCGAGATCGTCTTCCGTAAAGGCGTGGAGTGACTCGCGGATGTCCAGGACCAAAAGCCCCATCAGACTTTGCTTTCCGGCCAGCGGCACGCACATAGCGGATCGAATGTCTGAACTCATTATACTTTCGCTGGACTGAAAACGATTGTCGAGACGAACATCCCGACTCAGCACGGCGACGCGCTCTGTCAGCACTCTGTGGGTGATGGTTTTGCTGAGTTTTAGTTCCCGGTTTTCGATACCTTCACGAAACTGGAAGAGTTCTGGAATGACCTCTTCTGTTCCCTCAACGACGGCCAGGGCGACTCCGCGATCCGCAGGGAGATTCTCGAAAACGAGTTCCAGCAGGGCCTTGAGGATTTTTTCACGTTGCGACATTCCGCGCAGGATATCGCTCAGCTTATACAAAGCCAGCAATCTCTTGTTTAATTTGGCAAGTTGTGCTTCTGTGGCACTGTCTATAGATGAGGATTTATATGGAGTTCCATCAGAAACCTGTGTGGAGAGAATGACGCTGCAATCCTCATCATCTCCAACCAGGCTAAACCCACTGGTGTGCTCGATTATCTCTTCAGACTCAGCGCTGACAGGATCTAATTTAAAAACGAAATTGGCTTTGCCAAACGTTATTATGTCCCCGTCGTTTAGTGGCCGTGGCGCGTCTATCCGGTCGCCGTTGATGAAAGTGCCATTGCTGGATTCAAGATCGGTCAACAGCCACTCGTCGCCAGTCTTTACGAGCCGGGCATGATGGCGACTGACCGAATCCAGGGACAGCGGAAGGTCATTGTCCAGATGGCGGCCTATGGCCGCGCCGGTGGGGTTCACTGGAAAAACTTCCGGAATCAGGCCGAGGTCGGCCTCCGGATATAAATAAGCAATGTCTACCATATGAGTATCAGGAACAAACGCGGATGATATGGCAACTGGAAAACGCCGCAATAAATTTTACGATTCGGCCCCAGGAAAGGGGGTTATATGTTAATTAATTTGCTTGTGCATTTTGCACGGCACAGGACTTGCCTGAAGTTTTTAATGTTCCATGCTTCTAATTAAAACAACGGAGAACTTTTAAGAGATGGGTATTATTAGCGCGGTTATTTTCGGCCTCATTGCCGGCGTTGTAGCAAAGCTGCTTATGCCTGGAAAAGATCCGGGTGGATGTATTATCACATCCATACTCGGAATCGTCGGCGCGTTGATCGGGCAGTTGATCGGAACATTTGTTTTCCAAATGGGAACAATGGACCGCTGGAGCATCGGCAATTTTATTCTAGCAGTTTTGGGTGCTGTCATTTTGCTGCTTGTTTATCGCCTTGTTGCGAAAAAGCGGGGCAGCCGAGTTTAGTAGATTTCGTTTTAGATTTGCAATAGCCGGGCGAGAAATCGTCCGGCAGTTTTTTTGTCTAAAAATGACGACGACCTATAAGGTGGCTTTATTTGAAACCGAAAGGGTCGATATTAATAAGAAAAATTGGCTGGCGAGCTAGGATTCGAACCTAGAACCCTCTGAGTCAGAGTCAGATGCGCTGCCAGTTGCGCCACTCGCCAGCATCGTGCAATTGTTAGCCGCACGGCCATTTTCTACCACCGGTTTTTGAAGTTATTCGACGGATTCCCCGGTCAAAAGTTCTGCCATATATTACCGGGCATTCCCTTAGATGGGTTTAATGTCCCATATCTCACGGGCGTACTCGGTTACTGTGCGGTCGCTACTGAAATGTCCCATACGCGCCACGTTCAACAGGCATTTTCGTGCCCACTGTGATGGCTTTTCGTATTCGGCCACGACCTCTTCATGGATACGAAGATAGCTCTCCAGATCGGCGAGGTGAAAGTAAGGATCTCCGTTGTGGAGAATACTGTTAAATATCCATTTAAAAGCTCCCGGTTCGCCGGGAAAGAAATGGTCAGAGTTAAAAGTGTCCATTACTCTCTTAATGGAAGCGCTTCTACGATAATAGTCCCACGGGTTATAACTGTTGGAATCACGCAGGGCCTGTATTTCCTCGACTTTCAGGCCGAAAATAAAGATATTTTCTTCGCCGACCGCGTCTTTTATTTCAATGTTCGCCCCGTCGAGGGTCCCGACGGTCAGAGCTCCGTTCATGGCGAATTTCATATTGCCGGTGCCGCTGGCTTCTTTACCTGCGGTTGAAATCTGTTCGGAAATGTTGGCAGCAGGCATGATTGATTCGGCGAGGGAAACGCGGTAATCCGGAATGAACACAATTTTAATCCGATCGCGTGTGCGAAAGTCATTATTGATGATTTCGCCCAGTTCGTTTACTAGCCGGATGATCTGCTTTGCCGCCCAATAACCGGGGGCTGCTTTTCCCGCAAATATATATGTCTGGGGGTGTACGGGCAAGACGCCATCTTCTATTATTGAGAGGTAGTCATGCATTACGCGCATCACCATAAGCAACTGGCGCTTGTACTCGTGGATGCGTTTTGCTATGACGTCGTAAATGCTGTCCGGATTTACGACGATGCCTGTGGTTTTCTGGATTATTCCGGCTAAATGCACCTTGTTCTCGTGTTTTATGGTCATAAAACGCTCCTGGATTCCCGCGTCATCGACGAATGGTTCCAGCTTTTTCAGATGATTGAGGTCCTTCACCCAGCGTTCTCCCACGCACTCCGTCAACAGGTCTGCCAACTTCGGGTTTGCCTTCAGCAGCCAGCGACGCTGAGTTACTCCATTCGTTTTGTTGGTGAATCGCTCCGGCCATAGTTCGTAAAAATCCGGCACAAGTTGAGTCTTCACCAATTCCGTATGAAGTTTCGCGACGCCGTTTACGGCGTGACTTCCCACAATGGCGAGGTGTGCCATCCGAACATCTTTGTACCCGTTTGATTCTTCTACGATGCTCATGCGTTTAAGGCGCGCGACATCATCCGGCCAGCGGAGACTGACCTTTTCCAGGAAACGCTTGTTGATGCTATAGATAATGCTCAGGTGGCGGGGCAGGACTCGCTCGAACAGCCTGACTGGCCATTTTTCAAGCGCCTCCGGAAGCAGCGTGTGGTTTGTGTAGCTCAAGGTCGCGGTGGTAATTTCCCACGCCTTATCCCAGGAAACATTGTTTTCATCGTATAGGACGCGCATTAACTCAGCAACGGCTAGAGCCGGATGCGTATCGTTTAATTGAATGGCTACCAGGTTCGGAAAGCCATCAAAAGTGGCGTTCTTTTTAAGGTAACGACGTATAATGTCGCGTATGGCGCAGGCCACGAAGAAATATTCCTGGACGAGGCGAAGTTCGCGGCCACTCTCGACGTCGTCTGAGGGATAAAGAACTTTGCTGATCGATTCCGAGGAAATGCGTTCTTCTACCGCTTTTACATATTCTCCGGCGTTAAACTTCTGAATGTCGAATTCCTCAAACGCCCGGGCGGAGTACAGGCGCAGATAGTTAACCGTCCGAGCACCATAACCCACGACGGGCATATCGCTCGGCACGCCTATGAAATGCCGAACCTCGACCCATGTCGGTTTGACCTCTCCAAACCGATCGGGAGCGTCTACAACTTTACCATATAGTGGTATGATAACCTGCTCATCATGCCGATCCAGAAGCCAGGGGCTGGGCAGAACACGCCAGCTATCCGGCATTTCCACCTGCTGGTTGTTCTCAATCTTCTGGCAAAATAGGCCGTATTCGTAGTTAATTCCGTAGCCAAAACCGGGCATATTCAAGGTTGCGAGAGAATCAAGAAAACAGGCGGCGAGGCGGCCAAGTCCACCATTCCCCAAGGCGGCATCAAGTTCCGCCTCGCATAAGTCGCTCAGGCTTGAGCTAAATTCCAACAGAATTCTTTCCGCCTGATCCGTGATACCAAGGTTTATAAGATTGTTACCAAGGCTGCTTCCGACCAGAAATTCCATGGAAAGATAATAGACACGTTTGACGTTGTTCCGCTGATACCTCCGTTCGGTGGCGAGGTAGCGCTCCATCATTAAATCGCGAATGGCCAGTGACACGACCCACAGGAGATTTTTGACGCTGATGTTTGTCCCCCAATCCTGGCCAAGGCTGTATTTAACGCGCTGTTTAAGCTGCTCGCGGAAGCGTTCTTCTGTGATGATAGGCACGCCATCAAAGGGAGTGGGGTTTAACGGGAGAAAGGAATCATTATCGCCTTTTAGACCGGATATCGGCGTATCTGCAGTTTGTGTGGTTTCCATGGGACTCTAGGACTCTCGGTTAATATAATTTTAACGGGTTACGACAGGGATGGTTGTTCGCGTAAAACTATTAAAGAGTATCTCGATCCTGATTTTTAAGCACAACATAAATATTGTCTTTCATTGAAATCATCCATAGGGTGTATGGGAGTCGCATGGAAAATCACGCGCACATCTCAGTGAGAGCGGCCGCTCCGGCTGACTCCGACAATATCATTATGCTTATTAAAGCATTAGCAGATTATGAAAAACTGGACCCACCGTCCGAGGAGGCGCAGCAACGGCTGCTGACAGATGCTTTTGCAGAAAAGCCCCGATTTAATATTTTTCTGGCAGAAACATCGAACGGACAGTCGGCGGGATATGCGTTCGTCCTGGAGACTTACTCTACATTCCTGGCGCTGCCGACTCTATATTTGGAAGATTTGTTTGTGCTGCCGGATTTTCGCGGATCCGGAGCCGGTTCTGCCTTGTTTAAGCGGGTAACAGCGGAGGCGAGATCTCGGGGATGCGGGCGCGTCGAATTTGTCGTTCTGGACTGGAACCAGTTAGCCCGGGATTTCTATCATAAAAAGGGCGCAAAGCACCTGCAAGACTGGTGCTTTTACCGTTTGGACGCGGAGCAATTTGACGCGATGGCTGGTCATGAGAGTTAAACCGAAGAGATCGCGACTATTAATGGGTCAAGCTTGACTTACACTGGGAACAGGGTGCCGTTGCACCCCGTTCCCAGAACATGGAGTGAGAGAATTAAGGTGTTGTATTAACCGAGTACAAGCCGCCGGTCGGATTAGTGGAGGCTGCAGGTCCGAGTCCGCCGCCGGTCCCGGCGCCTGCGTAATCGGATCGTGAGGAATCCGTCTGATAAGGCGTTGCTGAACCGGGAAGAGTCATGCCGCTGACCAATGTATGTGGGGCCACGCCATCAATATAGGCAACGTCCGCCGGCAAATCAGTATTGAGGGTTGCAGGGCTATATATAGGGGGGTGGGTGTATGGCAAAGGCGCGAGATAATTGACATATCCGCGCAGCTTTGGCGGGCTGTTAAAGTCATTGGTGACTGCAACGATGCTGCTTTTTGTATATCCACAAGGTGAGTATTTTGGGATCACGTAATTGTCAATGGCAACGGCGCCCACTAATATGGGGTTTGCCGGTCCAGCGATAACGGGCCCGACTACGGGAACCCGATTTACGACATAACCCATTACTGGCACCTGGCCGATAGTGGTCGGAATGATATGGCCGCCGGCGGCCGCCTTGCCAAATATTGGAACGCTTGCAGTCGCCGGTCCCCAGTGAGCAACATTTCGGACCTTACCAACATTGACCAAGCCTTTGGCGGCTCCACTAACTTTCCCGACCCCATAAGTTGCTGCGGCTCCGCCGACACCCAGCGTGACTCCACGCTGAACCAGAGTGCCGTTGTCAAGGCGGTCACTTTGAGGGGCAGCAGCGGGAACCTGTACGGTGGCCACTTGGGCTACGGCGGGGGTTAGCATTGCGCCGATAATTCCAACGGCAAACAGAAGCGATTTTTCGGATATGGAAGGTTGAAAAAATAACACAGCAGAGATTCCTTTAACGGTATGACGTTACGGATATTGGTACGAACTGGCAGTGTCAACAGCACAATTCGCGCCCGGAACTTACTGAAGTGAGGCTAAATCCGTAAGACGGGACGTGGCCCAGCCGGCTTCGACTGACTCTGGCCAGCGTTGTCTCAGGGTGTTATAAATCGTGCGGGCCTTGCTGTAGCGTCCGCCGCCTTCAAAAGCGAGGCCGACACTCCAGGCCGACGGCGCGTCCTTGTAGATCAGGTCAGGATACTTTTGATCAACCGCGTCGTAAAGGCTGATTGCCTGCACCGTTTCGCCTCGGCCAACCATCACCCGCCCCAAAGCAAGTAACACCTCGCCCTCGGCGGGCTGACCCGCGGACATCTCTGCGGCGGGACGCAAAACCTCGTAGGCGCGGTCGTATTCTTCCAGTTCCAGATAGGTCAGGCCCAGATCTTTGCGTAAAACTGGCTCCCGAGCCGCGTCGCCAACCGCGGCAGTTAATTCCTTTTCGAGACGAACTACTTTCTCGCGAGGTGCCTCTATCGGTGCGGCAACGGCTTCGGCATCCGGCGCCGGCGACGCAGCGATATCCGTGCGACGGGTTTCCGCTTCTTTCAAGTAACGACTTTCCGGAAAGAGGCGACGCAATGATTCCAGATTTTCTTTTGCCTTGCTGCGGCTTGTCTCAAAAACTATTGAGAGGAAATAGGCACGGGGAGCAAGGCCCGATGATGGGTGATTCAGTCCATAATCGCGAAAAGCCTGAGCGGCCCCGGCATGATCGTCTGCGCGGGCTTTACGCACAGCGTCTTGAAACTCTGCCAGAACGGATGCGTTCTGCTCATACGTAGGATTTGGCATTCCCAGGTCCGCCTGCTCAATGACCAGACTGGTCAGCAGATCATCAACCGCAGTTTGATCAGCGACCGGGTCCGGCGCAGGAGTAGCCGTCGGATCGAAAGATTTAAGCGACGTCGCCGAAGCATCCGGCTCTGGGCCGAGAGAATCTGATGATGGCCGCGACTCCTGGATTAGAACCGAAGTGGTGGCTCGCTCCAGAGGCTTTGGGGTTGGATCGATAGTGGGCGGAGAAAGCGCCGGCGACTTGCCGGAAGGAGGCGCAGGCTGGGTATACGTAGGACTGGTGCTATCCGATTCGCGTTTTACAGTCAGGACAGGGGCATTGCTTAACGGTTCGTCGGGACGTCCCGGAGTGCCAATACTTGTGCCGCCATCTGGTCTAATTGGATCATCAAGATCTCTAACAGCGTCGTCAAATGATGGATCTGCAGCGCGTGGTGTGGGGGTCATAATGGGAGGTGACGACGGTTCCGGATCGCTGGGATATACTGAGGGCAAAGGAGTGGAGCCGGGAGGCAGCAATAGTGGCTCTTCAGCGGGATCATGGGGAGGGGCGGCGTCATAGCCACGATATATTGTTGAACCGCTGGCGGGATTATCCCTGTCAGGCGTGTGGTCACTCTGATTGTTTGATCGTGCCGGTGGGGCAGGAACTGGCGTTTCCTCATCATCGTCGCCACCCACAAAAGGTATAGCATTGATCAGGCCGCGCACAAACCCTTTTTTAGGCTTGGGATTAACATCTTCTGGTCCAAGTATTGGCCGCGGCGTTGGGGTCGGAGTGACAAATCGTGGAGCCTGGGTCGCAGGTGGATAGTAGGGATCTGGCTGGGATGCGGGGGCGCCGCCGACACGAGTCCCGGCATAAGGAGTAAGCGCCGGTTGCACAGGTCTGATAACAGGAGCTGGGCCTCGAGGCGGTACATAAGGCACCGGGTCGACCGGTCGCGGCGTTGGCTCTGGATCGTCGAGCCGTACTTTTGGGGCCCCACTTAAAATTTCAAGAGGGCTGGTTGTCTGGCTGAAGGCCGGTTCAATACAAAAAACCGAACCTAAAATACCCACCACAATCGCCGGATAAACACTGCGTCGCAACTCCAGGTTAGGGATCCCCACGCGCAAATCTCTCGCGGCACACTTTACCTGCTTTTGTCTAAACCTCATGTACTTCTCCCAATGGAACCGTAAGTTGCGCGCGTTTATTAAAATTTCAATTCAGAAAATAGCAGTCGCATCTAGAGCTGAACCTGCACGTCTTATTTCGGGCCTGTAAACTTATATCGCAGAGTAGTTGTCTGCAACGAACAACAGACAATGATCAATCGGCTTCGTTCCAAGACGGTGCAATATCGAACTCCGCGATGTCATATATCATTAGTTGACAAATTAGGCTTTTATAAGTTAAGTTCATATCGTTTTTGCCAACCAGAAAGAGCCAAACTCTGAAATTTGGCGATTCCGCCCCAAAGGAAAGAACAAATGTTCCATAAAAATCGCCTTAGGGTTTGGCTAAACCTTTTAATTCCAATTATACACGCCAATTACACCATCACCCGACGGCAGGAAGGCAGTGAATTTCATACTTGCAAACTGGTTTGGGTAATAGCCATCAATCAATGGCGTTGTCCGGCCCTGCCGGTTTTTTGAGCCCCCCTTCGCGGGGGCTTTCCTATGACAATCTGAAATAAAGGCTGCCGCAAGACCCATGACCCAGACCACTGAACCGACTCAAAAAGAATATGGCGCCTCGTCCATTAAAATCCTGGAAGGGCTTGAGCACGTTCGCAAGCGGCCCGGGATGTATATCGGATCTACTGGTCCCCTGGGCTTGCATCACCTGGTATATGAGGTCGTTGATAACTCCATCGACGAGGCTCTAGCGGGCTATTGCAAAAGCATTGATATCACCATTCACATTGATAACTCCATCACCATTTCCGATGACGGGCGTGGTATTCCCATAGACCAGCATCCGGATCGGCCCGGGATGTCTACGGTTGAAGTTGTTCTTTCCGTTCTTAATGCCGGCGGCAAGTTTGATAAAGATTCCTATAAATTCTCCGGCGGCCTTCATGGCGTGGGCGTTTCTGTGGTTAATGCGCTCTCTGCATGGATGAACGTTGAGGTCCGTCGTGGTGGCAAGCTTTACACGATGCGTTTCGAGAAGGGCGGCAACCGCGTCGCTCCCCTGGAAGAAACTGGGACAAGCCGCAAAAAAGGCACGACCATCAGCTTCCTGGCTGACGCCACCATTTTTGAAAGCATTGAGTTTAACTACGATACTCTTGCCAACCGGATGCGTGAGCTTGCCTTCCTTAATAAAGGCATCACCATCACAATCAGCGACGAGCGCGCGGACGGCCGCAGCCAGCAGTTCCGCTATGATGGCGGCATTATTGAGTTCGTAAAGTCCCTTAACGAAAACAAAACCGTGGTTCACCCCCAGCCCGTTTACTTTCAGCGGGAAAAAGAACTGATCAAGCAGAAGCCTGACGGCGACGAAATCAAGGAACACGTCGAGGTGGAAATCTGCATCCAGTATAATGACAGCTATTCTGAGAACACCTATTCGTTCGTAAACAACATTAACACGATCGAAGGCGGAACCCACATGACGGGTTTCCGGACGGCGCTGACTCGTCAGATCAACGAGTATGCGCGTAAAAACGACCTTATGAAGCGGCTTAAGGAAAACCTTTCGCAGGATGACCTTAAAGAGGGGCTGACTTGCGTTGTTTCATTGAAGGTGTCTGAACCACAGTTTGAAGGACAGACGAAGACCAAGCTCGGAAACGCCGAGATAGCGGGTATTGTGCAGGCGATTGTTAATGAAGGACTTGCGGAATTTTTCGAAGAGAATCCGAAAGTTGCACAGAAAATCGTTCTGAAATGCGTCAACGCCGCCATCGCCCGCATCGAAGCCCGCAAAGCCCGCGAGATCGTACGCACGGGTGCACTTGAGGTCGGCAGCCTGCCGGGCAAACTGGCTGACTGCTCGGAAAAAGATCCCGCCCGCTGTGAGCTGTACATCGTCGAGGGCGATTCCGCCGGCGGCAGCGCCAAGCAGGGACGTGACCGTCATTTTCAGGCGATCCTGCCTCTGCGCGGAAAAATCCTGAATGTTGAACGCGCCCGCATCGACAAGATCCTTTCTAACGAAGAAATTCGCTCTCTCATCACCGCTCTGGGCACGGGAATCCGCGAGACCTTTGATATCACGAAACTGCGTTACCACAAAGTCATCATCATGACCGACGCCGATGTGGACGGCTCGCACATTCGCACGCTGTTGCTTACCTTTCTATTTCGTCAGATGCCGCAGCTTGTTCGCGGCAGCCATATCTATATTGCGCAGCCGCCCCTTTATAAAATCAAGAAGGGGAAAATGGAGCGTTACCTGGACAAGGACGAGGACAAGGATCGTATGCTGGTGGAACTGGGCATCGAGGAAGCCACGTTGTTCCCCCGTAATCCTGACGGGGACAACGCCCCGGCCACGGAAGCACAGGCCATCCGGAAGAGCGAATTAAAAGGCATCGTCGAGCATCTTGTCGCTCTGGAAATTCTGGATAAAACCCTGTCCCGCAAAGGTACAAGTATACAGGAAGTACTGGACCAGCGCAACGATGGCGAGCGAAAGAAATTCCCCGTCGGCATTTTCACGACGGGCGAGGCTCGCAAGTTCGCTTTTGACCCTAAAGAGTTTACAGCACTTCAGGAAGAAGTCGACCCGGATGAGCAGGCTCGTCTTGACCTGGAGGCTGCGGAAGCGGCTAAAAAGCGCGCCACTGAGACTCAGCAGGAGCTCAGCCTTGACTCGTCTGCCGAGGTTGATCAGGGCTTTCAGGAGACCGAAGTTGCCCGCCGTCGCTATATGGTGCAGGATTTGCACATTGAAGCAGAGCAACTGGCCGACATCTTTAAAAAACTGGAGCGGGCTGGCCTGCCGACCAGGCGCTATGTAATCGGAGCCGCCGAAAAGTATAAACTGACCGACGACAAAGCCGATTTCCGTCTGGAAGTGGACGGTCGCCGCATTTACCTCCACACGCTTAAGATGGTTCTTGATGCCATTAAAGAAGCCGGCAAAAAAGGTATCTACATCCAGCGATACAAGGGCTTGGGTGAGATGAACTCAAACCAGCTTTGGGATACGACCATGAATCCGGAAACGCGGCGTCTTCTGCGCGTTGATATCGATGCCAGCGACTACGAGGCGGATCTGATGTTCAGCACGCTTATGGGCGAAGACGTCATCAAGCGCCGGCAATTCATCCAGAAGCACGCGCCGGAAGTGCGTAACCTGGACGTTTAATCCAAACAAAAGAATTTGATACAAAGGCGTAAATGCGCGAAGGAAAAGCAAACAAAAGAACTATCCCCTCCGCGTCCCTGCGTTAGAGATTTAGGTTTATTTACGAAAGGAAACATTTGAAGATGGCGGAGATCACCGCACTGATGGTGAAGGAACTGCGCGAAAAAAGTGGCGCAGGCATGATGGATTGTAAAAAGGCGCTGACCGAGGCCGGGGGAGATTCTGAACAGGCCATGGCGCTGCTTCGTGAACGCGGCGAGGCTATCGCTGTTAAGCGTGGCAGCCGTGCGGCCAAAGAGGGTCTTATCGTTGCCGCTCTCAGCCCGGATTCCCGGCAGGGCGCTCTTCTTGAGATCAACAGCGAAAGCGATTTCGTCGCCCGCAATGACGACTTCAAGGCGCTCGCGGATAAAATTGCTCAGCATGCCGTAACCGTCCCAGAGGGCACAGATGTTTTAACTACCCAGCTTGACGGTTCGACTGTTGCTGAGGTCGTTAAAAATGCCATCGCAAAAATCGGCGAGAACATTGTTGTTAGCCGGGCTGCCAAATTGGATTCCACTGACGGCGTCATTGTATCTTATATCCACCCTCCGGGCAAAATCGGCGTGCTGGTGGAATTTGCCGGTGGCGCAAGCCTGGCCGGTAATCCGGAATTTCAGCAGGCTGCCCGCGGAATCGCGATGCATGTGGCCGCCGCGAATCCTACCTGCCTGAGCCGTGATCAGGTTTCGCCGGAAGCTCTTGAAATTGAAAAAGGCATCTTCCGCAACCAGGCGCTTAATGAAGGCAAGCCTGAGCAGATCATCGACAAGATCATGGACGGCCGCATCGCCAAGTATTATGGCGAAGTGTGTCTGCTTGAGCAGGCGTATGTGCAGGATCCTGACAAGAAGGTCGAAGCCGTAGTATCAGAGGCCGGCAAAGCCCACGGTGCCGACGGTCTGACTTTGCGTCGCTTTGTCCGTTACCAGCTGGGCGAAGGCGCAGCAGCGGAAACGGAAGATTAATTAAACAGGCAGCAAAAGTTAAAGCCGGATCTGAAATCTCAGATCCGGCTTTTTGCGTTTTTGAAAACCCAGGTTATTTGTACGAGTGCAGAAGATGATAAAACGACAGGGCAACAGATGGTGGGCTTCCGCCACCACGCCAAATGCTACCGCGAGACACCGTACCATTTGTGGCGTCGTAGAAAAGTTTCCCCGTCCGCTTACGGTTGAAGTCATTATCGGCCGTGAGAGTACGGAGGAACTCTGCGGTCAAATGAAACCGACGATCTGGCCCGGCAGACTCCAAAAAATACCAGCTTGGCGTGTTATTAGCGGTGCCGATACTGCTCCACGTTTTCATGTTATCCGCGGTCCACGCTGTGTACCAATATGTGCGGTTTGTCCGCGCATCACCGGATGTGCTTAAGACAAATGGAGTATCAAGATCGGGACCGCGATAATAGATATTTCCACTCGCAGGATCAAATGGATCAACAAAGGCCGATTCCCCAGTCAAATACGATATTGGGGTCGTCAGACGCTCCAGCGTAAGTTGGAATCCTCCACCGACTTTAAAAGTTAACGAACGGTTATCGAAGTTGGTTAGTGGATATGCATTGGTGTCAATGTGGTAAACTTCCAGACCAGTTGCAATGGTGCGATGATCTGCCTTTACCCGCGATACCTTTGCCCTCATTTGTGCTTCCAGAAAATTCGGAACGGCAATAGCCGCAAGAATTGCGATAATGGCAACTACGATGAGCAGCTCGATTAAGGTGAACCCGCCGGATTGGCGGGTGAAGCTCTTTTTCATCGATTAATCTCTTTCTAACGTAACTATAATAATAAAATAATATAAATCGGATGTCCGTCACAGCATATTCGAGCCTGTTTTCGTCTCTATAAAAACCCAGCCGAATGCCGGAATAATTTAGCGTATCCGGCTGGGTAGCAAACTGAAGTAGATTGGTTAATAGACCTGATTAGTAAACCGACCAGTCATTAACCGACGCACGTGGGGTTTCGTCGATTTCGTCAGCACCAATATCAGATTTTAGAGCAGACACAGGCATTGGGCGTGAGTCACCGTGGATGTCTTTCGTCACTGCGGGCACAGTTGGGACCGCATTGGCAACGATCCGCGGATCGACAATTACAATGTTCCCATCGCTATCAACGAATGTCGGTGAGCTTAGGGTGAGCTCTGTAATATCTGTCCGTTGAGTGAGTTCAAAGGGTGTCCGAGCAGGATAAGTTCCGCCACCAGATATGACACCACGGTGATGCGTGCTGTTTTTTAGATAGTGGTAGGTGTTTCCATCGCCCGACAAAGCTGTGTGGGTGGATACATCGAACATAAGGTAGTCGACGGATGGAGCGTCAAACAGGCAGTTTGTAAAGTTAACGATTGGTGTGCCCAGATCGTTAGTCGGAAAATAGATTAATCCATTGGCTGCTTTCATTTGCGCAGCCACTGTTGTTTCCGCAGGGCTGGTTGCACGAAAAGTACAGTGAGTAAAAGCACAATTAATGTCCTGATTATCGGGCAACGTGCTAGCACCAAATCCAGAAGGCCACGCTTGTTTTTCCGGATTGCGAACGGTGTCGAAGACGCAGTTTGTGGCAGTGATACGGCCGAACACGTTGTTTGCATTCGTATTATACGTACCACTTTCTTTGGAAGTGGGCCAGGCGATCACCGTTCCGGCACGGACAATAGTGTCTTTTAATGTAACATTGCGAGGTTGTTCAATAACAAAGAACCCTGCGGCGCCATCCATACGCGCATCCACAGGCTGGCCGCCTGATGTGAGTTTAGGGCCGCTCCGGAAATTTCGCGCGTTTGTTATGCCAAGGGCTTGAAAGGATTCACCGGTCGGCTGATAAGCGTCGATCAGGCATCGATCAAGGAAATGCTCACGCGCAGCGCGTCCAGTTTCCAGACCACCCTGCCCTTTAAGCGTACAGGACGTCATGGTAAGAGTGGAAACAGTTCCTGCGCTAGGTACGGCGCAGGAAACAGCAAAGTTTTTTGCAAGGGTTTCCCAGTTGCTGTTGAAGATACAATTGATGGCTGTCAGGTTGCAGCCTACGTGTAGCGCGCCGGTCGTCGGGGCATCTACTGGCAAATCCAGGTTTGTTGAAATTGTGATGTCTTTTAAGGTCACCAGGTTGACTTCATTCGTTGGCAGGAAGTGCACTGCATCTTTAATGACCGGGGTAAACCCAGCACCTGCCTGAATGGTCAGATCGTGGTTTAACGGCGTGTCGGCAAAATATAAGCCGCCGGGTAGCTCATTAGTCCGTATTTCGATTACGGTCTCAATACCGGAATTGGCAAACTGTACCGCAGCCTGCAGGGTCTCAAAGGGCGACAGACCATCGACATCACCGTTAGCTACACCGTCTACTATAACTACCGCTCCGGCGGACCCAAGCGCAGCGAAAATCGCTGCCGTGCCTAATAATTTCTTTATCACTTAGCATCTCCTGCTTTTAAAATATTTATAGATTAATTTCATCCACAACCGGCTTCACGCATTAATTTGAAGGCAGAGCGTAATTTGGACTTGTTATTTGATTCAGGCCACTTGTTTGTCAAGCGGATTTAACATTAGACCATCGCTTGTCCGGTTCATGCAATTTCCGGCACGGGTCTTGGTAACTAACATAGTTGATGACTCACCCACTGCTGCATTTCTCTCTTTACAGGGAGAAATTCGGGTGATGAATCAGTAGTATTGAAGTTCAAATTGCGCCTTTGAATGGTCTGTTTGCTTATTGAATAGGTTTTAATGAGCCTGCGGGGCAAAGGCGGGAGGTTGGGAAATATGAGTGCCGAGACTCTAAGTAATGTATTTACGGGCGCCGTTGCCGGTGCCGCTGGAACTGAAACTCAGACGGAAGCTCAGTTGATCACAAGCTGCAAGGCTGGCGACAGCCAGGCTTTTGACGAGTTGATCAGCACCCACCAGGACCGGGTGTTTAACACGGCGTTTCGCCTTATGGGCAACTACGAAGAAGCCCTTGATCTTACGCAGGAAGTCTTCCTTAACTGTTTCCGCAAAATAGCCAATTTCAAAGGCGATTCCGCTCTGTCTACCTGGCTCTATCGTATCACCGTGAACACGGCTAAGAATCGTTGGAAGTATCAACAAAGCCGCGGGATGAATCGCATGACCAGCATGGACGCTCCTATGGACGCCGATGATGAAGAACGCGTAAAACAGTTCCCCGACAGCCAGCCAACCCCGCGCAAAGTCGCGGCGGACCGCGAAGCTATGGCTTATTTTGAGAAGCAGCTTGAAACCCTGAACGGCGAACATCGTGAAGTGCTTGTTCTCCGCTACATGGAAGAACTGTCTTACGAAGAAATTTCGGATATCCTCGGCTTGAGCCTTGGCACCGTAAAAAGTCGGATCCACCGCGCACGCAATGAACTGCGTGATGTGATGACGGAGTACCTGTAACTGGCATATAACACGGGCATCGCCTCTCAACCGAGACTGGAAGATGCGGTGTGCTAGCAGTGAGTTGAAACGCCTGCCGTTTCATGGTAAACCAAAGGATAAACTCTTTTGGTGGTAAGTTACGTCGATAATAACCGTCTTCGGACGGTTTTTTTCGTGCAGGTAGTCCTCCACGGCGCATCCTGACTTCGTACTTTGGTGTTAAGTTTTTTAACTGATCTCGGTATTTTCCCTTACAGGTTCCAAACCGTTCCCCGCCGCCGTTGTCCAACCCCCCGATGTCCCCGCGCGACCATAGTTATTTTCAGGATATGCTGGAGCACCAGATCTCAGGCGCTGCCCTTGCGCCTCAGGATCGTCTGGCGCTTTTTGATCATATTGAAACCTGTGACGACTGCCGCCAGATATTAGAGGCGGAAGAGCGAATCACCGCCAGAATGAAAATGGTGCCACGCCTTGTCGCGCCGTCGGATTTGCGATCTCGTATACTTTCTCAAGCGGTCCGGGACCACCGGGAACGGACCACCACGCCGAGTGAAGACCCTACTGTTGCGGATATCCTCAGCCCGAAATCGCGAACGTCCGCGGCATCCGTCGCCGGTCTCGGGTCCCTTGCTACACAGAACGATGATCTTCCGGTTTTCGCTGGCGTCGTGGTGCCCCGCCCTGGACGTGTACGCAAGGTCTGGCGGCGCGGTTCCCCGGTCCTGGCCACGGGATTTCTCGTCGTCGCTGGCGTAGGCGCGCTTTATACCGGACAGTTTCAAGGCATACCCATGGCGGATCAGGCGCAGCAGCTGGTATGGTCCGCCGTGGATTCGGCCCTTGGGAAACCTGATCCCTATCAGTTGCCGGGAAAACTACCTGTAATGCCGCCGCCCGTGTTGGCGGCGAGAACGCCTGTTATGACAGCGGGTTTTCAGGCTCCGGCCGGTCCGTTGCCAGGAACCCAAGCTGTTACGGAAATCATAACCAATGCCCGGGTATGGATGGCATCGGCGGATTCTACTGTGGCAGCGCTGGCCCGGGCGACTGAAGAGGCGATTCCGGGCCCGGCAGAAAACGCTCAGCCCCAGATAGCGGCGCTGGTTTTAAAGCCAACGGACAGCCCGAACACTCCTGGCGGGTTTCGGGAATCTGCGCTGGCGGCGGCCGTGAAAGCTATGGGGGAAACCCAGCCGGGTGGCCGGGTGGCGCGGCAGGATCAGTTTGCCATGGGCGGTCAGCGGTATAGATTATACACTCTGGAACTGCCTACTGGTTCCATGCGCCGCATGACCCAGACCCTGACGCCCTACCAGGCGCCGTCCGACGGCGTCATTGTGAACGCTTTGGCGACTCAGAAGCAGGTCAATGTTTCCCGCAACCAGTCCATTCAATTTTACGCCGGTAACGAAGACCGCCTGCGGTCGGCCCTGGCTGCCATCACGCCTGTATCTACTAACGGCGGCAACGAAAGCGTCCGGATCATCGTGGTGGAATAAAAAAAGCCGACAGAAAGTGTGATCTGTCGGCTCAGAAAAATTTAAGATCATCGCGAAAACTTTATGGTGTTTTGAACCACGCCTGATCGCCGCTGCCCTTTTGCGACCTTACGATATTACCTAAGCTTATCGATCCGTTGGTGGCGTCATAAGGCATTGTTACCGGGGCAGGACTACTAATAGTTGGCGCACCGGTTTTGTTATCCCACTGTTTGTCAGGACCGACAGACCACATACGATACATTCCGAAAATATCTTTAAACGTTGTCCCAGTCATAGTGCGTCCGTTAATATCCGTTAGGCCACCATCATTAAAAGGTATCACTGTTGAATCAGGAACGGCGCTTGGCTTAGCTTTTGGCCAGCGCCATGTGTATGCCTGGTAAGTAAATGTTCTCTCGTCGGAATTGACATCCTGGCCTTGGAAATAAGGGTCCTCGATTTCAAAAGTATTCATGTAAGCTATTGGCGTCGTAATTGCTTGGTTAAGAATGCCAGTCCAACTTCCAGTTTTTCCAAAAAGTAAGGGGACTGCAGGATATCCGCCTTTTCCCGCTTCAGGTGCGGCTGCGTTGTTATCAATAATATACGTTTCGATCGCCGTACCTAGTGCGCGCATGTCCGAAACGATCCTTGCATTTTTCGCCCTGGTCTGCGCCTCCAGAAAATTTGGGACTGCGATTGCTGCCAGTATGGCAATAATGGCCACAACAATCAGCAACTCGATCAGCGTGAAGCCAGATGATAATTTTTTCACTGAGTGCCACCTCCTAATTAAATATGATATAAGCCTATATCCGTAATATCTATGCTTGCCGCGGCCTAACCGTCAAGGAAAAGATTGGAATATATTCGCCGGCATCGAAGGAATATTTATTTGCAACAAATAAGAATCAGACCAATAAAAAGGTGGTTCTTTTTGAACGGATTTATTCTTGTTCTATTTCAGGATGATTGTTAATAAAACAATTTACATCGGCAGGACGCCTATGCTACGTCAATTATATAGCATTTGCTTTCAAATGGCGTATACTAAGGTTATGTTTAGGTCATAGCTCAATAGTTTGTCGGATCGAATTTCCCTCTGGAAAGGATACTGCAATGGACGCTCCTGAATTGAACGCGCTGGTCAGATTGTCCGATACAAATCTCACTTTAGAACACTCCGAGGAGGATGTACGTGGCTCTTCTGTTAGAGACGCGGCGGGGGAGGATATCGGACATATCGACGACCTGATGGTGGACGAAGAGCACAAGAAAGTCCGGTTTCTCGTGGTGGTGGCCGGCGGATTTTTAGGTATTGGGGAAAAGAAATTCTGGATTCCTGTGGACGCGGTTACCGCCATTAAGGATGATGAGGTAGATGTGGATATGACTGTCGCCCATGTAAGAGACGCGCCTGGTTATCATCCGGAGATCACGACTGTTCAACCCTATGCTGGAGATGTTTACGCTTACTATGGAATTGCGCCGTATTGGGGTGCGGGGTATATTTATCCTCCGTATCCATATCTAATGGGTGGTCCAGGGATATAATATGATTGATACGCGGACGGCTCGGCGAGCCATCCCTACCTGGCTGATCGATACGCGGACGGCTCGGCGAGCCATTCCGATCTGGCTGATCGATACGCGGACGGCTTGGCGAGCCATCCCTACCTGGATTTATGGACGGCCTGGTTTCTGATGGAAGATAATAAGTATCATCCTATTGGCAATTACGGCGTCATTGGCGATCTCGAGACGGTCGCCTTGGTGGGCATGAACGGCTCGATTGATTTTATGTGTTTCCCGCAGTTTGATTCTCCGACCATTTTTGCTGCGCTGCTGGATAGCGACGGCGGAGGCCAATTTGAGCTGGCACCTTTGCTTGACTGCTCTACGACGAAGCAGTTGTACCTTCCGGATTCTAACGTACTGCTCACCCGGTTTCTGAGCGACGAGGGCGTGGCGGAAATTTCTGACTTCATGCACGCGACAGCGGAACGGTCTGATGGTGTTCTCATCCGCCGGGTTAAGACTGTCCATGGCGTCATCCGCTACCGAATGTGCTGTTCTCCCCGCTTCGACTATGCGCGGGGCGCCCACCATCTGCTGGTGGATAAAGAAGGATTCCGAGCTTATTTTAACTGTGTAAACTCTACGCAGCCGGATTTGTATCTTCATTCCACGGTGGAGATGACGGAATGTGAGGGTGGCGCGGCGGCGGAATTTGTGTTGCCGGCAGGAGAGAGTGCGACTTTCATGCTCGAGATGGCCCGGCCCGAGGACCAATCCCCCACTCAGAGCCCTCATTACGCTATCGATGCATTTAAAGACACGCTGAACTTTTGGCGGGAATGGGTAAGCAAATCCAGCTACCAGGGTCGATGGAGAGAAATAGTCAACCGTTCTGCGCTCGTCCTTAAGCTTCTGACTTCCCGCCGTTACGGATCAATCATCGCCAGCCCGACGTTTGGTCTGCCGGAAGAAATTGGCGGTGTGCGCAACTGGGATTATAGATACACCTGGATCCGCGATAGCTCTTTCACACTCTATGCGCTGATGCGTCTGGGCTTTACAGACGAAGCCCACGCATTCATGAGTTGGCTGGAAAAGCGGTGCGAAGAAAGTAACACCGACTACGGCGGACTCCAGCTGATGTATGGCATTGACGGCCGCCACCACCTTACGGAAATTGAATTGCCGCACCTTGAGGGCTATATGAAGTCGAGCCCGGTGCGGATCGGAAACGGTGCCTATAGTCAGACCCAGCTGGACATCTATGGCGAGCTGATGGACTCCGTTTACATCCATGACAAACTTGGAGGTCCTATTAATTATGATATGTGGAAGGACCTCACCCGAATCCTCGACTGGCTGACGGACAACTGGCGGACGCCGGATCACGGCATCTGGGAAGTGCGGGGCGGCGAAAAGGAATTTTTGTTTACGCGAGTGATGAACTGGGTCGCCCTTGATCGGGGCGTCAGGCTGGCCAATAAGCGCTCTCTGCCTGCTCCACTGGCAAAATGGAGGGCGGCACGGGACGACATCTATAACGATATTTTTGAAAACTTCTGGAATGATGAGCTGCAGGCGTTTACTCAAAGCAAGGGCAGCGATGTAATGGACGCGTCCTGCCTGGTGATGCCTTTGGTGCGCTTTATCGGTCCCCGCGATCCCCGCTGGCTCTCGACCTTGCGCGCGGTTGAAAAGCACCTCCTCTCTGATAGCCTGGTATATCGTTATCTTCCTCCCGGCGAAAAGGAAAAAACCGAAGCCAAACTCATGATGCCGCCGGGTGTTGCCGATGGTTCTGACAGTGACAAGTCGTCGAAGAGTACTGTTAATCCCCTCGACGGAATCCATGGCGCTGAAGGCACCTTTAGTATGTGCAGCTTCTGGTACGTAGAATGCCTCAGTCGAAGCGGCGACCTTCAACAGGCCCGTTTTCTTTTTGAAAAGATGCTGGGGTACGCCAACCATTTGGGTTTGTATGGCGAAGAACTTGGTCCGCGAGGAGAGCATCTTGGAAACTTCCCCCAGGCCTTTACCCACCTGGCTCTTATCAGCGCCGCCTTTGACCTCGATCGCCGCATGAACGAGTCAGGGATGGCGGGATAAACGGAGCTTAACTTCTGCGACTGATTTGATCCAACCGGAATTACTCAGCGACAGAAAAGCTTTATTAAAAACGAAACGACGCCAAGGTCACGACTTTTTCAGTGCCTGTTTTACGGGAATCC
Source organism: Candidatus Sumerlaeales bacterium (assembly GCA_038243585.1). Lineage (GTDB taxonomy): Bacteria > Sumerlaeota > Sumerlaeia > Sumerlaeales > Sumerlaeaceae > JAKFFN01. The sequence goes on along the minus strand of JBBSQY010000026.1, from coordinate 1,789 downwards.
TCATTGAATGATCTTGCAGGCTATGCCTAAACACTGTCAAATGGTACCAAGGGCTCAAAAAAATGACCAGCACGCGAACGCAGACCGCAATTCTGGTAAAACGTCTACTATTAAATCGGTATCGCCTCTGTCCGGTCACGTTTCTCCAGCGACCACCCTTACCTACGGAGCTCGAATGCTTGACGATAGTCGGTGGGCGTTGAGCCAGGGCAGTCGTTTTTTTGAAGGTGGTGGCGATGTCCAAAAGACTTTGCACAAGATAACTGCACAGCTTAACTCTTTGAATTTGCCCTACACAGTAGTCGGAGGGATGGCACTCTTCATGCATGGCTTTCGCCGGTTTACCGAAGATGTCGACATTCTTGTTACCGCTCCCGTTTTAAAAGACATTCATGCAAAGCTCGAAGGCCTCGGCTACGCCCCTCTTTTTCAGGGTAGTAAAAATCTTCGCGACACCGAGACCGGAGTCAAGATTGAGTTTCTAGTGACCGGCGGCTTCCCCGGCGACGGGAAACCGAAACCGGTGGCCTTTCCCGACCCTGTGGATGTTGGCGAAATAAAAGACGGAATCTGTATCCTTTCGCTGCCAGCTCTCATTGAACTTAAGCTGGCTTCCGGCATGTCTGGTTCCGACAGGTTGAAAGATCTTTCCGATGTGCAGGAGCTCATTAAAAATTTAGAGTTGTCCGAGGATTTTGCTGAACAACTGAATCCCTATGTGCGGGAAAAATACGCCGAATTATTCCGCTCGTCGCGGCGGCGCTTTGTGCGGAAATGGCAAAACGAATCTCTTGCCCCGGATGCTCAAAGCCTCCCAGAAATAGCTGTGACCCGTGAGGCCAGGGCTGCGGAGATGCGAGCAATGTTAGAGGACGGAGTCCTGGTGGAGGCCGTTGCACCAACTGCAAAGGATTACACGTTACTGAGTACCACAGACCCAAAAATTGCGGCCAAATACGATATGCATGAAGAATCCGAATTCTGGGAGACTGAGTAATCCCCTGAAGTTGGGTATGGGATGATGTTCCTGTGATTTGCACCAAACTTGAGCCCTTTACCGAGCCGCGAAACCTGTTGTTCCTATAGACGCCTTAAAACGACGGCTTCGAAGCCGTCTATTTCCGGATGGCGGGGCCAGGTGGCGTAGAATCCGTCGGGGCGTCTTATTTCCTTAAGGGCGGAGTTTGATTGTGACGGATCTTTGTCAATAGGATCGGTTGCGGCGCTGTCACAGACGATTTCCCATCCTGTGTTTTCCCGTAAAAATTCTGTAATAGTTCCCTTGTTCTCCACGTCGCTTATACTGCATGTGCTGTAAACCAGGCGTCCTCCCTGGCATACGAGGGGGGCGGCTTCGTTGAGCACGTTCAACTGCCGAACGCGCTGGCGGTTAAGGCCTTCCTCGGAAATACGATATCGAATCTCTGGGTTTCGGCGCATGGTGCCGAGGCCTGAACATGGGGCGTCGACCAGCACGGCGTCGAACTGCTTGCCGCTTTCCATTACTTCATCAAGTTGCGTGACCCGCACGCCGGGGCTGCGCAGGCGCGCAATATTTTCGAGTACGTTTTCCAGGCGCTCAGGCGATAAGTCTGTGGCTGTTACATTCGCCGCGCCTCCGGCCAGTTCTCCCAGGTGCGTCGCTTTTCCGCCCGGTGCCGCACAAAAATCTAAAATGGACTCCCCTGCCTGAGGAGCCAGGACATGAGCTACCAGCTGGCTAGCTTCGTCCTGCGCATAAAATAATCCTTCATGAAAGGCGCTGGTCTCAAAGACGGATTTTCCTTCG
>JBBSQY010000025.1:0-45629 GCA_038243585.1 Candidatus Sumerlaeales bacterium | reverse complement strand
CATCGCGCATGTGCTTGGCATACCCAAACACGTAACGCCCCGACTTCATATCCAGACGGCCCTTCATGCCATACTGGCTTCGATGAGCTTCGTCTGAAATCACCACCACATTCCGCCGCTGACACAATACCGGGTGGGCTGTCTCATTCTCCAGCAACCCAAACTTCTGAACCGTCGTAAAGATAATCCCGCCCGCCTGGCGCGCCGCCAGTTTTTCCCGCAGCTCATCCCGGCTTTCCGCCTGTTCCGGTATCTGCCTCAGCAGGTCCTGCGCACTGCAAAACTGCTGAAAAAGCTGCCCGTCCAGGTCGTTACGATCCGTCACCACCACCAGCGTGGGGTTGTGCATTTCCGGCTGCTGAAGCAGTTTGCCCGCGTAACACGCCATGGAGATACTCTTGCCCGACCCCTGCGTGTGCCAGAAAACCCCCGCCTTGCCGGAACCGGGAATAACATCCTTCCCGTAAGTGGCGCGGTCTTCATTTATCCGATGGCTTTTCGCTTCCCCGGCAGCAATCAGCGTCACCCGCACGGCTTCGCGCACCCCGTGGAACTGGTGGTACCCGGCGATCTTCTTAATCAGGCGGTCGCTGTTCTGCTCAAACAGGATAAAGTACCGGATGTAATCCAGGAAGAGGTCCGGCTTAAAGAAACCCCGGATAAGCGTCTCCAGCTCAAACTCCAGCTTTGGGCGGTCATTCTCATTGGCGACCGTGCGCCATGGCATAAACCATTCCGTCGTCGCCGTCAGCGATCCCACTCGCGCGTTCATCCCGTCGCTCACCACCAGCGCCTCGTTATAAACGTACAGGTCCTCGATCTCATCCTTATACGTCTGAAGCTGACCGTAAGCATCCCACACATCTGCGTTCACATCGGCGGGGTTTTTCAGTTCCACCCCCACCAGCGGCAACCCGTTTACAAACCCGATAATATCCGGACGCCGCGGCTTTTTCGTTCCGGTAATCGTGAACTGGTTCACCACCAGAAAATCGTTCATCTCCGGCCTTACAAAATCCACCAGTTGCGCGTGATCGGTAACCTTGTCGCCGGTCGCGTCGGTAAGCTCAATCCGTACGCCGTCCGTCAGCATTCGGTGAAACGCGCGGTTACTCTGCACCAGGCTTGGGTGGTCCGGCTTCGTAACGATATGTACCACCTCGTCCACGGCTACCGGAGGAAGCTGGGGATTAAGCCGCCCCACCGCCGCCGCCAGCCGACCCTTCAACACCACCGACCGGAAATCCAACCGCTCCGCCGCCACCCCGTCCGGGGCAATGGCAGTGCCGTGCACGTAAGACCAACCGGTTTCCTGGAACCAGTTCAGGGCGAGCTTTTCGAGTTGATCTTCGGTGATCATGGGCGATGTCCCAGGATGAAACGTGCACTTTCGGTACGCAGCATTTCGTACGGTGTCATGAACCGCAAGCCTAATCCCACACATGCGTCTGGAATCTTAATCCTTCGAAGAGAGTGTGACGGAATCTCGTGGGTTACAACTATATGGTTATCCGCAACGGCGTGGGCGACCAGGTAAAAATCGGCTACCTGCATAAACGTGCTAATGGCGGCTGGCTCGTAATTCTGACTTGTGGCCCAGGTACTTACCTGCGGAAATGCTCCAGCAACAGCGGGAACCGTTTTCCGAAAGAGGCCATTACCAGACTGGCGCATCCAATCCGTTAGTTCATCTGCCCCGGCGGCAATCTCATCGGCTATTTTGTCGATACTAAACACCACGCCTGCCTTATTTTTCTCAGTCAACCATTCCCAAAAGGCAGGGCAAAAGTCCAAACCATAGTGAAGGTTCTTCGCCTGGATAAAGACGTTTGCATCCAGCAGGTAGGTCATTGCACGACCCCCAGTTCCCGCGCGGCCGCATAAAAGGTCGATGTTTTCCGCACGCCAAGCATCTGGAATGCATCTTTAAAAAGAGTATGGCCTTCCAACGTGCTGGACACCACAGCCCGCGCAAAACGCTTACCCGTGCGTGCGCCCAGCGTGCGATAAAAATCCCCACCACCACCGCTACTGTTCAATTCCAGTTGGTTGATTCTATCCAGTTCAATGGCATAGAGACTTTGAAGCGTCGGATAATCCATTTCCCCTGCATCAAACAACCTTCGCAATGTTACGAACGTACTTACCTTGAAAACGCGAGACAAACGACGGGCTTCTTCAAGGGGTGCAAAACCTGTATTGTGTTCGCGGGTTAACATTTCCAGCGGAACAAGGAATTCGGCAGCCACGGCATTACACCAACGTTCTACGCCAAGACCCGGAATATGGCCCGCCATGGGGTCAGACACGCCGCTTTGTCCCAGCCATACATGAGCCAGTTCGTGGGCCAACGTAAACATCTGGGCCGATTTACTATCCCTGGCGTTTATGAAGATCAGCGGGGCAAATTTATCAACCAGGGTAAAACCCCGAAACTCCTCCACCGCAAGCTTTCGGTGACTGTTGCTGCCCACGATGGAGCTAGCCATCATCAGCACCCCCGCCGCCTCCGCCTTTGCAAGCAGTTCTCGCAGTGCATCACGGAAGGTAGACAGGTTTTGTCTTTCATCAATGGAAAGGTTCAGCGCCTCGCGCATGGCGCCTGCCACCTGAACTGGATCATCAGAAATTGTTACGCTGCCCACATACGGGTGCGCCGGAATGCCATAGATACGCGCATATTCCTTGAACCAGTCCTGCCGTTGCTGACATAGATAGATTGTATCCAGCAAATTCGGGCTGGGGCGCTCGACGGCCCGGCTTGCTACAGTTCGAAAATCCGGTATGGGCAACGTTTCTACCGGCGGCTCCGGCAGAAAAAGATAACCGAAGGGCACGTGCACGGCGCGTGCAAAATTTTCTAGCTGTCGCAACGTCGGCATACTTTCTCCACGCTCCCATTCCTGGTACTTGGGGAAGCGCTTGACGAGCGCGTTCAAATCCAGTCCGGCGCGTTTGCGGGCCCAGGTTAGAAGCTTGGGTTTTATGGGGATGTCGGTGGACATAGTAAGCGAAACTTAGTGATGGCGATCTTCTTTCAGCTTTTCCAGCAGTTTTCGAGCACTGTCCAAACGATCCTGTAACCCACGACGGTCAATGACATTTTCAGCAGGTATCTGCTCAAGCAAAGCGTTCAGTTCGTTGATTTCAGACTGGAACCAAGCTTCGTCAGGTATAGTTGGATTACTATTCATTTTGTAATGCTTCCGTAATTTTACCGTTGTAGTTGATACCGAACTTACGATTGCTCCATAGGTTTAAATAGTGCAACAACCCTTTACCATAATCTCGGCCGCCTTTAAAACCAAAGCTTTCCCGAATTTCACCATTATCGTTATGCGCTTTAACAAGTCCATCTATCTGTACTTCTGTCAGCTGAGCGATTTCTGGTAGAAGCTTCGCCAGTTCATTCGCTTCTATATAGCTTCCGCAGGTATGCAGGGCTTTTATGTAGGAGCTAAACATCCCGTTATGTCTAATTAGCAGCTTAGCCACTTCATTTGGTGCATTTTCCCAACTGCATTTTAAACCTTGGAATTTTCCCAAAAACCCGTAAGGATCACGTTCTAGTCTGACTGAAATTATCGGAACGTTCCTCGCAAGAGCGAAACCTACCTCCTGATCGGTCCAATCGCTTTCGTGGAAGTTCTCTGTAAGAAGAGCGACAAACGCATCCATTGTTGTGAGCGCAGATTCAATTTCATTCTGCCACTCTTTGGTTGGCTTTATATCTTCGTGGGCAACGAAACACGAGACTCTAAACTTCGCTAAAGCATCTTTAAGCGCTTTGGTTTCTACTTTGACTTCTGTTTTATGGCTTAAGAAAACTCGGTAACCATCGCCCCAAATTCGATCTGCAGTATTTGGATCAACAGTACGTTTTCCAGTCAGAAGAAGGCCTGACTTTTGTCGCCAGTCAGGATCATTGGTGGGCTCTATTTCAAAAAAAACTTCTTCTATAGATTCATTTTGGAAATTATGCAGACTATTTAAATCTGAGCGAATTATCGTCTGCAGTTCCTCTTTGGCTGACAATAGTCGCAGATAAAGTGTCTCTGGTATTTGAAGGTATAGTGCATGCCCATAGGTGCCACCATCCCAATTATCGTAACTCCATTCTTCATGGACACGAGTCTGAGCATTTACCAGAATTTCTTGTAGCTCCCGCTTTTCCTGTGCTTCGTAAAGTCTGGCCAGCGCAGGAATGAGGGCACTGATTCTGCCAGGTAGTTGTAGGTTACTGTTGCTCATATTCGCCTAATTAATTGAAATTGCTTCTTGTAGTTGACCGCCTACAAGCTCGGGCAGTAGCAAGTCGCGTAAAGCGGAAAGCGTTCGTGAGTTAGCTGAATTTTGTAATAGTAAATCTATGATAGGAGCCGTAGTATTTGATAGGGCGCTGAGCAATTCCATGGGCGGTACAATCGTCTTTGCTGCTGTAAGATGATGACGCTGAATATGTCCCATTGTAGTGGCCTTGCTTGCGGCTGTTGTTCGAAAGTCCTGCAAGTGGTGTTGAGTCCAAAGATAATAGAACCACTTTGGAAATTGTGTAGAGGTAACTTTGAAAAGGTGCTGGTTTAGCGCTCCTTTGCCGCCACACCATAAATCTACGAGTAAACTTCCAGACCAAGAAAACAAAACATCACCGTTCTGCACAATATATTGTTCCGGAATATCAGCACTGCATTCGTCGGCCCCCATGGTGTTTCCCTTGCGTAGTTGAGCAATTTTAATAACAGGAAGAGATTTTCCGATTTTCACTGGAAACTTCTGAAGCGCCAAGCCGTTTAGAAAAGCTGCGATCTGATCTAAGCTGCGGACCTCCCACCCCTTAGGTATCGGCCCCAGTTCTGAGTCTTCGAACTCTGAGGGGAAGAGGGCGGCGGTGGCGGGGTCCATGTAGGCGGGTTGGCGGCCTTGTTGTTTGGCGTGGACGGGGTCAAAATCCACGAACCAGCTCTTGAACAACGCCCGCGCCATAGACTCCAGCATCGCGTTCATCCGGCGGTTCAACTCGATCTTGTCGTCCAGCGTACCAAGGATATGGGCAATGCGCTTCTGTTGAGAAACTTCGGGTATTTTAATTTGCGATTTGAGCAGGTGGGGAACCTTAATACTCGGTTGGACGGAACTGATATTGAGCGAAAGGAGTTTGGCTTTCATTGCCTTTCCTGTTAACAAGTAATAGAGAAACTCCCCATCTATAATTGATTGATTCGGACGCAGGGCTATTAGGTTTTGAGCGATACATCCTCTCTGTACATTAACGTATGCGACCTCAGCGATAGAACCAACCGTCGCAAATAAAACGTCACCACATTTTGGATGTCCCTTTCGAAACCATGTATTGTAGGTTTGCGCACTTACCCGTTTTTTAGCAGCTGAATAGTCTATGTGTTTTGAGTGGCCGACGACGGAATTTACCTCCAAAAGTTCGTACTCTCCATGTTCTTCGAGTGGCGGCGTTTTTCCTCGATTATCAACTACTTGTGTCAGACAGTCCCCAAGTTCCACTTCAAACCATGCCACCGTACCCGGTACATTAAATGAGACACCACAGCTCATTTTGGAGTGACTTGGATCCGTAAAAGAGCTAGCTATCAAATTCTGAGTCTTCCAATCGAATTGGATCATTTGTTATCGCCTGGAGATTTGCTTTTTAGCTTCTTTACCGCTTCGACAGCTTTATCAAAATCGCTGACGGGGGTTGTGGCTTCAAGGTGTTTCCTTGCCGCATCAAATTTCTGATACTCGCAATGGGCACGTTCCACTGCCAGGGTATGAGAAATAGTCCCGGCGTGCTGGAGGACGTTTCTTTCGTTAAACTCCAGAAACGAATCCAGCTTCTGTACCCAGTCCGCCATCGCCATGGTTTTTCGCCGGCGCGCCTGATCTTCTGCGAAATCGAGATACATGGTGACGATGCGATTGAGTTCGCCGACTTCTTCTTCGGTCAGGTAATTTTTTGCTGTCTCGACATCGCCTTTACGAATGTTTCCCTGGGGGGCAGTTTTCCAGGTTGTGAGCCCCATATTCCGCTCGGAAGACTTTGCCCGTCTGGAAATGAGTTCGGCGGCTGTGTTGCCATGGATAGCCCAGTGGAGTTTGTTTTGTACAGTCGCAAAAAAAGTTTTGCTGATCTCTGCCTGCGGATCGTAATCTATGCTGCATTGTGCATAGATGTCGGTGATCTTCTGGTAAAAGCGCCGTTCGGATGCACGGATAGCGCGTATGCGTTCAAGAAGTTCATCAAAGAAGTCGGGGCCAAATCCTCCGGGATTTTTGAGGCGTTCGTCATCCATGACGAACCCTTTTTGGAGGTATTCGCGTAACCGTGAGGTGGCCCATTGGCGGAATTGAACGCCCCGTGGCGATCGGACGCGGTAGCCGACGGATAACACTGCTTCCAGGCTGTAGTGATCTACCAGACGGCGGACAGTGCGGGCACCCTCGGTTTGAACTATTAGATATTTTCTAATAGTTGCCTCAGGAAGAACCTCTCCGTCATCGTAGATTTCTGAAATATGGTGGTTTACGGTGGGGACTGCGATTTGATATAAGCTGGCCATATCGCGCTGAGTTAGCCAGGCAGAGCCGTCTTGCAGACGTACCTGCACGCGGAATTGGCCGGATTCTTCCTGAAATAAAAGAAACTCTGTGGTAGGAGCTGGTAGCTGATTATTGTCTTCGGTCATAACTTGAACCCCAAGCCTGAAAGATTCTTCCGAATCTCCGCTTCTAGTTTGGCCGATTCCTCAAATTGTCCATTAAGTTCCCCCACCAGCCGGGCCATCTTTTCCTCGAACGGTTCGCCGTCGTCTTCCACTTCTTCTGCACCCACATAACGTCCGGGGGTGAGCACGTAGCCGTGGCCTTCGATCTCTTTCAGCGCGGCAGATTTGCAATAGCCGGCAACATCTTCGTAATCTTTCCCATCCTGCCAGGCGTGGAAGGTGTCGGCGATTTTCTTAATGTCTTCCCGCGTAAACTCTCGTCGCACGCGATCCACCATGAACCCGACTTTTCGTGCATCAATAAAGAGAAACTCGCCGGGGCGGTTGCGCTTATCGCCGCTGGCTTTCTTGCTTTTGGTGAGAAACCAGATGCACGCGGGAATCTGGGTGTTGGTAAAGAGCTGACCCGGCAACGCGACCATGCACTCCACAAGATCGTCCTGCACCAGGGCCTGGCGAATAGCACCCTCGCCGCCGGAGTTGGACGACATGCTGCCATTGGCCAGCAGCAGCGCGAGAGACCCGCTGGGGGCGAGGTGGTGGAGCATGTGCTGCATCCATGCGAAGTTGGCGTTGCCCTGGGGCGGCGTGCCGTATTTCCAGCGGGCGTCGCCTTCGAGGCGGGCATCCCACCAGTCGCTGATATTAAAGGGCGGGTTCGCCATCACGAAATCTGCACGAAGATCAGGGTGCTGGTCGCTGGTGAAGCTGTTGGCGGGTTCTTTGCCGAAATTAAAATCAATGCCCCGGATGGCCATGTTCATGGCGGCTAATCGCCAGGTGGTGGGGTTGGATTCCTGACCGTACACGGAGATCTGATCGAGCTTGCCCCCGTGTTCGGTGATGAACTTTTCGCTCTGCACGAAGAATCCGCCGCTGCCCATGGCGGGATCATACACCCGACCTTTGTAAGGCTGGAGCATCTCTACGATGAGCCCAACGATAGACTTCGGCGTGAAATACTGTCCGCCTTTTTTGCCTTCAGCGAGGGCGAACTGTCCGAGGAAGTATTCGTACACGTGGCCGAGGATATCTTTGGCGTGGAGATCAGCGTGTTGGAACGGGATAGTGGAAATCAGATCAATCAGGCCGCTCAGGTTGGCGGGATCAATCTGGAGTTGGGTGTAGGTTTTATTGAGGACGCCCTTAAGCTTTGTGTTTTCTTTTTCCACGGCATCCAGGGCATCATCTATAAGGCGACCTATGGAGCTGATTTTATAGGTGGTGGTTTTGCCGTTCCGGACTTCAATTTCTGTACCGGCGGGCAGCTTGGCGCTATCTTGCAGGGTCTTCCACCGGGCAAGGGCCGGCACCCAGAACACGTTCTTCTCAGCGTAGTAGTCGCGGTCTTCGAGTTCGTCCCGTATGGCGGCATTGTAATCCGCCGGGGAGGCATAGCTGGACGGATCGAGGTAATAATCGCTGGCGGTATCTCGCAGGAGAGCTTCGATTTCAGCCTGACGGATGATGAATGAGTCGGAGACGTATTTGAGGAAAATGAGTCCGAGGACGGCATGCTTGTAGACGGCGGCATCGAGGGAGGAACGGAGTTTGTCGGCGGCGGTCCAGAGAGTGCGATCGAGTTCGCGGAGGAACTTTTGGGAGTCAGGGCTGGTCATGGTGACTGTTGTCTTACGGGTAACGAGAGGTAATCAACTGCTAAATCGACAATTCGCCAGTGCGCTGGGAGTTTTGATTGGCTTGAGTACTTTGCGTCATATTTCACCGTCCACAGATGCCGCTAAGTTCCCATGCGGGAATAGTCCTGCAAAATCGTCCGTGGCAGAACCACATCTATGAAAACGACAAACACACCCTCGACCGCCGCTGCAAATGTCGACACCACCGCTGGAGCAGTGTGCCGCCATCTACCGGCGCAAACCCGAAATGTGCTTTCTGGAGCAGTAATTAGGTACCTAATAGAACCGGTTAAACCGCTCCGGTATCAGGGTTTACATATTAATCAATTAATTAAAAAAAGGCCTGTGGATAAACTCCCCATTTATATTTCCGGAATGTATTGATACAGGATTGTGCGGCCTTCGCCGTAGGTGTATAGGCGGCCTTGTATGTCCTGGACTATTGTGGATGCGCCTTTGGCTATTTGGGTTAACTTCATTGTCTTTGGGTCGATTTTGAAGAGGGTGCCGTAGGCGGTTCCGTAGACGTTGCCGTCGGTGTGGGTTACGAATGATCCGTCGCGGTAGTCTGAGTTGGCGGAGGGGAATTCTTTTTTTGTGTAGGTGATGTCTTGCTTTTCGGGGTCGAATACGAACAGGGTGCCGGAGGCGAAACCCCAGATTTTTCCGTCGGGTCCGACGCCTAGCGCGGAGACGGTGGCGGCGCCGGGGACTGGGACTTTTGAGTAGATCTTTTTCTTTTGTGCGGGGTCCCAGATGAAGAATTCGGCTTCTGTTGCGCGGGGCTTTATTCCCATGCCGCCGGTGATGCTGGAGCCGCCGTAGACGAGGCCGTCTTTGACTACGAGGGATACGATGCTCTGGTCGGGCACGATGTTCCAGTGGACTTCTGGCTCTCCCTGTTTGACGGTGTCCCAGATGGCGAGTACGCCGCCGAGCATTCCGTTTTTTGGGGTTGTTCCGACGAAGAGTTTGTTCATGGCCTGGGAGCCGGCCATGGCCCAGGGGCGGTCTTGTTCTATGTCGCCGGGGATGGAGGGGTGTTTGGTGAGGGAGAAGATCTTGCGTGGGTTATTTTTTTCTTTTTCGCCGGTTATGTTCCACGGGCGGCTTGTGTCGAATTCGTAGATTTGCGCATCGGGGTAGACCCCGGAGTATAGCTTGTTGCCGATGAAGGTCATGCCTTCGGTTTGGCCGCTGCCGCTGAAGTGGGTGGTTTCGCTGGTCTCGGGATTGAAGCGGCCCATGTTGCCGGCGAGGTAGCCGCCGGTGTAGATGTTGCCGTCGGGGCCGGCGATGATGTCGCGGATGTTTACGGGCTGACCGGGGAGGTCGATATCTTGAAGTTCGCCTTTGCCGGTTTGCAGATTGTAGCGGTAGATTTTTTCCTGGTTTCCGACGGTGCCTGCGAGGGTGAGGCCGGGCCATTTTTGCTGGTCGAGCTTTACGAAGGAGTAGCCGGTGAGGGCGCTGGCGGTGTTGAAGCCGAGCTGGCGGATGGTGTTGGTGGCGAGGTCGTATTCGCAGAGCTGGCGCTGGTCGTCGGAGTAGTACATTTTGGTGGTTCCGGGCGCGACGGGGGAGAGGCCGCGAGACATATTGAGGAAGACGTCGGTGGTTTCGCCGGTGTCGGCGTTGGTGATCAGGACATCTTTGCCGGTGGCGACATCCAGCACGAAATACTCGTCGGGGTTGTGGGTTTCTTTGCGACAGAAGAGGCGTCCGCCGGCGAGGTTGAGGTCGTAGACGGCGGTGATGTTAGCGTATTTCGGGGAGAGGAGCTCGCGCTTTTTGCCGGTGTCGAGATCGTATTCGACAAGCTGTGGCTTGTTGCCGATGCCCAGGTAGAGTTTGCGATTTATGGGGTCGGCGACGGTGACGCGGATCCAGTGTTCGCGCTCGGTGGAGGTGGTCATCTGGCCGAGGTCGCGGAACTTCTTATTATCGGGATTATACTCATATCCGTGGCCGCTGGAATAGGAGCCGCCGTAGACTTTGCCGTCGGGCATGATGTCCATGGGGTAGAGGACGGCGTCGTTGGTGGGGAGGGGATTGCCAAGGTTTTTGAGCTCGCCGGTTTCGGGGAAGTAGCGGTAGAGGAGGCCCTGATTGTAGGCGCCGACGTAGACGGTATTGTCTGGTGCTACCTTGACGGCCCAGGCGCCGGAGGTGTCGGGGAGGGGGAGGTTTTTGAGGACGGAGCCGTTTTCGACATCAACGACTGACATGATGGCGGGGTTGCCAAGGATGACGGTGTAGAGGACGGCGCGGCCATCGGGATTTTTGCCGCAGTCGCTGCGCATGATCATGGATCGCTCCACCTGTACGCCGAGGTTTGTGGCGATGGTGGATATCATTGGAACCGTGGCGGAGGTGTCGGCGGCGGCGACACTGGGGAGGGGCGAGGAGGTTATCATAAAGGCTGAAAGGAGGGCGGCAGCGTGGCGGAGCGGGTGAGTAGTCATGGATATTAGGAATTGTCGGGAAATATGGGGTGTCAAGGCTGGAGCGTCAATGGCGGAGTTTGGTCCGGGGTGGCGTCAAGTCGGCGGGCGGTGGTTCAGCATGACCGGATTATTTTGTTCCTTGCGTAATCCGACCGGAAGCCTTAGCTCTTATCCTGTATCCATAAGACTTTTTCAAAAGGTTTCCTGCCATGATGCGATTCACTTTTCTGTTTTTGTTTTTGGCCCTGGGGGGCGCGGTGCTGGCTGAGACTTCGCAGACTGCGAACCTGGACAAATCCTCTACACGGTCGGAAAGAGTGCTTACCTGGGATGAATCCGGGTATGACAAAACGACGGGGCCGCTGGCTGGCATTATGGTTCCCGGCGCGGCGGTGGTGGATTATCGGCGAGGGGGGAGGTCTGCTTTTGCGGTGCAACTGGGGGAGCCTGTGATTATCGCCACGGCAGATAAGGCTTATAAGTGGGGGCATTTTCAGTTTCCGCTTATCGATCGCAATGTAGACGGAACGCTGTTTGTGCGGTGGAATATGTCGGAGGATTCTATTACTGCTTATGGTAAGGACAGCCAGGAAATCGCTATTTCGCGGGACGGCGGAAAGACCTGGGAAAAGCCTGAGGGTACTTTTACGAGTTCGGGGGCTTTTCTTTTGCCTAATGGAGACCGCATTAAAGTGGCGACGCCTCGGCCTATCAAAGTAGAAGATCTGGATATGCCGGAACCGGTGAAGGCGTTTGATAAATCGGGGAAGGAAAGGCTGGACCTGTTTCTTCATGACGAGTTGCCGGAAACCAGGCAGGGTGTTTTTATTGACCGACTTTCCAGTGGCAGCAAAAGATGGATGCTGGACCGTGCGAAGCTTGTTGATCCGACGGCCCTTCGGTATAGTCTGTCGGGGCTGGTGCCGATCGTGTGGTGGGGGGATATGCAGGTGGGCCTTGATGGATCAGTGTTCGCGGGCATTTATCCGGGGCATTGGCTGAGAGAGGATGGCACTGCTGAACCGGATGGTGGCGTGCTGTTTTATCGTTCTGTGGACGATGGTAATACCTGGGTAATCCAGGGACGAATCGCCTATGCACCTGATCTTGAAGCTGATCCGAAGGGTGACGAGCGATCCGGGTTCACGGAGCCGGCATTTGAAGTATTAGAAGATGGAACCTTTCTTTGTGTCATGCGGACGGCGGGGGGCGCTGCTGGCCAGGGGCCGATGTATGCGAGCTGGTCGAAGGACCAGGGGAAGACATGGGCAAAGCCGGTGGTGATCACGAGATCAGGGGTGTTGCCTCGGCTGTTGGAGCTGGAGAACGGGGTCATTGTGCTGAGTGCAGGACGTCCGGGTGTGCAACTGCGGTTTTCGAAGGACGGCGGGGGCAAAACGTGGACGGATCCTTTTGAGATGTTGCCTTATGCGAGTGAAAAAGACCAGGTGTCGTGTGGGTACACGGGCGTGTTGGCGACTGGCCCGGACCGGTTCGTGGTTATCTATTCTGATTTCAAAGTGAAGAATAGTGATGGCGAAAATCGCAAGGCGATAAAGATTCGGGAAGTACTTGTTGCGCCAAAGTAGTTAAGGGAGCTTTTAGCGCCATTGGTTGGTGTCGACGGCTATTAAGTCTACGCGCTGAGCCAGCGATACTGTCGCAAAAGGATTCCCGATGCAACATAGATACCGGGGCACAATTACAGTTTGGGACGACGATAAGGGTTTTGGTTTTATCACCCCGACTAATGGCGACCCTGCGCTTTTTTTTCATATCAGCAGCGTCATTAACTCTCAGAGTCGCGACTTGGTGGGGCAGCGTGTGACTTATGAACTGGCTCCCGGACGAGAGGGGAAACCTTGTGCGGTGGAGGTGCGGCTTGCTGTGGCCGGAGACGATGTTCGCATGGATCAGTACCGCCCGAAGCAGTATCGCTCGCGGCGCGGGGTGACGTTCGCCTGGGTTTTTAGTTTAAGTTTTCTCGCCGCAGTAACTTACGTTTCGATTAACTTTTTGTCGCCGTATGTGCCGACTGCATACGCTCATCTCTCGCCATACCTCGTGTTGGTCTATGTCGTCGTCAGTGTTTTTACCTACATGTTGTACAGCCACGATAAAGGATGTGCCCGCTCTGGTTCCTGGAGGGTATCAGAGTCCACTTTACACTTAATGGAATTCCTGGGTGGCTGGCCGGGAGCCCTGGTGGCGCAGTGGAGTCTTCCTCACAAGAATCGAAAGGCGAATTACCAGGTGGCATTCTGGATTATCGTTATGATTCACCTCGTGACCGTCGCAATTGTCTCTAAGGAGTACATGCTTCCAAAGCTTGACGGGTTGCGATCTCGTCCGGCCGCCAGCGAGATCAAAATTCAATTCTTGTGAGGTTTAAAAGCTCGCACAGGCGTAGCAGTTCGCGCGTTTTGTTACTTCTGTTCTTCCTGATTCCACTTTAATTGAAACTCAATTTCTTCCGCGCCGTCTTCGCGTTCGTGCTCTATGCTGACTGTTGCGTGGGGCGGCACTGTGATTCGTTCTCCGCCCACCTGGATGCGGAACGTGGTACCGGCCTCGAGAGTATCCGCCAGGCGGCGGAGCTTCTCGATAAATTTAGCCCGGGGATAACTCTTTTCGAGATCCCGTTCCTTCTTTGGTAACGCTGTCTTTGCCGTTGCTTTTTTTACGGGCGCCTTTTTTGGTTCGGCCATGGTTATTGTCCGCTTCCTTTTAGTATGGTGCGCCTACTGCCTGGGCCCAATCTTTGTTGATTACAAACTGACCATCGGCGTTGACGCCTAGTATGACGAGGGTCGCGGGAATACGGTTGCCGGTTGCTGGATCGATTGTCACGGAGCCGGTTACGCCCTGCCAGTCCACTACTTTGTCGAGGGCTTTTTTCAGGCGCTTTTTGCCGAATTTACGATTTCGTGTGGATCTGACGCCGTCGATCAGGATGTTGACGGAGTCGTATGTATATGGGCTCCAAGTGCCGGGTTTGACGCCAAAGGCGCTTTCGTAGGCCGCCGAGAACGCGGGGCCGTTGGGGAAGTCGGTTGGTGAGGGAACGCCCACGACATCTGTCGCCATGGCGGCGTCGATGCCGGCCACGGTGATAAAGCCGGGATCGTCAGAACCGTAATCCACGACGCATCGGGCAGAGACCTGCTGGTCAAACATGGCTTTGGCGATGAGGCCGCCCTCGGGGAAATAGGTCGCGGCATAGATCACGTCGGGGTTCAGGGCCGCCATGGTTGCAACTTCCGAGGTGTAGTTGTCTGCGCCCGGCGCGATGCTGGTAAACGCGCTGACCAAAACGCCCGCGGTCTCAAGGCGTGCTTTCAGATCAACTGCCAGATCGTTGGTGTAGTTCTGGGTGGAGTCGTATAGGATGCCGATGGATTTGACTTGTAGCCAGGAAGTCATGGCGTCTGCTGCCATGGGGGAGATCTGGTCTGACATCGGCTGGAGGGTGTAGCCCATGCCGTCGGTGGCGTTGTTGGATGTGAGGCGGATCGGAAGCAGGCGCTTCTTTAAATAGATAGGCAGGGTATGGATTCCGACGCCGGAATTATAGGGTCCTACTACGCCCCTGATGCCGGACTTGATCGCTTTTTTTGCGGCCAGGATTCCTACTTCGGAAGTCGCTGCATCGTCAATGGGAACAATCACGATGCGTTTGCGGTTCAGGCCGCCTGCCGCGTTAATCTCGTCGGCGGCGAGTTGTGCGCCGTTTACCATGCCCTGGCCGAGGGTCTGCTGGTCGCCAGACAGGGGAGCTTCAACGCCGATTTTAATTTTGCCTCTGAACTTCTTATGAGGGGTGCTGGTGGTGCTCAAATCTGTGTGGCAGAAGCCGGAGGCGGCGATCAGCACCATGAGGGATGCGAGGGCTGTCTGTTTGATGCGCATGATGAAACCTTTTCAGGAGAGAATTGCCGATTAATATCGGTGGTCAATATGCGCGGGATTATCGGTCATGCAAGGGGAATTCATGGTTTTCCTGGCGGTTTTTAACTTGGCTGGGGCATCCCTTCAGGACGCGGTTTATTTTTGGGAAAACCCAGGATTTCATCCTGGGCTAGCGTATGTCGCACCTTCGGCGCGGAATGCGAGGATAATGAAATACACAGGCGGGACGCCTATGCTACTTCAGGACGCCTTTGCTCCTTCTTGAATGCGGTGTCCTTTATTTGCTGGACAAACGACGGGGCGGGTGTGGCTGATCTGCTATGAGATATATAGAGCTTGGGACACGAGGTCCCCTGGTTAGCACAATTGGTTTTGGAGCGTGGGCGATTGGCGGCATGAACTGGGGCCCGACTGACGACGCGGTTTCTATTCGGGCAATCAATGAGGCCATGGATCAGGGTACGACGCTACTTGATACGGCGGATGTTTACGGTTTTGGTCATTCAGAAGAGTTAATCGCCGGGGTGCTGGCGGAGCGGGGCAAGGGCGACGTTATTGTCGCGACTAAGGCAGGCAGCGACTTTTATCAAGCGATCGAAAAAGGGCTGATTACTACGGATGCCGTGAAGCCGAATTATACCAGGGATTACCTGGTGCGCGCCTGCGAAGAGAGTCTGAAGCGCCTGCGGCTGGATACTATCGACATCCTTCAGCTTCATAGTCCGGCGCTGGACCTGCTGGAGAATGACGAGCCGTGGGAAGCGCTAACGTTGTTGAAGGAGCAGGGGAAAATTCGCTGGGCAGGCCTTAGCGTGCAGTCTTTTAAGGAGACGGAACAGGCTGCGCTACTGGACCAGCATCCGGGAGTTCTGGATGTGTTGCAGGTGCGATATAATCTGCTGGAGCGAGAGGCGGAGGAGGTGCTGTTTCCGAAGGCGATGGAGCACGGGATCGGTGTAATTGTGCGGATACCGCTGTTGTTCGGACTGTTGACCGGGAAGTTTAACCGGGACTCGAAATTTGGCGAGGAGGATCACCGGAGACTGAACCTGAGCGAGGAGAAGCTGGCAGGCTACCTGGGACAACTGGAGCATCTGCAGCCGCTGTTTGACCGCTATCCCGATGAGACGATGGGGCAGGTAAGTCTACGTTTTTGCCAGTCGCACCCGGCATGTCATACCGTTATTCCGGGCGGGAAAACCCCTGAGCAGGTTGTGGCAAACTGTCGCGCGAGTGACCTGGGTCCGATCCCGAAGGATCTGATTCCCGACTTGCAGTGATGGCACATAATATTGTAGGGAGTTTCTGGTAGTATCAATGGTTAACCGCGCGTTAGGCGTTTGCGGATTACTGGTATTGCTTTTACAGCGCACACTAAAGGTATAAATCATGGCAAAGAAGACAGCCGCTGGCGGCAAGATACGCAAGACTGTTACTAAGGTGAAGGCGAAGGCGCCCGCTGTTCCCGGCGAGCGCAGCGGGTTGGAGAAACCGATTAATAAGTTTGTGGATACGAAAAAGGTGGCGGTTAAGTTTACCCCTACGCGAATTGCAAAAAAGCGCGGATAGTTGTCCTAGCCTGAAAGGCGAGTGCCGGCCGGGGGAACATGCCGGCGGGACACCGTTGATCAAAGGTTGCTTCATTCGAACAGTATTGACACTCGTTTGACCTGTGACCTATAGATTATTAATGTCGCTAACCCAAAATATGGTTTCGTTGCTTTGGCTTTTGCTGGTATCCAGCAATGGGCTGGCGGTTGGCGGTGCGCAGGTTACAATTTTGAATGCTCCTGCGTTGCTTGTTCCCGGTCAGATGGTGGCCGTGAATACGGAGTTTAATAAGACGCCGGATGAGCAGGAAAAGCGCGTTGTGATCCGGGTGGATCTGCATGACTCAGACACCGGGGCCATTGCGGCAGGGGGCGTTGCGGACAACGGCGGTGCAGGATTTACGGGCACTGGCGCTGTGGTATCGTGCAGTGTTATTGTACCTGCAAATGCATCTGGCTCCTATTATTTTAAGGCGACTGTTGCACCGTGGAGCCTTAACCGGGCGGTGATTGATCAATATAAAACCTATCCCACGGATGGGACATTTCCTTACTCGTGGGATTCAAGCCGCCGGGGTGACTATGGAGTTACACAGGAGGTGACTTATCTCGGCCAGATTATCTGCCCCTTATATCCTGGCACGCCTACGACAACCTATTGCAGCGGTGTGGCTTTTGAAACGGCTGTGATTGCCCTGAACAAGTATAACCTGGCGCACGGGCATTCCCGAATCGGCAGCATCCAGACAGTGCAGAATATGCAGTCTTTCCGAAAAATCTGGTACGGCGTGTCGGATGCGGAAAAGCTGGGTGCCCGCGCCATTCCGGAATGGGGTGCAGGACGGGAGATTATTGATTTTGATGAGGCGCAGGAGGGCGACATTGTCCAGCTTTGGCGGAACAGTCTAAGCGGGCATAACCCGCTCTTTATCAGTTGGGTTCGAAATTCGTCCAGTGAAATAACAGGTGTGAGATATTGGGGTAGTCAGGGGGGAAGCCAGGGCATTGGCTTTAGAACGGAAAGTTTTGGGACAAACTCCAGCGGGATAAACCGCGCTCGTTTTTACATTGCACGGCTGGCAAAGCCACGGGATCAGGCGGACTATGAATGGGCGCTAGGGGAAGCCAACACGCAGAATGCGCCAAGTTCGGTCGGCGCGAGCGCTCTTGACTGGGATCTGTATAACTAGCCCGTATTTTTCAACGATCTTTTGGGGATTCCTATTATCTTGAATGGTTGGGGAACCAATGGCCCCTTTGTCGGCGTCTAAGGGGGCATAATGTCTTTACTGGATCGACAAAATCGGGGGAGTTCCACGTCTATCATCGCCATAGGGCTGGTAGTGCTGGCTTTTTTAATGGTGGCGGTTAAGTTTGTAGGCCCGATGCTTTATTACATATCGGAGCGGATGGCTGGGCGTCCGCTAGCGGATATCCCGGTAATGTGGGATTTCTGGTGGCCAATCTATTTGTTGGTGGCGGCGCAGGTATATGGTAAACTGCGACGGGCGTGGCTGGTTTTTCTGGCGTTGTGTGTTGCTAGGATATTATGGTCTGCTGTGGTGTTGACGCTGTATTTCGCTGAGCCTGCCTGGGATTTTTGGGGATTGCAGTGGTTGTTTTACGAGGTGGCCGTCTTGTCCTGCATGACGGCGGGAGTCGTACTGGCTCTGACACCGGCAACGAGGGAAGAGATGATGAACCATGGCCGGGGCAGATTGTCGTCCATCTAACTCGCTTGGTGCTTAGTCGACTTTGAAATGAGTTGATGTTTTTCACAGAAGATAATTCATCGAGTCCCCAATCCTGGGCACTCTAAGCAACCTCATAACGAATTCCGGGAGCCGTCAGGATTACGAATTGCGGATTTTCTGTTGCGCAATCCGAAGCAGAAGTGGCTGGATCCTGTTACCTTACTGCAGATCGACAACGGAAGAGATAAACCGCTCATGCGAAATCGACAGATATTTGTAATCGCGTTTGCCTATGCGCTGATGGCTCCAACGGCCGAGGCACAGCGCACCAGTTATAACGCTCCTCAAAGCGGTGGCCGGTCACGAGTGAATACGCCGTACTTCGGCAATCAGGGGACGCCTGGTTATGGTAATTATGGCGCTTCCGGTCAAGCCGGTTACGGGAGGGTTTCTCCTTATCAACTTAGCCCTTATCTGAACTACCGAACGCCGGTGGCGACGCCAGCGCTGCCGCCGGTGACGGGGACGGTGGAGAAGTATTCGGACGTGGAGTATGGGAAGATCGTTCAGATGGCGGTAGAGGCCGGCCGGCAAAATAATCCCAGCGGAGCGACGGCAACAGAACGAAAGTCCATAGTCGAAAATGCAGCGGTGGGCGAGACCGGTCAGGTGGTTTATCGCCCGGTGGGAGTTAATATTTCTGACGTGCTTGATCGTGGAATTATGCTGTTGTCGACGGGGGAGGAATTGCGGCTACGCGGGGTGACGATTCCCTCGGTTACGGGCTCGGATGAGATTTCGCGGCTCTATGCCCGGGAGGCAATGCAGGCTCTGCGCAATCTGACGCAGGGCAAAGAAGTATATGTGGTGTTGGATGATCCGTTGCGGGACAGCACGGGGCGGCTGCTGGGGACTCTGATTCTTGTGGATGGCACAGAGCTGAACCGGCGTATGCTGGAATTGGGTTATGGCACGCTGAAGGTGGAGGATTTTACCACAGGTGTTAATTATTCCGACCTGGAGACGGCGCTGGAATCTGCAAAAATCAAGCGGTTGGGACTGTGGTCGAAGGGGTACTGATGCATAGCATTATATTGAAAAAAAGGTCAGGACGCATGGAACGAATCAGTGTGGTATTTGACAGGGGCGGCGCCAGTGCCAGCTTGTAATATTAATCAAAAGGGGCAGGTTGTCCGTTTTATTGGGGGGATGTGTTTGTTCTTTCTGGGATTTATCCTGTTCATGGTGGCTCTTCCGGGGAACGGGGTTTGGTGGAGGCTTGTGCAGGGAGCAATGATGCTGGTTGGGATTTTTGTACTAACGGAGGGCGCGCTGGGCTGGTGTGCCCTGCGGGCGTTGGGATTTAAGACGCGCATTTAATGGGTAAGGTGATTTAACATAAAGAAGCAGCCGGTCCGGCTATTTCGCTGCCAGAGCTGGGCTTGAAGGCTCCGTTAGCTCGGGCGCGGCGGATTCCGCCGTTGGCTGCCCTTACGTTTATCGTCGCTGTTTTGGTAATTTTTAACGGGTCGAACTGGCGGATGATGAAGCTGCTGGAGGCGTCGAAAGAGGAAGATCTTAACCGGCGAGTCAGCTCGGTAACACGGGTCGCCGCGGGGAGCCTTTCCTTTCCTGTTTTTCCGGATATTTTATATAATTTATCGGGAGCTTCTGCGGAGGAGCAGGCCTATCAATTGGACGCTTTTCCGGATTCGATTGAGTACGAGGCCCTGGCGCAGAGGGTGGCGGGATTGAAGAGCGGAAGCGGACTGGCACAGATCCTTCTGCTGACAACGTCGGGACACGTGGTGGCGGACAGTAATTTTCGATTCTTAACGGGGGAGCCTCTGCCTTTCGCTATTGATTCCCAGTATCTGCGATCGGCCCTACAGGGCAGGCCAGCCACAACGCCGCTGTATGCGTGGGAAGGGGAACATTTTCAGCGGGATTACCAGGCGCTTGTGGATGACGAGGGGAGCACAATTGGCGTCGTAATGGGCAGTGTCAGCGCCGATTACCTGGAGAGTTTGAGACAGGTGCGGAGGCAGGTCCTGCGATTATGGGTGCTTAGTTCTGTGTTCCTGGCGCTGCTGGGATTCTGGCTTTACCGGCTGTTCCATTATATGGCGCGGCTGGAGCGTGGGGCGCTGCAGAAGGCGCGAGTCGAAGCCATGGGGGCGCTGGCGGGGGGTATGGCCCATGAGCTGCGTAACCCGCTGGCGATCATTAGGGCGCTTGCGGAAGAGATCGAGGCAGATCAGCCTGCGGCAAATCGGTCCTCCGAAAATTCTCAGGATATTGTCGCTGAAACGCAGCGGTTGAGTGAGCTTGTCACGCATTTCCTGTCGTTGTCGCATTCGCCGGAAGCCAGCGGCGGGCAGGTGATTGATCTGAATGACGAGGTGGAAAAGGTGGTTCAACTGGTGAGGAAAAGCGCACTGCCGGAGACTACGTTTTCGACGGACTTGCCGCCGGAGCATTTGCACGTGTCTGGGGAACCGCGCGCAATTCGTCAGCTTTTATTAAACTTGTTGTTAAACGCGGGCGAGGCGCTGGGGGGCGGTGTCGGCACGGTGGAGGTAACGCTGCGGGAGAGACGCCGTATCGTGGAACTGCGGATCGAGGATAGCGGAGCGGGGATGTCTTCGAAAGAACTGGGACGGGCGTTTGAGCCTTTCTATACAACTAAACCAACGGGCACGGGACTGGGTTTGGCGATCAGCCGGGGCATTGCGGAGAACCTGGGTGGTGAACTGAAGCTGGAAAGCGGACGCGCCAGAGGAACGGTGGCGGTGGTGACCCTGCCACTGGCGGAGGATATTAATTCTCGGTGATTTGTGACGCGAGACACGAAGAATACAAAAAGTTAAATAGAGTTACCTGGAAAGGCGATCCCGGACGCTGTTCAGAAGCCCTGTTACGGGAGCTGTGGGCTCGGGTGTGGTCGGATTTGCTTGTTGTGAGTCGGGGGCGCCGCCATCTGAGCCGTGGCGGGTCTTTGGATGAAGGGACCAAAGAGGTAGTCAGCGGTCAGCAGCGCAGCAAGAACCCCGACGAGCAGGAGGAACAGGACCATAAACAGGGTGATTCTTTTGCGAAGTTTGGTTGCCTGATCGCGCAGGTATGGTTCCATTTTCTGGTTTACCGTAGCCTCTATTTCTTTGGCTACCATGGTTTGGACGAGGCGGGGAAGCTGCTTGTCCAGTTCTGAGGCGATATAGTTATCCGCCTGTTCTTTTACTATCTCTCGGGCGAGTTTCGGAATCAGTTTGTCCGCAGCGGTCCGAATAATCTTGATGACCTGCTCAGAGACTTCGGGTACGAGAGTTTCTGCTTCTTTTTGTACCCGTCGGGTCACTTCTTTCGGCAGCATTTGTTCGATGTTCTCGTTTATGCGTTCGCGGATGAGGCTTGGAAAAAATTCGTCTGCGCTACGGCGAACGGCTTTTTCGGTTTCAGAACTGAGTATGCGCTCCATAGACTCTGATACGCGTTTTTCAGCCATTTTTTCGATGGTGCTACGGGCGACTTCCTGAACAGTGGCGCGCACCAGCTCCTGTTCCTTCTCAGTGGTAAGGTTGGAAACTTTTAACTCCACTTCGCGGCGGGCCTTCATGTCAACCTGGCTGACCACCATTTGCAACGCCCGCTCCACCATGATCTGGGTTTTTTCTTCTACAGCCTTTTGAATGTGTTCATCGGCCATGCGGGTGATGGTGCGCTCGGCGGCGCGGCGCAGATGGTCGCGGGAAAGGCGGATGGTTTCCTGTTCTTCGAGGATGTTGTTTACTTTGTTTAGCAGGGTGGCGGGATCAAACGGTTTGGCGAGCCATGAGTTTGCGCCCATAAGCTCAATACTTTCGTTATCGCGGGTTTTTTCTTCCGGGATCAGAAGCAGCACGGCTTTCTCGCAGAGCTCACCGTCGGTTTTAAACTGGCGGGTTGTGTCGATTCCGCTCACGTCGCGCAGGTGGGTATCCATGATCAACATGTCAATCTTGTCGAGATCAGGGTATGTGAGGGCTGCGACACCGTTGGACGCGACGGCGACATTGTATCCGCCCTCAGATAACACCTGGCGACACATTTCCTGTACGGCGGCGCTGTCATCAACGACCAGTATGTTTTTATTTTTCACGGCACTCCTTGCCTGCGTTGTTCATTATTCCAAGACCTTGGTGGCGATTTCTTTGAAAAAGAAGCTGTCGGCGTTTTTAATGATGGAGCGATGTTTTGTTTCTTCCATCACCGTGGCAATCAATAATCTGGCAACTTTGGAACCAAGTCTTTGGGCACTTAACAGGTAAAGCGTGCGCAGATGACGGCCCAGTGCGTCAATAGTCTCGAGGTAGATAGTTTTGGTCACGCCTTCGATACCAAGAGTTACGGTATAGCGGTCGAAGCTTTCGGAACTCAAGGTGTTCATGTGGGCCGATACTAGATCGGCGCGGGGGTGGGACATGAGGACCTGTCGCCAGTATCGCTCGGCCAGGCGTTCATCTGATGGGTCGACGATAAAATCTTGATTACTCATCAGGCGGCGAGTAATCTGATTGCTGATCTCAACCATGAAACCGACGGGGGAATCAAATTGGAGGCGGCTGGAGTCGGGTATGTCAGATTGTTCAGAGTCGTCGCGGAGACGCGCCAGGATGCCGCTCCACCGAGTGGATGAGGCGCCGGTCTTTTGGGATTGAGAATGCCCGTAACCTTTTGAGATGTCTAACTTTTCTTCAGATGGGGTTTCTGGCGCGGGCTCTCTTCCTGGCTTAAATTCGATGAGTCCTGTGGATAAAAAGGAGTCCAGGATTTTGTAGGTTTCAAAGCGCCCGAGGCCGCTTCTGGATGCAATGCAGCCGACATCGTAGTAGCCGTTTACGAGGGAGAGGATTTGCCAGTCGCGGTTACTCAGGTGCAGGGCTTCGCGGTCGGATGATCCGTCCAGTTTCAGTACGGACGGCACGGCCTGCTCGTTGGGTATTCTGACACGAATCCGTTCCCATTCACTTCTGCGGCTAAGTACATCTTGTACGACTGCCTGCGCGTTTAGTTCCACCAGAGGAGGGTCGTCGTCGGTAAGCGGAATGAGGGTGAACTGGTAGAAGCCTTCGCCATGGGAAAGGATGTCTGCTATCTCTTCTTCCAACTGAAGGCGTACGGCGTCGTGGAGCGCTTCGGCGGTCAGTCGTTTCCTGTGTAGGAGCACGCGGCCTATGGGTGTGCCGGGTGAAAAATCAGCTTGATAGGCCAGGGCTTCTTCCAAGGCGACACGATCAATGAGGTTGCGGCTAAGCAAGAGCTGGCCAAGGCGGCGGGGGCGGTGAGGATTTTCAGAACCGCTGATGTTGCCTCGGTAGAAGTCGAAATTTGTGCTGTTCGTACCGCAGCGCAGTTTCAGGGTTCCGGTCATAGTTCCGGTTCCCAGCTTGCTCATGACTTCCGCGAGACTCTCCGCGCTTGTAAATCTACCTTCTAATTCCATACGAACTTTGCGTTTCCTGGGCTCGGATTTCGGCGTTTACCACGTTTTAAAGATGTAACAATGCCGACTGGTTTTACAATGGGCAATAGAAACTATGGGATTAAACAAAAGGTAATAGTAAGTTAACAAAATTTTAAGGGCAAAGCAAGGAGGACTGGACGAAAAAACGCAGAGTAAGCGAGGACGGGCAATAAGTCTATAAAAGCCTGCCATTAGTAGAAATTGGCTTTATGGCGGTGCCTACTCCGCGTGTGCATTGTCTTCGACCTTAGTAGCCAGACCAACAAGCTAAAGGGGCGGGAGCGCATTGCAGCTCTCCCGCCCGTCCTTGTCTGTTTATTACTGTTCCGCGGAATGCCATGTCCGCAATGAGTTGTTGGTTAGCGGCGCGCGGTCAAGGAAACGTTGTTTTCGAGAAAATTATTGACCTCTTCGGCAACGGTTTCGATCTGACGGCGCTTCAGGCCTGGCCATACGGGGAGGCTTATGACGCTGCGGGCAGCTTCCTCTGATTTTGGGAATTCTCCTGCTTTGTGGCCAAGGAACGAAAGAGCCGGAGTCAAGGGCATGACGGTGTCGTAATAGACGGCGCTGCCAATACCTTTTTCCGAGAGATAGCGCCGCAGGCGATCTCGGTCGCGGACGCGGACGGTGTAGAGATTAAAGGTGTGGGTCAGATTTGTGTCGTCTTCAGATATGGTCGGCGTTGTCAGATCGCTTTCCGCGAACAGCTTGTTGTACAGGCGGGCGTTGTCAATGCGGTCGAAGATGCTGTCGTCGAGCTCGTCCAGTTTGTACTTGAGATAACGGGCCTGGATAGGGTCCAGTCTGCTGTTGTAGCCGACGATTTCGAACCCGTCAGGACCGCGACCGTGATCGCGATAGAGGCGGATTTTATCGGCAAGTTTGTCGTCGTTTGTGGAGATCATGCCGCCGTCGCCACAGCCGCCCAGGTTTTTGGTCGGGTAAAAGCTGAAGGCGCCAAAGGTGCCGATGGATCCCAGCTTTTTGCCTTCCCATTCCGCACCCATGGCCTGGGCCACATCTTCGATGACAGGAATGCCGTGCTTGTCGGCAATGGCCATGATGGCCCCCATGTCTGCGGTCTGGCCGAATAGGTCGACCGGAATGATGGCTTTTGTGTTCGGGGTAATTGCGGCTTCGAGGAGGGTTGGATCGATGTTAAAGTTTGCGGGGTCTATGTCTACAAAAACGGGTTTTGCCTTGAGACGAACCACGACGTCTGCGGTGGCGATAAAGCCGTAGGCTGGAAGGATGACCTCATGGCCAGCGCCAACGCCAAGGGCGTCGAGGGCGAGCAGAAGGGCATCAGTGCCGGAGCCTACTCCGATGGCGTGTTTTACTCCCAGATGTTTAGCAACGGCCTCTTCGAAATCAATAACGGCGGGGGAATTTGATCCAATAAAATCTGGGGATTCCGCCTGAAAAAGCTTTTGAAGATCGTGGAGAAAATCCCGGACGAAATTTTCATGAGTCGCTTTAATGTTTTGAAATGGAACAGTCATAATAACGGAAGTGCATCCTCTTTTATGTAGAGGCAGTTCCCTGGATCGGACGCGCCTCAGGCCTTTGGCGGGATATCAGATCTGGGTCTCAGCCTTGTTCGATGTCTAGCCTGCGAGAGGCCAAAGTATGCGCGGGCTTTAAAAAAAGCTGAAAGTACGAAAACGGCAAATGGCGACTTCCTGCACTACTCAAAGTCCGATGCGTTTCCAGTCGAATAATTCGCCGGGATCAGTGCGGCGAGAGCCTGCATATTCGTCGTGGCCAATAATGTGTTTTTTATTGTGCTTTACTGCAGGATGACGGATTTGGATAGAGCTTAACAGGGTGTTTAATGCCTGGTATTGCTCATCGGTGTAGCCGATCCAGTCGGGATGCTTTTTCGCATATTCGGCATATTTTTCTGAGCTCATAAATATGGCCATGTCGTTTGCGGACCCTACGTTCAGCATTTCAATGCCTATGGAGTAGTCGTTCAGGAGGTTTGTGCGTTCCGGCGCCCATGACAGACTGCCCCGCCCGGCGTGATAGGCGACGCGGGTTTCCGGTACGAAGCGGAAGACAGTTCCGTCGCGGCCTATCAGGTAATGGGCGGATACGGTGTAGCTGGTAAAGATTTCAACAATTCGGTCCACGTTGAAGGGATCATCCGGATTCTCGATGACATCGCTGCAAAAGTGAAGCATTACCATATCGACAGGCGCTGTGGCCAGACGGTCTCGGGAGACGGTGCTGGTAAGCGGTCGGTCGACGATCTGGAGCGGCGCGGTGGTCTGGGCGTGGGTGATTGACAGGCAGGCAATGCTGAAAATAGTGATGCACAAGCAAAGTTTGGAAAAACGTTTCATTGCTGATCTCCGGCGCGTGTTTTTTTGTCAACTTGCCACCATGCACAGGCGAGCCGCCTATGCTACTTCATGGTAAAGCGCGTATCGTCTATTACTTGAGGCTTGCCATTACCTGTTCAAGAGCCTCAGGTCCTGGAACTAATTCGGCCTCGGATAGGTGGGCCAATGGCTTATCTACCATGTGCAGTTGATCAGCCAGAGGCCGTCCGCCGTCGCCGTGATAAATCAGGCCAGTCAGGAACAGTTTCTCTTCTCTTGCTTTATGAAGGAGAGTGAGAGCCTGGGCGCGATCTTTTGGGTTGTAGTCATGTTCAAGCTTTTTAAGGGTGATGTGGCTGCCGTCGGCCATAACGATATCCTGCATTGTGCCCGGTTCGTAGTCGGCTTTAATTTCTTCGAAATAGGGAACGAATCCGACCTCGTGGAGTTGGTCTTCGTGCTGCTTGGCGTACTTGAAGCTTTTGGTTGAGCCTTCGTGGTTGTTGAAGGTTACGCACGGGCTGACCACATCAATAAGGGCGAAGCCGGGGTGGGCAAGGGCGGCCTTAATCAGTGGAACGAGTTGCTTGATGTCGCCTGAGAAAGAGCGCGCTACAAAGCCGCAGCCCATCTCGATTGCCATTGCGCAGCAATCAATAGGCTCCATTTCGTTTTCAACGCCTTTTTTAGCGACACTGCCGCGGTCGGCTGTGGCGGAAAACTGGCCTTTCGTTAAACCATAAACACCGTTATTTTCGACGATATAGGTGAGAGGAACATTGCGGCGGATAGAATGGAGAAAATGTCCTAGTCCGATGGACGCGGTGTCGCCGTCGCCGGATACGCCGACGTGAACGAGGCTGCGATTGGACAGATAGCTGCCAGTGGCTACGGCGGGCATCCGTCCGTGAACGGCGTTGAAGCCATGACTTTGGCCCATGAAATATGCGGTGGTTTTCGATGAGCAGCCAATGCCGCTCATCTTGGCCACATTCCACGGCTCTACGTCCATCTCGAACAGCGCTTTAGTAAGCTGGCTAGTGATGGAGTCGTGGCCGCAACCGGCGCACAGGGTGCTCTCGGCGGCTTTGTAGGTTTTCAGTTCATGGCCAAGCCGGTTTAGAGCCGGCGGTTTTGGGGCGGGTTTAGCTGTTTGGGGGGTTGCGCTCATAAGTTGTTCCTAACCGGTTAGAAAGTTGTTGTTTTTAAATCAGGGTTAAATATTGAGAGTTCCTCAAACTGACAAAAATCTTTGATATTATGTGTCAGTACTTCAAAAACACCATTGGAAAGTGCCGTCGCCACCAAACGCACATCGTGTACTCGACGACCCCTTACCTGATGCTGGATACACAATCTCTTCCAAATTTCAAATGCTTCAGTTCGATCCGGAAGTATCTCAAAAAGTTCTTCAAATTGCTCCACCTGCTTATAGATGTCGTTAACCGTCATGGCTAACCCATTTTGTTCGACAGGCCTTCCCGCAGTAGACCAAAATTCGGCAATATTTTGAAATGTTATGCATGGGATTCGGCTCGCAGTCAGAATTGCTTCGATGCTTATCCCAGTTTGTGTTTCTTTCTCGGATGACGGCAAACCAAGCCTTGGCATTCGCAAAAGTATATTTGTGTCAACTAAAATTCTTTTCGTTGAATGGGCAGTCTTAGTGTCCATCGTCATACATATGAATGCGGCGAGTAGCTTCGATTGGAATATCCGGATTGTTCTCCATCATTTTTACAAGCTTTCTCAAAGCGGCTTTACGCTGTTCAATGGTTTTCTCAGCAACTGGAATCTTATTGGATTCCGTTGCATTCTTGTCTTTCTCCACCCGAAGAATCAAAGGTTCATTTACGGGCAAATTAACCGGTTCATCCAACACAATGAATGTACCGTCAAAATGACCGTGAATGTCAATTGCCTCACTCATCGGTGTTGCCTCCTTGCCTGGCGATTAGCCTTACTCACAGCGCGGCGCTAGTAATCTGGGGCAATGCTCCGTTTATGACTGTCTGGGCATCGAGTGGAAGCCCGTTGTAATGGAGCAGCGTTGAGATGCGCGGGGCCAGATCCGGATATTCGGCGCGCAGGATGGAGGCCATCTGGGCATCGCGGTTCTGTTCGATCACGATCACGCGTTCGTGCTTTGCGATAAACTGCCTTACTATATCGCTGACGGGCAGGGCTCGGATGCGCAGGTAGTCGGTCGATATTCCGTGCTCATTTTGCAGGCGAGTCCTGGCTTCCTGTACTGGCGCCTCGCTGCTGCCGTAGGCGATGATAGCCATATTGGCATTTTCGTGGGTCTGGATAACGGGTTGCGGCACGATGGTGCGGGCGGTATCGAACTTTCGTACCAGGCGGTCCATGTTGCTCTGCCAGTCTTCTGGCTTTTCTGAATAGGTGGCGCGGTCTGTATGACCAGTGCCACGGGTGAAGAAGGCGGCTTTGGGGTGATTCGTGCCGGGGACCGTGCGGTAGGGGATACCATCTCCGTCCACATCGCGATAACGCGCGAATTCCTGGACCTGGTTAAGACCTTCGGCATCGAGAATCTTGCCGCGGTCAAGGGGTTTCCTGTCAACGGTGATAGGGTCAACCATGTAATTATTCATACCCTGGTCGAGGTCAAGCATCAGGAAAATCAAAGTTTGCAGACGTTCGGCAAGGTTGAGAACTTCAATACCGAAATCAAATGCTTCCTGCAATGATCCGGGGATGAGAAGAACGTGTTTGCAGTCGCCATGAGATAGATTGTAGGCTTTTGCGATATCGCCCTGGCAGGTGCGTGTGGGCAGACCGGTCGATGGTCCCATGCGTTGGACATCCACAATAACGGCGGGGATTTCTGTAAAGTAACTTAGTCCTGCGAACTCCGCCATCAGAGATATTCCAGGGCCGCTAGTGGCTGTTACCCCGCGAACGCCAGCCCAGCCGGCGCCGACCACCATGCCGATGGCCGCCAACTCATCTTCTGCCTGCACCACGGCATAGGTTGCCTTGCCGTCGGCATCATGGCGATATTTGCCAAGGAAGTGAATGAGATTTTCGCAAACACTGGAGCTGGGAGTGATCGGATACCAGGCCAGTAAACCCACACCTCCATAAAGCAGGCCCAAAGCTGCGGCCATATTGCCATCCATGATCACTTTGCCTTCGGCCTTGCCGGTCATCCGCTCGATGGCAAACAAATCCTGGGGTTCAAGATTTTCGGTCGCCCATTCATACCCGCCGACGGCGGCGTTTTTGTTCAGCTCCAGGGCCGCAGGTTTTTTGCCGAACTGCTTCTGAATGGCCTTTTCCAGATCTGCCACGTCCAGACCCAATAGCCAGCCGACTACGCCGACGTACATCATATTGACCACCAGACGGCGCAGGCGGCCATCGGGGCAGATAGGAACTACCAGCTTGGAAAAAGGGACCACGTAAATTATCAAGTCGTCGCGATTAATAAAAGCTTTAAGGTCTTCATTGATTACCAGGATTGCACCCGGGCGAAGATCCGCCATATCGTCGCGAACGCTTTCAGCATTCATCGCGACACAAACGTCTACGCCCGCGCGGCGACAAGTCCAATCGTCTTTATTAACCCTGATATCAAACCATGTGGGTAGCCCTTGAATGTTTGAGGGAAACAGGTTTTTGCCGCCTACCGGCACGCCCATGTTAAAGATGGTACGCATAAGGATGTTGTTGGCGGACTGACTTCCTGTGCCGTTGCTTGTGGCGATGGAAATGACCAGATCATTAATTACTGGGGACCTTCCGGCTGATGCAGGTAACCCTCTTGTTGTTGCTTCAGAACGATCGACATTCTCATTTTGGGATAGACCTGCCAGAGACGCATCTATGGACATTGTGGCGAAACTACCTTTGCTTTAACTGAAAGTGTGGCTGATGTCTCGTGTGGAGAAAAAGCCGCTGCATGTGTTTGTCTGCTGCATTGCGAAGCAATACCATATGGAAACCCTGGTGTTCGTTTGGCTTTCTCACCTTATTCCCTCGATGAATAATCAGCTGGGCGAGAGCGGGTGGGCAAAGAATATATAAAAGTAAGCCTAACATCCAGTAAATAGGTAGACATTAGGTTTTTAGGTTCATTCGCAGGAAAATTATATTTCACAAAAACGAATGGTCTTGTAGTGATGAATGGAGAATTGTCGGTGGTCTCCGTTCTGCGAAGCCCCTATTTTGAATCTCTCGTTGCTCAATGGGCGCAAGGTTCCAGGCTGGCGGCTTTTCATGTCACTGAAGCCGTGCGAGACGGGCAGGAATGCCCGTCCTACTTACTCGCTGCTGTCGAGAATGATCGTTACGGGTCCCCAGTTGTTAAGCTGTACGTCCATCGTAGCCTGGAATTGTCCAGTCTCCACGGTGGCGCCGGTTTTTTTTAGAACCTGGACAAAGTCCTGGAACAACTGCTTTGCTTCCGCCGCCGGCGCTGCGCCCATATAGCTGGGTCTCCGTCCTTTTCGGCAGTCGGCGAACAGCGTAAACTGGCTTACGGCCAGGATGGCCCCCCCGGTGTCCAGCAGCGAGAGGTTCATTTTTCCCTCTTCATCATCGAAGATTCGCAAATTGACTATTTTCGCCGCCGTGGCTTCCATAATCTCCTGGTTATCTCCAGTGGCCATTCCGGTTAATAGCAAGATGCCACGGCCAATAGAACCAACGGTTTCGCCGTTTACAGTAACGGAGGCATTTGTTACGCGCTGCAGCACGACCTTCACGGCTTCTCTCCAATTCAGGTTGAAATTGTATAAAAACGGAACCTTTTTTGTGGTAAGCATTCGTACCGAAGTGCAATTCAAATAGAACTGCAGATGTAACGGAGCATTATGGAGATCTTCTTCAAGATGAACATTGATTTAGAACGAGTATCAAAGTTAGTGGTTGTGGCAGTTGTGTTTGTTGGAATATTTACGGCTTGTTCCACCACGGCGCTGCCGCCCGGTAAATCGATCATCAATACCAGCAATGTCAGTGAACCGCCGGCGAGCGCGCAGCCAAACGTTGTTTTGACGGCGCATCCCAGCGGCTTTCAGTGGGCCGGGCAAACGCTGGAAGCTTCGGGTAAGGGCACTGCGGCGGAAGGAGTGCCGGCGGTCCAAGCGGATCTGGCGGCGAAAAATTCCGCAAGGGTGGACGCTCTTAGAAACCTTAAAGCGCAGGTGAGCGGTCTGCCAGTGGGCACAGATCAAACAGTAGGATCCATTATGGATAGCTACATAACGATTCGTCATGCGGTGGAGCAGGAGATCAGCCGTGCGCAGGATGTCGGATCGCAGCCGCTTGCGCAGGGCGGAGTGGATATGCAAGTGCAGCTCCCGCTGCAGAATGTTGCAAATATCCTGCAGCAATACCAGATAACGACTGACCAGGAACTGCCAGAGAACGGCGAAGCCCCGGCAGGCGTGCCGAACCTGATTTGAGCGGGTCACCCATGCGCATTGGCGTCATATCCGACACCCACGGTTACCTGGATGGATACGTGTTTCATGCGTTTGACGGGGTTAGCCATATCTTGCATTCAGGAGATGTGGGCGAAGACCGCATACTTGATGAACTTGAGGAGATTGCGCCGGTAAGCGCGGTTTCAGGAAATGTTGATTTTGGAGTCAGTAAACGGCGCCCGCTTAAATGGTGCGGCGAACTGGCTGGGGTTAAAATCTGCATGACTCACGGACATCTGCTCGATCAGGCGCGTTATAATGTGTCTGCAGTTGAATTTTTTCAGGGTGAAGAGCCGAAAATCATCATCCACGGACACAGCCATATTGCGAAGAACGAGAAGGAAAACGGGGTTGTAATCCTTAATGCGGGAGCGGCGGGCCGACCCCGGTTTAGGGATGTGCCTTCGGTGGCTGTCATCGAAGTTCGTCCGGATAAATCGTTTGAAATTATTTTTATTGAGATTCCGCGGCGGGGATAAGGTCCAGTAGTCTATGTGCGAAACAGGCATCATGGACTAAATGGACATTATGGACTTAATAGTGGGCGTTGTATAATTTGCCCATAGTGTCCACAATGTCCATCGTCCATTTAGTTTATTATTAGGGTTGGCCCTTTTTGAACTTTAGTTTCCGGAATAGCTTACCCGCCAGATAACTTTGCCCCCGTCGTCGCTAACAAACAGGCTGCCGTCTTTTCCTGTGGCCACGGCTACGGGACGACCCCATACGCCGTTTTTGTCGGCGACAAATCCAGTCATGAAATCGACATATTCCCCGGTGGCTTTACCATTTTGCACGGGTACGAATACGACTTTATAACCGGTGCGACGGGCGCGATTCCATGAGCCGTGATGTGCAGCGAAGGCACCGTTTTTATATTCCGCCGGGAACTGGTTGCCGGTGTAAAATTCCATGCCGAGGGAGGCGGTGTGAGACTGCAACAGCACATCGGGAACGATGACTTTGTCTTTTAGTTCGGGATGTTTATCTTTATGGCGCGGGTCCTGGTTCGCGCCTATGTAGAACCAAGGCCATCCGTAGAATCCGCCATCTTTTATGGAAGTAATATAGTCCGGTACCAAATGATCACCCAGGCCGTCTCTCTCATTGACGCTAGTCCAGAGCGCGCCGGTTTGGGGGTGTACACGGATGGCTACCGGATTACGGATTCCTTCGGCGTAGACGCGTTCATTTTTTCCATCAGGGGTGTATTCGAAGATGCGTGCTCTACGCTTTTCCACCTCATCGTCGCTCGCGTTTGATTTAGATCCTACAGAGACGAACATCTTTTTTCCATCAGGAGAGAATTCTATATCCCGGGTCCAGTGTCCTCCGCCGCGTAACAAACCGCCGCCTGATAAATCGGATACAATTGTTTCTGGTTCGGTGGTGGCTTTTGTTGAGCTGGTCTCATAGGCGAATCTGACAACCGATCCAGTGTTCGCAACGTAGACGTGGGTGGGGTTTTCTCCCGGAGGATAAAAGGCGATGCCGAACGGTTTGTTAAGTCCTTCTGCGAAGGTTTCTATTAAGTCGGCCTTGCCGTCGTTGTTGGTGTCCCGGAGAACTTTAACTTTATTAGCGTTGCTCTCCGAAACAAACAGGTCGCCGTTCGGGGCGACTCGGATCATGCGCGGTCCTTCCAAATTTTCCGCAAATAGTTCAGCTTTAAATCCTTCGGGCACATTTGGTACTGCGCCGTCCGGACGCTTTACTATTTTCGGTCCGTTATCAACTGTCTTCGTTGCATAAGGCTCCGGCATGTCTTGCGGTGTCAATTTTCGCCGCACACCAGGGGCGTCGGTAGTCCAGTCGCCCATGGCGGCTTCCCCGGTCAAGAGGGCCCGAGGTGCGGCGGTAGACGTTGTATTATCCTGAGCATTGGCCAAGTTGCCGGTCGCGGCAACAAGAACCAAGGTCAGAATGTGAAGGTTTTTGGACATTAACAACTCCAGTAAAGTCAGATGGAATACAATAGGAATGAGGACACGCAAAATCCTAGCCCTTATCACCTTTTCGCAATATAAAACTACATAAAGTAGCGATTCCTTAAGAAGCTGAATGCAATGAACTTAAGTTTCGCACATATTTTGTGCGATTTGTCTTGCTATCGCAATTCGTTAATAGGTGAACCCTGATTGATTCCTTCGTACGAGACGTAGCCGAAAGCGATGTGGTCATGCGGGAATTGACCGGGGCGGCGCCAATCGCCTGGTCTATGCGGAGTTGTGGCCGACAACGGGGCAGCAACCTACACGAGAAATGGCAGCTCCGTAAATGTGACTGGGCGGGTAGACTAAATGTCTATCCGTCTTTTTAGTTTGTCTTAGAAACCTTGAAGTTACGGCAGCTCTGCTCTTATAAATATTAAAGGACTTCTGACAAATGAAAACCAGTCTGCTAGGCAACAGCGATATGGAAATTACCCCAGTAGGATTTGGATCCTGGGCGGTGGGTGGAAGTGGATATGCGTTTGGTTGGGGCGATCAGGACGACAAAGAGTCCATCCACGCTATCCATGCCGCTATAGAAAGCGGGATGAACTGGATCGATACTGCGGCGGTTTATGGACTGGGACATTCCGAGGAGGTTATCGCGCAGGCTCTGGCGGAATATAAAGGCGATCGACCCCTGATCTTTACGAAGTGTGGAATGGTATGGGACGAAAAGAATGAAGTTACGCAGCACCTTAAAGCTGGAAGCATTCGCCGGGAGTGCGAAGACAGCCTCCGCCGCCTGCGCACGGATGTTATAGATCTTTACCAAATTCACTGGCCAAACCCTGATGAGGATATTGAAGAGGCATGGACAGAGATGGCCCGTCTGAAGCAGGAAGGCAAGGTTCGTTGGATTGGTGTGAGCAATTTCAGTGTCGACCAGATGCGGAGGGCGCAGGAGATATCACCAATTACTTCGCTTCAGCCTCCTTATAACATGCTAAGGCGCTCTATTGAGGAAAAGATTTTGCCGTTTACGGAAGAGCAGGGGATCGGCGTGATCGTGTATTCGCCGATGCTTAGTGGAATGTTGACGGGCGGCATGACAAAGGAGCGGGCGGCAGGTTTATCGT
This sequence comes from Candidatus Sumerlaeales bacterium, assembly GCA_038243585.1. Lineage (GTDB taxonomy): Bacteria > Sumerlaeota > Sumerlaeia > Sumerlaeales > Sumerlaeaceae > JAKFFN01. The sequence goes on along the minus strand of JBBSQY010000025.1, from coordinate 11,296 downwards.
CTGACGACTGGCGGAGCCGGAATCCTGAATTCCAGGAGCCTAAGTTGTCGCGAAATCTTGCCCTCGTGGATTTGTTGAAAGAGATTGGGACAAAACGACAGGTGCCTACGGCTGCCGTGGCGGTCGCATGGGTGCTGCATCATTCTGCTGTAACAGGGGCAATAGTGGGCGGCCGAAGCCGGAGCCAAGTGGAAGGGGTCGCGAGGGCTCTGGAATTTCGCCTTTCACAGGAAGAGATCCAAAACATAAAAAACTTTATTGACACCTCATTGTGACCCTGAAAAAAAAGTCCTGAAAAAGCATTAAGTATCGGTGGCGGTCAAAAAAGCAGCTTAGTTTTACATCTTCCTTATTGTTAGTCCTGAAAGCACTTTAAATGCAGCAGACCCCTCAAAGCTTTAGTCGCGTGTCGGCAAAACGCGCGTTGAGTATAGTTGTTCTATACCTCATTTTAGGCTGTATATATATTGTGGTATCGGATTGGGCTTTACTCACTCTGGTCAATCCTAGTTATCATAGTATGGCAGAGTCTGCCAAGGGTATCTTATTTATACTGGTTACGGCTGTTGTTCTTTTGGCAACATTTCATGGCTTTCTGCGTAGCATAGAGAGGTTGATCGAAGAAAGACTGCAAACCGATAATGCGTTGCTGGCCGCCTTGGAACGTTATCCGGGGCCGGCAATGATTTTTACAGAGAAGTGCCAAGGATCCTATTTTAATACGCTGGCATTGTCTTTGTTAAAAATTTCCGCTGATGAGGCTGTTGGGGCCTCCGGTCGCGATCTCTTCGCGGAAGAAAAGTTCACCGGCTTTCTCGATTTTATGGATAAGGCGCTATCGACCGGTCAACCAAGTGGCGGTGAGGTCGTATATCGCTATCAGACTATTCCAAGGTTCTATTCCGTGGCCTTCGTGCCGATCCATTCCGCAGGCACTCTGGGTAAGCGGGTGATTGTGGTGGCTACTGATATTTCCGATCGAAAGTACAGCGCTATTCGAGTGGACGCCCAGCGGCGAGAATTACGGCAGATCATCGACCTGATTCCGAACTTCGTGTTTGCGAAGGATGCTGATGGCCGTTACATTATGGCAAATAAAGCTTTTGCGCAATTTCATGGGCTGTCCGTTAACGAAATCATTGGTCTAAACGTTTCGACAATTCTGCCTGACGCGGCAATCACTGATGATATTATCGCACAGGATGAGGAAGTGATCAACCAGGCTGTAATGGTCCACCGGCCTTGTCAGACCGTAATGGGGGCCAGTGGCGATGACCGATCGTTCCAGGTTACCAAACTCCCTTTTCTAACTGAAGGAGATGAGCGAAACGCTATCCTGTGCATCGCCGTTGATATTACGGAACAGCTTGAGCATCAACGGGAGATTGACAGAAGCCGGAAGCAGTTTCAAGCGCTTGTTGAGCATTCTCTTGATCCGCTTTTTGTTTACAATGACTCCGAATTTATAACGCTGGTTAACGAGAAGGCTTGCGCTCTCGTAGGGATGCATTCGGATGAGCTGCTCGGAAAGCACTTGTCTGTAGCGTTAAAATATGAAAATGGAGATGATTCTGCGTCTGTTGATCTTCCGTTTTGTCAGGACGGGGCGAGTTTTCAAACAGCTGTCCACAGAGAGGGGTCTGATCCGATACCTGTGGAGATACGCGTCGGTTCACTTCCGGGTGACGGTGGCAGGGCTTTCCTGGCGGAAGTGAGAGATATCTCTGAACGGTTGCGGATCGAACGGGAAACGACTGACCTGGCTCATCTTGGATTGGCTTTAAGCGCGAGCCGAACGTCTGATGAAATTGCTCGAGCTCTCTTTGATGCTGTATCCGCCCGACTGCCGGTTGACGCATTTTTTTGTTCGATGAGAATGAGCGGGAAATCCAAATTCCGATATAAACTCAGAGGATGTCGGGTTAATGGCGAGATGGAATTTCAGCCCGATCTGGACCATGAAATATCTGCCAGTTCCGTCCACTCAGAGATCTACAAGGGAGGTCCGAGTCTTATCCTCCGGCATGCAGATGAAGATATCGATAAGGAATTATTTCCCTTTTCTCGATGTGAATCGTCTTCCCAAACTATGATGTTTATCCCTGTTTCGGATGGTGATCAGACCTTCGCCTTGATATCAGTTCAAAGTTTTGAGACCGGTGCCTATAAGCCGGATGATGTAAAATTTGTACAGAAAGTGGTTAGCCTTGCGGCTCCGGCTTTTGAAAGTGCTCAGTCTGCACGACGTGGCGCTGTGTTCGCGCGGCTGGGCAGGGAACTGGGCGCGGCGGGGACTGCTGAGGAGGTGGCAGAGCAAATTGCTGTTATGGCCGATGATCTGACCGGATGGGATTGCTGTGTAGTCGCTCTGTATTCGGCGGAGGATGATACCCTGGTCTATATTTACCTCTCGGACATCGTTAATGGCAAACGCGAAAGGATGCGTGAACCTAACAACTCCAAAAAGCCAAATGGTTTTTCCCGGCGGGTTTTAACGGAGGGCCCCTTTCTTCTTCTACGGGAAGATTCGGTTGAAATCGAAAATTTCGTACCGCTTTCCCGTTCTCCCCGCCCGTCACTTTCGATGATCTGGGCTCCCATACCGGGGAAAGACGGGCCTACAGGTTTTATATCACTTCAGAGTTACGCCTACCAGGCATACGACGGAAACGATCTGGATACGCTTTTGGCGCTAGCCGGACACTGTGGTGCGGCATTAAACAGGACGGCATCCCAGGAACTGTTGCGGTATCGGGAAGAACGTTATCAGCTTGCCATCGAGAGCTCTGGAGCAGCAGCTTATCAGATGGAGTATTCGACGCAGGAATTCCTTTTTATTAATCGTCAGATTGAGACTATTACAGGCTACACGCGAGATCAAATTACGCCTGCTCTTCTAAAAGAAATCACCATTGAACTCCAGGTGGATCCATCCTGTTCCGGACGAGTTGATCAAACCGGAAGCAGAAGCTACAGCCGGTGGCGGGCGGTGATGAAAATCCGCCGGCGAGATGGAGAAGAGAGATGGGTGAGCGACCAGTCTATTCAGGTAGAGAACGCGCTAGGCGTCGCGGTGGGCACGCTGGGAATTTTGAGGGATATCACGGATGAGAAGCGCACTGAAATCGCGCTTCGGGCGAGTGAAGAACGATATGCGCTTTCTGCCCGTGGCGCTAATGATGGGCTTTGGGATTGGAACCTTCAAGAAAACACGATCTACTTAAGCGAACGTTGGGGAGAGATGCTGGGTCTTGGTCCAGATGACAGTCTTACTGATCCGGAGCAGTGGTTTGAAAGAATTCATCCATTCGACCTCGAGTCGAGTAAGGGTTTGATGCAGGATCATCTTGACGGAAAAACGGAGCATTTTGAATCAGAGGTCCGTACAATGCATCAGGATGGGCGATTTCGCTGGATGCTGATACGGGGCGTGGCTGTGCGTGATAAGGATGGGCAGGCTACACGAATTGCCGGAAGCCAGACAGACATCACTAATCGTGTGCATACGCAGGAACGCCTGCTGCATGATACTCTTCATGATCCGCTGACCGGGCTTCCAAATCGAGCTTTCCTTATGGAACACGTAGCGCAGTGTTTGGGCCGGGCGCGGAGGAGAGATTCCTATCGGTTTGCCGTCGTATTTATGGATCTGGATAATTTCAAAGAAATTAATGATAGCCACGGTCATCTGGCGGGCGATAACGTGCTGGTGGCTATCGCTCAACGGCTTAAGGAAATCGTTCGCCTGAATGATATCGTTGCAAGATTTGCAGGTGATGAGTTTGTGCTGGTGTTGGATAGCGTGGAGAGCGAAGCCGATGTCCTGCAGATTCTGACGCGAGCGCAGGCGCTAATCGCTGAGCCAATCGACGGCAATGATCAGCTTTTGACTTCGGCCTGTGCCGGAATTGCTCTAGTAACTACTGCTTATGCAAACCCTGAAGAGGTGCTGCGCGACGCCGATATTGCCCTGTATCAAGCCAAATCCGAAGGTTCGGGTCGTTGGAAATTCTTTAGTGCGGACGTAACACCTGATCCGGAGATTTCGACTCCCTAGTAGATACTGTATTGGCGGAAACGCTATGGTGAAGAGATCTCGGATACCCTTTGACTGCGCGTTAAAACTTATGATCGAAGGCGGGATGCCCGACCTGTTCTTTTTCCACGACCCAAAGTGTTGCCCATGGTTGGTAGGTGATTATCGGCCGGCCGAACTGCTCACTTTCCTGGGCGATTGAGAAGGTCTTTAGCAGGCGCGCGCCTGCTAGTGATTTAATGTCTCGGGAATGATTGTTGCCTGACTGTTCCGCAAGCTGCGCTGACCGGATGGTGACGAGATATGCGGCGGATTGACCTTCCAGCGGCGGTGGGAGAGCCTTCTCCGGGGTATATGGCGTGAGGTTGTCGCGTCGGATCGTGACAAACTTTACCTGAAGAGACTCCATTAACTCCGCCGGTACGTACGCCTGATCCACAGTCCGTGCAATTTCGTCTACGGCTTTGGCCGGTTCGTAAAAAATATCCGTGGTAAATGCGCTGCGGACTTTCAAGTCGTTAGGAAATACGCGGAAGTAATCATTGAGCTGTGTGCCTGCGAAAAACAGCAGGACGCACACGGGGAGAGCGCGCCGGGCTGCTTCTGATTTTCCGGCAGGCCAGACGATGGTGACATAGCGGAGGCCGATGATCATAATAATAACGACGACGGGAGAGGCCCCCTGCATTCGCAAAATATTGGGAGCGCCGAAGCTGAGCACGCTGGTCATGGCAAACCCGCCAAACCAGGTGAGGAGCATAGCGGGAGCGGGACTTGCAGCCCGGATAACTGACCATATGCATACCAACAGCCCGAGGGCGAAAAACAGGCCCGTGGCGAGATCGAACACCGGGCGGCCGGGGATGTTGTGACGGGGAACATGGTCGCCGTAGATGAACCAGGCTTTTGATACGCTGACTGCATTATCAAGAATGCCTGCGAGGGCTTCCTGAGCTGTCTTTTGCGCCTGAACATCGCGGTTCGTGCCATCTGGCATTCTCTGTGTTATGGTCTTTTCAAACATGGAAACTTCGCCGGTTCGGCCATACAGGTGTTCGGGGTTCCGGACGTAATCGATTCCCAGAGGCAGGACTGTAACGAGCGTTGCGGCATAGAGAATAATGATTTGCTTGTATTCCCGTCGGAGTGAAAGCGCGCCTTTTGCGGCCAGCCAGATGATCCAGAGTCCGATGAGCAGAGGGATGATGCGTAGGCTGATATATGTGTAAAGGCAAACGCCCATGGCGACGCCACACAGGGCGGCGTCGACGGAGCGGCGGCGCTCGCGCCATCGCAAAAACAGCCATATCGTGAGCAGCGCCATGGGAGAGGCAAGGCCGGCGCGAAAGATGGTGCGGCTGAAGTGAATGTGCCAACGGAAAACGGCAAATGCGGCGGTGGCTGCAAGGGCCCAGTGGGCAGGTAGAAAGCGTCGGGCAACGGGAAAGAACAGTATTACCGCAAGGGTTCCGCCGGCGGCGCTTACGCAGCGGGCTATGAAAACAGTTGGTTCAAAAACGGTAAACGCGAGGCCAAGAAGCCAGGGAAACAGTGGCTCGCGAGGGTGGCCATATTGATCAAAGAAGATAGCGAGATAGCCTTGGCTGACACGGTAGCCATCAAGGGCGTAGAGGGCTTCGTCATACCATAGGCCGGGAGGTATTCGGTCGAGCAGGAGGAAGCGGGAAAGGCCGCCGCAAACGATTATGGCAAGGAGTGCAAACCACTGCCGTCCGGTGAGGGCGGCGGGGGGGGACGGGATGGATAGTATGGACTTTATAGACATAATGGATTATATGGACACGATAGACAAAACCACTTTGACAGGCCTACGAAGTCCACGCGGCGATCAGGCGGACTGGTTTTTTGGGGCAGAGGTTATCGGGGGTGTACCAGCACTCATATTTTGAAGGCTTTGCCTCGCCTGTTGGACCAGCTCGAAATCCTGGCTGCCGCTGTTGGCGAAAATCGTCATAAGTTCTATGGCCCGCGCAGGATTCTTTAGATCATTCCACGCGGAAAGTGCGGCGACGTGGACTGCGCTGAGGGCCTTGTCGTTCTCTGGATGTTCTTCCGCCAATTGAACCCATGTTTCTATAGCCTGCTCCACATTGCCTTGCTGACGTTGGATTTCGGCGATGTTGAAGGCTGCAGTAATCGCGGCGGGAGTGGTCGTGTAGGTATCATGAATCTGGTTAAATGTCTTAAGCGCCGCGTCCATATCGCCATCCATGAACTGAATCTGCCCAATGAGTAGTTTCCCGTCAGCGATAAACCGACTTTCCGGATGCTGAGAGACGAATTCCTCCAAGAACTCACGAGCTTTTTCCGGGCTTTCTATTTGCATCAGCAGCTTTGCAGAGCTGATATAAAACTCCGGTTTACCTGGCACGGGCTGTGCGCGGACGGTGTCCAGATAATCCATCAGGGCGGGGGTAGTGCCTTGATCCTGAGCCATAGCGAGCAGGTTTGCGAAGACTTCAGGCTGATTAAACGGAACCCCGTGGAGCCCTTCTTCCAGTATTTTTTTCAGGATGTCTCTTGCGGGCTCGAACTTTTCGGCCTGCCGGAGGGAGGTCGCGTAATTCATCCATATATCATATTGATCCGGGGCGGCGAGAAGGGCGGCGCGGTAGAGGGAAAGGGCGTCGTCCAGAAAGCCATTGTCTCCCAACATATTTGCGGCGGAGGCAAGGGAGGATGCCGAGCTGCTTGAGCGGTCTGCGAATTCCAGTGCAACTTTCTTTGCGGCGGCGATCTCGCCCCTGGTCTGGTAAGCTCGCATCAAGGCGCTGTAGTTTTCCGGCAGACGCGGTTGCAGATCAATTAAGCGGCGATAGAATTGCACTGCTGCAGCGGTTGCCTCGGATTCGCTGGCGCGCAGGGTAATAGAATTGTTTGGGGCTGCTTTTTCGGGGCCAAAGGTGAGCGGAACGCTTGCGTGAAGCAGGGCCAGCTCGGCAACGAAGCGAAGCATCTGCACGTTGTCGCGGTCCCGCTCGAGATATTGACGGTAGTAGTTCAGCTCGGCCACCGGTTCGCGCTCGGCGGCGCTCAGGCGGGCCAGAAGAAGATAGAGCGGCCAGGTATTGGGCCTGCTTTCAATCTGCCGTAGGGCTGCGGTGGCTACGAGGTCGCGAAACCCGGCGTCGCTAGTGGCACGCACCACTGTATCACCCATGGCCTGCAGCACCGGAAAGGATGCCTGTGGAGCAAGGTCGTCCCAGGACTCCAGCAGGCGGTTAGTGTCGCGATCGCTGATATGTGACGAGATGATCAAGGTCGCATAGCGGGATTGATCATCGGGCGGTAGTTCGCTGAACCTGAGAGACGCTAAAAGTTGAAGGGTGTTGGTCGTCTGCTTCAGACGGCTCATCTCTTCCGCGAGGAGCAGGCGGATATTAAGATCGTCAGGCTGTTCAGAGAGGAGTGTTGAGAGGATTGGGACTGCTTCTATAGTGCGACCGGCTTTCGTAAGAGCGCGCGCGCGTTCAAAAGAAATCACCGGGGTGTTTCCGGCAGTTTCATTCGTCAGAACTTCCAGTGCTTCCTTCTCTCGCCCCTGCTTCTGTGTGAAAAGGGCGAGCATCCAGCGTTCTACATCGGTGAGGCGGCGCTCTTGTGCCTGGCTGGTCAGGTAATCGTTCAGGCTGGTGAAATAGCGCCCCTGCTGGGCCTCCTGAACCACATTATCCGCCACAATGCGGGCCTGCTGGTAGTTTGTCTCGTTAGATAATGACCCCTGCACAAGATTCATCACATGGATGGGATCCGGGTTTTGAAGTCGAAGAATTTCCTGAAGCAGAAGGCGTTGCTGCGGCATTCCGAACTCACGCTGTTGAGCCGAAAGAATAATAGAGGTGGCCTTGTCATTTTCGCCTGCGTCGGCAAAGGCTTTGATCTGGATTTGCAGCAAGGGGAAAATATCGTTTGGGGTAAATCCCTGTTTTTCGAAAAGGGCTGTCAGCGCCTCCTGGTCGCCGGCGACGGCGAAAAGGCGAGCGAGGGTGATTCGGTAGTCTGTGGCGGCGCTGCTGGATTTCGCATAATCAGATATGAGCTTCTGGAGCTGTTCCATGCGACCGGTGCGCTGGTAGTAGTGGGCCAGTTGCACGTAGTACTTTCCGGGCAGAGAGCTTTGCTTTATGGCTTCCCGATAGAAACGCTCAATTTCGTCATCCAGCCCGAGAATGAGGGAATTCCGTATGGCGGCGTCGTAAGCGAATTCGGCGGCAGGGTTTTTATTAACAAGCTCGACGGCAAGCAAAAAGGCTTCGCCTATCTGGTTACGCCTTTCAAATTCTGCCAGCTGAAGCATCTGGGCCGCTGTGCTGGAATCGTCGACCTTTACAGGAAGATTTTGAGAAACGGTTTCTTCCCGGGGAGACAGATCAACCTGGGCGGGGGAAAACGGCGCGGGGACCGGAGTGACTACGGGTGCGGGCTGTGCGGACTCATTGCCGGGAGGTTCTGGAACGGTGACTGCCCCTAGGCTGGTGGAGGACTCATCGACCACCACGGAAGTGACCGGAAGCGTGGTTCCCATGGTTTGCTTTACAGGATTGAAAAACTGGGCTCCAGCGCTAAGGCTGGAAGTGACCGGACGATCAAATAACTGAGTGAGCGTGCCGGTGGCGTTTATCGGAACTGGCAGCGCGGCAATGGCCACGGCCGCAACAATGCGCAGCAATTGATGGCAGGCGCCGACATAGGAAATTACAATACGTGTGGTTTTCATAGGCAGATAAGAAAATGGGTAGTTATAATACCGAGGGCGCAAGTCAGAAATTTTGTTCAGATAAGCAAAGGCACGCAACTTAGCCCAATGCAGACGAAAAGGGACCCAAGCCATGATTTTCGTTGAATGAGCGCCGGGGTATTGTAGTGCTATTTTTCACTAAGCCGTGTATGTAAAGGATTCTGCTGGTGCCTGCTGACGAAAAATTTAAGTTTGTTAATGACCTTTGGAACGATAATGAAGCTGCGGATTTTGATGCGGTCAACCGGTTGGTTTATCGGTCTAACCTGTTGGGCAGGGATCAGCGGATAACCAACACTGGCGGGGGAAATACCTCTTCGAAGGCGCTGGAGACAGACCCGCTTACGGGACAGGCGGTAGAGGTTTTGTGGGTCAAGGGGAGTGGCGGCGATCTGCGGACGTCGAAGGCTGAGAACTTTTCCTCGTTATATCAGGACAAGCTGCTGGCGCTGCAGGAAATCTATGCGGATACGCCGGTGCGAGGACCAAAAACCCCTGCAGAAGATGGCATGGTGGGTCTCTTTGCTCATACTAATTTTAACCTCAACACCAGGGCACCTTCGATCGACACCCCGCTTCATGCGTTTGTGGCGCGTCGTCATGTGGATCATACGCATCCCAACGCGGTCATTTCTGTGGCGGCGGCCCGGAACTCGGCTGAGCTTACGCGGGAAATTTACGGTGACAGCGTTGTTCATCTGCCATGGGTTAGACCGGGTTTTGAACTGGGACTCCAGATGCAGGAAGTGACGCGATCGCAGCCGGACGCTGTCGGTGTGGTGATGGGACAGCATGGTCTGATCAACTGGGCGGATGACGACAAAGCCTGTTACTACCGGTCTCTTGACCTGATTGAACGGGCGTCGCATTTTATTGACCAGCGCTACCAGGCCAAGGGCGGCGACGAGGCGGCGTTTGGCGGATCGATTCACAAGCCACTGCCTGAGAAAATGCGCCAAGCGCTGCTGGTCCAGCTTCTGCCATGGTTGCGGGGCCAGGTGAGCCGAGAGCGCAGGATGATTGCCACTATTGAAACCAGCGAGGCCATTCAACGTTTCGTCAATTCGAAGGATGCGGAACGCCTGGCGGAACTGGGGACGTCATGTCCGGACCATTTTCTGCGGACGAAAATCAAACCGCTTTATGTGGCTATCAAACCAGATTTTATGGCGCAGGCTTCTGCGGAGCATCTTGAAGTCATGGTCGCCGCACTTAAAGAGGAACTGACCAGGGGGCTGCAACAGTATCGCGAAGATTATAAGGCGTATTACGATCGCTGCCGCCATGACAACAGCCCAGCTATGCGTGATCCGAATCCGACGGTGATCCTGCTGCCGGGAATCGGTATGGTCGCTTTTGGAAAATCTAAAAGCGAAAGCCGCGTTACGGCGGAGTTTTATAATTGCGCCGTAGAGGTAATGCGCGGCGCCGAGGCCATAGATGAGTACATCGCCTTGCCGCAGCAAGAGGCGTTTGATATTGAATACTGGCTGCTGGAAGAGGCAAAGCTGAAGCGCATGCCGCCGGAGAAGGAGCTTGCCCGGCAGATCGTGGTGGTGATTGGCGCGGGCTCCGGAATTGGCCGGGAGGTTGCGCACCGGATAAGCCGCGAAGGGGCGGTGGTGGTGGCGGTTGACCGGGATCTGGCAGCTGCACAGACCACGGCGGACGAATTGATCGCGAAAGTGGGTGAGGGCATCGGGGTGGCGGGAAGCGGCATATCTGGCTGCGGCGACGCCATTGGCCTGCAATGCGACATTACCGATCGCGCGAGCGTGACGGCCATGCTACAGCAGGTTGTGTTGGCGTATGGCGGGTTTGATCACGTGGTGGTAACGGCGGGGATTTTCGTACCACCTGATACCAGCGGACACATTCCGGATGACCGGTGGGCGTTGACGTTTGCCATTAACGTGACGGGCAGCTACATTGTGGCTGATGAAGCGCGTACGATTTGGGAGGCCCAGGGGCTGAAGGGCACCCTGACCCTGACCACCAGCGCCAACGCGGTTGTTGCCAAAAAGGGGAGCGTTGCCTATGACGTGAGCAAAGCGGCTGCGAATCACCTGGTGCGCGAACTGGCCATGGAACTGTCTCCGCTGGTGCGGGTGAACGGAGTGGCTCCGGCCACGGTGGTGGCGGGCAGCAATATGTTCCCGCGCGATCGGGTTATCTCCAGCCTGGCCAAATACAAGATCGCTTATTCTGAGGAGGAGAACACGGAGGACCTGCGCAACAAGCTGGCTCAGTTTTACGCTGAGCGCACGATCACGCGCGAACCCATTACTCCGGCGGACCAGGCGGAGGCGTTCTTCCTGTTGGTGTCGAATCGGTTAAGCAAAACCAGCGGTCAGATAATTGCCGTAGACGGCGGGCTGGAACAGGCGTTTTTGCGGTAGTAACCGGCTGTCCGGCGAGAAGTGAAATTCTGAAGTGAGACTTAATGCAAAGTGAACGCACCCTTAATTGACTGGCTGAGCATTCGCCTGGTCCCTGATATG
>JBBSQY010000024.1:0-47009 GCA_038243585.1 Candidatus Sumerlaeales bacterium | reverse complement strand
TGAAAAACGTTTGCGGCGTTTTAGAAGCGCTTCCACCGGCACAGGGGCCGGAATCAGTGCTTCTTGCGCAGACTCAGATCCAGATGGCGGAACAGTTTCACCGTTCGCGGAAGCCTCTGGTGGCGGTTAAGTTTGTGGCAGACACGGCAGTATGGTCCGACGCCGACGGCGTTTCCTACGTGTTCACGCCGCTGGAGCATCTTTATTGGAACGCGAAGGTCGACATCGGATTTTCAAACATTCGGCGCGAATTGGGAAACAATCCGCTGGAGTTATGGATCAGCGGGACCGCCACAGATACCGCCAAGGCGCAACTCGCCGCCCGCGGCATTGCAGTGAAGCCGGAAAGCTTCAAACTGCTTTGGCCTCAGTCTTAACCTTTAATTGACGTCCGAGTCCTCATCGACAATCGCGGGGCCGGTCGTCGCCTCGTCGCCCGCCGTCGTTGAATCGTCTCCCGCGAACGCACCAGGTTCCAAGTCCCCGGCGCCCAGCGGAGCATCCGCAAAGTTCGGGTCGATGCGAAGCACTTTCAGGCCACTTTCCATTCTAAATACTCCATGGGCGATACGTCCTGCGGGCACCCGCACTGCTTCGATAAAATAAACCATAACTGGGTCAAGGGGCAACTGAGGGCGTTTGACTGGCTTGAGAGAGATGCGCTGTACGAGATCCAGCCCGCCTATTACTTTACCGAAAATCGTGTATCTGCCAGTGCGCTCAGGAAAGGGGCGCAGCGTGATAAACCAGCGACTGCCGCTCATTTTTTCTCCGCTGCCATCCATGGCCAACAGTCCGCTTTGATCAAACGCCAACTCGGGAGCAACCTCCAGCGGAAGCTGGGTTCCGGAATCAGCCTCGCCTTTGTTTAAGGGGTCGCCGCCATAAATCATGGCGTTCGGTACGATCCTGTATATAGCCGTGTTACTGTAGAGCGGCCGGGTGGTTTCAAGTCGGGTTACTGGATGACGCCATTTTTTTTTGCCCGTAGCAAATTCCAGGAAGTTCTGTGCCGTGACAGGTGCAATCCGCTCATTAAGCGCTGCAATAAAATCACCCTCAGAAGTGTGAAAAACCGCATAGGTGCCCGATGTTAGCTCCACTTTACCGTCCGACTTAATTTCGAGGGACCCACGGACGGACGGCAAAGCTCCGTCTGGCGTCGCCGCCATTGGGGATGACTGCGCCACCGCGTTGCCGCACAGCGTTCCTACTAAAATTATCCACAAACCAACAGACTTTAATGCTTTACCCATTTGCCGCCTCCAATAAATGACGAAACACCAACTGAAACAGAATACCAGAAAAGAAGTAATGACAACCGTGCCAGCCAATTTCCATGAAAATAGTCAGAGCAAAAGCGATACCCCGAACTGTCCGCTTATTAGTATTGTCATTTTGGCTTATGGCAACCGCGACTTTGTGGACGCCTGTCTGGACGCAGTGGCCCGTCAAATCCTGCCGACTAGTTTTACGCCCTCAATGGAAGTTTTGTTTGTGGACAACGCTTCCAGTGACGACAGCGCCCAGGTGGCTCGGGAGGCCATGGCCCGCCTGCGCCTGCCCGGCGAGGTAATCGCGCTTGAGAAAAACCTCGGGTGCGCTGGCGGCAACAACGTCGGTTGGCGCCGTGCAGGTGGCGAGATTGTTTTGTTCCTTAATCCGGACACCGAGATGGAACCAGATTGCGTGGCCCGGCTTATTAAGCCTCTACTCGACGACCCGGCCATAGGCGTTACCGGCGCCAAAATGTATTTTCCGGGCGGGCGGATCATCCAGCATGCTGGCGGGATCGTTCACCCCAATGGAATGACGAATCATTACGGAGCAGGTGAGGAAGACCGCGGGCAGCACGACGTGGTTCGGGACGTTGACTACGTTACCGGGGCGGCGCTGGCCATGCGGCGGTCTCTGCTGGAAGAAACCGGCGGATTGGACGAGGATTTTTTTCCGGCCTACTATGAAGAGGTGGATCTCTGCCTGCGGGTGCGCCGTGCCGGCTACCGGGTTGTTTATGTGCCTGACGCTGTCCTGGTTCATCACGAATCAGTTTCTGTCGGCAAAAACAGTAAAAGCATTCACCGACTCTTTCCGAGAATGCGGATTCGGTATCTACTGAAAAATCTGACTATACGCCAATTGGCAGGCTGGGCCATGCCTTTCGAATATCGCTGGATGCGTCACGAACCTGCCGCCAAAGGCTACCGCTGGACGCAGGTGCGCCACGGCTGGCTGGGCAACATCCCGTGGATCATGCGCTGGGCGCTAAGCGGCCGCAGCGGGGGCGCGAGAGAGATCTCCGCACGGGAAGAACGGTAGCATAGAACGACACCCGGAACAAGTGCCAGATTAATTTAAGTGGTTTTCTGGCTTCCCCGCCGGGCAATAATTATTGTGGTTGCCCGTTCTTGTTTAGCACGACCAGCCCCGGCACCGCTTTTTTCGCTTCGGCGATCCATGTCTGGAATTCTTCGAGGTCGCCTCCGTGGTAGGGAAAAACGACGATAGACACTTGTTTTTCTCTCAGCCATTCTCCTGAGCCGGGGGCCCAAGTGCTCCACTTCCACGGCAGCTTGTGTACGTCCAGCGGCATTCTGGCAGTGTATACCACTGTCATAGGAATCTCGTAGCCCCAGAAAAACTGAAGGATGTTGGCGTGGGCGTAGGTCAGTTCCACGGGCATTGTGAGCACGCCTCCGGAGTGGTAGCGATCTTCTACAGCTTCGATCAGACCAGGGGGACGAATGACTGGATCGTTGCGGAAATCTACGGGCGCTGGAACCGGATAGGATCGGCCTTCCAGTGGAGGGACGGCTGCCAGCGCCAAAAGCGGCACCCATGAGACCCAGCGGCGACTGGCCTGCCCGGCCCAGGCGCTCAGCAAAGAGCCGCCAGCCAGCGCGATGCACAGATGGGCCGGCCACACCCAGCGCTGGGGCACGCGCATGTTATTAAAAAGCGGTATTTCCTTAAGCAGGCGCTCTGGCAATACGAAGAACTGCTCACCGCCGATCATCAAACGATCGCCGAGGCCGATGATAATAAATCCCCATGCGGCCAGGGTCGCGTAGAAACAAATTTTCAGAGCTGAGGGCTTTTGCGTGACGTAACGAATGGCGGCGACGGTGGATAGGAGAAGTAGCAAAATCGGCACGACGCCCAGGTATGTTCCCTCTGACCAGCCAAGGCCGCTTTCTGCCCGCAATGCTTTCAGATGAGGACCGAGGAAGTGGTAATCGTTCGGCAAAAGAAAGCTGCTGGCGTCGACCAGCCTGGGAAGGGATTTGTCTACGTGGTAGTGGAGCCGCCACTGTGCGGCCGCGATCATGACAGGAATCAGGTGAAGAGACGCCGGGATAATCGCCCAGCCGAAATAGCGCAGTCCGAATCCCGCAATCTGTCTCCGGCGCACTGACTTGTCTGACCCGGGCACGCTGAGGAGAATCAGGCCGCCCAATATACCGGCGAAGATGGCCATTGTTTGATCGTTAAGAAAAGACACGCCCAATGCCAGGCCGGCGCCCGCGCAGAGGCGCTTCCATCGGAGTTCTTCTCCCTGGACAAAAGCTGCTCGCGCCCAGCACAGAAAACACAACGCGAGAAGCATCCATTGGGTGCCGAAAAAGTTGTAGTGTCCCGTGAGCGCAAACATCCGAAACCAGGAAAATGCAGCGCCGGATGATACCAGCAATAGGACGGGCCAATGGCGTACACCCCATGCCCTTAACGCCGACATTGTCAACATTCCGGTACCAACCGTGGCCATGAGCATCGTTATATTAGCCCATAACACCGCGCCCCGATAGTCTGACGGAAACAGCGCGGAGGCGATCCAGTAAAGAAATCCGTCCAGCCACGTATGGGAGCCATAGATAAACAAATAGCCGTCAGGGAAATAAGCCGCTGGAGACCAGAAGCCGGGCGATCCATGGGCAAACGCATGCCTGACCCAGCCCAGGTTCCACATCATCATAAAGTTATCACCATATGGACCAGGGACCCGACCAAGAGGATCAGCCCAGACGGGCCACGTTATAAAGACGTGCCAGACGGCAAACCAGACGGCGGCGAATAACCACCAGAACGCGCCGGACGGAAGGCTGGAACATACGGAATATTTATTTTTCAGCATCTGGTTTACCACGTCCCGCATCTCGTGTCGCGTCCACTATTTTTTTCTTCCTGGAGCGGAAGGTTATGCTCCCGTGGTTAGCGACACTCGATATTAACGGTTTGGTTTAGTATAAGCTCCATTCATTGACCGCCGCCGCAGGAACGGGGGTGAAGCGAGCTGCGGTGCTGTAGAAATTTCCGCTTACGTCAATACTATCATTGTTGATCTCGACAAACCCGGTCTCGCCTGCTTTAAGGCTATAGCGGCCAAGCGCTATCCAGCCATTTTTGTTTTGGGTTTGATCTAATAGAACTCGTGCAGTGCCGCCGGCATGATGGACTTCATACGTAATCGGGGCACGGGCGAAGTTGCCTGCGTCCCCGTATACGATATCCACGTCATAAAGACCTGCGTTCGCCAGGTTTGGAGTGAAGGTGGCGTGCTTGGCCCCAGCCACAGAGCGATAGGAGGACGCGTAGCGCTGGCCGATGCCGGGGGTGAGACCGGGCGCGGAGGCATTAGTGTTGACGTCGGCCCATGCGCCCACGGTTTCTTTATACCAGGAGTAATTTTTTCCGCCTTCGCGGGATTCGATAATTACCTGTCCGGTGGCTGGCATGTCTGGCGGTGAAACCACAAATTCCAGGCGCGGCTCGTTGTCCGCAGGACCAAAGCTGCCCAGGGTGCTATGAACAAGACCGAAGGTTTCTCCAAAAGAAGTAGTGTTTTGCACGTCTGGAGCGCGAACGACAAAGTTAAACGTCCCAGTGCCGCCGGGCGGCACAGAGGACTCCTTCAGAACCGCTGGTCTCATGGTACTAACCCATGTGGGGTCTTGAAATACGCTTTGCCGCGTTGTTGGGCGGGTGACGTTCAGGGAAACCGTTTGTGGGGTCCATGTAGTCTGGCCGATATTGGTGTAACGCACCGTAACAGCCTGGGTGGTTAGTTCTGTCATTACCCGGGATTGGACAGTATTAAAAATCCGGGCATCGATGGAGACGGGCGGCGGCGGATTGGCGATAATGGCAATGCCATTGCTGACCGAACGTTCGCCAATGTGATCATACCTGCCGTTGTCGCTGGGATAATTTACGACGCCACTGTACGCTTCTCCCGCGACCCACATGGTGGATGAGCCGCCCCCGTCCATGTTCGTGGCGTCGTCGCAGCCCAGGTCTATCATCAGCGTCTGCATTTCCGTGCAGGTCATGCCGGCAGACTGGGGCGTGCGGCCGTCGACCGTAGCGAGAATCAGCTTGTTGTCGATGGTGATTCCAACAAAGGTTCGGGGGTGGCGGGCGGTGCAGAAACTGGAGTCAGCGGGCTGACGCAGGTCGTTCCGGAGAAGCAGCGGGCCCTGCACAAGGATGTCTCGTCGGTTGGTGACGCCGACCCAGCCGCCGGAAGGCCTCGCTTGAACACGGACGTCCTCATCAGCTTCTATTGTCAAGGCACCCAGGAGAGCTTCCCCGGAATTGTCGTTATTAGTTATAATCTGGTTGTTGATACGAAGAAATGTAGTGGATCCGCCGCCGCCAGCGGATGTGTCGAAAAATGAACCGTTCACGCCGGCCACCGCATTAGGAAATTGCGCCGGAATCATGGCGCTGATGCGCTGTCGAGTTGCCGGGAGATACGGAATTTTCACCTGGACGCCGGGGGCGTTAAGATCGGCGATGACAAGGCTTATGCTTTGCCGATTGCCGTAGAGGTTTTCAAACTGATAATGTTTCCACTCAACCCCAACTCCCACCCGGCGGGAAAACCAGGGGGCGTTTGCCACAGTTTGGGCATATGAAGGGACAACCAGTATCGTAAGCCACAATACAAGTGCAATGACCTTAGCAAAATAAGGGGACCGGAATACCCTTTTCATTGGGACGATTCTCCTGACATAGATAAAACCGGCTGAACCATTAGGAATAGAGAGTTCGGCTACTTAGTGAAGTGTAGAGCAATAAAAAAAGCCGGGTCTGTAAATCGACCCGGCCAGTGTTTGTTTTGATGTGCTAGCTACTCATACATAGCCCAGTCGGGTACGAGGCTGGTGTTTGGCGTCACTGCATGATTCAAGATAATGTTTCCCGTACTACCACCAAATCCGTCTACTGCAATTTTATAAGTAGTCCCAATGCTTGCCTGAAAGTTGACATAACTGGTCGTACCTCCGAAGTTGTCGTTGTCGCCCACGAAAAATAGAGGGTAGTTGTTGCCAATATAAACGCCAAGAAGAGTATCAAAAGAGCTGCCAAACGTATCGAAAATAGCAGAACCCGTGATTGGTGCTGTCCACGACCACCATACGGACGCACCTCCTGGCGCCGTTGAAAAGATAATGGGTTCATTTGTCTCTCGGGTTGCGTTAACATTTGACCCGGTTATTGTGCCATTTTCGCCTGTAAGGTTAATAGCGTTGGCCAAATTGTCATTCGGCGGGGCTGGCAAAGGGTTAACAGTTAAACTGACAGAAATATTGGAAGACGTGTTGGTCGCATTAGGCGCGTTTACAGTAATCGTTCCGCTGTAATTGCCTGCTGAAAGGCCTGCTGTATCATAGGTGACAGTGAGTATCTGTTGCGAAGATGAGGCGGTCCCACTTGCCGGGCTAACGCTCATCCATTGCTGATTATCAGTAATGCTGTACGGCATAGGAGTGGAATTGGCCGAGTTCCAAACTTTAAATGTGCTATTTGGTGCGTTTTGACCCTGCTCAAAAAATTTGAAAATTCCTGTTGGGGTAACAGACAATGTAGGAGTCATATTTGCGTTCACATATAACGCTACATCTATCACTGTAGTTGGGTTAGTAGCCCCTGGCGCCGAAATTGTTATAGTGCCGGTGTGGCCGCCGGGTGCGAGGCCGCTGGTGCTGTAGGTGATCTGGTGAACCTGGTGAATTCCGGACGAAATGCCGCTCCCAGGGCTAACACTTAGCCAAGAAACATTGTCCGAAATATTATAGGAAAGGGCGGTTGTATTGCCTGAATTCCATACTTCGAATGATTCTGAAGACGCATTCTGCCCTTGCTCTGCATAGGGATATAAGGTTGCAGGAGTTCGTGAAATTGTCGGATTGGTTACAGGCGCCGCCACATTCATAAAAACAAGAATACTTGATGATGGATTAGATGCTCCCGGAGAAGATATTGTTATCGTGGCAAAGTAGTTTCCCTGGCTAAGCCCGCTGGTGTTGTAGGAAATTGTATGAAATTGATGTGCGC
Organism: Candidatus Sumerlaeales bacterium; assembly: GCA_038243585.1. Taxonomy (GTDB): domain Bacteria; phylum Sumerlaeota; class Sumerlaeia; order Sumerlaeales; family Sumerlaeaceae; genus JAKFFN01. The sequence goes on along the minus strand of JBBSQY010000024.1, from coordinate 39,671 downwards.
CAGTTGAAGTTCCGCTTGAAGGGCTGACACTCAACCAGCTTACGTCGTCTGAAATAGTGTACGATAGAGCGCTGGAATTGCCCGAATTCCAAACCTCAAAAGTATCCGTCGAAGCATTCGTTCCACCTGTAATATTGCGAGTGATGGTTGATGGGGTACGCGACAGCGTCGGAACCGCTGCGACATTTACAGTTATTAAACAGGTCTGGGGACTATTAGTTGCCTCCGGCGAGGAAACGGAGATCGTCGCCGTATGCGTTCCGGGCGACAGGCCTGCTGTCGAAAAGTTTAAGTTGATTGGATCATATTCTGTAGTGCAGCTGCCGCTCATGGGGGATATATTTAACCAACCACTTGATGATCCGCCATAACTCACTGCAAGAGAGTAGTTCATGACTCCGCTTTTTGAAACAGTATTCTCTATGTAAATAAGGTCGGCTGAAGCGTTTTGCCCTTGATTAATGTTTTTGGTAAGTGGGGGAGACACGCCAATACTGGGAGCGAAAATAGTAACGCGGTCAGAAAATACGCCGGTGTTGTTTTCATTGTAGTCGTCGCCGTTGAAGTTGATACTAGCGTCAACGAGGACATAATAAGTTCCAGGGGGTACGTTCTGGGGAATGGTGTTCCCCGCATAGTTCCCTACGCTTCTTGATTCCTTATTAAACGTGCTCCAACTCCATGTGTTCCCTACCTGGTATGCAGAACCTGAAAAATCTCTCTTCGTGGATAGGTAGAATCGCATTTTTACATCGTTCACGTCGGAATTGCTCATGTTTTCCACGGTGACATTGGTAAAGTCCATGGCTTCTCCACGGGCAAAGGTCAGCTTGTTGATGCCTGACTTATTTAGTCCATTTAGAGCATAGTAACCTTCCGCACCTATGTCTCGAATGTTCTTTATGCCGGTCTTGATACTGTAAAGGTTGCGGAACAGCCTGGCGTCCTCCGCGTGCAAGCCTTTACCTGTTTCATAAATGTCACTGTATACAGAATGCATCACACTCGGCTGATCGTAGTCGTACTGTTCCGCGACACCGACCTGGTAGCCCCACGCGTGACCCAGTTCGTGAACAGTAATTTGGCGCATACAGAAAATGTTGTTACTGTTCCACCAGATGTTTGGATCCTCTGAGTAGTTGTAAGCGGGATTCCAGTAAATGTCGGATTGGATGATCTTGGCGCAGGCGGCAGTGGAAATCCGAGACGTAAAACAAACTCCCAGCGATGTGCCCCAACTAAAGGCTATGCCGTAGCGACTGGCTAGAGTGGCGCTATCCGGATAGCCACCAAACTCATTTTCGGAATTGTTTCCAACGCCATTACTAATGCCGACTCGGAAGATGTCCATATACTGGTTGTACAAGGACATGCAGCTTTGGTCGACATTGTACTCCATGGCCCATGGCGTAGTATTCGGCACATCTTCCATGATTAAAAAAAGGTCATGGGAACCACACGGCGCTAATGTCTGACCTCGCGGTCCAACTGACGACGGCGGGGACGGCTGTTCTGATTCGTCAAACCCCAAGTCGTTGGTCGACTGGAAATCCGTTTCTCTGGTCATCGTTGTTGCCAGATCACGGCCCACCAGCTTTCCATTTTCCATGGTATAGAATTTCCCGCCGCGTTCGTCGCCCCGCTTAAGTCGTGGCTCGCCGGATCGCTTGCGGGATACGTTAGCGGGAATGGCTCGCTTGAAATCTTCGAGGAGAATAGGTGGGTGCACTAAGTCTTTTGTCTTCAGATTCGACACCTCTGCCGCTCGGCCATCCTCGGACACTGCAGGTCGAGTCTCAATACCCGCTTCGGCAGGAGGCGGCGCATATCCCGCGACTCCGTTGCCCACGTATTCCAGCTTGCCGACACTTAGAGTAAGCTCACCTTTGTCGGTAATCCCGAGCACGCTTTTCCCGGCCGCGTTCACGACGTATTCCGCGTCGCCTGCAACATCTTCAATGATTTCAAAATAGCCCTGTGGGCCGGCCACAATTGGGTTAAGATAGGTATTCTTGTCATCTAACATGCAGATCAAATACTTGTGTCCGGCAAGAAACCGCGGAGCGTCTGAAACGCTGAGCACTTCATCACCGATTTGTCCTCCAGCGTACCGGAGTTTGACGGCGGATTGATGTTTCTGGCGAGATTTGGAAGTGGCCTCGATGGTTTCCACCTCGGCAAAAGTTACCTCTGTAAAGGCAGCGGCACCAACAATTACATTTTCCAGGTGTGTTACCCGTCCTGAAAATATGAGGTCCGCCGTCTGAACAACCTCCTCAAAGCTCACGGCCGGCTGAACCGCGAAGGAGTTCGTTCCAAATTGGATACTAAACGCCGCAACTGCAATAAAAGTAAATGCCCGAATGAGCGATCGCATGGTTTCTGTGCTTTCTTTGATGAGAAGGTGAGTAATTCCCAGCTAAAGTGGGACGAATGACTAAACAAAATAGTTTATGGTTTTGCAAGACAATCTTCATATTCCGATGCGATATTTTATCGGCTTTTACAGGTCAGGAACCTTTACCAAAAAAATGTTGATTTTTTGGGCATTATCCCTCCGCGCTAACGCTATCAAAGGCACCCTATCGGGGAGGAATAATGGTGAGAGTGGAACTCGGTTCCGCAATTCGCCAGGGTACGTGAGACGTTACGTTGACGACATCCTAAGCGAAAACATTCTATAGCCACCAAAAGCCGGGTCTACTTCTCTCTTGCACATCCCCTTCACTCGGTGACAATTTCTGTTTGTGAGTACTGAGACCGTTAACTTCCCGATATCAACGCGCGATAGCGTGCGTGAGATTTATGAGCTTCCGCTGCCGGAACTGATCTTTCAGGCGATGACGGTGCATCGGCAGCATAATGACCCGCTGGCTGTGCAGCATTGCACCCTGAGTAATATCAAATCCGGCGGGTGTCCGGAGGATTGCAAGTATTGCCCCCAGAGCGCCCGATATAATACCGGCGTGCCGGCGGAGCGCCTGATCGACCTTGAAGAAGTAACGGCGGAGGCGGAGGCGGCCCGCGCTGCGGGCAGCACGCGCTTCTGCATGGGCGCGGCGTGGCGCAGCCCGAGGGACGGCGAAGAATTTGAACGGGTGCTTGAAATGGTGCGCCGGGTAAACCGGCTGGGGATGGAGAGCTGTGTTACGCTCGGGATGTTGTCAGCCGGGCAGGCGGAGCGTCTGAAAGAGGCGGGGCTGAAGGCCTATAATCACAACCTCGACACCAGCCCGGAATACTACAAAGAAATTATTACGACGCGTACCTATGAGGATCGCCTGCGCACTATACAGAACGTTCGTGACGCAGGAATAGAAGTCTGCTGTGGCGGGATCCTGGGCATGGGCGAAACGCGGGAAGATCGGATCGGTCTGTTGTGCGAACTGGCCAATCTGAATCCGCATCCGGAAAGCGTGCCGATCAACGCGCTGGTGCCGGTGGAAGGGACGCCGCTGGGCGACCGCGAGCCTGTGGACGGAATTGAAATGGTTCGCTGCATCGCCACAGCGCGGATACTGATGCCACTATCGCGGGTGCGGCTGAGCGCGGGGCGCATGGAAATGAGCGATGAGACGCAGGCGCTCTGTTTCCTGGCCGGAGCCAACAGCATCTTCGCCGGAGAAAAGCTTTTAACCACGCCAAACCCAGGTAAGGATCATGATGCTGGGCTGATGGATACGCTGGGGATGCACCGGGAAATGCTTCACAATTAACCGAAGGATTTAACACGCAGTCCACCAGTACGTTGAACGTTTAAACATTTTCTGATCGAGCCGCTGATTCCAGCGGCAATGGTCTAAATTTAACGAAGCTCCGAAAGAAAGATCTCCATGAAAATCAAAGTCGACAACCTCTCGGTACTATCGGCGCCGTTTCGCACGCCGTTTAAGTTTGGCTCTGCGGTTATAGATTCGCTTCTGGTTCCGGTGGTTCGTCTGCGCCTGACTACGCCGGACGGCGAAGGGATCGGCGAAGGCAGCATGCCCCTCGGAAATGCGTGGTCCTATCCGGGGATTCCCTACGAAGTTTCACTCTCATTAATGGAGCAACTTACGGAGCAACTTCGTGTCGCCATCGACGGGCTTGAAGGGCCCGATGACATTTGGGCCATGAGCGCCCTGCTGCGCGAGACGGCCATGGCGCAGGCCAAACAGTTGCAGGCCTCCCACGTAGAGATGCCTGTGCATATGCCTGACCTGTGTACGCTGGTAACGCTTAGCCCGTGGGATATAGCCCTGTTTGACGCCTGGGGGCGTGCCAAGGGAGCCAACACTTATGATCTTCTCCGACGCGAATCCGCTGAGGGAGTAGGGCGTGATATAAAAGGTTTCAGGTTAGCGCCGCTAGACCAGGTTTTGTCGGAAAAACCGTCCGACAAGCTGGCAATCTATCATGTGGTGGGCGGACTCGATCCGCTGACGCCCGGTGAAGTAACCAAATCCGCCGGAGACGATCTTCCAGATGATCTCCAGGGCTGGATGCAGCGGGACGGGCTTACGCATTTTAAAATTAAACTCCAGGGGAAAGACCCGGAGTGGGATTATCAGCGGGTCGCCGCGGTGGATGCTGCCGTATGTGAGCAGGCTGGCCGGGAGGGTCGGGCAGAGAACGGCTTGGTATTCTCTCTCGACCTCAACGAACAATGCCCGAGCGGGCATGTGCTGGCAGATCTTTTAAAACGCTTGAAGGCGGATCAGCCCCGCGCCTTTAATCGGGTAGCCTTTGTGGAGCAACCAACGTCGCGGGCCTTTTCCGGTTCGCCAAACGAACAGGTGGGCGAGGCGGCGAAGCTGAAGCCGGTAGTAATTGACGAAGGACTTGTGGATACGGAAGCGCTGGGTCGGGCGTTAGAAAACGGATACAACGGCATCTGTCTGAAAACCTGCAAGGGGTTCGGATTCAGCATTCAAATGGCCGCGATCGCGAAAGCGCATGACCTGTTCCTGTGTGTACAGGATCTGACGTGTCCCGGGGTTTCTTTTCTGGAATCAGCCTCCCTGGCGGCGCGGGTGGGAGTGGACGGGCTTGAAGCCAATGCCCGGCAGTTTTGTCCGGCGGCAAACGAGGATGCGGCCCGGCTGCACCCCGACGCGATGAAGCTGGTGGGCGGCAGCGTGCTGGCGACTGGTCTGACGGGTCCCGGCCTCGGGATTTATTAGAAATCCGCGAGGCGAGGCGCAAAAGCCAACCGGCCCTTAGGGTGTTGTAAGCTGTAGTATGTGTTTGTCGATTTTCGTGTAAATCTCGTGGATGCCGTCCTGGTTCAGATCGGCAATCGCGATATTTTGCAACACGTCATCGTCGTTGCGTTTTACCAAAGCCGCGTTTGCGCTTACCTGGCCGCGATAGAGCACTTTGCCTTCGGTGTTGGTGATCACCGCCTGCCCATCGGACAACAAAACAAAAATACACCGTTGCGTCTGCCCGCCGATGCGCAGGCGAACCAACTCCAGTCCGGAACCGCTTACCGCTTCAGCCTTTGGAGCGATCATCGTTGTCCAGACGATATTGCCATTCTCGTCACGCCGTTGAAGCAGGATATCATCATCAGTGGATTCTGCAATTGTCAAAACGGGGGCATCGGCGTTTTCAGGGTCCCACTGAAGGGATCGTACCCGCTCATCCGTGTCGAAAGCGCCGATCAGGGCCAGGTTCTTATCCATGACGGCGATTTCATACGAACTATTGTAAAGAAGCCGGTCGACAGGGGCAGGCGCGGGGTGTGGGCTGCCGGTAAAATAGGAGCTGACGTTGGCGAATAGCACGTTGCCGTTTTCATCCAGCTTTCGCAGCCCTGCCAAACCGGAAAGGGTAAGGTAGATGGCTGGTACAGTCCCGGTGGTGACGGCCATATGCCTTATGCCCTGGGTTGGGTAGCTGTAAGTCCAGGCCAATTCACCCTTCAGGTTATACGCTGACAAGTTCTTCCCGCTTTCGTTTGTGGCCAGAATTAGTGGTTCGGACGTTGCCACATCCAACAGTTCAAAATCCGCTATCGTTCCGGGCAGCGTAACTGTAGTATCTACTGATCCGTTCGGTTTATGCAGGGTGATGACACCACCTTTGGTGGCAACCGCAAGCCGCGGCTGTCCTCCGTCCGGCGTGGGGGCGGGTACAAAATCGAGAATACTTTCTGGAAGCTGCGCAAACCTTGTGATCCGCAGATTTACGTCGTCGGAATCCCCGGTCAGGGACCAGGTCGTGGCTTCCGGGCTGGCTTCGGCGGCAGAGGATACCAGCGATTCCCATAATCCCGGTGCCCGACGTCTGATTTTGCGGGTTTTCTCGGGGGCCTCGGTTTTTTTCTTGCTCACGACGGCGGCCAAGGCAAAAGCGCCATCAGGAATTTTTGCCGTATCCGTGGAAATTTCGTCCCAGGTCATAACGAGCAGACTGGAATTTACTCCGTCCTCAAAACTTTCGACCATGGTAAAATTTTCGTCGTAGCTGCTAATGAATGAAGCCTTGCGGATAAGCCACGTGGTTTTGTCGAACCACAAAATCACGACCATGTCGGGGTCATTCTGGATAAAACGCATCCGATGACAGTCGGCGCCCGCAACCTGCTCTTCCCCTTCGTAGATATACTGCTCAATCTTCTCAAGCAGGATACCAGCGGCGTTCTCCGCCGTAAGCATCGGCCCTGCGAAAGTCATTGCGATGGCGCCGGATTTATCTTCGTATATCTCTCCGGCGCGGTAGAAGTCCGTAAACGCTGACAGGCTGTCGGGCTGAGCCATTTCCTTAAAGCCTTCCGCATCAACCATGGTCACGGTTGTCCCGTCGGCTATGAAACTGCGATTTAAGCTTGGCGATTTCGACTTGCTGATAATCGCCATTTTGCCAGGCCGATGGTAATCCATGACAACCCTGGCTTCCAGGTAACTGGTTTCTTCGTCTTCTGACTTGCTGGCGGCGACGTAAGTGCCTTCGGCATGCATATGGTCCGTGGATGCATAGGCTTGAATGCTGTGTTGCATAATCGCCACAAGGGCGCGGCTGGTCTGCAGATTCTCATCTGCCGTACCCACCGGTATATCGACCGGTACGGTCATGGGCACGGCGGCAGACAAAGCCGTGGCAGGCCGGGCGGAGCATAGAAAACCGCCAAATATGACACCCGTAATTGCTGCCCAACCCCGTACCGATTTCAATTTAATACGCTCTCCCATTCGCCATCCGCATATACGCATTTTCCGTCAAGCACTGTCGCCAGAGGTTTCATGTCTCTCAACTGCTCCGGCGAAATCTTAAAAGGGTCGTCGGGCAGAATGACAAAATCCGCCAGCTTTCCTGCTTCCAGACTTCCAAGCACATCCTGTTCCCCGGATGCCGTGGCGCAGTTAATCGTGTACGCCTCAAGAGTTTCCTGCAGAGACAGACACTCGCCTGGAAACCAGCCGTTCTCCGGTTTCCCTTCCAGATCCTTCCGGGTAATGGCCGCGTACATCCCCAGGAAAGGGTTGCAAGATTCCACGGGCACATCCGAGCCGAATGTGATTAATGATCCAGCATCTGCCACCGTGCGGCAAGCGTACGCGTATTGCGCCCGCTCACCCCAGTGGCGATCCGCCGGGCCCATATCGGCACAAAGATGAATCGGCTGGATGCTGACAACGGGTTTGAGGGCGCGAATACGTTCCAGGTCGCGGGGAGAAAACACCTGCAGATGCTCAATGCGGTTACGCAGCACGGGGTTTGATCTGGTATCGCCCTCCGTGCCTAGTTCGGCGGCGGCGCGCTCGTATGCCGTCAGCACGAATCCAACAGCCTGATCTCCGATGGCGTGGATGGCCATGGAAAGTCCCGCGCGGTTCGCCTGCAGCGTATTCTGGATGACCGTCTCTTCGTCAGTGACCACGATGCCGCGGTTGTCCGGCTCATTCTCGTATGGATCATACATCAGGGCTGTACGACCGCCCAGGCTGCCATCCATGAAGACTTTGACCGCGCTGATTCGCAGGTGATGATCTCCCAGGCCGTGGCGGGTTCGCGTGGCGCAAAGATCGTCCAGTGCGGCAACAGGAATCCAGAAATTGACCCGCATGGAAAGGAGCCCTTCCGCGTGGGCATTCTGAAGAAATTCCCAAGTGTTCATATCCTCCGGCGTGTGCATCGAGGTGATGCCGTAAGAATGGGCCTTGGCCTGGGCCCGATCAAGAGCGGCGCGGCGCTGGGCATCCGTCACGGGACCAATTTTGGCATCCACCAGCGCGATCGCCGTCTCTTTCAAAATACCTGTAAAGCGTCCGTCGCGGCGTTCGATTTCTCCGCCGAATGGATCTGGCGTGTCCTCTGTGATGCCGGCTGCCCGGAACGCTGCGCTATTGATCCAGGCAAGATGGCCGCACTTGCTCGAAAGGATAACAGGCGTATCAGGAAATGCTTCGTCTAATGATTTCAGCGACGGCAGCTCTCTGCTGGGCCAGAGATTGTGAGCCCAGCCAAAGCCGACAATCCATTCGCCGGAAGACGGCTCGAGCGCGTGACCGCGAACGATCTCAATGCAATTTTGCTCTGAGGTTGAGTGGGAAAGATCGGCCTGCACCAGCGTGGTGCCCCACCAGATAAAATGCGCGTGAGAGTCGCAGATGCCGGGGATAACCGTTTTGCCTTTCAGGTCGACGAACCGGACTTCGCCAGCAAGTTTACTTATGGTATCAGAAAAATCCGGCTGGCGAAAATCCAGGGACAGAGGCGCTGGAGAAGGGTCGCAGTGCAACACCCGCCCCTGGCCCACCAGCATATGAGGGGAGGTCGGGACAGCCCGGTTCATGGTCAGGATGTTGCCGTTGTAATAGTAATCCAGCAGTGCTTTTGTGGTCATGGTGGTTTGTCATCCTGTAGGTTTATATGATGCTTCATGAGTTTTACGCTAAGAGGTGGCGTCTAACGCATCTGCATCCTGAATGTCAATGTAGCGACCAGCTGCTCGTTTAGATGCAATCAGATCGGCTTTGGAAAAAACCAGTCCATTTCCAGATAGCGGACGTCATGGCAATGTAAGGATTTGAATACGACCTGTAATCGATTGAGCACGTTTCAGCTTTGGCAGATCAGGATTTATTTCCAGGGCAAGGTCGGTATACTCGCACAGCAATTCCATTCTTTCTTCCAATGAAAGCGATTGAAACCAACGCGCTTTCGCTTCCAAGGTTTCTTCTTCGCGGCTGTGGGAAATACTGAGTCTCATACAGATTTAAGTCTCTATTTTTCAGTGTGGTGTTGGCAAGTATAAACGGTTTTAATAGGGAATTTGATAATGCGTTAATTGCTGCGGCCCGACGTTGTTTCCGTATCGAATCCTGCGTTAATCCCGCGCATCCTCTGGATCAATCGCTTTATAGGGAAGCGTCACTAGCAGTTTGTCGATCCGTTTGCCGTCCATATCGACCACTTCAAAACGTGCACCGCTCCATTCGAAGAAATCGGCAATCGCCGGGATCCGTTGAAGCTGAAGCAATGCAAATCCGCCCACGGTATCATAGTGGTTGCGACCCGGCATTGTGGGCAGTCGCAGTTGCTCCTGCAAATCGTCGGCGGCCATGGCGCCGTTGACCAGGTAACTGCCGTCATCGCGCATCACCAGGTCCGGCTCCTGGCGGTCTTCCAGGTTCGGCATCTCGCCGACGATAGCTTCCACGACAGAGTTTTGAGTGACAATTCCCAGAATGGAACCATACTCATCGGCGATAAAGGCGATCTGTGCCGGGTTTTCGCGGAAGCTGTCCAGCATCTGGAGCACGCTGATGCTCTCCGGCACAATCAGCGCCCGGTTCATCAGCACGTTCAGCTCTAATGCTTCACCCGCCAGCACCCGCGTCATGATATCTTTTGCGCTGAGAACCCCCATTACGTGGTCCATGTGATTTTCCACAACTGGATAGAACGCGTGGGGTTCCTGAAGTATCTTAGAGCGAATGGCTTCCTGGGAATCCGTGATATCGAGGTAGGCGATATCCGTGCGTGGGGTCATGATGGCGCTGGCCCGGCGCTCTGCCAGACGAAAAACGTTTGTAACGATATCCTGTTCCGTCTGATCGAAAATGCCAGCGCTTGCGCCCTCCTGAATAAGAACCTTCAGCTCTTCCGGAGTTACCGGCTCCTCTTTCGGCTGGCGCAGGCCAAACACTCGCAAAATAAGACTGGAGGACATATCAAGCAGTTTGACTATTGGACCAGCAAACCGGCTCAACCAGCGCATCGGCAGAGCAATGGCACTTGCAATGCTTTCTGCGTACATCAGTCCAATGCGCTTTGGAACCAGCTCACCCACAACCAGGGAAAAATACGTGAGCAGGCCTACCAGCACTGCCGTGCTGAGACCATCACTATAAGGACCAATTACTGGAATTGATTCAAGCCATGTGCTCAGACGCAGCGCCAGGCGTTCTTCAGCCAACGCACCAGACAAAATGCCGATGACCGTGATACCGATTTGAACAGTGGCCAGAAACTTATTCGGGTTCTTGGCCAGCTTATATGCAACGCGCGCCTGGCGATTGCCCGTCTGCGCCCGTTGTTTAAGACGGGACTTACGGGAAGACACCACGGCCGTCTCGGCCATGGAAAACAGGCCGTTAACCAGGATCAGAACTGCTAATATTATAACTGCTGTCATGGAAGAACCATTGGTGTCATTAAACCCGTGCGGTTTTGCAGGTTGCGAAGTTTAAAAATGAACGGCACGACCATGAACCGCCATTGCTGCTTCTTTAACGGCCTCTCCCAGCGTCGGGTGCGAGTGACAGGTTCTGTAGATGTCTTCCGCCGTGCCGCCAAATTCCATAATGGTGGCCAGTTCAGCAATCAGATCGGATGCCCGGGGGCCGAAGATGTGAGCGCCCAGAACGCGATCGTAAGGGCCGGCGATCACTTTTACAAATCCATCGCGTTCGCCCATGGCTTTGGCGCGGCCGTTGGCCATGAACGGGAACTTGCCCACCTTTACGTCCTCGCCGTGTTTTTCCCTGGCCTGTTCTTCGGTCAGGCCCACGCTTGAGGCTTCTGGCCATGTGTAGACAACAGAAGGAATAACGTCGTAGTTTACATGGCCTTCATTGCCGGCGATGATTTCCGCCCAGGCGATGCCTTCCTCTTCCGCCTTGTGGGCCAGCATGGGGCCGGGTATTACATCGCCAATGGCGCTGATCCCGGCGGCGGTGGTGTTATAATGCTCGTCAACTTTGATGCGCCCGCGCTCGTCCAGTTCAACGCCCGCGGTCTCTAGCCCGACGCCGTGAGTGGACGGGCGGCGGCCGATGGAGACAAGAATTTTGTCGCACTCGATGCGCTCTTCTTTACCGTCCGCCGTGGTCACGGTTACGGAAGGCGTGTCGCTGGAATTATCGACGCTGTTCACTTTCGTGCCCATCATAAACGTCATACCCTGGCGCTGGAGGGATTTGTGCAGGGCTGCGGCGCATTCACGATCCATAAACGGCACCAGCTCCGGCAGCATTTCGATGACGGTTACCTGGGCCCCCAGCCGCAGCCAAACGGAACCCAGCTCAAGCCCAATGTAGCCGCCGCCGATTACAACGAGGTGCTTCGGCACGTTCTGCAACTCAAGGGCTTCCGTGGAACTGATAATGTTTTTGCCGTCGACCTTGGCAAACGGCAGTTCCGTCGAAACCGACCCGGTGGCGATGAGAATGTTTTTCGTCGCGGAAATGGTCTGTTCCGCGCCGTCGTCGGCTGTCACCTTCACTTTGCCGTCGCCGAGAAGTTCGCCTTTGCCGCGGAGCACGGTTACGTTGTTCTTCTTCATAAGACCGGCAATACCGCGGGTCAGTTCGTCCACGACTTTATCTTTGCGGGCGATCATGGCCGGCACGTTTATAGAAACGCCTTCTGCTGTGATGCCGTGGGCTTTAAAGGAATGATTGGCCATGTGATACAACTCGCTGCTATCGAGCAGGGCCTTGCTGGGGATGCACCCGATGTTGAGACAGGTCCCGCCCAGGCGATCCCTCTTATCGATAATGGCAGTGTTAAGGCCCAGCTGCGCAGCTCGTATCGCGGCGACATAGCCTCCCGGCCCGGCGCCAATAATAATACAATCGAAAGAAGTAGAAGAATCACTCATGTCTCAGGTCAAATCCCGTAAAAAATTTGTGGAGCCGTTGCCGGCTGTTTGAGGGTACATCAAGAGCGGGCAACTCATGCAGGCAAACAAAAACAGGGGATGTCGACCAGTTAAATGAAGTTGCTAGTGAGCTCCAAAAATAAACGAAAGATTACCTTTACATTTACAAATAACGGGATTTAGACTAATCCTTATTTGTTTGGCCGTATTCGTCTAAGTGCGCTATACTTGACATTACGGAACATTACGGAACTTAAAAGTATAAGAGGCGCAGATATGATAGGTGGCGGGATTCAATCGAAATTCGGGCGTGACACTCGAGCAACGACAGAGGCAGGTATAGCCCGCGGCGCTGGAGAAATGTTGCTTCGACTTCGAACGTATGTGTTGAGCATTATGGCATTCATGGTTATAATAATGCCATTTACTACAGCTGCGCAGCCGTCCGCGGCATCCGCTGACATGTCTGTAACCATTTCACCTAAGGAATCCCAAGTTGAAGTTGGGTCTGAGGTTGTTCTTACGTCGACATTTACAAACAACGGACCTGATGCTGCTGTTGATGTTCGGTTGATCTTTGAGTGGTGGAATCTCGACGAGTACAAATTTGTCTCTGCCACCTCCAGCACCGGAACAATCGTACGGATGTCAGGTTTTGCTGACATCATATTGGAAACCATTGAACTACCAGTTATGGCTTCGGGAGAATCGGTTACAATGACTGTAACGCTACTGACTCGCGCAGAAGCGTCCCCCGGTTTTTACGCTTACATCGAGTCAAACGTTACCGCCGATTCTAATCCTGCCAATAATACTGACGACGCTCACATAATCGCAGGTCGCCAACCACTTCGGCCAGGAGTTGCTTTATGGGATGTTTCATCAACGGCATTCACAATATTCCCCGGCTTCGAGCCTTCTTCTGGCAATGAAACTTATGTCAACAATGACGTGATATATGAGGTTACTTTCAAAAATACTGGACCGGCAGAGTTAACTTCCATTACATTAGATAACTATCTCTTCGCTGAAGGGATTGCAACAAACCTGCGAACTGACATCGTAGCGACTGGAGCAGTTTCAGGTGTGCAGAGCGCCGGAATTGACTATACAATTCAGTCTATGGCTCCGGGATCCTCAATCGTGTTTAGATTTACCTATACCCTGCTTACTGCCGGATGGTATGGAATGGAAACGGTGTCAACAGCTCAGCAGAGCATTCCGGACCGACCGGAAATATTGACCTATAGTGCCATTAATGTAAAGGATGGTGAGCAGCAGGGACTTGCCGACGTGAGCTTTAACATTTCGGCTGACCGCACTGAGATCCCTTTTGGGGAAAACGCGGTAGTTCGCGTAGCAGTTACTAACAATGGACCTGATCCTGCTTATGATGTCCGTTGTAGTTTTTCAGGCATGATGTTTAATCGGAACGTTGATTATATCTCGACTGAGTCCACGGCAGACCCTGTTGAGTTATATCTTGGTGGCTCATTGGTTGATTCCGGGGCAAGATTTCGTGTTCCTGTGTTAAATCCGGGGCAAACGGAAACGATGACTCTTGTGTTCAGGATTAAGCATTTTGGTCAAGTCACGGCGTGGGCTAATATCGGCTTTGACTCGGCCAAATCTATCGATCCAAACTATAGTAACAATAGCACTGAACCGATAACGCTGAACACCACAGGCGAACCTCCGGTCTTTGATCTGCAGGCAAACATTACGGCGTCTGCGGCTACGGCGCAGCCGAGCGGACTGCTGGTTTATAATATGGCAATAACAAATGTCGGCCCAGATGATATGCCTAGCACAATTACACTCAGCAATGTTTGGGCTAAGCTTACATATCCGCAATGGGGATTAAACGGGCCGATGGGACCCTTGGTGATTGAAGATGGTGACGTGGAATTCTACAGCATCCAAGATGAAGGACAATGGAGCCTGAATTTTAACAATCAAGGTCTGATGGCATCATTGCCCTATCTGGCAGCAGGAGATACGGCCAATCTTGTTTTGGTTTATAGCGTTTCGCCGAACGCCGTGGGTGATGAACTGGGAAACATCAACAACAGCATTGTGGTAAGACATGAACTCTTCGAATCGAATACGGACAACAATAGTGCCACGGTATCGACACCAATTAGCGTGGCAGGCGGTCCTGAATCGGATATTCTGGTTACACAGACCGGCTCCGCTCAGGCAGCCGTCCTCAATCAGCCTGTCTCCATTTCCGTAACGGCGCTTAACATGGGGCCGAACCCAACCAACGGGACTTTTCTTGGGTCCCTGATTCCAGGGGGAGTGTCAATCAATTCCATTACCTCAAACAAGGGCGTTCCTGTTTTGGTCAACAAATATGCCAGCGTATCAAATGTGCCGCTGGCGGTTGGCGAGGCTGTGACTATGACGGTCAATGTTACACCGACGCAGGTTGGCCAGTTTTCCAGCTATTCAGCAGGATCATCTGATATGTTTGATCCAGATGTTGCCAACAACTATTCGGAAAAGATGACATTGGTCGTGGAAACACCGCCAGTGGTTGTGCCGCCAGTCGAAGAACCTCCGGTAGCCAATCCTCCTACCGTAGTGCCGCCAATTCCCAATATCCCATGCACAGACCCAGTTGATCTGGCTGCCCAAATGCTGAAAATCCGCAGTAAAGGGAAGGTTAAAAAGAAGACCGGCGAATGGCAATTCAAGGTTCAGGCGAAGGTCGGAGTGACCAATTTGGGCACGGAGTGCGCTCCGCGTACGGTGGTTAAGCTTTATCTATCGGATGATCTGACAGTAGATTCCTCCGACTTGCTGCTCGGCGTGAAATCCATGAAAGCCAAGTGCCCCGGAAAGAATAACAAAAAAGCCAAGAAAGTGAACTTCAAAATGAAGCTGGATAGCGGCATCAACCCAACTGGTCGCTATCTGATCGCGGTGGCCGACGGTGACAACAACGTGCCGGAATGTAATGAGGCTAACAACAACGCTGTGGCTTTTTAACCACTTTAGACAGTATACTTGAGAAGGGCCTGGGTGGATACGCCCGGGCCCTTTGCGTTTTCGTAAATCAGGATTGTCCCGTAGTGACAGACGAAGGCCGCCTACAGGCCTACCTATTCTGCATTGCGAGTAGCTCTCGAACCTAGACCGTAATTATTACAATCTCAGCATGCGGACGAGGCATAAAGAAATATTCCGGTCTCGAAACCTGTTCCGGCCTATCGATGACGCCTCTCCATCGGCGACTTTAAAATATGCAACGGTTTTATCTATCGCTTCTAAATATGGCACATCTCTCGCTTTAGTGCTTACCAGCGTATGACAAATTAACAAATTACCACTATAGAAGGGGTTTGGTTATGAAGTTTAACACTTTACTAGTTACTGTAGCTGCGGCTTCCATGTTTGTATTTGCAGGTTGTACTGTAGATAAAACTCAGGAAGGCAACATTCCGGACGTTGATATTACCACTGAGGGCGAAACACAGTTGCCAAAGTATGAAGTCAACGCAGCGGACATAGATGTGGGTACCACGTCAAAGACCATTACTGTCCCAACAGTTGATGTAAATATGCCGCCGGAAAGCAACGCCACTCCGGTTCCTGCCCAGTAATCTAAAACGATAAAGCTGGTTTTAAAAACACGGCTGCCATCTTTGATGGCAGCCGTGTTTTTCGTTTTGCCAGCCACGAGGTGACCCGCAAATAGCGAATAGTCGAATCAGGCCATGGTGTTTGAAGTTTCCATGCTTACTTCTGACTTTGAATATGACCTACCCCGGGGTCTGATTGCCACCCATCCTGCTCCCCGTCGGGATGGCTCTCGCCTGTTGGTTCTGAATCGCGAATCAGGAGAAATCAGGCATCGCCGCTTTAGCGATTTGACGGGTTGTCTTCGCCCCGGAGATCTGCTGGTGATGAACAACAGCCGGGTGATCAAGGCGCGTCTGCGAGGGGTGCGTTGTGATACTGGTGCTGCTGTGGAAGCGCTCCTGCTCCAGCCATTAACAGTCGCGGAGGAGAAAACTGATAGGATAACCGGAACATCCTCCTGGACCGCATTTTGCCGTCCCGCCAAGAAGTTTCGTATTGGTGAGACCATTGATTTTGCAGGGGGTCGGCTTAGGGCCCGTGTCGTGGCTGAGGGATCTGACGGAACACGCACGCTGGAGTTTCTCCATGCCGATATTTTGCCGCTTCTGGAGCAATGCGGCGAGATTCCGCTGCCGCCGTATATTGTTCAACGGCGTAAGGAAGATGGTTTGCCGGATGGGGAAGGCACAACTAATCCTCTAAACGACGATGCTGTCCGCTATCAAACGGTTTATGCCCGCGACTTTGGCAGCATAGCAGCACCCACGGCCGGACTGCATTTTACTGAGGAGCTTCTGGAGCAAATCGCGGCAACGGGGGCGCGGCTCGCCTGGGTTACACTGCACGTTGGCGCAGGAACTTTTAAGCCGGTCGAAGTCGAGGATCCCGCTGCTCATCCCATGCACACGGAATTTTATGAAGTGCCGGCGGAGACGGCGCGCGCCATAGCCGAAACCCGCGCCGCGGGCGGACGCATTATCGCCGTGGGTACGACCACCGTCCGTACCCTGGAATCCGCATGGGACGCCGAGGTGGACACATTTGCCGAAGGACGCAAGGCTACCAATATCCTGATCCTGCCGGGCTACGAATTCAAAGTGGTGGATGCCATGGTTACTAATTTCCATTTGCCGCGCAGCACGCTGCTCATGATGATCAGCGCCTTTGCGGGGCACGAGCATATCATGGCAGCTTACGGGGAGGCCATCGCCGAAAGCTATCGTTTTTACAGCTACGGCGACGCCATGTTTATTGGGTAAATCGCCTGGGAGCGCCTAATCGTTGAAGATCACAGGATAGATATTTTGCTTCTTCCGGTTCCAGGCCTCTAAGCCTCCGGTACCGCCACCGGCACCGGAATGACCGCTTTGACGTTGAGCTCCTTTAATTGCTCGTCATCAACGGCGCTTGGGGCATCGACCATAAGATCGGCACCGCTTTGGGTTTTGGGAAACGCGATGACTTCTCGGATGCTCTTCTCGTTGAGAAGAAGCATCAGCATGCGCTCGAAACCAAACGCGAGGCCGCCGTGGGGCGGGGCACCGTAAGACAGGGCGTCCAGTAGGAAACCGAATTTCTCCCGGGCTTCTTCGCCGGAAATGCCGATGGTCTGGAACACCTTATCCTGAACATCCTTCGTATGGATACGAATGGAACCGCCGCCAAGCTCTTCGCCGTTGCAGGCGAGATCGTAGGCGAGGGCACGAACGCCGCGCAGGGGATTATCCTGCATGTGGCCTGCGTCGTGTTTGGCTGGATCGGCATTGTACTCGTCCAGAAAATGAACGTCTTCCGGCATAGGCATGGTAAACGGATGATGCGACGGAGTGAAAACCTTGTCCCGTTCTGCATACTCGAACAGGGGGAAGTCTACCACCCAGGCGAACTTATAGGTGTCGTCTTTGATTATGCCAAGGTCTGCCGCGAGCTTAAGACGGAGCTGTCCAAGGGCATCACAAACAACCTTTTCGCGGTCTGCGACTACGAAAATAATGTCGCCTGTCTCGCCGCCAACTGCAGAAATTAGAGCTGCCTGCTTGTCAGCGTCCAGGAATTTCGCGAGCGGGCTTTGCATCTCGCCGCCCTCATTCAGCTTGAACCACGCCAGGCCCTTCGCGCCGTAGATGCCTGCGAAAGTCGTATAGTCATCCAACTGCTTCCGGCTGAAGGCCGCACCGCCGGGCACTCGCATGGCGCGTATAACGCCACGATTAGCGGCGGTGGCCGCAAACACTTTGATGTCGGTCGCGCTGAAGAACTCTGTCATATCTGTGATCGACAGGTCAAAACGTAGGTCGGGCTTGTCGCTGCCATATTTCATCATGGCGTCTGCATATCCGATGCGCTCGAAAGGCGTGGGCACGTCGATACCGCGGCACTCTTTCCAAACGGATGCGATCAGGCCTTCCATCAGTTCATAAATTTCTTCCGCCGTGATGAAGCTCATCTCGATATCGATCTGGGTGAACTCCGGCTGGCGGTTCGCCCGCAGATCTTCATCGCGGAAACAGGTGGCAATCTGGAAATACCGGTCGTAGCCGGCCACCATAAGGAGCTGCTTGAAAAGCTGGGGCGACTGGGGCAGGGCGAAGAATGCCCCTGGCGTGTGGCGGGACGGCACGAGGAAATCCCGCGCGCCTTCTGGAGTGCTTTTAGTCAGGATCGGCGTGGCGAATTCCAGGAAACCGTTGTCGCTGAGGAAGCGGCGTGTGATCTGGTTCAGCTGGTGACGCATCATGAAATTCTTCTGCATCTCGGGACGGCGCAGATCGAGGAATCTATGTTTCAGGCGCGCGTCTTCGTTTACGTTGCTGTATTCATCCAGTCGGAACGGCAGAGGGCGGCAGGTGTTCAGGATCTCGAACTGTAAAGTATTGAGTTCGATTTCGCCGGTGGCCAGGTTGGGGTTGAGCGTGCCTTCGGGCCGGTTGCGAACGGTGCCGCGCACCGCCACTACGAATTCGTCGCGCAGGTCGTGGGCCTTTTCGAATTCTTCCGCTGGGAAATTTTCCGGGCTGAGCACAACCTGGCAAAGGCCGGTGCGATCGCGTAGATCCACAAATATTACGCCGCCGTGGTCGCGGCGCCGATGCACCCAACCCTTTAATACAACTTCCTGCCCAATGTGAGATGCGCGCACCTCGCCACAGTAGCAGGTGCGTTTCTCACCCGATAGCGAACCCATTGTTATCCTCAATGCTGGTATTATGTGTGGCAACTACGCAAAACGGGGGCGGGGATTCGCGCACAAAAATTTTGACGCAAAGACGGAAAGGACGCGAAGAACAGCAAAAGCAAGAAAAGCAAAAACAGAAAGCATCTTAATCTGCTTTGCGTCATGAATCTACGGCCCAAAGCGCATCAGGTCTCCTTTTGAAACTGTTCCGTTTGTGGGGTCGTACATTATGGTGCCGTGGTTGTCTTTCAAATCCGGGCCATAGCTCCAGATTGTCCAGTGCGCGGCTCGCGTGCCTCCTGTCAGCGAATGGTAATGCTCCTGCACGTGACCCTGCGGTTGGGTCTTTCCGAGGTAGACACAGGCGTAGTCGTTCATGAAAAAGTACGTGTCCTGATAATCGTTAGCGATGCCGGATCTGACACCGGGGAAAATGTCGGGAGGCAACTGTTTAATGTAGGCCACCGGAGTTGTAAGGCGCGTCGGCACAAACACTATGGGCTCTCCGGCAAATAGAGCGCGGTCGCGCGGATTGCCATATGCGGGATAGCGGCCGCTGGCGTCGATTGCGTATGACTCCAGAGCGGTGGCGAGCGCCCGCTGATCCGCGGTGGCTCGTGAAACGCGCGCTCGTGTTCCCGCCAGCAGAAAGTTCGGCACTGCAATCGCCGCCAGCAACGCCAGAATCAACACCACCACCAACAGCTCGATTAAAGTAAACGCTCGAAAAAGGGGGCCGGGCAACACCGCCCGGCCCTCCGTTCTGTTGCGTCCGAGATTACTCACGGTAATCAAGCCACCCGGTCACGCTGGATTCCACACCGCGGCCGTTCGCGAAAGGGTTAGTATTGACACCGTTGGCCGACCAATCCCGCCGCCAGACCGCCAGCTCATCAATAACCATTTCCCCGCCGCGCATGACCACCGTTACGCGCGAAGCATCGTGGACGTTTAGCCCCGCAAGGTCAAACGAATGGGGGAAAGAGCCGGTGGGATGACCGTTCAGATAGAGACGCCCCACTGTGCCTGTCGAGTATACATCATGGGACGACGCGGGGTTGTAATGGATCCCTGTGGAGTGAATGGTTAGTGCCAGGTGGCGCCATTCGTTCAGCGATGCCTCCTCGTATCCGACATCGACCCAACTGGTGAACCCGGGCGCGGAAAGATAAGAACCATGGGTGCCCGCGATACCGAAGCGGTCGTTGGCCGGGGTTACCTCATCCCGAGCTACGACGAGCCGCGCCCCGGATTGCAGCCCGATTTCCAGCGTGGAGGATGTCATTTCTGGTGTCCATTTAAACCAGCATTCTATGGTAAGATCGCCCGCAAGCTGGGATATGGTATCAGTGCTGCGGAGGGTCTGAGCAGTCGGCAGGGCAAGCGCCTGGGGGGTGAAAATGGCACCGGGGGTGTCGGTCGTCGGTGACAGTGGTATGCCCGCGGCGATTGATGTTAAACCAAGTCCGAGCGGAAGAGGCAATGAGGGTGGCGCGGCCACAGTTGTGGCGTCGTCGAAGTGGTAAAGGGCGATGGTATCGGAATCCACGGTGTTTACGCGGCTCCAGTGTAAATGGGCGTGGGCGGACGTGCCCGCGCAAGCGAATGCTACCGCAAGGGCAGGCACAATCATCCGCCGCAATACCCGATTTTGGGCGTGAGGCATCTGTGTTACTCCTGAATTGTATGAGATTGGTAGCCGGACCCCTGCTTAAGAGGCATCCGGTCAAGGTTACGCTGGGGAAGGCCGCTCTTAGGCGGTAGCGTACCTCGGAGGGGGAACAGGCGGCGGCGGTAATAGGACACCAGGCCGGCCCGCACGCGAATCGATGATGTGCGGCTGAGGAAAATCCATTCCTGGAGGGAGCTTCGTCGCCTCTAGAAAAACCAGTCTCATAGACAATGGAAGATAAGAAGAGTTATGCGCTGCCTGGTCGGGATGACAACCCGGCATCTGGAAAAACAACCCTCCGGCAAACGCTTTGGACTTGCCGTCGTCGCCGCAGGTGCAGGCATCGCCCATGGGGCAACTGTCACCACAACACGGGCAACCACAGGCGGTGGCCGGTTTTTCTGCACAACAGGAGGCGGGGCCGTCCGGCACGGAACAGAGACGCGATTTTGCAGATTCAAACAAGGCGAAGCCATGGGCGGAGTAGAGGGAAAATCCTTCCGCTCCAAAGTTAACCGCCATAACAGCAAGAAACATAATGGAAATCATCTGCCGTTTTCGGGCATGTCTTGTCATCGCTGTCCATCAGCACAATCACGGCGGCGACGTATTCCACAGGTTCTTTCTGAGTTCCAGGATAAAAAATACTCACGCCGGAATCCATTGCCGCGAGGCCCGCCACAGCCTTGGCTATTGAAATGCGCTCAATGTCGTACGGAGCGGGAATGATTTCCACAGGGTATCGTCACGTGGATTGTGGCAGAAGCTTTTTCCAGATGTCTGTCTCCGCCGCTGTTTTTAGCTTGTCGTTACGAGCCAACAGAAACCGCCGGAAACAGCGCTTTAAAACAAGTTCGTCCGCCATGCGTCCGGCCACGCCTAATGGCGGTGCGTAAGTAAAAACATCTCTCATTAAAGTTCCGTCGCCGGCCGTTTTGCTGAAAAAGTGATCATGTCGTATCCAGCGAAAAGCACCAGCAACCATTTCGTCCTGAAAAAATGTGGGGCTTTCATACTCCGTTATCCAAACCGTAAGCTTCTGCCACACTAAGAAATGTCTCGCCCGCCATGTGACCTCTTCGTTTAACCCGATAAGCCCATGCGTCACGCCTGCAATGGCCTTCTCTTGAGTGTCGGCGGTTGAGTGGCAGTGGAAATCGATGCTTCTCGCCAAATCAAACACCCGTTCCAAAGGAGCCTGCACTATCGTCTCAAGTATAATTTCAGTCATCAGACCTGACTAAGCTTTTTAGGATTTAGCTGATGCGACCACTTATCCTAACGGCTTAGCGTACGTCCATCAGCTATGATTACAACGGCACTCTACATCGACATGGGACGCGTTTTTCGTAGTAAATTTCCGACAAGCGCTTAAAGATTTCAAAAACGTAAAGAAAAATGGGGAGCCGGCACACTCTGCCGAACTCCCCCACTCCGTGTTAAATCCATATTACAAAAGCCACATATGCACTGCTTTAAAAGTCTGTGCTTTTAGATGCAGCGACTACATCCCGCTTTGTAGCGCCTTGACCTTCTCAAGGTGTGCGGCAAGGGCTGCGCGGGTTTTCGTAAGGTGATCTTTCAACTTGTCGTTGTCTGTTGCGGTGAGGAGCTTATCATCTATCATGGCCAGAGCTTCAGTGTGGCCTTTCACCATTGCCGCAACATAAGCCTGCTCAAACTCTTTGCCATCCAGAGGAACAAGCTTGGCAAGCCCTCCCGCTCCCTGTTGCTGGAGCTTGTCCACGGAATCGGTAATGACTGGCGTGACGTCCATTTCCTTGCCGAGCATCATGGTTTTTTCCATGTGCAATCCATGTTCGGTATGGAGCATTTTAGCATACTCAAGAACGGGAGCGCTTATTTTTTTCATCTGAGCCTGAGAGGCTGCAAGTATTTGGCCCTTATCGATAGTGAGAACGGTTGCAAGGATTTCAGCGTCACCCGTTTTGTCTCCAGCACTGGCTGACATATCTTTAGCTTCCGCGGCACGCACGGGCGCACCAGGGATAACAGATTCTCCGGGATCGGCGGCAGCGGCCGGTGCAACAGGCTCAAATTGAAGCTTGGCTACATAAGGGGGAGCCTCACCTTTGAGGTCTTGCACGACATTTTTACCAAAAGCTTCTCGCGCTTCCTCCACCGTCTTTTTGCCCGTAACAATATCATGGTCCAGGTTAAGCGTGAGTATGTTATGTCCTTCAAGATCGCACCGCGCCGAGAGTTCGCCTACTGTACGATCAATGGTGCTGCTTCCGTCGAAGGCGATCAGGTCGCCGATGTTATCTGCAGGAACTTTATACGCAATGGTATGTTCCATAAAATCCATGTGGGGTGCCGGGAAGTCGTGGGGATCTTCCTGGCGGGTTACGGCAATTCTTTTGAAAGGTCCAGGGTTGTGCCATATAACCCTTTCAGAGGTCACTTCCTGCGGCATCCCGTATTTAACCATCATTTCCGTCGCGCCCAACTTGGGGCGTTCCGGCCACGTGGCGATGATTTTGTCTACGTCGGCTTTATTGACGGAAGCCATGGTGGCGCTGCTGCTGCTGTCCTTCATTGCCATTGCCGCATCCTGCGCCTTTAAAGATGTTTCTGATGCTAAGGCAACCACCATCGACGCAGCGGCGACCAATTGAAATGTTTTCATGATATCTCCAAACAAACAGTTTTTGAATCCTATCTGAGCAAAGCGAGCAACCGATATGCCAAAGGCCAAAGCTGGGGAATGGATAAGACTTTCAGCCGCTAAAGAGCTTTAATGTGAAACTCTTGGCACAGGGTGTAGTGAGAATTCGTGGCACAATCTGTGCTTAGATGTATTAAGTCTGTTTTCTTATGCCTCCTCTTGCTCTGCTTATTGCCGGCACATGATTTCGGGCATATCTAGTTTCAAGGGAGAAGAAACATGAGTATTGATAATGATAAGAATGGCCTTTCGCGCCGATCCTTTTTAACACGAGCAGGAACAATGGCAGGCGGCTCAGCCTTGCTTGCGGGTGGATTGATGTCTGGCAGCTTGAACAGGGCAAACGCTGACACGTTCAATGATGAACCGTCCCAGGGCGACATTGATATCCTTAAATTTCTGGCGGCCGCAGAACTTATTGAGGACGATCTCTGGCAGCAGTATGCCGAGCTGGCGTCTGACAACAAGCAGTATCAGAAACAGTTGCAGAGAATTGACCGGGCAATACCGCGATATGTAAACGATGATCGCGACAACGAAAGAAGCCATCATCAGCTTATCAACGCCTACCTGGTTTCAAAGGGCGAAACCGCCGTTAATCTCGACGCGTTTCGCACGTTGCCAAGTTCGCAAGCTGAGGGTGCGCAGCAGGTGGGTCGTCTTACATGCCTGAAACATCTGACCGTCGATACGGGATGGTATTTTCGCTACCGCAGCCCCGGAAACAACGACGCAGGCGTGGATGAATACCCGCAGATTGTCAATATTGTCGGCCAGCCCACCATCCCCACCATGTTTAAACAAAAAGGCAGGGACGTGAAAACGGCGGCCATGAGCGCGGCGTTTCACTTTGCCACGATCGAACAGGGCGGAGCCAGCCTGTACGCTTCGCTTATGCAAAAGGTTACCAGCCTCGATGTCCTTCTCATTCTTGCATCCATCGGGCCGGTCGAGTTCTACCAGTTCGCTGCTTTCCATAAATCTCTGGAAAACATTACGGGTCTAAAGTCGAAAAATGGCAGCCCTGAGTTCCCGAATCTAAAAAAAGATGACCGTCTTTCTCAGGCGATTCTTCCGGAACCATCGAACTTCCTACGTCCGGGACTGCCTCTCGCATCCGTGTTGCATCCTTCTTCTACAAAACATGCAGGCGCGGGCGCCACTGCAACGGCGCTTGTAAAATCGGGATTGTTCGAAGGCCAAAGCTCGGACTTCCTGAACGCCGTAGTCATGATGGCCGGCGCAGCAGACGCAGCGCAACGCCAGTGTGGAACCGGCACCCCCGCATAATCTAAGGCCGCACTTAAGTACTACGCATATAGGAATAGCCGCCCGGAAACGGGCGGCTATCTTTTTTTATTGGTGTAGGAAGCCCGAGTTGCTTACTTTGCCGCTGTGTTTAGATCGTAGCTGCCGATGTGAGACGGCGTCCCGAAATAGATTCGGCCGTCCAGATAATCGCCGCCGGTTTGGATTTTTACAGGCGACTCCGCCAGGAGCTTGATCTCGAAAGTAGCATGATCTACGGCAGCTATGCCTTTCTCAAATATGACGTACACTTTCTCACCGACAGGAACAAAGATTCTGGGGCCCTGGTCGGATACGGTATTGCCTAGTTCGACTGACACGTCGGCCTGGTGGATGATGGAGCGCTTGACCGGGTCAAATACGAAAAATGTCTTCTTGTCCGCAAACCCGTAGATATTGCCTTCAGGGGCTTCGCACAGGTCTATGTATCCCTGTGCGCCTTTAATGAGAGGCGCGTGCCACTCCATCTTTTTCGTACTGGCATCCATTATGAAAAGCTCTGCCAGGTTCGCCTTTTGCTCACCCCCCGTGCCCGCCTCGGTGGTGGTGCCACCTAAAATTTTGTTGCCAGGCAGCTCAATAAGGCTGAAGGGTGCTTGGTCAGGGATAATGTCGGTGTCTTTAATCACCGTGGAGCTGCTGGAGGCGCGATCCCAGAAAACAAGTCCACCTCCCGTGTAACCGTAGGCCGGTGTGCCGCCCATGACGACGGTGTTTTGATCTGCCATCGCCAGCAACGCGTGAGGGCGATGAATGACCGGACTGACCTTATCAATAAACCGGGGATTAGATGACGCCTTCCGGCTGTCGGTGGGCACCCAATCCTTTGAAGGAAGCCACTCAAGCAGAAATCCCCCCGGATAACCGCCCACATAAAACTTATCCTTTAGCGCTGTTATGGTATTCCACTGACCGTAAGCAGCCCGATTCGTTATCTTATCTGTTTTAGGATCATAACTGAAAAAGCGCATGGGGAAGCAGGTTCCTCCACAGATCGTGTTATCAGGTGCCTTTGCGAGCCCCATGATAAGCGCGCCATCACTGGTGTAGTCAAAGGCCAAAGTCCGTGAGGTGCCGGTGCTGGATGGATCTGTTACAGAGACTTTCCGCTCTACCAGGTCGCACGCTAACAGCTTGGACCCATCCGGGAAGCTGGCGTGGGTAAGAGCCTGGCTGCCGCTTATATACGGTTTGGCTCTTTCATCAATTTCAGAGACCTTCCGGGCTTCCCCTTTATAGAGCTCGTACCAGGAATCTCCCTCCTCTTTATTGGCCTTCCCGTAAACCTTTCCATTCATGGAGCGAAAGACGTAAGCCGTACCCTTTGTCCGTTCAGCCTCTGGCAGTATAGCGGTAGCCGTGCTGGTCGCAGGGTCTAGAGCAACAATCTGGCTGGCAGTTGAGCCGATGGCAAAGTAGATGTGTCCAGTATCGTCCGCTGCTATATAGCGCTGATACTGAGGCCAGTTCTGTTTGTAAACGTGGCCGAAGTCTCGAAACTCTCTTGTTTTGGGATTAAAAGCCACGATCCCGCTTTGCGGGTATGTGGCCGACCAGATAACGCCGTTGTCATCCTCTGTCATTCCCATCGACATCTGTGTAGCCGTCTTTTCGCTAAACGTAAAGCCGGGTTTGATGGGATCAAACTCAACGAAGTGGTCGCCGAAATGCGTGTAAAATTTATTGGTGCTGGATAGGATGCTGGCAAAAGGCGAGTCTTTTAAAACGTTCTCGAACGGAATGGGAAACTGTTCAGCACCGCCCTTTTCCGCGTTAACCATCAGCACCGCATAGCCGCCTCTATGGTCCATTATCCACTGCAACACCACATTGTCGCCGTTGCCGTCTACGGTACATACTGTGCCCCGGTGGTTACTGATGGGGGTGGCGACACCGTGATCTGTAAACCCATTTCCCAAATCTTTGGATGCGAAACAGTCTTGGCTGGGAAAGGACAGCAGCATTGTTGCGGAAAGACAAATGGCGGTCTTTACAGCGTTTTGAGTCTTGCTGATGTTCAACATATAACGATGGCTCCGGTCATTTTGTAAAGCAGCGAAAATTACGATCGCATTTAGATACAGGTAAATTATGACCAGTTACGTAGAATCGCAGTCAATGGCTTTATGGGTTTACATGGGAAGCCAGAATTGCTGATCCTACTTATGGGCTTTTCGCATGGTTTTAAGCTGGTAACGTAAAAGAGGCCCCGGCTTAAAGCCGGGGCCTCTCTTCTTATAAAGATTTCTTAATGTTATCTACTGCGTTAGACGTCCAGTTCAACCGGGCTACGCGCCACCGCTATCCTGTAGCACGGCGGGCACTTTAAAACATTCCTCTTCGGAATCTGGTGCGTTTGCCAGCGCCTGTTCATTGGTGAGCGAAGGGCGAACTTCGTCTTCTCTAAAGACATTTTGCATCTTAAACGAGTGAGAAGTAGGCGGAACATCGGTCGTATCGAGCTCACTGAGTGTTTCTACGAAATGAAGAATCTTATCGAGATCGGCCGCATAACTTTCGGCTTCGCCTTCAGCCAGTTCCAGACGGCTTAACAGCGCCACGTGGCGGACAACCTCCGGCGTGATCTCCTGCACTATTCTTCGTCCTCGTCAGCGTCCTCGTCGTCGTCAGCTTCTTCGCCGTCATCGTCTTCGTCATCGTCATCGGTTTCCACATCTTCTTCATCGTCAATGACGGCTTTGCTCTTTTTGCCTTTTGCGGCTTTAGACGGCTTGGCTACAGGTTCGTCGTCGTCGTCCACGACCTCAGCATCGTCCTCGTCCTCGTCCTCGACCATTTCATCGTCGTCGATTTCGAGTTCTTCAGCGTCGTCATCTTCTTCATCACCGACACCAGCGGCTTTTTTTGCCTGGTTATCGTCTTCATCTTCATCAGCGACTTTACCCAACAGGGTGCGGCCTGCGACAGCTTCAACGGGTGCCTCGGCGACCAGGGTCGGACGCTCAGAGATTACCTTCAGCTTTGCAAGGCTCACGAGTAGCTTTTTTTCGCCGACATCGCTGCCAAACTTAACGGTCGCCTTCTGTTTGTCGCCTTCGCCGGTACGGAAAACTACGGTACCTGTTCCAAATTTAGGGTGTTTGACTTTGTCGCCGATATCGAGATTATCAATTTCCTGCATGGTTTCCTCTTTGGTAAAGCAAATATATTATTTAATGCCTACTGATGCGCCTGCACAATGCGTTCAATTATCGTAGAAGATGAAATCCCCTCTTCAAAAGGAAGAAATTCCACGCGCCCACCACGGACCCTTACCGCTTCGGAGCCAACTACTTCGCGATTGCGATAGTCAGCGCCCTTTGCGATAACATCCGGCTGAAGGGCCTGTACGACTGACAAGGGGGTATCTTCGTCGAAAATAACGACAAAATCCACCATATCGAAGGAAGCCAATATTTTCGCCCGCTCATTTGCGGAAATTATCGGGCGTTGTTCCCCTTTGAGTCTGCGTGTGGATTCGTCGCTGTTTACAGCCACAACTAAAACATCGCCCAGCGCCCGCGCCGCGCGCAAACTGCGGACATGGCCGGGGTGTGGAAGGTCGAATACGCCGTTGGTAAAAACTATTGTATTCCCCAGGGAACGTAAAGGCTCAAGTTCCTTCGCAACTTCTTCTACAGTATAGGCCCGGGGCAACGCTGGCATCACAGCGAGCGGAAGTCTTTCTCGTCATCGGCTAGTTTTTTCGCAGCGTCTATTTTTTCCCAGGGCAAAGGCCCGTCCAGATCATCATGATGCGGAGCTGGCGCCATGGTGCTTTCTACAGACGAAGAACCATCTGGCAATATAAGCGGTTGCGAGTCTGAGGTTTCTGTGAGCACCGGGTTGGCGATGGCGGCATCAGAAGCAGAAAAAAGCGAAGACTCG
The DNA here is from genome assembly GCA_038243585.1 of Candidatus Sumerlaeales bacterium. Taxonomy (GTDB): domain Bacteria; phylum Sumerlaeota; class Sumerlaeia; order Sumerlaeales; family Sumerlaeaceae; genus JAKFFN01. Next base: position 11,260 of record JBBSQY010000024.1, on the reverse strand, counting down.
CTGCGGTGTTCCCTTTCGATCTTATCACTTTGCGAATCCGTATCCGAAAGTATTATCGGTGCTGCCGCAGCATCAGAAGTTTCTACCGGGGACGCAAGGGGTGTGGCGTCGGGGACCGCGGAGGGAGATTCATATGCTGCGGCGGAAGCTGGAGACTCAAGATTCGCCAAATTCTCAGAGTGCGAGATTTGCTCGTCCGACTCTGAATCCTTCATGTTTAAGTTACCGTGTTCAAGCGGTTTGGCAAAACGCCCAGCGGGCACAGGCTCAGCCGCTGTTGGCTCAGACGGGACTGGTGAGTGGCTGGAATCCGGCGTAATTGCGCGGCCTGATACCTCAAAGTTCCGAACAAATACGTGAACGTCGCCGAGGTTTGTGATGCCCAGATCTTCCGCCAGCGCTGCGCGTACCCGGCTGATGATTCGCCGTTCCAAGGTAGGCAGGTTTTCTTTCGTGCGCACATCGGCAGTTATATCCGTTGTTACCAGACCGCGACGTTCGTTAAGATCAATTTTCTTCACTGTCACTTCGCCCAGTTCAGACAGGGCATTGCGGATATATTTTTTAATGGCGGCGTCCATTATGACGACGCGCCCGCCACCCATCTGCACTTCGATCTTCATACGCTTGCGAGGGCGCACAACCGTCAGGAAAAATACAAGAAGGGTCGCAAGAAGAATAAGCCACCAGATAAGGAAAAGCATCATTCCAGGTCGCATAACCGTGAGTACGCTGCGCCCCAGGGCGTTAATGCGTGCTGGGATCCAGTTCCATATTTCAGGCGCTTCCACCATAATCCCGACCACACTGATGGCGGCCAGCGTCAGTAATAAAACAGTTATGATTATGTTGCGGAGTATCAGCATGGGGGAAGCGTCCTGTCAGTTAAAAGATTATGGGTTATTGCGCCGATTGTAGATGCAAGTTTTGTTCCGGGGATTAATTTTTGACGCCGGGCATTGGAAGTCCGGATTCATTAATCATGCCCTGGATTGTCACATCTACCTTATCCACCACAAGCCCCGTGTAGTTTTCAATAGCGTCCTTGATGGCGCGTTGAAGCCGCCGGGCCGTATCATAAACGTTGGAGCCGTATTTGATGTTAACGTCAACAGCGACGGAGCAATGGTTGTTTTCAATTTTTACCGTGACGCCTTTTTCAACGTCTTTGCTGCGCGCTCCGTCGTAATCACTAATGCTGCTGCGGCCGCTTATGGTGCTTACGCCTTCCACCTTTACCATTTCAATGGTGGCAATAAAGGCGACGACATCATCCTTTAGCGTTATACGACCGTTGTCGTGTTCAAACACTTCCGGGAGTTCCGCGGGGAGTGTTCCTGTTTTTTCGTCAGCAGACATAGACGATACCTTTCGCTGGGCTTGTAAAATTATTATACCCGAATCCTCGGGAAACGTGCAGCTCTTACGGAAGAAAAAACCAAGGCAAGCGGAAAACGTTATTGGATAAGGTTTTTGATCGGTGGTCCGGGATGTCCGTCGTTAATTACGGGCCAACCGTCTGAGTTGAACTTTATGACATCGTGCATAAGGTATCGGCGCTGCTGCATGCTTTTCACCCGCGCATGATAAAACATATTCCACACGCCATTCTCATCCTGAATGACAAACTGGTGGGCAGGTCCGCTGAAATAAACGTCGTGGGATAAAATCGGCTTTGGGTATTTTACGTAAGGCCCCCACACATCCCGAGACCGCGCCACGCCAACGGAATAGGCGTCATCCGTAAAGATGTTGGCACTGTAGAACAGGTAATACCATCCGTTATGGTGGATCAAGGTTGGTGCCTCGACCAGGACCCCCTCCCACGGTTGATCGTTCCGAAGCAGTTCTCGTGGTTTGCCCAGCATCTTAAGCCCGTCGGTGGTCACTTCCTGCATGATCAGCGGCGTAGGCTCCTGGGGGTTGAAATCGTTGCGGTCTTCCTTCCAGATAATGTACTGCCGGCCAGATTTTGGGTCTTTAAAGTAGTTCACGTCTATCAGTCCCACACCATCGGTACGCCGGATGGGTTCGCCGACGTCTACAAAAGGTCCCTCCGGGCGATCCGCTATGGCGGCGCCTATTACAAACCGGTCTGTGCTGTCTTCCCTGGTGGTAAAATACGCGACGTATTTGTCATTGATTTTATGGACCTCGGGCGCCCACCAGTTGCGGGCTTTTGACGCCCATGGCGGGGTATGGCCTTCTTCGAAAATATTGCCAACCTGCGTCCATGAAGTCAGGTCGTCGGAAACCAGGATGGGGTACCGCGCGTCCGTGTTCCAGCCCGACGTGTGATAGACATACCATTTTCCGTTTGCGCGTACAACTCCCGGATCCGGGGTGTCTGTCAGCCGAATGGGATTGCGCCCTGCGACAGTTTTCGAGGATGTGATTGTGGCTGTTGTGGCAATTGGAACGTCCATTTGGGCGTAGATATGGCCGGCCGGTCCGATTGCGGCAATGAGAAGTGAAGCCATGCAAAGTCGTGATATCATAAAACTATCCAGCAACCCCACCCGCGATTTAGAGGGGTCGGTTCCTTTATCGTTTGATAACCGGAATTCAACCGCACAAATATTGCCCCGCAAGCAAATCCGGAAGCGGGGACGGCGGGTTCAACGCTGATTATTACGCACATTACGTTCGTAATCCGCAAGGAAATGTTCCTGGCCGGCGGTTTCAATTGAGCCGGGCCGGCGGCGCCTTACCAAGTCAATGGCGTCACTAGCGGAACTGCCCTCGCTTATCAGGTAGCAGGCGATCAGGGTGCCGGTCCTGCCATAACCGCCGCGGCAATGCACTGCGACCTGCAAGCCCTCATTCCGGCGCTCTTTCACGAAATCCACAAACTGGGTTGCCTGCCGGGTATCCGGCGGGTGAAAGTCTGGAATGGGAATGTGGCAGTATCGCATCCCCTGTTCCTCAGCGAGGGCTGGCGAGATGCCAATTTCGTCGAGAGAAACAATAGCACCGAAGCCGCGCGTTTGAAGGTCAGAAAGCGCGCTCATAACATTGCCAAGGGAGTCCGGGTGAGCGAGGCCTGCCAGTTCGTTGTCGATTACATATCCAAAGTTAATTATCATTGGCCCATGGTGGCTTCCCTGAAAACTAGTACCAGCGGAGGACGGCCTTTGAACCGCCCTCCGCCTTGTAATTTGTGTTCAGCAGTTGGAATTAAATGCGCTAACCAGCTCGTTCGCCACATCGTCGGACGTACGGCCTTCGATATCGGTGCGCTCCAGCATTTTTACGACTTTACCATCTTTTAAAACCGCAATCTGCGGTGAAGATGGCTGATAGCCGGTAAAGTAGCCGCGTGCGCGATTAACTGCTTCGCGATCTACGCCCGCAAACACCGTGACAATGCGATCTGGAATTTTCTCGTTCTGTAAGGCTTTTGCGACGCCGGGGCGGGCATTGCCTGCAGCGCAACCGCATACGCTGTTTACTACCACAAGTACGGTGCCGCTTGCGGGCTGTAAAACCTCGTCTACCTGCTCAGCCGTGCGCAAATCTTCTACGCCAAGGCGAGTCAGCTCCGCGCGCATAGGTTCTGTCATTTCGGGCGGATAACCCGCCGCCATCTGGAAAGGGTTGAAACTCATAAATTACTCCTTCGCGAGAGTTTTACCGGGCATCGCGCCCGTAATCTCACGTTCATGTCATATTGTACTAAAACGCAGGCGATACCATTCAGTAATGAAGTCGGGCTGAAAATTCGAGGTTAAGTATTTCCATCATAACGTTCGCTCCTCGATATCAAAGCTTACTCTTTTTCCTAATCGACCATAACCCCGTCGGTGCATACGATTTCCCGGAACTTCTCGATCAGCGCCTTCGTCATAGTGCCCGGGGAGCCATCGCCGATAGTGCGGCCATCCACTTTGACCACAGGAATAGCCTCCGCCGCGGTACCGGTCAAAAACATCTCATCGCAGTCATACACTTCAAAGCGAGTAAACGGCTCTTCTTTAACAAAGATGCCGTCCGCCTGGGCGATATCAATAATGGCGTCGCGAGTAATTCCCTTTAATGGCCCCAGGTAGATAGGCGGCGTATACAGCACGCCATCTTTTACCAGAAAAACGTTATCGCCTGTACATTCCACGACATAACCGTCCTGGTTCAGCATCAGAGCTTCGCGCACGTTGGCGAGCTGGCCTTCCATCTTGGCCATAATGTTGTTCAGGTAATTGCAGCTTTTCACCCGCGGGTTAAAAGCTGCGAGGTTCATGCGATTGGACGGAACCGTGATAATTTCCAGGCCGTTTACGTAGTCGGATTCCGGATACAATTTAATATTGGCGGCAATGATAAAGACCGTCGCTTTTGGACACAGGCGTGGGTCGAGGCCGAGATCACCGGTTCCGCGGGTAACGACCAGGCGGATGTAACCATCCGTGAGGTTATTGGCGCGGATGGTTTCCTTTATGGCTTCCGTCATTTCTTCGACGCTCATCGGAATTTGCAGGCACAGATAACGAGCAGACGACCACAGGCGCTCAAGATGCTGCCGAAGACGAAAGATGCAGCCGGCGTAAATCCGGATTCCCTCGAAGACTCCGTCTCCATAAAGCACGCAATGATCAAAAACGCTGATCTTGGCATCCTCTTTATTGTAAAGGGTTCCGTCTATCCAAACCTTTTGCTCCTGCGTCATGCCACCATCTCCTCGGCCAGAAATTTGTGCCTTGTTCTATGCGAGGTGTAGCAAAAGAATTCGCAGGGGAAATCGGAAGGGTCCCGTAGAAAAAGGACGCCCGCGCCGGCGGCAGGGGGGGAGCCGACGCGGGCCTTGGACCTGAGGCCGGGAGGGGGGAGGAGGTGATACCCCCCGGCTTACCACCCCGAAGGACGGCGGACCGTAAACTTGTGCTTCAATTTGACCTTATAGGGGCACCTGAAAAATTTATGCAAAAATTTTCCAAATGGCCTGCAACGCCTTTTCCAAGGTAGTTAAGCCTCCGGAACCGCAGGCATTTAACACAACTCACCATAGACGTCTTTCGGATTTCAAGAGAAAACGATATCTATTTTAAATCGGCTGCAGGGGCGCTCCGGACACGATAAAGACGGAGGGCCGCATGCATTCCAAAGACGTTTCAAATTCCGGCCGAAGAATCAGCACCTGTTCTTTAATCATCTGTAATGGTTTGCATTGGCGCCATCCATTTCAGTAATTGCGCACCTTCATTACGATTGCAACGCAGTTCCGTGCATTTCAATAAGGGAATTTTTCAGTTTTGAATGAGCGGCTGGTTATAAAGTACATCTACTGTTGCCGCGACTGGCGCTGAAGCGGTAACAAGCCACGCTGAAGCGCGCTATAATCCTTTACAAATCAGCAACACCCCTCATAAATGAGGGTGCAAAGAGGGATCCGGCTAAAGCCGGAAACTCGAAGTCCTAGTCCTTCGCGCATTTTGCTGAGTTGAGCCCCCTTATTACGATTTTAACTCATTTGGTTTGACAATCCTGACAGTTGAGCTATCGGTTAATCCTCTTACTCGAACTATGGGTTTTGAATCGAGAATTCGGTTAGGAGAAATGGAGATCGTACCGCGGGGCTATAATGCCGGTGAGCGCCCTCTTTGCTTACTTGCATGGCCCGCAGCGCAATGACATTGCAGGAGGTTACTCAACTAAACTTCTTTTTGATCCGCAGATCACACTGGTTGAAAATTCGCCAGACTTCTGACTGGACAACGCAAGGCGAACGAATAACACTAACACTTTAACGAGATGTTGGATCCGGAATGCCAGGCTATCGAGACCTATCGAAACCGTTTGCTCAACGCGAACGGAGGCCTGCGGCAGTTCACGGAAATTTCGCTCGGGCATATCTTAAGTAGTCGGCCGCCGAAACCAGGCGGATCCGGATTTAAGAAATGGCCGAAATGAAAGGAATTGTTCTCGCACATGAAATTCAACTTCTTCAAATCCGCCTGGCGCAACGTCTCTCTCGCCGGCATTATGGTTCTCGGTATTGTCCCATCCTTTACCGCTCAGGTCTCTGCCGCGAACCCCGCGCCTACGAGCATTCGCGTCGGACGCAACTGCAGTTGCTCATCTTGCGGCAGCGTCGTCACCGTCAGCATGGAAACCTACGTTAAACGGGTGCTGCCAGCTGAATGGATCTCTGGCTGGCACGCAGAATCCTTAAAAGCAGGCGCCATCGCCATTCGCAGCTATGGCGCGTGGCACGTATATCATCCCAAAACTTCAACCTATGACATTTGCGACACCACCTGTTGCCAGAAATATACTACGACCCAGTATACGAGCACGAACAACGCTGTCGATGCTACAGCCGGGAAGTATGTTGTAGATGGCAACGACAACATTGTTCGCGCTGAGTATAGCGCGGAAAACAATGATTCGGGAAACAGAGACGGTTGTGGCAACTGCTACATCTCCAACGCTCCGGGCGACGGCGTGTGCCTTAGCGATTCCGTATGCTGCGGTTACACCCAAAACGGCCACGGCCGTGGTATGTGTCAGTGGGGCACCCAGCGCTGGGCCTCCAACCGTGGAATGGGTTATCAGTGGATTGTAGATCACTACTTTGACGCCTTCGGATGGACTACGAAGAACCTGACAAGTGGCGGTGGCGGCGGCTCTGCAACCATCGTTGTCGACAACAGCAGCTCAGGATTTTCGGCTTCCACAAACTGGAGCACTGGAAGTTCTGCCGCTGATAAATATGGCAGCAACTACCGTTTCCGCAGCACTGCTGCGTTAAGTGACTCTGCCACATGGAACGCCAACATTACGATCCCCGGCACATATACCATATCAGCCTGGTGGGCCCAGGGCAGCAATCGCTCCGCAACTGCTCCGTACATCCTGCCTAATGGCGTAACAGTGTCGCGGAATCAGCAGTCCAGCGGTGGTCAGTGGAACAGCCTTGGCAATGTAAGCCTCACCGCCGGCAACAAAGCCACCAAGCTATCCGTATGGACAACCACCGGATACGTGGTTGTGGCCGATGCGGTCCGGTATGTAAAACCCTGACCGGTGCGGTTAGTCTGAATCACAAAACAAGAAGCTAATAAAGAGCCCTTCCGGCTCATCAGGCCGGAAGGGCTTTTTGCATTTGTAGTCTCGGGGTACAACTCAGCAGGAATGCAGGACAATAATCAATCTGTAAACAAATGCTAATCTAAAACTTAAAACCCAGGGTCGTTTGGCTTAGAGCGTCCACGGCTCGCGGTATGTGTAATGCAGGTAGCGGTTTGCCTCGCTGTCATTGAGGAACCGCTCATTTACCGGATCCCATTTTAGCGGGCGCCCCAGTTGCATGGCGATGGTGGCCATGTGACAGATTGAAGCAGTGCGATGTCCCGTTTCCGCGCTGGCAACGGTGTCTCCACGGTGGCGAACGGCATCATAGAAATCGTCGTGATGACTGACTACGCGCCCTACCGTCTGGTCACTTGGCTTCAGCTTAATCTCCAACAGCTTAGGGTCGGACGCCGTCAATGCGCACCCGTGGATGTGAACGTTGATCCAGCCGTTTTCTCCGAAAATCTTAAGACCGCGCGAGTCGTCATCTCCCAGGCTCGAGCCATGAACGGTAACGCCGTCATCATACTTGATATCGAAATCGTATTTCATGAACGTGTTGAATTCGCTGTCCACGTTGCTTTCGCCTCGAGCTGAGACTTCCACAGGGCCTGTCTTGTCCTTGTTCAGGATCATCTGGACGAGATCAAGGACATGGGCACCACGATCAGACATTTCTCCGGTGGCATAGTCGAGCTGATAGCGGAACCAGAAATGGCATCTTTCCAACGGAATTTTCAGTATGTCATCTTTGCGTCCCGCGTCGAAATACGGTTTGTAAGGGGCCGGACCCAACCATAGATCATAATCCAATTCTGACGGCGGGTCGGAAGGTTCCTGCATGGCAAGGCGGTTATGACTGGTATTCGGAAGACTTACTTCCACCCGGTCGATTTTACCCAGGTAGCCATTGCGGACAAGATCCGCCACATATCTGGCCTTGCGATTGGAACGTTCATGGCTGCCGGTTTGAAGCACTCGGCCATAGCGGGCCACGGTGTCGGATACGACTCGTCCTTCATGGATAGTCCGGGTCAGCGGCTTTTCACAGTAAACGTCTTTGCCGTTTTTTAACATGGCGATGGTCACCATAGCGTGGCTGTGGTCTGGCGTTGCGATCAGGACAGCGTCAAAGCGGTCCCTGGAATCCAGCAACCGGCGAAAATCCTGGTGGTATTCTACTCCAGCATCGGCAACCCCAGCATCTTTCATGGTTTCGCGCGCGCGATCCAGATGACGCCGGTCTACGTCGCACAAGGCAACTATTTGGATGTCCTTACGCTTGCTTTGAACTCTTAGATGATAACTACCCTGGCCGCCGAGTCCGATCTGCGCCATGGTAATTCGGTTGGAAGGGGCAACACCGCCGTCTTTTCCCAGAACAGTAGAGGGAATAAAATAAGGCGCGGCCACGAGACCTGCAGCGGTTTGGAGGAAGGAACGGCGAGATAGCTGGCGAGTTTTAATAGTAGTACTCCCTGGTTCAGCAGTAAGTACCAAATACAAGAGGACCGGGATTAATCGTCAATAGAAAACTACCTGTGCAGACGCCGGGGCTGGAACCTGAAATAATGAATCCCGGCATGGTGCGAGGCCTTCTCATGGGAGTGACAGCGTTGTATTTTACCGGGCTACGCGGGCTGTTCCGCCTTTCATCAGCTTTTCGACTTCGGGCAGGGTGGCCATGGTTGTATCGCCGGGGGTGGTCATGGCCAGGGCGCCGTGAGCCGCACCGCAGTCTACGCAGTACTGGGCGTCTTGTTCCGTCAGTATGCCATAGATTACTCCGCTGGCGAAGCTGTCTCCGCCGCCCACGCGGTCAAAGATTTCCAGGTTCTCACGGATGCGCGACTGATATAGTTTGCCATCCGTGTAAAGCACTGCGCCCCAGTCGTTCACGCTGGCGGTTTTTGCGTGGCGAAGAGTGGTAGCCACACACTGAAAATTCGGGAATTCGCTGCAGGCGCGTTCGATCATCTTCTCGAAATTAGCGGGGTCGAGCTTGCTGTGGTGTTCATCCAGCCCGTCCACCTCAAACCCGAGGGCCGCTGTGAAGTCTTCTTCATTGCCGATCATTACGTCCACATACGGGGCAAGGGTCCGATTGACTTCCCTGGCGCGGGTCTGGCCGCCGATGGACTTCCACAGGCTGTCGCGGTAGTTCAGGTCATAACTGACAAGCGTGCCATGGCGTCGGGCTGCTTCCATCGCTTCCTGCGCCACGCCGGGGGTCGTCTCGCTGAGGGCTGCGAAAATTCCGCCGGTATGAAACCACCGCACCCCGTTGCGGCCAAATATGTCGTCCCAATCGATGTCGCCTGGCTTCAGTTGAGATACGGCGGTGTTGCCCCGATCGCTGCAGCCCACGGCTCCGCGGACGCCGAAACCGCGCTCGGTAAAGTTAAGGCCGTTACGAACTTCGCGCCCTACGCCGTCATATTTTACCCACTTAACCAGGCTCTGATCCACCCCACCCTGGTAAATAAGATCCTGCACCAGGCGGCCCACCGGGTTATCCGCAAAGGCGGTTACCACGGCGGCGTCCAGGCCAAAGCAGCGCTTCAGGCCCCTCGCCACGTTGTATTCGCCGCCACCTTCCCATACCTCAAAGCCGCGAGCGGTGTGAATCCGGCCGCTTCCCGGATCAAGGCGAAGCATCACCTCTCCAAGGCTGAGGATATCCCAACGGCATTCTGATTTGGGGCGGGTTTTCAGCATGAGTAGTACACCTTTTAGATACCTTCCGCATAAGTTGAATCTGTAAAAGTCTGATCCATTTCTTTGAAGGCGGCTCCCTTTACAGCTCCGACAGGCCGCGCTGGTATTCCGGCGACTGTCATATGAGGTGCCACGTCGTTCAGCACTACTGCTCCCCCGCCGACCTTGGCACCTTCACCAATTTCGATGTTGCCCAGGATTTTGGCACCCACGCTGATGAGGCAGCCTTTGCGAATCTTCGGGTGGCGATCGCCACCCTGTTTTCCTGTACCGCCAAGGGTTACCTCGTGCATGATGGAAACGTTGTCTTCCACCACCGCCGTCTCGCCTATTACTACGCCTGTGCCGTGATCCAGCATGATCCCCTGGCCGATCCGAGCTGCCGGATGGATATCCACGGAAAAAATCTCGCTCATGCGGCTTTGCAGATGAAGCGCGAGTTCCTTGCGGTCGTTTTTCCAAAGATGGTGCGACACGCGATAGGTCTGCAGCGCGTGGTAACCTTTGAAGTAAAGAAACGGATGGGCGAAACTTGTCGAGGCGGGATCGCGTTCGCGCACCGCCATCAGATCGGCGACGCAGGCGTCTGCGATGGAGGGGTCCTCGCAGTGCGCCTTGTACATCACGTCGCGCAGAGTGATGGAGTGGATGGTGGCGCTGGTCAGTTTGCTTGCCAGAAGGAAACTCAGCGCCTCTTCGAAGGTGGTATGATTGAAAACCGTGGCATACAAAAAGCTGGCCAGGATCGGCTCGCGATCTGCCATCTCCTTTACTTCCCGCTGCAACGATTTCCAGATGCGTAATTTTTGATCAGCCATGGTTAAACTGTTATTCAATTGTCGCAAAAACCTTGCGCCCGAAAGGAAAAGAGCACATTTTATGCGGGCGGTGGGATAACGGATATGGCCTAATCAGACCACTCACGCAAAATTTTAATATTACACAGGCGGGACGCCTATGCTACTTCAAAAAAACGCAGACGCCTTTGCTACTTCAGGTAATAATGTTCGGCTTTCGCGCGCAGACGCCTTAATAATGGCTCCGCAGTCAGGTCAGCTCCGGTGGACCTGCGAACGAGTTCTGCCGACGTGTAACGCTGTCCATGCTGGTGGACATTTTTCCGAAGCCAGCCAAGTAGTGGCGTGAAATCTCCGGATGCAAAGCCCGATTCCAGCCCCGGCAGGTCGCGCAGCGCTGCCTCATATAACTGGGCCGCGATCAAGTTGCCAAGGGTGTACGTGGGGAAATAACCAATGGCTCCACCCGACCAGTGGATATCCTGCAGGCAACCGTCGGCGTCGGAATTGCTCTGGACGCCCAGCATTCGTGTCATGGCATCGCTCCACGCGCCGGGCAGATCCGCCGCCGGCAGCTCGCCCGAAAGCAGCGCCTGTTCCAGTTCGAAACGCAGGATGATATGAAGATTGTATGTCACTTCATCGCTCTCGGTGCGGATCAGGGACGGTTCGATATT
>JBBSQY010000023.1:0-47994 GCA_038243585.1 Candidatus Sumerlaeales bacterium | reverse complement strand
GCCTACCAAGTCATTTCCGCCGCGCTAAACAATTTGTACTGCTCCTGTTCCTTTTTCAATGGTGCCGACAATATATACCTCTTCGCCGGCAGTTTTAGCTGCCTTCATAAGCTTTTCCACATCACTCGGAGCGACTACGCCCATCATGCCGAGTCCCATATTAAATGTGCGGTGCATTTCCGCGCGATCAACCGGCCCGTGTTTCTCCAGAAGCTCAAATATCGGCGGCAGAGGCCACTGTCCTTCATGAACGATAGCATCGGTCTTTGACGGCAAAATGCGGTTAAGGTTTCCAGTTATGCCGCCGCCGGTAATATGGGCCAGCGCTTTTATTGGGACTTTCGTGATTAGTTTGTTGATGAAAGAAGTGTAAATTCGAGTGGGTTCGAGTAAAACGCGGCCCAGAGTACGATTGCCAAGGCCAGCTGCCTTTTTGTTGAGAGGCAGGGAGGATTTTTCGATAATCTTACGCACGAGGGAATAGCCGTTTGAGTGAATTCCGGAAGATGGAATGCCGAAAACGATATCGCCAGGCTTAACTGATTTACCTGTAATAGCTTTATCGGCATCGACAATTCCCACGGCAAAACCGGCCAAGTCAAAATCTCCCGGCTGGTAAAGGCCTGGCAGTTCGGCAGTCTCTCCGCCAATAAGCGGACAGCCGGCTTGGGCGCAGCCTTCCAGTATACCGTCGATAACCTGTTTGGCTTCTTTGATCTTCAGGGCGCTGGTGGCGTAATAGTCGAGAAAAAACAAAGGGCGTGCACCGCATACCGCCATATCATTTACGACCATCCCAACCAGATCAATGCCGATGGTGGAGTAATCTTTCATGGTTTTGGCAAGTAGCAGTTTTGTGCCGACCCCATCGGTGGATGCCACCAAAAGAGGCTTTTTATAGCCTTTTGGTAATGGCATAAGTCCGCTGAATCCACCAATGGCACGATTTTTCGTCTTCAGGTAATCGACAAGCTTGTCGGCTTCGTTGATGTCGACACCGGCGTCTTTGTAGCTGATTGAGCGTGGCAAAGTGTTTGTGGCCTCCAAAGGAAAAACGAAAAATGGATATTACATTTAAGTGAAATATGTCGGTAATTGCCTAAAAACTGTATATGCCTGACTGATTAATACCGAGATTCACTTCTATTAATTATTAGCAATCTATCAGCACAAGCGCAGTCGTGCAAGGTACTCTTTATAGCCAGAAGCGTTCATATGCAAAATTGGATGATTCTCAAAAAGAAACCTTTTGATGGACAGTCGCCATTATACCCGTGCCGACTACCATTTAATATTGTACTGCACTATTTTGTTATAATATCCGCAACACATTTACCAAGACCTTCACCGGAGAGATAACCCTGGACGAACTTAAGCAACGAATCCGCAACCTGCTGAAAGAAAACGGCGGGCGACCAATCAAGCTGAACGACATGGTGGAAATGCTGGGCGTTACCGTTCACGAGCGTAGAACCATTCGGCGGATTTTGAAAGAACTTGAGTCTGAAGGGGATTCGGCGCGGCTTCGGGGCCATTCTTATATTGCGAGTAATGCTACAAAGGTTATTGAAGGAAAACTGGCTGTCACCCGAAAAGGATTCGGCTTCGTGGTGGCGGACGCTGGATCGCCGGAAGCGGAAATTGGCGATATATACGTGAGCCGCAGGGCCATGGCGGATGCTTTAAATGGCGACCGGGTCCACGTGCGCGTGTTGCCGACGCGACCTGCAGAGGCGAAAGCTTCCGGAATGCGTCGGGAAGGACGCATACTCGACGTGGTTGAGCGGGCTACCACAAAAATTGCTGGTGTTTATTTTCCGGCACGGCGCGGTGGTCAGGTCATTCCTCACGATACCACCATCGGACGCACGATCACAGTTCCAATGCCGTCGCCGAAGCTGGATGTTAAAGAACGGGCCTATGTACTGGCAGAGATCACTCACTGGTCAGCAATGCCTGATCCGCTGCTGGGCAAAGTAGTCGAGGTGCTGGGTTACCCGGAAGATACGGGAATTGACGTGACGCTTATCGTGCGGGCAGCGGGCGTAGATCCTGAGTTTCCGGCAGAGGTGTTACGGGCTGCTGAAGAAGTGCCGACGGAGATTTCCGCGGAAGAGATCGCCCTACGAACCGATTTTCGCGACATCCTGACCTTTACAATGGACGGACCGACGGCGAAAGATTTTGACGACGCCTTGAGCATTGAAAAGCTGGACGATGGAAAGGTGCGCCTGGGCGTTCATATCGCTGATGTTTCCCATTACGTACAGGAAAATTCCATTTTAGACTTGGAGGCCTACGACCGGGCCACCAGTATCTACCCCGTAGACCGCGTCATCCCTATGCTCCCTGAAAAGCTGAGCAACGATATGTGTTCGTTGCGTCCGAACGAAGACCGGCTTACGATTAGTTGCCTTATGGACATTGACGACCAGGGGCAGGTCGGTAAGTTTTCTGTCCACGAAGGAATCATTCGCAGTCGCCATCGCACGACATATGAAGATGTTCAGTCTCTGATGGACGGCAACGCGACACCGGAGACAGCCCGCGAACTTGGCGACGCCATGGTGGAGTTAGAGGATCTTTTTGCCCTGCGAAAAGTGCTGACGGCGATGAGACTGCGCAGAGGTGCCCTTGATCTGGATGTGCCGGAAACGCAGGTGCTCTTCGATGACGAAGGCAATGTGTCGGGCGTAACCCGCCGGAGCCGCATGGAGGCGCACCGGGTCGTGGAGGAATGTATGCTGATCGCCAACGAAGTCGTGGCGACACATCTCTATAATTTAAAGGTTCCTTCGATTTACCGGGTTCACGAAGACCCCGACCTGGACAAACTGCGCACGCTCCAACCGGTGCTCAGTTACCTTGGAGTGCGGTTTCCGGCGCGAAAGGAAATCGATTCCGCGGCCATCCAGACGGTGCTTAAAAAATCCGCCTTATTAGAATCAGGTCCCATCGCGCGCCGGCTCATATTGCGATCAATGATGCGGGCACGTTATCACGATGTCAACATGGGCCACTACGGCCTTGGCAGCGCTTGTTATACTCATTTCACGTCGCCCATTCGCCGGTATCCGGATCTGCTGGTACACCGCCTTATCCGCGAAACTTTGCAAAACGGTGCCCCGGCCAAAGGGAAATATCATCCACCTGTCTGGGGCTCAGACGATTCCGAAGGGCCAATCAACTTTAAGGATAAAGAGGACAAGCGGAGTGGGCATTTGTCTCCTCTGCGCCGTAAACACTGGGAGCAGCGTCTGCCCGAGTGGACGCGACATTCCAGCGAACGGGAGCGCCGGGCGGAAAGCATTGAGTACGAAGCCATCGCGGCCAAATCCATTGAATACATGCGCCGGCACCTGGGCGAAGAGTTCACGGGCATCTTGACGGCTATCACCAGTTTTGGTTTTTTTGTGGAACTGGATACCATACCGGTAGAAGGCCTCGTGCATCTGACGAAGATGACGGACGACTTTTACGAGTACGACGCAGAACATATGCGCCTGACAGGCCGAAACCGGGGTCGCGTGTTTAAACTGGGCGATAAGGTTCGGGTTTCTGTGGAAGCAGCGAATGTCGCGACACTGGAACTAAATCTGGAACTCCTGGAGAAGATAATTCCGGAAGGTAGCGAGGAAAAAACAGAGGCGCTTGACCGTCGAAGAATAGAAAAGGAAGGTCGCCATGCCGGACGCCGTCCTAAACAGCCCGGATTTCAGGCCAGAGGACGTGGAAAGAAAAAAGGGCGGTAACAGGTTAAGGAGCGTGAGATGCTGTACCATTTCCGTTAAAGTGTTTTATTATCGCTATATCGCGGAAATAAACGGTTAACAGGCGACAAAATGGGTACTGCCTCGTCAACGTGGAGGGCAGAATGAAATACCAATGGGATATTGATCTACAAGGCTTTACGAGTTGATTTGGGTGTAAATTAAATGGTGGGCGATACTGGGATCGAACCAGTGACCTCCACGATGTCAACGTGGCACTCTAACCAGCTGAGCTAATCGCCCTCATGGCGCCGCTTTGGCGCTGCGGTGTTTAGCCAACAGGCCCTAATTATATTCACTTCAATGCATATGCAGGTGCCTGTTCAGTGGCGGCGTCTGGCTAAAAAATTTCCTGTTGAATCAATCCTTTTGAGACGGGCATTCTCTCTGTATGTTGACCCTGATATGCGGATTGGCCACGGCTGCCGCGCGAAGCCAGCTGGTTGCGCCTTTTGGCGCTGAAGAGACCCTGTTTGTTGTGCCAAATGAGCTTTCGGCAAGGGCCCTGGCCGGCGAAATTAATAGCACCCCCGTCGCTCTATCGGGAGAACGGCAAATTATCAATTCTGATGCGCTGATACACCGGCTGACTGGTGATATGGTGGATGAGCGAAACCTCGTATCACCCGATATTGCCAGAGCTATGATCCGAAACATTTTAGACACTGCTCCTAATTCTTTTGATTATCTTGTTGGTCGAAACTCAGTGCCGCGTATGTCGCAAGGAGTATTGGAGCGGATTACCAGTTCCCTCGGGACGATACAAGGTAAGGTTTCCGGTGAGGAAGATCCTGCAATGAATTCTGCTCGGGGGCGACAGTTAAAATTGCTGGCGTTAAAAATGGATGAGCGGCTTGCCATTGCGGATGTCCGGCTGGAGAACTATGCGTTGCTGGAGGCGGTGAGCTGCCTGGGAAAAGCGCAGTGGGATAAATACTTCCCATCAATTCAACGGATAGTTTTTTTAGATTTCTCTGATTACTCAGATCTGGTTTTCTTACTTATTGCGGCCGCTACAAAGAGCATTCCTCATTGCGACGTCCTTTTGGACTTTGATCCGGAAGACGATAACTTTGCGCAGTCCGCAATGGAAGCCGCATATATCCGTCTTTATGATATGGCTGATTCTTTTGCTCTTACGCCTGGTGATCTGAAGTCTATTCCTGGAGCCCCACCAGGTCTGGCATCTTTGGAAGTCCCTCCATTAACTTCGGTCGTAGTGACCGCGACTACCGTATCCCAAGAGATTGCCGCCGCTGTCGCGGTTGTTGATAAACTGCTTAAGGATGCGCCGATCGATGCCTCTCCCAGCGTGGTGATAGCGCTTCCAGGCTGGCACGATTATGCCCCTGGATTAGAGAAAGCGCTGGGAGAGTATGGGATCGATTCGGTTTGGGAACAAACGGATTCACCCGTAAACGGAGGGGAGTTCCTCCTTCTGGATCGACTGCGTAATTGCAGCGGTAAATATGTAGATGGAAGCGCACTGGGCAGCTTGTTTCGGGCACCGGAGTTCCCTTCTCTTTTGAAAAACGGAGTTACAGCCGTAGAAGCGTGGAATCTGGCTTCGCGCCTCGACTATATTTTAACACTGACGGGACGGCTCCAAGGCTGGAAGTCGATAACAACTTCCGTGCAAAGCATGCTCCAGCGCTTGCAGAGTAGTCGGCGACGGAATGGCCAGTGGACTGAGGAGGAAGAGCTACTGGACACAGCTTTGCTTGACCTGCTAAACGCTGTTCAGGATGTTACAAAGCGATTCAGTCGAAAAGCGTCGGTGGTAGAATGGTGCAAAGATACGACTGCAATACTTGGACAATTTTCAAAAGATTCGGGTCCAGATATCGATCTCAGATTTACGGATTTTACACTGGCCCGCGTGCGCGCATTAAAGCGGTCGCTTAGACAAATGGCATCGGCCGGAACGTTGATCAGTCCGGGTGATATTGATTTTAGATACTTCATGTCTTTGTTCCGGACCGTGGTAAATAAGATCAGGCTCGATAATCTTGATGAGATGCAGTCTGTTCTTGTCACTGTATGCAGTCCATCTACGGCGGCAACAATGCGGTCAGATTGCTGCATTGTGCTGGGGTGTAATGACGGAAACTTTCCAAAGTTCGCGCGCCCCGATGCATCTTTTCTTAACTACAGTTTCCATACAAATCAAACTGGCTATCGTGTCCGTCAGAGAATTACGCTTGAGCGAATCTTGCGCAATCATAGCCGATGCCTCCTGTGGCAACCTGCCAAGGTCGGAACGGAGGATTTGTTGCCGTCGCAGTTTATTGAAAACCTTCTTGAATCAGGACAATGCAGCGAGGTCACGACAACCGATCTTCTGGACCGGATGGGGATTGGGCCTGCGTCTTTAGGGCGTCAGGCAAATGCGGACTTTGTTGAAAACCTGAAGGGCCTGATTTTAACGGATGGAGAATTGAAACGCTTCCGCCAACGGGGCTCGATGGCGTTTAATGTTGCAGCGAATATCTCTGTAATTGCGAGCCGCTCGCGCCCAAAGTTGTCTTCCTATGACGGGATTATTCTGGACCCCAATCTCCAGACCTGGCTTGCAGACTGGACAGACCGACACATCTATTCAGTATCACAACTCGACGCGGTGGTCGGTTGCTCGTTCCGCTTCTTTGTCCAGCGGATGCTGAATCTCGAGGAGCTAGATGAGGCGGATAACCTTCTGCCGTCGCATGTTTTTGGTTCATTTACTCATGACGTATTAGCGCGTTTTTACAGAGACTGGGTGGCGGAGGGTCGGGACGTGCCGGGATCTGATGACGAAGCATTGTCTCGACAAAAGCTACTTATGGCTTATGAAAAAGAGCATTCCCAGTTCCCTGAGCTTTCCGATTTCGCAATGGATTTGCTTAACCTTAAGCTGTTCGGGGAGTTTGGCCCTGGGGAGTTCGGTGCAAGTTCTACTGGATTGGCTGAGACTAAAGATCCTGGGGTTTTTGGGCAGTTTTTACTGATGGAAATGCAGCGGGGAAGTGATCCAGCGGCAGGATTTCTAAAGCCTTCCAACTTTGAAGTGGGCTTCGGCATGGGCAGACTTGAAGAAGATGATCCGTTATCAAAGCCTGACCATCTGGAACTGGATCTGGGGGAAGGGGAGAGGATTAAACTGCGGGGCAGAATAGATCGTATTGATCTTTCGCCAACCGGAGTCTTTGCGGTGACGGATTACAAAACCGGGATGATACCAGAGAAGCGGGAAATACTTGGTGGGTATCGAACTCAATTGCCGGTCTATATGATGGTTGGCGAGCAATTATTAAAAAGTCAGTTTGAGAATCCTGAAGCTGCGGGTGGTCTATACTATTCTCTAAAAAAAGGAAACAAAGCGAAGGTTAGTGGGATTTTTTTCAGGTCGGCTTACCAGCAGCAGGCGGGCGTAACTGGCCGCTCCTGTCTGAAGGACGACGAATTTGAGTCCGCCCTGACTAAGGTGCAAACTATGATGCGGAGTAGCCTTAAGGCGGTTAAACGAGGCTATCTGACTACGACTCGCCATGCTCCCGAGGCTGTGTGTCGTTATTGTCCTTTTGAGGGCCTCTGTTATCGAGACGTGGACCGTACCGAAAAATTTTGGCAGGCCGTAGAGAGTGGCACTGAGGCGGGGTTGATTTGACGGCTGACTCTCCAGTGCAGGAAGCACCACAAAACCGTTTTGAAATAATGCGGGAGCACGTACGGGTCTGTCAGAGGTGTCCGCTGAGCTGTACGCGCACAAATGCGGTATTCGGAGCAGGCAATCTAAACGCGCGCTTACTTTTTGTGGGCGAAGCGCCCGGAGCACAGGAAGATTTGGTCGGACTTCCATTCGTAGGACGATCCGGGCAACTGCTGACTAAAGTTCTGGAGGCGCGGGGAATCTCACGGGAAGAGATTTTTATCAGCAACATCGTAAAATGCCGTCCGCCGGAAAACCGTGATCCTAAACCTGCCGAGGTGCAAGCGTGTACGCCATACCTGTTTTCACAGATTGACATGATTAACCCGTCCATAGTGTGCGCGCTGGGCCGTCATGCGGCGGCAGCCCTGCTTGAGCGCAAAGTCCTAATAACTCAGGAACACGGAAAATGGATGAACTATCGGGGCCGAACTTTTATGATAGCTCTCCATCCAAGTGCCGCTTTAAGAATGCCGAAATTCAAAGAACTATTCGAATACGATATCGCAATTTTGGCGAGTAAATACCACGAAATGCAAAGCCAGGCAGGATAAAAAGAAAGCGGCGGGAACCGAGAAGGTTCCCGCCGCAGGCTCGTCAGGCTAAGCTGCAACCTGGCAAATCAGAGCGCGTCTTTTACAGATGGCGCCGGTTTAAAGCCGATTGTCTTGCTGGCTTTAATTTCGATCGGTTCGCCGGTCTTTGGGTTACGACCAGTTTTGGCGGCGCGTTCGCGAACTGTGAAAGTTCCGAATCCGGGCACGGCAAAGCGGCTTTCCTTCTTGATAACTTTGACCATCTCCGCGAAAGCGGTGTCAATGATATCACGAACGACCGTCTTGCTGATGTTCTCGTTACCGGCTTCTTTTGCCACGACGTCGATAAACTCTTGTTTCGTCATGGGTACTCCTTTCCTCAAAAATTAAAGTTGTGCAGCATTTACAGCAAACCTCTTATTCAGCGGCGGTGAATTTCATGGCCGCTGATGGTGGTCAACTGAAAAGTAATTAAATCTGGTGGTAATCAAAACTATGGGCCAAAAAAACAACAATAAAGAACGACTTGATGTGCTCATGGTTCATCGTGGCTTTGCCGACAGTCGTGAGCAAGCCAAGCGACTTATACTCTCCGGTGCCGTTGAAATTGAGCGAATTAATTTTCCAAAGCCTGGACTAGTGGTTGATACTGAAATTCTGATCACGGTAAAAGCAAAGGAAAAGTACGTAAGCAGGGGCGGATTAAAACTCGAGGAGGCACTACGCGCGTTTAGGATTTCCGTAACTGATTGTGTATGCGTTGACATTGGGGCAAGCACCGGTGGATTTACAGACTGTCTTCTGCAACACGGTGCGGGCCATGTATATTCTGTCGATGTGGGGGCTACGCAAATGCATGAGAGGATCCGACATAACAAACGCGTTACCTTGCTGGAACATACCAATGCTCGAAATCTAACCTCAGAGGCGATGTCTGTTGCGGCGCAAATCGCCGTGGTCGATGTTTCATTTATTTCCATTCTGCGAATTACGGATCCGCTGATTAATGTCCTCACTCCTGATGGAATTGCCGTTCTCCTTATTAAACCGCAGTTCGAGGCAGGGCGTCAGGCCGTTTCGCGGGGTCGCGGCGTTATTCGAGAACGGTCGGTTCACCGCGAGGTTCTCGTAACTGTGCTGGAAGAATTATCTCGACAGGGTTGGTTGGTTCGCGGTCTCATCCCATCGCCAATTGCCGGAGGTTCCGGCAACATCGAATTTCTGTGCCATGTTGGAATTGGTATTGGAAGCCAAGATCAAGCACCTGTACATATTGATATTGACGAAGTAATACGATCTGCCGGAACACCGTCCAAATGATTGCCACTTATTATCAGACCAAAAATCCATGACCGCTAAAACCATCGGTGTGCTGGCGAACATGGAAAAATCCGGCGTAGAACAGATTTTTGCCCAGGTTGCAGCTTGGGCGTCCCATAACGGCTACCAAATTGTGTCCAATACGAACGGCCAATTTAAAGATAGCCCTCCCGATCATAACCCGTTTGGCGTCACAGATCAGGATGAACTTGCTAAAAGGTATTCCGAAGCGGAACTGCTGATTACCATGGGAGGTGACGGCACGCTGCTGTACGCGGCACAACTTGTGGCGAAAGCTCAGATTCCCGTACTCTCAGTCAATTTGGGCAGTCTTGGCTTTCATACACAGGTGAGTCCTCATAACCTGGATGAATGCCTGTCGCTAGTCCTGTCCGGCGAATGCGAAATTGAGAACAGGATGATGCTGCAAATTGAGTTAGCGGCGTCTCAGCAACAGCCTCCATCGCTTATCCTTGCTCTAAACGATGTTGTGATATCGAAAAGCGCGTGGGGTCACATGGTAACCCTCGGGATTACTATTGATGGGCAGATTGTCACTGATATTGCCGCCGACGCTTTAATTATCTCTACGCCGACGGGGTCGTCCGCTTATAACTATGCAGCCGGCGGGCCTGT
Organism: Candidatus Sumerlaeales bacterium; assembly: GCA_038243585.1. Classification (GTDB taxonomy): domain Bacteria; phylum Sumerlaeota; class Sumerlaeia; order Sumerlaeales; family Sumerlaeaceae; genus JAKFFN01. Next base: position 38,044 of record JBBSQY010000023.1, on the reverse strand, counting down.
AGTGTATCCAAATATGGACGCTTTCATACTAAACGCGTTGTGCGCCCATCGAATGAGGGTTTCACCACTAGTAGTGCCTGGCGAAGTGACCATCGAAGTGACACTACGACAGCGTCGGCCAGGGGATTCTGCCCAGATTTTGACCGATGGCCAACCTTGGCAAACTATTGCCGATAACGAAACACTAAAGATTTCCATGGCACCAATGTACCTGCCTTTGATGGTATTTGAAAATGATTTTTTTGGAAAACTGCGTAACAAGTTACGCTGGGGAGGCTTATTCTGAATAAGTTCACATGTCTCACGACGCTGGTTTTCCTGGGGGTTGGGGTCTGCGGCGCAGACGTTTCTACGTCGGCCACAGGAGTTGCAACAACTTCGACTATGGCTGTGGAATTGGCTGAGCCGGCAGACCGGCTAACTACAACTTCAACATTTCTGACGGACGCGACCTCCGATTCTATCGCGAGTTCAATTCGAAACGATTCAGGCACTTCAACTGGCTTTACCGCGCCTCTAAACGGTCTTACGCTTTTGCCTGTTGGACCTGAGTGGACTCAGCGGCTTAATGCGGTTGGCATTTTGCCCGGTACGTTATGGGTCACTAAAGCCACTACGCCTACAGAAGAAGAAAAAGCTGACCTGATGGCACACCGCCATTATTTTATGGGCTGGTATTATCTGGAACTTGGCCAGCCGGGGCGTGCTATTGATGAGTTTACAGAAGCTCTCAAATCCGATCCGGATAACTCACATATTTTGCTGGATGCAGCTCGTGCCAGACTTGCGGTTAAAGAGGTAGCTGAAGCGCGAGAACTGGCGGATCGTGTGTTGGATCAGCAAACTACTAACGTTGAAGCCATGCGAGTTTTGGCGGATACCTATCTGGTTGCGGCTGAAACAGCAAATGGTGATGAGAAGACATCAGTTTTGAAAAAGGCTGTCGAAGCTTTGGAAAAAGCGCGAAGCGTGCAGCCAAAAAATTTAGAAGTTCTCCGCACACTGGCGAAAGCGTACGTGCAGCAACAGGAAGTTCAAAAAGTTATCGCAGTGTATCGGGACGTGGTTGCAGTAGATCCCCGAGATACATACTCGCTGCTCGTTCTGGCACAAGTGCTATCTCGTATGGATCGTCCTGAAGAGGCTGTTCAATATTATAAGAAAGTAATTGAGCAGCGACCAGGTTTTATTGGTGGGTACATCTATCTTGGCCAGCTTTTCGAGCGTCTGAAACGATACGGTGATGCCCTCGAACTTTATAAGCAGGCACTGCTGGTGGAACCGCGGAATGCTGACCTCTTGCGAAGCTTTGAATCGTTGGTCCAGCAGATTCATGGTTCCAACAAGGTTAAGGCGTTGGCTGAGTACGAAAAGTTTGTAAACGAGTATCCTGTCAACACGGAAATACGTCGTTTGTTTGGCCAGCGATTGGAAGCTGAAGAGAAGCTTGAAGAAGCTATCAAGCAGTACGAGCAAATACTACAGATCGACCCGGAAAACGTAGAAGCCCTCGTACTTTTGGGAAAGCTATACTCTGAGCAAAAGGATTATGACAAAGCTGGAGAGTTTTTATCCAGGGCTGTGGAGATCAATCCTGAAAACGTTGACCTGTATGATGCTGTAGCAAGCACGCTGTTGGCTAAAGAAGATAAAGCCCAGGCCGTTGCTATCTATGAAAAAGCGATTAAAGCCAATCCCAGTGCTGAAAAACTTTATATCAGCCTTGCTGCACTGCTTGAAAACGACAAGCGTACGACCGAAGCAGTAGCCGTTATGGAAGAGGCTGTTGCTAAGGTTGGTGCCAAGCCTGAGTTACTCGCGGTTATGGGTAAGTTTTATCGTTCTATGGATCAAAACCAAAAGGCGCTCGATACCCTTAGAAAAGCCTATGACCTGGAGTTGGACAACTTGCCTTTGTTTGGTGAGCTGATGTCCCTGTACCTTGAAGAAGGAAATACCACAGCAGCAGAGGAAATAACATCCCGCACAGCGGGTGCGGCCGGCGTAGCTAAAGACGTGGTGTATTCTGTGGCTGCTGAGTTTTATTTTAACTCTGGCAGGACCGAGAAGGCTATAGAGCTGTATGTGTCGGCCTTGCGCGAGAGCCCCGAGAAGCTTGATTACCTGGCCCGGCTCGTAGGCATTGTGAACCGACAGAAGCTTTATAGCCGAGGTCTTTCATACGTCGAAGAATTTGGCGGCAGGATGAAGGATCAGGAAAAGGTAGAACAGCTAAAGGCAGAAATCTATTTGGCGTCGGCAGACTATGACAAGGCTATTACTATTTATAAGAAGTTGCTGTCCAACAATCTTATGGACCTTAATTACTACCAGTATCTGGTGGATGCCTACAACGAGGCTAAAAGGTATAACGAAAGTGTTAAACTTGTAGAAGAGGCACGGAAAAAGTTTAACAACACGGATCCTGAAGCCGTCCTGATGATGACAGGCATGGTGTATTATAAGCAGAAAAAATATCCGCAGGCTGAGAAGGCGTTTCTTGACCTGATTAAGCGGACCAGCGGGAAAAGCGACGATGCCTATTATTTCCTGGGTTCCGTATATCTGGACCAGGAGCGCTATGTGCAGGCGGAGAAGCAATTTCGTAAAGCGATTGAAGTGAATCCCACGTCCGCTAATGCCTTGAACGCTTTAGGCTATATGTTTGCTGACCGCGGCGTTAAACTGGAAGAAGCCAAGGCTCTCGTATCGCAGGCTCTGGACGTAAATCCGACAGCTCCTCATATTTTAGACAGCATGGGTTGGATTCTTTTTAAAATGGGTGATCTTGCAGGTGCCGAAGCTTATGTGGAACGTGCTTCACGCCATTATGAAGACGCCGAGATATTTGCGCATCTTGGCGAAATTTATGAAAAGCAGGGGAAAATTGAACTGGCTAAGCAAATGTATGAACGCGCCGTTGAGTTAGACCCTGACCATAAAGATGTTAAAAAAAAACTGAACACATTGTCGATTAATGGCGCGCAGTAAGCAATACAAAAGCAGTCGTCCGGAACGGATGCGGCATGTTTCGGACGACTTGAGCGCAGGGCCACTCGGGATAAGCGATTACCTGAAGTTGAACCTTACGTTTGACGTTTTCTGTATTGTGCAGTTAATCATCGTTCGTATCTTGTTGCGCGACTTTGCAGGTCTATACTTTTTTTTCGGGTTTATTATGTGCGCCTTTCTGATAGCGTCGGTTTTCGATTACCTGTCCGGAAAACTAGATATCGGTAATCATGTAGAGGAAAATGTCTAGCTCCTCAATGAGGATTAAATCCCTGCCTCCAGCCTCTGACAAATCGTACGATGTCCTTGTCCATCCGGCAAGACACCCCTTATCGGGCAATTTAGACGCCCAACCTTCTAAAAACTACACTACGAGATATCTATTAGCGGCGGCCCTTGGCGATGGAGAAAGTCGGGTGATCAACTGCGCTACCAGTGCTGATTCAATCGCGATGCAACGGTGCCTGATCCAGATGGGGACCCAAATTATTCCTGAGTCTGAAGTGGGCACGATCAGCAACTTTCGGATTAAAGGCGTAAATGGCCGTCCATCTCTTGTCGACTCAGAACCTGTTAATCCAGGCAACGCGGGTGCGGTGCTTCGTTTTCTGCTGGCCGTGGGTGCACTGCTTCCCACGGTTACTTTTGTTACTGATCACCCTCAGTCTCTTGGCATCCGCCCAAATGCAGACCTGCTCGATGCGCTGAATCAGCTTGGTTGTGAGACAACTCCGCCGTCAGGGCTGTTGCCAATTACCTTGCAAGGTGGCCGGTTACGCGGAGGCGATGTAACTATTAGCGGTGCCCGCAGCTCACAGTTTCTTAGCGGTCTTCTGTTCCTTTCCCCGTTAATAGGGGAGGAGGTTCGTATTCATGTATCCGAAGCTCTTGTATCCAAAGCTCCGATTCGCCAGACACTTGAGGTATTGAGAAAATCAGGCATAGAGATTTCAGCAACAGACGACCTGATGAATTACGTTGTGCAGCCTGGCACTTATAAATCAGGCAGCTTTAACGTAAACGGTGATTGGCCTGGCAGCGCCGCTCTTCTGGTCGCCGCAGCGGTCACTGGCGGGGAACTTAAACTTAAAGACTTGTTCAACGACGAGCAGGGCGAGAAGGCCGCAGGGGATGTTCTCCGTCAGATGGGCGCTCATTTCGATTACAATCAGGCAGGCAATGGAGTCTGCTTGCAGAGCAGCGGAAATCTAACCAGCGTAAATTTTGATGGAGATCTGGCGACAGATGCCGTTCTTGCGCTTATGGGAGCGGCCTGCTTTGCTTCCGGCCGTACTAGATTTTACAATGTAAGCAACTTGCGCATCAAGGAATGCGACCGTATATCTGATCCTATTTTCGAACTAAGAAAACTTGGCGTAAAGTGCTGGGAGGGGCAGGAACTCGGCGACGCCGACCCGGATGCAATAATCATAGAGGGTAACCCTATGGGCTACGAGGGTGGCGTTACCGTAGATGGACGGGATGATCATCGGGTCATAATGCTGTTGTCCATTGTCGCGCTTCGCTGCCGAAAGCCTGTTCGCATATTAAGGGCTCACCAGGTCAGGAAATCTTACCCGAGCTATTTTGACCACCTTGCCAAGCTGGGTGCGGAAATCACTTTTATAGAGGCGAATTCATGAGAAACTTTTTCCGCGAACTTGACGCTAACTTAAGCAATGTGCTGTCTCCTGTGGTAAAGTGGATTATCTATCTTTGCGTAGGCGTCTATCTTTTCCTGCTAGTAGGATCGTCTGTATCACCAAACGTCGGCGGTTTCATATACCATTGGCTGGGTGCAAGCGTAGGTGATACGATACTGAAGGGTCGAATCTGGCAGCTTGTAACGTACGCATTTGTTCATGCGGGATTTGGACACTTGTTTTTTAATCTACTGGGCCTTTATTTTTTTGGCCAGCGGCTGGAACACCGATGGGGATCTGCACAGTTCACGAGATTTTGTTTAATCGTAGGTGCCGGTGCCGTGCTTACCCATCTGGTAGTGACGGGAATGCTTCATCTCACCGCAAATTTTTCTATGAGCGCCTTAATTGTGGGAATCAGCGGCGTGGTGTATGGGGTAATGATAGCGTGTGCGCTTTATTACCCCGACGATATCGTCTATTTTCAATTCTTTATCCCGATCAAGCTAAAATACCTGGTTGCGATAATGGCGCTACTGACTTTTATAAGCGCCGGCGGAAGCCAGGGAAACATTGCACACCTGACTCACCTTGGTGGTCTGCTATTCGGGTTTCTGTATGTGAGATACCCACAACTTTTCCGGTGGATACCGGCTTTGCGTATCCCATTTCGGAAAAAACCACGTTACGTCGATCCTCGAGAGCGTTGGCGCACTCATCGCTAGTCTAATATGAAAAAACATTCGCTGCTGGTATGCCGCTGGGGAAGTCACCTTACGGTAAGCGTTAAACTCACCAGGAACTAATCCAATTCTTCGGTGCCCGACGTTTGAACTGAAGTAGTCGTTGCATTATCGGTCGAATCCGACGCAGTTGTTGAGCCGTCGTCCAGTGTCAGTGTTTCTGTTGTTTCATTACTCACTGTTTCCGGAAGCTGCGGCTTTTGCGTGCGAACTGTACCGGCAGACTTTTTTGGCCAGCCGTCCAGCGTGATCGTTGCGCCCTCCTCCAAAACCAGGGGTTCAGAAAAGGTAACTAGGTTTTTGGCAACGCCGTCCACCCCAAGTCCTGCTGCAACAGACACGAGTGTTGCCGAAGTCGCGCTGTTAATGTGTGTAATAGACAGCGTTCCAGTCGAATCTGTCGCATTATACTTGAGCCAGCCCCAAAAATCCACTGTATATACCGGTATCTCCATGTCGGAGTCGGACGCATCAATAGGCTGAGGGTTCAAATATAACCGTTTTGACGGCTTATCATAGACCACTCCGGAGAGGCTCCGCCAAATTGACCATGCGGACATCGAAATACGATGATATCGCAGAGAAGCTTTCGAAGCTGCTGGCGCGTCATAAACCAACGCAGCTTTCCAAGGAGCTTTTTGCGCCGCGTAGGTTATTTGAAACATACGAAGGTATGGTTCAAGTCCTATATCTGGCATTCCAAGGGAGAGCGCTAAAGATCCAACATACGTCTGAAGCAGTGCCGGAAAGGAAACAGCAACTGGTGCGCCGGCTTCCGGTTGGGATTCCATCACAGGAACAGGCCGGGACTGTTGAAAATTGCCTTCATATATGGCGCGTAATTTTGCGCCTAGTGTCGTGTCGTCAAATAAGTTTGGCAAACCCGACTGGCGAAGGGCAAATTCTGCAGCAAAAAGCGCCGCAAAAGTTGATGTTGTTTCAGCTTCGCTGATTCTGCTTAGTTGATTGCTTATTAAACTTTCCGTTTCACTCGGATCTTCCTGGAGTAATTCCTTCGCGGCTCTTAGCGCGGCAAGAGTCTTCAGCTTCGCCATATTACCGGTGTTCATTTGCGGACTGAGTGCCGAAAAAATTGTCAAAGCAGAATCCAGCCGATCACTCTCCAGCTCTAATTTCAAAAAATCTCGGGCTTTTGTTAGCGCTGGCCGTATAGACGCAACAAATTCCACGTCAGCACTTTCTCGCCAGTACATTGCCACCTGTAATAACCAGGAGGCGGTGGGATCTATCCAATCCCCGCCCAGTAGTTTTGGGTCAAAACCTGCTAACGCTCCATGGACGTTGCCAACATAGCGGGGGATTCGCCCATCTTCTTCCTGCGCCCGCGCATATAGGTTTAATTCCGTCTTTTCTAAAGCGGGAAACATGGTTCGTAAAAAATCCCCGGAGGCAAGTCGGAGGTCCACGGGACCAAGCATCCCTTTCATATCTGCCGGCGCTTCCAGCATTGCGAAGCGGTCATTCTTCAAGTAAACGCTGTTCGAGCGTATAGGGAAAAGAGAGTTAAGCGCGTGCGCTTTTAACCACTGCGGCACGCTTGAACGAGTAACCATTTCAGACCATTCAGAAGTGGCTTTTTTAAACTCAAACCGATGAGAAGCCAAATGGGAGGCAACCCCGAGGGAAGAGCCGAAGCGCGCCGCATAATCCGGCGCTTCCATAGATGGATTTCCTGCGGCGGAATCAAGGGTGATCATTTTTGGGAAATACCATGATACTATGAACGGGATGCGTCGTATTTCTTTTGGAGCCAGGTTAACGGATACACAAATTGTAGATGCTGTAGGCCCGCTTTTATCGTTACCTGAAACACTGGCTGGAGTTGTCGGAATACGGTCTAGTCGCACTTTCGACTGAAAACGCTTCCACCAGGGAATGGTTCCACCGCGCGGATTCCAGTTAAGATTTCTAGTTATTACAACGCCTTCTATCGGCGTTCCTACAAAGTAATCTCCAAAAAACGTGGCCGCTCTATCTTCAAGAACATGATCCGATGTAATGTGGATGCCTGTTACCTCAGAAGTAGCAGCATCATGGTGAGTGGACCGTCCCGAAAATCCATGCTGATCGCCAGGTAAAAGACTGCCGCCTCGTCCGTTTAAATCTTCCCATGAAAGAGCCACGGCTGATGATATAGGATAATTCTTCGGGTTTTCTAAAGTGACGCTGATTACACTTCCCGGCAGAGACGAATCTTGAGAATTGAAAGGAATAAGTGGTGACCAGGCTTCAGTCTTAACTTTTAGAGGGAACTTGTCATCAGCTAATTCCAGAGCGGCAAACGGAAACTGTCCGTCGTACTTTGCCTCTTTCATAGCAGGGTAATCTTCCCAGATTGATTTACCGGTTGGGTCAGACGGGTTAACGTGAAGTATCCTGGCTGATCCGCTACCGGAACTGGCTTTAGCAGCGACAGCCAGAAAGGTCCCGGTTGGCCGAAGCACAGGCAAATCCCAAGAATTATTTATTGTGAAATTAGCGAACTGACCATTGGGTAGAATCTCGAATTTTCCGGTTCCGATGCCTCCCATTGGTACTCCGCTGTTCCAAGTTTCGACTGTATTGTCCAAGTTTATCGTTCCGGTCTCAACATCAAAAGTTGCCTGCTTGTCTGCGGGCACAGCAACTTCATCATCAATGACCGGAGAAATGGTCGTGGGTGCAGGCGCGGTGATTAGCTTTTTGACTCCCTCGCCATTTATGGATATATAATTAACTGCCGCCTCGCCAGTGTTTGCTGTAAAATGAAAATCCAGAAAACCCTTGGCAGGGGTAATGTTAAATTTTTTAATCACCGAACGCAAAGGGCCGCCGGCGGTTTCCAGGATATCAAAGTCAGACAATGCGGTTTTGTCGTTTATTGTGATGTCGAAAACCCGTTCGCCGGGGGCGGAGTGTTGGAGTTCTGCAAACCCTAACTCCAGCTGAACAGTATTATCAGAGGGTAATCCAGTAACGACAATATGAAAGTTTTGTCCCGTGCGAGCGGATTGGAGAGCATCACCGAAGGCGTCACCCAGAACTTTTTTAGTTGTAGAGACAATTCGGGTATCCCCAACAATTTTAACATTAGCTTCCGTTTGAGCTGCCCTTGATAAGGGAGATATCGCACACAGAAGCAACATCAGCATTGTCGGGAAAACATAACGGTATCGTAAATTCTTTTGGTATGATATAGATTTAATCCGGATTGTCGAAGTTTCCCTGTTGCACCTCAGCAAGAACATTCTCCTCTACAAAGATTGGAATTTTGCACTTCATCGCAAGCACCATAGCGTCACTGGGCCTGCTATCAATTTCTACAAGCTCGCCTTGCTCGCGAGCCAGCTCGAGAGCACCATAAAAAGTGCCGCCTTCAAGCCGGGTTATCAGTACTCGTTTAAATTCTGCTTTTAATCCGCCGAATGTATTCAGGATCAGATCATGTGTTAAAGGGCGCTTGGCCTGGCCAGAGAAATGAACAACTGATCCTATGATTGCCTCTTCGAGTACGTGAGCCTCTACATGTCCAACGAATATAGGAAACTCCCTGTTACCGTTTTTTTCGGCCAGAATGATAATTGGCAGGTCGCGCGGATCTTCGGAAATATGTATTTCCCGAAGTTCCATTTCCACAAAAGTACCCGCCATTAATTATACTCTTTCAAACCCTAACAATTGCTTGTGTCAAACTAGCTGTTGCATGTGCCGCTTCAGCTCTTCCGGTTTTCTAGCATGAGTAAGCGCCGTTTCACGGCTGATTCGTCCCCGTTTATACAAATCAGCTATAGCGCGATCCATAGTTTGCATTCCCAGCCCGCCACTGGCTTCCACCTGTGTATAAATCTGGTGAGTTTTGCCTTCACGTATAAGGCTGCGAACAGCGTCTGTGCCCAACAAGACCTCTACTGCAAGGCTGCGTCCGCGACCGGAAACAGCCGGGAGAAGTGTCTGACACAGAATTCCTTCAATGACGCCGGCAAGTTGCGTCCGAACCTGCTCCTGCTGGTGCGGCGGAAACACGTCAATTACTCTATCAATGGTCTGCGCCACGTCCACTGTGTGCAGAGTACTAAAGACCAAGTGACCAGTTTCGGCGGCAGTGATTGCAGAAGAAATCGTTTCCAGATCGCGCATTTCCCCAACCATAATGACATCAGGATCCTGCCTAAGAGAATACTTAAGCGCGTTTGCAAAAGAAAACGTATCCTCGTTGACCTCCCGCTGTTCAATTAAAGCTTTTTTATGACTGTGGAGATACTCAATGGGATCTTCTACCGTAATAATATGGCATTCGCGCTCAGAGTTTATAAGATCTATTATGGCCGCCAGTGATGTTGATTTTCCCGAACCTGTTGGACCTGTAAGCAAAACAAGACCAGAGGGGCGACGAGCCAACTTTTCACAAACCCGAATAGGAAGGTGCAGTTCCTCGAAGTTCCGAATCGTAGACGTTATCGCGCGAAAAGCTGCAGCTACAGTACCACGCTGGAAATGCACGTTCACCCGAAATCTGCTTAGGTTTGAAACGCTAAGAGAAAAATCAAGCTCTTTAGAGTCTTCAAATTTCTGCTTTTGGAGGTCAGTCAGCACACCGTAAATAAGACGACGCGTATCTGCGGGAGAAAGTGGGGGAGCGTCTACATTTAGAATTCGTCCGTCAATTCGTAACACGGGTGGCCTGCCCACAGCCAGGTGCAGATCTGACGCACCCCGTTCCATGGTCATTCGCAGTAATTCTGAGATTTCCAACAGATGTTCTCCTAGAGCTTAAGATAATGGACTTACCTCTTCCGAGGCGTGATGCAGGGAACTAAAATATAAAGAAAACGACCGGCTCTAAACTATTTTATATCTCAAGTACTACGGGCAGTATTACTGGAAACCTGCCTGTTTCGTTCTTGATGTATTTTTTAAGCGCACGCCGTACCTCTGCTTTTACAATTGCCCATTCTTCCTTGCTCTCCTTCTGACATTGTTCAAACGCCTCGAGGGTGACAGCTTTGCATTGTTCAAAAAAATCTTCGTTTTCATCCATGTAAAGAAATCCACGGCTTACAATATCTGGCCCCGCGACCAGCTGCACGGATGACTTTTCAATGACCAGCATCACAATGACCATGCCGTCTTCAGCCAGGTGACGTCGATCTCTAAGTACCACTTCATCGATGTTACCTACATCCCGGCCATCAACTAAAACCCGGCTTACATGAATGCGTTCACCGCGCGCGGCACCGTCCGCGTCCATTTCAATAACGTCGCCGTTTTGCATAATAAAGATTTTTTCCGGATCAATGCCCATCTCCACACCAAGATGTTTATGCTCAATGAGATGGCGAAACTCACCATGGATAGGGAGAAGGTACTTTGGCCGGCAAAGAGCGATCATTTGGCGCATTTCCTCGCGGGCGGCGTGGCCCGAGACATGCACACCCGCAACGTCGGCATAAAATACTTCCGCACCACGGCGAAAAAAGTGGTTAATCATGCGGTAAATTGCAGTTTCATTACCGGGTATGATTCTGCTGGATAAAATTACCCTGTCGCTTTGCTTGATTTTTACGTCACGATGTTCATCTCGCGACAAACGGCTCAGCGCGCTCATGGGTTCGCCCTGGCTACCTGTAGTCAGAATGATTCGCTTTTCAGGAGGCACCTGCTTCAAATCTCTGAATTCGTAGATAAGGTCTGGAGGAAAAAATAGCGCACCGACTTCACCGGCAATTCGAATATTTCGAATCATGTTTAACCCGGAAACAAACACCTTCTTCTTATGCTTGATCGCCAGGTTGAGTACACATTGAATTCTGTGAATGGAAGATGAGAAGCACGCGAAAATAATAGACCTTGGAGCGTCCGCAAAAATCCGGTCGATCGGATCAAGAACTTCCCGTTCGCTGCGGGAGAAACCGTCTCTTTCAACATTTGTGGAATCCGCAAGAAGTGCTAGAACCCCTTTATCTCCGTACTGCGCAAAGGCGCCATAATCGAATGGCTTGCCATCCATGGGGGTCGGGTCGATTTTATAATCGCCCGTGTGAATGATGACGCCGAAAGGAAGGCGAATAGCAATCGCGGCGGCGTCAGGAATGCTGTGGGTTACGTGGATATACTCAATCTCCACGTCTCCAATATTAAAAATCTGTCGAGGTTTAACGACAATTAGCTCGACCTCTTTGTCCAACTGCCATTCTTTTAAACGCTCGCGAACCATCGCGCATGTTAAAGCAGTTCCATAAATAGGTGCGCGTATCTGGCGCAATAGATACGGAAGAGCTCCAATATGATCATCGTGGGCGTGCGTGAGCAGAATGCCCCTAAACCGACTACGGTTTTCCAGCACATATCCGATATCTGGAATTACAAAGTCCACCCCAAGAAGCTCTTCTTCCGGGAATGTTTGACCACAGTCGATGGCGAAAAGGTCGCTGCCGTATTCGAACAGCATCATGTTCATGCCGATTTCGCCGACTCCACCGAGCGGGATAATTTTTAGCTTATCGGCCCTGTTGGCTTTTAACGGCTGCAGCTGAGTCTGCGTTTCGGGTTCTGCTTCAGAGTCAAAGAATCGATCCATACAAACATTAACAAGGGGAAGAAAAAGCGATGCGCAACACCAGAATGTATAAAAAGATCATGTCCTAATGTTAGCCGCTTTTGAAGGAAGTTCTTAAGTAGTGGTAGTATAAAACCGGTAATGGCTTTGCCTTGCCGCAAGAACGTTGAGTAACGACGAAGGGTGAAAAGCATGGATAGCTGAGGAATTGCGGTTTAGACGTATCTTATGGTCTTTCTTATAGCCGCTTTTAATTATCTTCAGCGAATGCTTGAACCGCGCACCGGGCCGTCACGCTCGTGCTGATGCGGTTTTTGTCATGTTCAACGGTCGCGCGGCAAAGTGCGGCCGTTTGCTGTTCACTTAACTTTATAGAAAATATAATGCCGTTGGCGCCGGAACAGGTGCTAAGCCGCATGGGGTAATGAATGAGGGTTCACGAGCTAGCCAAAGCAACACAACTGGAAAGCAAAGAAGTCATTGCTATCGCGAAGAAGCACCGTATTGCGATCAAGCCTAGTCCGAGCGCGAATGTCGAGGACAAGGACATCCGCAAGATGATGCCGTTGATAGACAAGTTTAAGGCTGATCAACAGGCCCAGGTCGCGGATGAGCGTAAAAAGAAGGATGAAGAACGCGTCCGCAAGGATGAAGAGCGCAAACGCAAGGATGAGGAAAGTCGTCGCAAAGAAGACGAAGGTCGTCGAGAAACTGAGACGAAACAAAAAGCTCAGGTTTCCGCCCAGCAAAAAGCTGAGGAAGACGCCCGTGCCGCTGATCGTCAGCGTAAGCTCTCCGAACGTAAAGCGCGCGAGGACGCTCTTCGTCAGCAAAAAGACGAAGACAGCCGCAGAAACAAAGAAGATGAACGGTTACGAAGCCTCGGGATGCCCATACCAAAACGTCCCGCTAATTTTCGCCCAAGAATAGCCCCACCGCCACCGCCAGTAGCGCCGCGACCAGTGAGAACGGAACCCGAACGTCCCGCCCCTCGCCCTGCTCCACAGGGACAGGAACGTCAAGGCCCGCGTCCGGAAGGAACTGGCTATCAGGGACAGCAGCGCCCTCCACGCACAGGAGAGCGGCCAGCCGGTGGATTTCGCCCCCAAGGCGCTCCAGGGCAGCCCCAGACTCCAGGACAGGGAAGACCTCCACAGCAGGGTGGAGAATTTCGCCCTAGACCTCCGCAGCAGGGCCAGCGTCCTGCCGGGAGTTATCAGGATCGTCCGCCGCGTCCAGCTGGAGATCGCCCTGGATATCAGGGAACACGTCCGCCAGGAGACAGGCCGGGTTATCAAGGCACACGTCCGCCAGGAGATCGGCCTGGATACCAGGGGCAGCGCCCCAGTGGTGATCGTCCTGGTGGCGACAGACCTGGTTATCAGGGTCAGCGCCCCAGTGGGGATAGACCGGGTTATCAGGGACAGCGTCCCAGCGGCGATCGGCCAGGATATCAGGGACAGCGTCCAGGTGGACCTCCGCAGGGCGGCCAAAGATTTGGTCCTCCGGGCGGACCGCCACGTCAGGGACAGCAGGCTCGCGGACCTGGTGGTGGACGAGAGAGCGGCTTCTCTGGTGCACTTAGTGAATCGAACTTGCCCCAGATTGGTGTCATGCGGCTCGATAAGCCACAGGGTCGTAGAACTGATAAAGAAAAAGAACGTCGTCCGGCAGACAAGAAACCACGTGGAAAAGTAGCGCCACGTAAGATCTTTGAACTCGACGAAGATATGACAATCACAGCGAAACCTAAAAATCCGGTTCCGCCGCGGGGCGCATTTCCGCAGCAGAATTTTGGTGGCAGGTCTCGCTTTGGTGGGGGTCGCGCACGTCGTCCGCGCAAGATGCAGCGCAACAATCAGGACGTGCGGCAGATGGGGCCAAGGTCAGTAACCATAGAAGGTCCCATTACCGTTGCCCAGTTCGCTGATAAAATTGGCGTGCAGCCAACGGAAATTATCCGCAAAGTATTAGTGGATATGGGCGAAGCATTGAACATGAATGCAATTCTGAATGAGGATCTCATTCAGTTGCTGGCACCGGACTATAACGTTGAGCTGGAAATCATTCCTGTTGGTGACGAGTACGATGTTGAAGAGTACGTTGGAGAAGATGATCCCGACACTCTCGTGCGTCGGCCACCCGTGGTCACAATCATGGGTCACGTCGATCACGGTAAGACCAGCTTGCTTGATTATGTCAGAAGCTCAAAAGTCATGGCTGGAGAATTTGGCGGCATCACGCAACACATCGGTGCCTACCTTGTTCACACAGCAAAAGGCGACATTGTGTTTCTGGATACGCCCGGCCATGAAGCCTTTACAAGCATGCGTGCTCGTGGGGCTGGCGTAACCGACCTGGTCATACTCGTAGTTGCGGCAAATGATGGATTCATGCCTCAGACTATTGAGGCCTTGAACCATGCGAGGGCGGCAGAAGTGCCCATCGTAGTCGCAATCAACAAAATCGATTTGCCTTCTGCCGATCCAGCCAAAGTAAAACAGGAAGCCCTGCAGCACAACTTGATCTCTGAAGATTTTGGTGGAGACACCATTTTCGTCGAGATAAGCGCGAAGACCGGCTTAAATGTTGATAATCTGTTGGAAATGGTGGCTCTACAGGCGGAAATTCTCGACCTGAAAGCCAATCCAAATCGTCCGGCACAAGGTTATATCATTGAATCACACCTTGATCCAAACCGTGGTGCGGTTGCGACCGTCCTCGTCCATCGGGGTACATTGCGCGTCGGCGATCACTTTGTGTCTGGCGACGTTAGTGGCCGTGTACGGGCGATGAACAATGATAAAGGTAAGTCAATTAAAGAAGCTGGCCCATCCCATCCGGCTGAGATTATCGGTCTGACAGGATCACCAAGCGCTGGTGAAACGGTAGTTGTAGTTCCGGATGAGCAAATCGCCCGGGACATTGCCGAACGACGCGAATTCCGTCGTAGGGCAACCGATTTCGCTCCTATTGCGAACAAGCATGTAACGTTAGAAAACCTTCATGAGTTCATCGAAGAAGGCAAGACTAAAGACCTCAACATGATCATCAAGGCAGATGTTCAAGGCTCTGTCGAAGCGATTCGACAGTCACTTGAGAAAATCACCAGCGATGAAATTAAAATACGTATTCTGCACACAGCCGTGGGTGGAATCAACGAGAGCGACGTCAGTTTGGCAGCAGCATCCGACGCCGTAATTATCGGCTTCAACGTTCGACCTGAATCCGGGGCGCAGGAGCTTGCTAATTCTGAAGGCGTGGACATCAAGACGTATCGTATTATTTACGACCTTATTGAGGATGTTAAAGCCGCAATTGTCGGTATGCTTTCACCAACGTTCAAGGAACACATTCTTGGTCATGCGGAAGTCCGACAGGTATTCCGCGCATCTCGCCTGGGTAACATCGCTGGTTGTTATGTCAAAGACGGCGATCTTATCCGCGACTGTAAGGTGCGTCTGCTGCGTGATAGTGTGGTTGTATATGACGGACAGCTGGGCAGCTTGCGTCGTGTGAAAGAAGACGTTAAAAAGGTTACGACCGGCATGGAATGCGGCGTCACTGTTGCAAACTTTAACGATGTTAAAGAGGGCGATGTAATCGAGGCCTACGAACTCGAACAGATTGCTCCTACATTGGCTTCTGTCACAGTCTCATAAAAAAGAATTAGGGCACAAATTGCACTCCCGCCGGAAGATAATCTCCGGCGGGATTTTTTTATATGCACTGTGTAAATGTCATATTAGGAATGAATGGAGATTTAGCAGATCTTGCGGCTTATATATATCGTCGCTATACCAAAAGAAAGCTTTTGGGCAGTTGCCTCGGTTCCGGTTGCTGACGCGAGCATTACTTGAAATTCGGCGCCTTCCGGAAATTGTGCAACGGATTTGGATAAGTAGCTGTACGCCCGAGTGCCTGTAACGACGCGCCCGATCGTCGGCAAAATCCTCGAAAAATATAGGCTAAAGGCCTTGTTAATTGAGGCGTGTCTGGTCTTGCTGAATTCGAGAACCGCCACCTGCCCGCCCGGCTTACATACCCTTGCCATTTCTCGCAGTCCCAGCATCGGGTCCACGACATTTCGAATACCGAATGCCACGGTAACCAGATCAAATGAATCGTCCGCAAAAGGCAGCGCTGTTGTGTCTGCAACAAGCGGAGCGGGTGATATTAGGCTCTTTATAGAACCCTTAAGAAATTTAAGCCGGGCGATTTTTGTCATCGCTGTAGTGAAATCGGAACAGACAATTAAAGGCCGCAGATTAAGTTCCTGAGCCCGCGATGCCAAGCTAACACTTAAGTCTCCTGTACCGCCACACACGTCTAAAATCGTTCGAGTATCTGCGCCGATTGTTTTGGCCGCCAGAGTACTGCGCCACCGTTTATCGATGCCTGCGCTCAGCAGATGATTTAGCAGATCGTATGTAGGGGAGATCGAAGTAAACATTTCTTGCACGACCTCAGGGGACTTTGACGCCACCCACTCATCCACTAACGACGCTTTCAGGTCTTTTTTAGTTTTTTCGCGACTACTCATCGTTATCAGTGCCAGAGCCGAACCACTCCACGGCGCTCAATTTCTTAATAGGACCGCGACGAGCAGGACTTTTAACGCCTGATCCACCAGTAACCTGTGCGGAGATTTGGCCATGACCCAGTATTATATTAAGTGCGGTACCAGCTGGTGCTTTTTTACTGTCCTGAATTATCTTGTCGGAGGTCGCATCATAGGTAATGCTATAGCCGCGTTTGAGAATTCCTTTAGGATTTAGGTTTCGCAGCTGGGTTTGGTTGCCGGTTAAGCTGGTTTTGCAATGGCTGGTTCTGTCATGCAATGTTCGCTTCATTTGTTCCATAAGGCTATCGTGGTGCTGTTTTCCCTGGTTTACTCGTTGAAGAGGCAGCTGAATGCCATAACTCCTATCAAACTCCTTTAATTGTGAGCGGAAAGCTGCCAGTCGCGGCAACACAGCCCCCTCAAGTCGCATCGCTAGGTGAGGAGTCTGTCGTAGAAAAGAAGAATGTTCTTTCATAGCCCTGAATGCCCGAGCTTGAAGCAAATGCAAGTGTTTAACCAGTTCACTGGAATCTCTTGCCACAAGTTCTGCCGCCGCGGAAGGTGTTGGGGCTCGCAGGTCGGCTGCAAAATCCGCTATTGTAGTGTCGGTTTCATGTCCCACCGCAGAAATGACTGGGATTTTGGAGTCGAAAATGGCGCGGGCGACAACCTCTTCATTAAAGGCCCACAGGTCCTCCAAGGATCCGCCCCCTCGTCCTACAATAAGAACATCAACAGCAAGCTGAAGCGCATTAAAGCGACGTACAGCTTTCGCGATCTCTAAAGCCGAACCCTCGCCTTGGACCCTTACCGGCAACAGGTAGATGTGAATGTGAGGCGCTCGGCGTTTCAAAATATTGAGCATGTCCCGGATAGCAGCTCCAGTTGGTGAAGTGACTAATCCTATTGCTGTGGGATGAGGAGGCAGGGGCTTTTTATGAACGGAATCAAAGAGTCCTTCCGTGGCTAGCCGCTCTTTCATCTCAAGAAAAGCTTGATATAGCTTTCCCAGACCAGCGGGGCGCATTGAGGTAACCGTCAGCTGGTATTGACCGCGCTGATCATAAACCGTCAGACGCCCTCGCAGTTCTACTTTTGCGCCATTATCGGGGCAAAACTTTAATCTTCCAGCGTCAGTGGACCACATAATGCAGCGGATCAATGCCCCCGCATCCTTCAGATCAAAATACAAGTGACCGGAGCTTGCCGCCTTAAATCCAGAGAGTTCACCCTCCACCAAAATATCAACTATCTGGGTTTCCAGGAGTCGTTTGATTTTTTGAGTAAGTTCGGTAACCGAAAGTGGTCGGGGCGTAGATACCGCCGTTTGCTTAGGCTTTAATTCTAAAAGGGGAAAATCAATATCGTCGGCATTTGGGAACATTTTAGACGTTACACCTAAAAGGGTTGATGCAAGCGTAGGTACAAAGAAAAAACGGGCCTGGAGAAACCAGGCCCGTTTGTAATAACCGTTTTATTCGTAAGCCGCGCTTCCTGACTCTGCCAGATCTTTCGGATCAGGTTTTATGTCGGTCGGGTCAGGTGTAATGGGGTCACGTCCGCTTGTGATCCATTCTTTCATTAATTGCGCAGCCTTATGGAGCTGATAGTCGATAAAATCTTTCGGTTTATCTTTAGGCTTCTCATGCTCTTTTTTCTTTTCTCCAGCAATTTCTGCATCCGGAAACAGCGCGCGATCCAGAGGGATGATCCTTTTCGGTTGCGGGTTGGTTGTCTTATCGTCATCTATAACCGCAGATCCAGCAAGGCCGCCGTTCTTCTCGTCGTCCGTGCCGGATGTTGACTCGTCTGCATCAACAGTGGTTGTAGAAGCGGAATCCACTAGAGATCCGGAAGTTTTGGAGTTATACTTGCTCCATGTGAACCCGGTTTCGCTTGTACTCTCATCGCTTTCCGACGTATCCGGATCACCAATCAAGCCATTCTTCAGCAGATTCAGTTCACCATCTTTAGGCATTTCAATCGCGATGTCTGGCGTAATACCAATCTTATCGATGCTGATCCCGCTGGGGGTATAATATTTGGCGGTCGTTAAACGAATTGCAGCTGGACGATAATTCTCGTTTTCGTCTTTTTCAAAAGAGTGACTGAGGTCTTCAATGGTCTGCACAGAGCCCTTGCCAAAACTACGCTGACCTTTCATTCCAACAATTATACCGCGACCATGATCTTTAACCGCGCCGGCAAAAATCTCACTGGCGCTGGCGCTGCCTTTGTTTATGAGTATGATCAATGGTAAGTCAGTCACTGGATCGTTCGAGCCGCGCAGTTCTTTATTCTGATCCGCAAGGCGACCTTTGGTTGAAACTATTAATTTGCCACGGGGAAGGAACAGGTTAGATACGTTAACCGCTTCACTTAAAAGCCCACCGGTATTGTAACGCAGGTCCATAATGAGACCCTTAGCGCCCTTTTGCTTAAAATCCTCCAGGTGCTTCCGAAGATCGCGACCGGTGTTGTCGCTGAATTTTGTTATTCTCGCGTATCCAATATCCGGAAAGTCTTCCAGCATCTTTCCGTAAACGCTTTCGATTTTTACGTTCTGTCGGGGAAGCGTAAATTCCAGAGGTTCGGATTCACCTTCACGATAGATCGTAACGTCGACGGTCGTCCCAGTAGGACCGGTCAGTTTTTTAACAGCATCTATTAAGGTAATGCCCTCGGTCTTGTTTCCATTAATCTCAATAATGCGATCCCATGGCTGAACGCCGGCCTTTGCGCTTGGGCTCCCCGGAATCGGGGCAATTACTGTCAGAATGCCGTCTTTAAGCGTAATATGGATACCGATACCGCTAAAGCTGCCTTCGGTATCCTTTTCCAGCTGGCTGTAAGAATCTGGATCCATATACTGCGAGTGCGGATCAAGGGTTAAAAACATTCCCTGCAGCGCGCCCTCAAACAGCTTTTTAGAATCTACAGGTTCAACGTAACGCTCTTTGATTTCACTGTAAATTTCCGCAAACATTGCTGTGAATTCCCAAAACTGGCTGTCGTCAGCCTTGCGAACCGTCTTGGAAAATTGACCCATCAAAAAAAGTGATGAGAATATCAGTACCGCCGACATAAAAAATAGCTTATTGTTGGCGGGTCTCTTAGGAGACTTTTGTGTCATTTAGCGCCTCAATTCGATCTAATATCTTTCGTTGGATGACGCACCCCCAAGAATTGCTTCCACGTCAAAAGGGGGTACAGACAGCATTAATGAAAAATTTGAGAAGTTCAATATCGTGAACCGTCTCCCATCAGTGTTAGACACCAGCCTGCACTGCAGTATCATCTCCAGCCTGAACTTCCGTGTATTTGCATTGAGGACATACAAGGGACGGCTTCTTCCCGTCTCGCTGCGTCAGATAAGGGTTTTTGCATTCCGGGCATTCTTTCGGTACTGGGCGATACCACTCCACGTGTTCGCAGGCTGGGTAACTATTGCAGGAAAAAAACATTTTCCCGCGCTTACTAACCCGCTCTACCAGGTCACCCGTGTTGCAGTCGGGGCATTTTACACCAGTTTTAAAAGGAATAATGGTCTTGCATTCCGGATAGCCTGGGCAGGCCAGGAACCGGCCGTGACGTCCAGATTTTAACACCATACGTTTTCCGCAAGCCGGACATTCCTCGTCACTCTCAACCGCCGTAACAGCGCTGATTTCTCCCGATTCCGACGTAATATATTCTTTAGTGTTTTTGCATTCTGGATACCGTGGACAGGCAAGAAAGCGCCCGTTTCGCCCAAACTTCACAACCATGGTACCCTGTTCGCATTTATCGCACATGATGTCAGTAGGAGTTTCTTCCTTCTTGATATCTTTCATGTTTTTCGCGGCAGCGTCCAAGCGCTCACTAAAGCCGGAGTAGAATTCTGTAAGAAGCGTCTGCCAATTTTGTGACCCGTCTTCCACCGCGTCCAGTCGCTGCTCCATCTGGGCTGTAAATCCCACATCAAGGACTTCCGGAAAGTTATCTACAAGCAAATCCGTAACGATGTTGCCAAGATCCGTGGATCGAAAGCGACGGGAATCATCTTTTTCGACATATTTTTTATCCTGGATTACAGTTACAATCGTAGCATACGTGGACGGTCTGCCAATGCCCTGTTTTTCCAGTTCCTTTACTAATGTTGCTTCCGTATATCGTGGGGGTGGCTGGGTAAAATGCTGAATGCCCCGCAATTCACTGACGTCAAGACGATCACCTTCGACTACCTGGGGAAGCCGAGCTTCTGAATCATCGTCGTTTTGTTCGTCACGGCCTTCTTCATAAACGGCAAGATATCCGGCAAATTTTTGGACGAGCCCCGTAGCCGTAAACATAAGTTGATCCGTAGGCTTGCTCTCAATTCGTGTTTGTTCGAAAATGGCATCCGCCATTTGCGATGCAACGAAGCGGTTCCAGATTACTGTGTAAAGCTTTAGCTGGTCCGCTTCTAAGTGAGGCGAAACACTTTCAGGAGTTAAACTCATGTCTGTGGGCCGTACGCATTCATGAGCATCCTGGGCGCTTTTTTTCGAGCGAAATTCGTTGGGACCAGCCGGTAGTGATTTGTCACCGTAAACTCTTCGTATATAGTCCCGTACATTCGTGACAGCATCAGGGGATATGCGTGTCGAATCGGTACGCATATAAGTGATAAGGGCCGTATGTCCCATGGAGCCAAGTTCCAGTCCTTCGTATAGGCGCTGGGCCAGACCCATGGTCTTCTTAGCGCCGTAGCCAAATTTGCGGCTGGCTTCCTGTTGAAGCGTGCTGGTAATGAAAGGAGGCGATGGGCGACGCTTTACATCTTTCTTCTCGATGCGGGAGACAGTCCATTTCGAATCCGTCTTCGCCCGCACTTTCTTTCGGGTCCGATCTCTGCGGCCAACCTGGTTTTCATCGGTTTCCTGCTCGACGACCTCGACATCACCAGCCTTTAGCGCTTGAAGAAGTTCACGGACATGTTCCTCCGTTGCCATTTCCGCTTTTTTTCCATCAATGTGAGAAAGCTTCATAACAAACGGTGGCGGGGTTGCCGCATCTACACGCGCTTCAAGAGACCAGTATTCGTCTGCCACAAAAGCCTTAATTTCACGGTCACGATCGACAATAATGCGCACAGCCACACTCTGCACGCGTCCTGCGCTCAAGCCGAAAGTGACTTTTTTCCATAAAAGCGGTGAAACTTTAAAACCCACAAGGCGGTCGAGGATACGCCTGGCCTGTTGCGCTTCGAAAAGCGCCATATTAATTGTTCGCGGATTGGCAATGGCTTCATTGACGGCTTTGCGTGTGATCTCATTAAAAGTGGCCCGAAATATCCGGTCATCCATATTAAGATCGCTTAGTTCGCTGGCCAAGTGAAAAGCGATCGCTTCGCCTTCGCGATCAGGATCGGGTGCCAGGTATACATTTTTAGCCACTGCCGCGCTTTTTCGGATTCGCTCAATGACCTTTTCTTTTCCCTTTAAAATGACATAGTCGGGGCTGAATCCGTTCTCAATATCGACGCCAATTTTAGAAGTCGGCAGATCTTTAACGTGCCCAATGCTAGCCTCAATTTTAAAATCACTGCCGAGGTATTTTTGAAGGGTCTTTGCTTTGGCCGGAGACTCGACAATAACGAGATTTTTACCAGCTGCACTGGATGCCGATGAGGTGGCGCGCGGTTTGGAAACGCGAGGTGTTGCCTTTGTCTTTACTGTGGTTTTTTTCACAGCTGTGCCGCTGACAGCCTTCTTTTTCACAGCAGGTTTTTTGACAGCCGCCTTGCGCACCGGGGCTTTGACAGCTTTGGCAGTTTTGATTGGCGTGGCTTCATTCGTTTCATCGGTCTTACGTGCGGGCAAATCAAACCTCGAACCTAATAAGTAGTAAAATGGCTTCTACATTCCTGTCCCGAATCAGGTTTATTCAGAACAAGGGTGTTTAGTTGGAATTAGCCAGAGGGCTAATACGGGTAAGTTTTCTATAGAACAAATGCACTAAAATTCACAGGAAATCATCTAACATAAACCTCTTAATCTCACTTAAAATATCAATCTGCGATCCTTCCGAGCGGCGAGCGGGTGGCAGACTCTTTATAAAGATACGGCCATACCGCTGAACAAGCACGCGATTATCCAGCACAAGCACAAAGCCCTTGTCGGAATGACTTCGTATCAAGCGACCAAAACCCTGTTTAAACTTAATCACGGCCTGCGGCACTGCAATTTCGTAAAAGGGATTTCCTCCGCGCCTTTCAAGCATCTCGGCGCGCGCTTCAAACAGGGGAGTACTTGGAACAGAGAACGGAAGCTTTGTCAGAATCAAGCATTGTAGCGCGTCACCTTGTACGTCGACTCCCTCCCAAAAGGAAGATGTTGCAAACAGGGCGGCTTTTCGCGCGCAACGAAAACTCTCCACCAACTGGTGCCGTGGCATCTCTCCCTGTTGGAGACTGGTAATTCCAGACTGCAACAAGGGGCCCCGACATAGCTCCGCAACCTGTCGAAGCGCGTAATAGGAGGTAAAAAGCACCATCGCGCGACCCTCTGTTATGCGTATGGCTTCTACGATGGCAGGGGCTATTTTTTTGTGGAAATCCGGGGCGGATGGCGCGGGCAAGTCTTTTGGAATTCCAATAATACAATTTTTGGCATAGTCAAATGGGGTATCAAGTTTCAGAAACTCGCACCGGTCCAATACTTGATCCAGTCCAATCGGGCCTTCCGTCTTTGTCTTGGCCTGCTGACTACCTGAACCGCCGTGAAGCCCCACCTGTTTAGTAAAATACGAGAAGTCATCTTCAATGCTAAGCGTAGCGCTGGTCAACACCACAGTGTTCTTGCGAGCAAACAAAGCATCACGCAGATTTTGTGAGATATCCAACGGCGCGGTAGTTGGATAAATATATGGTCTGCCCCTGCGATACCCCAGCTCGATCCAACGGCAGAAATCATCTTTGTCCGCCGATAAAAAGAAACGCATAGCAGAGTCATGTTCCTTCAGCTTGCGCGCAGCCGAAAACAGCCGGAGGCGTGGTTCCGTAATGTCGGCCAGAAACTCATCCGGCAATCTGCTGATAAGAGTATCTAAACGATCAAACTGGTCGATAAGGCGATGAAGGTTGTTGATCATACTCTCAATCAACTCGCGAACCTTCGCCCAATACGGACTGCCCGACACCGCGGCGGTTATCCGAAACTCCCGGCGCTCGTTATCTTTAAGGTTGTCCGCGTGGAAAAACGTGAGGGAGTCCACAAAAAATTCCTCAAAATACATAGTCAGGGCGGTCTCTACCTCTTCGCGAGTCGGCAATATCTGCTCCGCCATTAGGGGAAGAATTTCGCCAACCACGGGATATCGACTCGCGGCTTTATGGGCCTTTACCGCTCCGTATAGCACATGAAGCACACCGGAACGGTCGCGAGTTCGTGAGATTTTAAACAACTGCCGACGGATCGCGAGAAGGCTGGTTTCAGAAGTGAAATACTTAGTCGCGACCTCTTCCAGGTTATGCGCCTCATCGAAAACAATCCGGTCATACGGCGGTAAAATGCCGACGTAATCGTTACCGGAGTTTTCCTGACGGAGAGAAACATCTGCCATAACCAGATGGTGATTCGCGATGATAATATCCGCGTTGGCAGCCTCACGCCTTGATTTATAGAAGTGGCACTTATCAAAAGTCGGGCAGGCGGCGCGAAGGCAGTCATCTTTATCGCTCATTACGGCCTCCCACGTATCGTCCGATACATGAAAGGGGAAATCCGACTTTGATCCAACCTCTGTTTTTTCGGCCCAATCCATCAGAGAATTGATCTCGCCGTTGCGGTCTTCCGCAAATAGATCTGCGCGCCCGGCACTGTACTTTAAACGGCGCAGGCTCACGTAATTTCCGCGCCCCTTTGCCAGCACCGCCTTTACCACCACATTCATCTGCAACGCCAGCTCCGGCAGATCCTTATTCAGCAGCTGCTCCTGCAGGTTGATCGTGTTTGTTGAAATCACCACCCGCTTTTTGTTCGCCAGCGCCCAAAGGATTGATGGAGCGAGATAAGCGAAGGATTTTCCAACCCCGGTGCCAGCTTCAATCACCGCAATTTTAGAGCTGTTTAAGGCGTCAGTTACCAGTCCCATCATGGCCAACTGCTGTGGACGAAACTCAAAAGCGGGGAAAGTTTGGCTTAGATGGCCTCCACGCCCAAACAGGTTTTCCAGTTGCGCAAACTCTACTGGAACCGCCTCCTTCGGAAAAAACGGCTTAACAACCACCCGCACTGCATCACAATCGTTGTTCGTAATGTAAAAACCAACGCCGGCCTTGCCATACAGGGAGGCAATGCTGATATCCGCCTCGGAAGGCTGAAGTTCGCCAGATGGATGGTTATGAATCAAGACCTGCCCCGGAGTGGCGTTCTGAGCGGGAGCAGGAACGGTGTTTTTATTGCCAAATGCCATGGGCTCAACCGCGATGACTGTGCCGTCCGGCTCACACGTACCCACCAGAAAAACTTCGTTGCCGTCGTACTGCTTGATCAGCTCACGAATTTTCTCTGCGACATTGCCGTTAAAGATGGGTTTGCTTTCTATTGTTTGAGACAAAATAGGCGCCTGATATCCGGCTTACATAAAAATTTAACAGATGGTCACGGTTCCTGTTGAATGTCTAACCGGGAGAATTCAGTTTTTTACACCATGACGCGAGATAAAAATTGTTTTACCGGGAATACGGTCCAAGGTTTCTTTTTCTATATCGATGTGTTAATACGGGTCTTGCGTTGAGACAAGCATACAGGATTCGCATTTGAAACTGTTTGTTACCGGCGGATCGGGGTTCATCGGCTCCCGATTTTGTAAACTGGCCCTACAGCAGGATCACCAGGTCGTGACGCTTGTCAGACCATCCTCCGCATCGCGGGTCTCTGTCGGAGTTCAGCGGGTATATGGATCGCTGCCCTATGATATACCGGCCTCCGCACTGGCCGGCGTAGACGCGATTGTGCATCTTGCGGCTATCACAACTTCAGACAAGGCCGCTGAGTCACAGGCCGTAAACGAGTATGGAACCGATTACCTCCTCCGGCTCGCCAAAACAGCCCGGACGCCTGTCATATTTACGTCCACGCAATCCGTTTACGGCAAAAACGCATCGGCATACGCGACAACAAAAAGGCGTTGCGAAGAGATAATTCGAGCTTCTGGAAACCCATGGGCAATCCTTCGACCTGGGCTTGTCTATGGACCGGGTTCCGCCGGATTATTCGCCAGAATGCGCGCAACTGTGAAGCGGATGCCGGCCCTGCCGCTGCTCGGCGGAGGAAAGGCACTGGTTCAGCCCATACATGTGGATGACTTATGCGCTGCAATGCTGACAATACTGGATGATTTCTCCGCCTTTGAGGGGGGAGAGTATGACCTGGGCGACCCGGAAGGGCTTCCACTTAAAGACTTTCTTAAAGGCATTGCGATAGCTGAAGGCAAACCAACACGTCACGTAAATGTGCCCCTTGCGCCCGTAAAGGTCATTGTCGGGTTCGGAGAGAAACTGCGCGTGCCGCTCCCCGTTAGCATGGACAATTTGCGCGGACTTGAAAACGTGCAACGCATGGATACCGCCCCATCACTCCAGCGCCTGGGGCTGACTTTGCGTAATCTGCAGGAAGGACTTCGTCAAAGCGTGCAGCCGGTGGAACGGGAGCGGGATGACCGCATACCCGTAGTCCTCATTGGTGCCGGGAAAATTGGCATTGTACACGGCCTGCAGATCATCCACAACTCGGCTGCCCGATTGGCCGGAGTTGTAGAACCCAACCCTAAACCAGCGAACCTTTATCGCAGCATGGGCTTTAACGCGCCCTTTTATGGTTCCCTGAATGCGGCATTGAACTCCAATGATCCTCCCCAGGCCGCGATTATCGCTACTCCTGCAGACACTCATTTGGCGGTAGCGCACCAATGTTTGGATGCCGGACTGCACATCCTCGTCGAAAAACCACTTTCGGTTAATCGTGAAGTCGCAGAAGAGTGGCGCTTTCTCAGGGAAAAATACCCCCACCTGATCGTTCACTCCGGATATATGGCCGCCCAGTTTCCCCATTTGCTCACAGCATATCACTTGGCCCGAATGAACAAATTAGGCCATATACATAAGGCTCGCGGGGTGGCGCTACAGACTCATATTATGGCTGCAGAACCGGTTCGTTGGGAAATGCTTAAAGCCCGTGCGGGCGGCGGAGTCATGATCAATTTCGGTTGCCATGTTGCCTCTATGCTCTTCCGGCTACTGGGTTGGCCTGATACGGAAGTGCGAGGATGGCAGTGGCCCATTCACAGCACCGAGGTAGAAGATGCAGTGGCTGCGCGGTTTTCCATTAAGTCAACCCGATGCACCCTTTTGGCATGCTGGTCGGTGCCAGGGTACGCACGACCCTATAACCTGGTAGAACTCGAATGTGAACACGGAACCTTGCGGGTGGAGAATTCATGTATCACCGTCGTTGAATCTGATGGACATATTTCGCTGAAAACACAATTGGATTATGATCTTCCATTTAATATGTCGCCCGATTACACAGGCGGAGGATTTACTGAGGAGCACGAAGCGTTTACAAGTTCCATTAAGTCGATAGGGGAGGGCAGATCTGCCGGAGCTTATAAAATGGAATTTATGCCGCCGGTCGAAATGCCCGAAGCGCTGAGGCTCGAAAACTGGATCAGGAGCCTATATGAAACATTGCCTCAGGAAAAGCCGGCAACGAAAGATTTGGAAGATTACGGTTTCCCTCCCGAAATCATTAACGCGGTTTTAACAGCAGTCGGAGACAGTAAGTGAAGCTCAGAATTGATCTTCGAAATGTGGATATTGCTGATCTGGACAACACTGTTTCAATGTTTCCCGACCATGTAGTGTTTCTTATAACGGCGTGGCAGTGGTCGGCTTGGCGCGCCCGAGGCCGGACTATGGAAATTTCAGCACGCCTCCTCGTGATGGTGCCGGATTTTCTGTACTATGCCCGCTTGGTCAGCACAGGACAGGCGAAAGAAATCCCGCGGCTTCCGGCATCGTTGCCTCGCCTCGTCAAGACGGGTCTTTCCTGTGTGCCTACCGGATTCGCTCGTTTGCCAGGACTGGCCCGCGGACACTTCTGGGCTGCGGCAGAGGCCATGCTTGCCTACGATCTGGGCCTGCTTGAGCGAAAATTTGCAGGAGAGGTTATTCTCCACTATAATCTATCGGACTTCGCCTGGTCTTTCGAGCGTCAGTCCTTCCTGTCCGCCTTTAAAGATAAGACAAAGGGCCGAGAGGGGTGGGGAATCGCAACTCAGCAGATAACAACAGCCCTCTCATCCTGTGCTCGCTGGGGTTTGCAACCGTCCCGTATTATGTATACAACGGGCTATTCCAGACCGGAAACAATGCTGGTGGAAACAGCTCGGAATCACCGTTTCAATCTAACAAGCTGGACTGTAGATCTGACCCAGTGGCCAAAAGAGCTTTTAAGCCAGACTGAACTGTACGACATCCACCGAGAAAATGATAATGAATGGCTGGTCACATACGAAGCAGGCCTCTTGCTGATCAGCTAGCTTGCCTCCAACGATCTGTTAATCAGGATTTGTGGCTTATATAGTCTCTGCACAATTTGCCATTACGGACCAAATTGCCAGGTCATGCTGCGGAGGCTTAAGCAGCAACATATGGTAGGCGAACTTTAGGATATTAGAATGCACTTTGCGTTTGACTCTTCACGTTGGTTATATCGAAAACTCTTCCTGTAGTGAATTCGTTCTTAATACCGCAAAAGAGTAATTTACGCCTGCTCCCGTTCCCCGTTTCCTTCCCGGCCTTTGGACTCATAATTTATTTGATATGCAAAAAACAAATACATCGGACGGAGGTGAGTTGGAACAATGGCAAATGGTAAAGTGAAGTGGTTCAACGACAAAAAAGGCTTCGGGTTTATTGAGCCCGAAGGCGGTGGTGAAGACATTTTCGTACACCACACATCAATAGTAAGCGAGGGGTTTCGCACCCTGCTCGAAGGCCAGGATGTTGAGTACGAAGTCGCGCAGGGGCCAAAAGGCTTTCAGGCGCTTAACGTACAAAAACCTGCCTCACCGTGATCCATCAACTGCATAATTTTTCATTTCGTAATTTGTGTTAAACTTTTAAATTTTAAGGAATTTAGGCAATCAGCTTAAAGTTCAAAATAGAAGTTTCTGGGCGTCCGTTTGGGCGCCTTTTTTATGCGGAAAACGAGCTACCGCAGCCGCAGGTTGAAGTCGCGTTGGGATTAACAAACTTAAAACCACCGTCCATCAGCTGATCGATAAAGTCCAGGGTTAGACTGCTCAAATAGAAGTAACTTTTTTTATCACAAAAAACCTTCAGGCCGCCGATGTCGTGAACCTTGTCCTCTGCTTCAGGCACCTCACACAGGTCCATTGTATACGAAAGGCCCGAACACCCGCCGCCTTTCACGCCGACTCGTATGCCCCAGTCATCTTTGCCCTGGGATGATAAAATTTGTTTCACCTTGTCAACTGCGAGAGGGGTCACTGTTATAGCCATTGGTTTTGCTCCTGTGTATCTAGTCTCTGAAGTACTTACAGCAAACTCACTGCGATCATCATGCGCCAGCCTATCCGCCGGTTTTTTGCGCCCGTAAATCTCTGATAACCGCCACTGTCACATCGGCAGCATATAGGATTTCTTCTTCCGTATTGAACCTCCCAACGCCAAACCGCAGGCTTGATTGCCCTAATAGGTCTGACATTCCTATTGCCGCCAGCACATGAGATGGTTTTGAATGAGCGGACGTACAGGCGCTTCCGCTGCTTACGCTGATATGGTTACGCAGAGCTGGTAGCAGCAAGTGCCCGTCAATCCCGCTAAAAGATACGTTTAAGTTGCCCGCCAGCCGATTCTTCATGGCGCCATTAACTATCAGGTCCGGGATTCCCCGCTTTAAAGACTCCAAAAGCATATCCCGTAACCCCGCAACCTGCGTCGTTTCATCCGTCATTTCATCGGCGCATATTTCCGCAGCTTTCCCCAGCGCGACAATCCCAGGAACGTTTAGAGTGCCTGACCGAAACCCCCGTTCATGCCCTCCTCCATGCAGCAGCGGTGTAAGGCGAAGCGGCGGCATACGCCGTTTAACAAGTAGGCATCCAACCCCTTTCGGGGCATAAAGTTTATGGCCCGAAATTGACAGGAAATCTACGGAACCGTCGCTGAAATCTAACGGTATCTTCCCGAATGACTGCGCTGCGTCTACGTGAAACAGCGCGTTGTACTTGTGACAGATCTGTCCGATAACATCAATCGGATGTATTGTACCGATTTCATTATTGGCATGCATGATAGAAACTATATCCGCATTGCCAGATACCACTTTTTCCAGCAGCGCCAGATCCAGCGTTCCGTCCGGTAGAACCGGCAGGCGAGTGACAGTTGCGCCCAATGTTTCAAGATACCCGCAAGTGTCCAACACCGCCGAATGCTCCGCCACGCATGTGACAATGTGGACGGTGTCCCACGATTTCTGTCGCGCTATGCCTTTCAGCGCCAAATTAATAGATTCTGTCGCACCGGAAGTATAAATAACCTCCGAGGCCTCACATCCAGCCAGGCCAGCAATCTGCGCCCGTGACAAATCCACGGCGTCGCGCGCTGCCCATCCATACCCGTGTGCGGTGCTGGCCGCGTTGCCATAGGATTCGGTGAAATGAGGGAGCATCGCATCCAGTACGCGCGGGTCTACTCGCGTTGTCGCGTGATTATCCAGGTAGATGGGAAGCTTCATTATCTGTAGTATACATGGGCGGATGATGCTTGCGTCACGAGATTTCCTTATCTACGCAAAAAGCATATGTCGGTGAAACAAGGAGAGTACCATGAGAAAGATTCGTTTTGTCGGACTAATAGTTCTGCTGGCCATAGCCACATCAGTTATGGCCGAAGCCCGCCCCGGCACGCCCCGTCGCGAGTTTAACGGTCGCACATACTACTACGAACCCATAACTTACTATAGTCCCGTCTGGTACGCCGGTAACGGAGTTATCGCTACAAGGAAGTTGCCGGGAGTGCCATTGTGGCCCAATGGTCAGTTCAACGTGATTCATAAGTAACAACAGTTTTAGCCATTATTTGTTGCTGTAGTCGTCTCCGCCGAGTTGTGGATATTGTATAATTTTCACTTACAGCTGTTGATTTTAGAAGCAATTGAACCAAATATCTAACGAATTGGAATGCTTTTTTTATGGCTGATAAAATTCTTAAGCTAAATGTAACTGGAATGGATTCTCACCACGCAGTAGAATCTGTTAATCGCGCCATTAACACTGTACCAGGCCTCGCTTCTGCCGACGTGTCTGCAGAGAATGCTAGCGCCACGATGACGTTTGACGACACGCTGGCAACCGCTGACGATTTTACCGGCGCCATAGAACTGGCTGGTTATAGAGCGACAGTTTCCTGATGTTATTTTCGAGGATCCGCCGAATCTCATTTCGACGTTCCAGCCTCGTTCAACTCTTTACTATCATTGCCATCATGGTCTCAGTCCAGTCGTCATTCGCCGCCTGGCAATTATCGTCCTCTAAGTCGATACCCTGTAACTCCGACACCACGCTTACCCTGCAGTATCTCGACGCTAAACAGCCCGCCGATATCGCCGGCTCCGGCACGTTATGGCTTGTAGGGCACGGGACTGCAGAAATACATTTACCAGAAACCGTCCCTTACGACAGCGCCATGGCAGCTATACCCCTGTTCATAAGAGGAGAGGGCGCAGGCGAAATACAGGTATACGATGACATTCGTAAATCTACCGGGATTCTGGAATTTCACGCTACTAATCCGGGAGGAGCTGAAACCCCTCAATGGATTCCCCGAATTAGTATCGAGGGAGACGACGAGCAGTTTGTAGTGTCGGCTAACCTGAAAGCGACAGCAACGCTAACCTTAAGCAACGGCACAGGGCCGATGCCGCCTACTGCACATATCAAACTGGCTGATCATAGAGGCCGGGTGGTTTCTTCCAGATTCTATTCGACGTTCGATCTGGCCGCCGAGCTTGCTGACGTACAGTTTCCAGTGGCGGGGCAATACCAGGTTACGCTCAAGCTTTTAAATGATGCCATAACCAGCCTGCCATCCTCCGGTATGGTCGGACCGGAAAAAATACCATTTGGTAAAACTGCCGCCGATTTTGATGAACGCCAACTTCTTCCGGACGGCGTTACAACACAGACAGTGGTAGGCGTGCGGGTTGCGCTTGAACATATTCCAACCTCGGCGACGGTTGTAGCTGAGGATAGGGTGCAGGTTGTCGCTCTGGCCCGGCCATCCCGGCAAATCCAAAAAAATCAGTGGCCCTTTGTAATCGTCGGCGCTGACCTGATTTCCATGTCCCTTGCGGATCAAAAAGAGAAAGGACTACGCTTGGTCCGCTGGCAAAGGCGTTTAGGTTCTTCTTTTGCGCCCGTAACGCTTGAATGGGAAACGATACAGAAGTCGCCAGGGCATCTCAGGTGGTCCAGTTTAAACTCGGTGCTCCCCATATATAGAAAGGCCATAGTTCGTCCGCTGGTAACGCTTATTGGCAAGTCCGCTTGGAGTCAGGAATTGCCTACGGAAACCTCGGCGACCCTCAGTTCATGGACCGAGTTCACACGTCAACTTTCAAAAAATCATAGGGAACTAATCTGGGGTTTGCAGTGCTGGGATTATCCGGAAGATACCTGGCCGGATTCAAAACTATACGGTCAACTCGTAAACGCAACCCTGGACGGATTTCAAATGCCAGACAAAATCAAGGCCCCTACGCCGCCAGTCATAGTCGGTGGAACTCGCCAGTTTGACCCGGCTTATTTAGAGCCGTTATTGACATCTAATACTCTAGACAGGATAAGCGGCATCAGTTTTCACCTGTTTCCACGGGACAAGACCAGTTCCCCTGAAAAAAATGGATTTGATAAAATCCTTATCAGTGCTTCGGAATTCATTAAAACCAAAAAATCGAAATCATTGGACCTTTGGATTACAGGTACTGGGTGGCCAAACGGACCGGCCGGAGTTACAGAAAAAGTTCAGGCAAATTATCTTGTAAGAACCCATGTTATGGCTATCGCCCACGGCGCCTATAAGTTATACTGGAACAGCCTGATGGACAAACCAGACTTGCCTTGGGCATCAGATGGTACAGCTCCCATGGGCTTGCTCGACTCCCGGTTATTTCCCAAACCGTCCGGCGTAGCTTATAATTTAATGACATATATGATGAGCGGGGTAGAGGCTCTTGAAACCACTAAACAGGGCAATGTTATAATCTACAAATTTAATATCCCGTTGCAGAACAATAAATGGCGCGGAATACTTTACGTAGCATGGACCGAATCGCCCGGGACGCAGGATATTCGACTGGAAATGACCCACGGTGGGGGAGTGTACGCCCTGGATTATCTTGGAGCAGAAATTCAAACCCGGAAAGTTATAGAAGATTCGGCCAATTCTATAAAGGGAACCTATAGTTTTCCCGTTGGTTTCGAGCCGGTCTTCATTTGGGACGCCGGCGGGCCTACGCAAACGAAATAGGAATCCAGGAAAACCAGTCAGAGAATAAGATGAAAAAAACATTTGGCAGTGACAAACCGCGCCGATTTGCGCCTTCAGGCGATAAAAAATTTGGTGGAAAACCGGCCTTTGGCCCAAAGAAGAAATTTGGTGAGGATCGCCCCCGTGGACCAGTAGGTTCTACTGGCCGCCGGCCTGATGGCGATAAGCCAGCTTGGAAATCCGATAAACCGGCTTTCAATTCTGATCGTCCAGCATGGAAATCAGATCGCCCAGGCGGCGGCGATAAGCCCCGCTACTCAGACTCATCCGGGTCTGGCGAACGCCGCCCTTATGGCGACAAGCCTTCCTGGAAATCAGACAAGCCTGCTTTTAAGTCAGATCGTCCCGCATGGAAATCCGATCGTCCCGGTGGCGGTGATAAGCCCCGCTACTCAGACTCCTCCGGATCTGGCGAACGACGCCCGTACGGCGACAAGCCTGCGTGGAAGTCAGACAAACCTGCGTATAACTCAGCTCGTCCTGCATGGAAATCCGATCGTCCCGGTGGCGGTGATAAACCCCGCTACTCCGACTCCTCCGGTTCCGGCGAACGCCGCCCTTACGGCGACAAGCCTTCCTGGAAATCCGACAAACCCGCTTTTAAGTCTGACCGTCCCGCGTGGAAATCCGACCGCCCTGGTGGCGGCGACAAACCTCGCTTCTCAGATTCTTCCGGGTCCGGCGAACGCCGCTCCTATGGCGATAAGCCTGCTTGGAAATCAGACAAGCCTGCGTATAACTCAGACCGCCCAGCTTGGAAATCCGACCGTCCAGGCGGCAGTGATAAACCTCGCTATTCCGACTCTTCCGGATCCGGCGAACGCCGTCCCTATGGCGAAAAGCCTGCATGGAAGTCAGACAAGCCTGCGTATAACTCAGACCGCCCGGCGTGGAAGTCCGACCGTCCCGGCGGCAGTGACAAACCCCGCTATTCAGACTCTTCCGGATCCGGCGAAAGACGCCCCTACGGCGACAAGCCTGCCTGGAAATCAGACAAGCCCGCGTTTAACTCAGACCGCCCTGCGTGGAAAACTGAAAGGCCTGAAGTTGATAGAATTCGGCCTGTGTGGAAGCCCGAAGGTCCTATGGATCCAGATAGGCCTGCCCGCGACCCTGCTGTAAGTGTGCCATTCAACAAGAAGAACTTTGATGAATCCAGCTCTCGTCCGGATTTTGCCGGTAAGACTTTTTCCAAAGGATCCCGTCCTACCTATAATCCGCAAACCGACGCCAAATCTTTAATCGTCACGCTTGATGATACCCATAACGTGCCTGTTCGTCTGGTCTGGATCTATGACACAATGGTGGGAGAATTGCCGGACGGCGAACCTTCCGCCGGAGATACGGTGTTTGTTTATGATCACAACAACCGCTTTGCCGGTTCCGCGATTTATAATCCAAACTCCCGAATCCGCGCTAGAATCTTCAGCCTGACGAGACGCAAATTTGATGAAGCTTACCTGCGGGAAGCTATCGAGAAAGCCATCTCTACGCGGAAACAGCTCGGATTGCTAAACGAATCCTGTCGTGCCATCTCTGGCGAAGGCGACGGCATACCGGGCTTGATAGCAGACAAAATTGGCGATTACCTCGTGGTACAGCCACTAACTTATGCGGTAAATCGTCATCTTGCATATATTATTGATCAGCTGAACAGCCAACTGGCTCCAACTGGTATCGTGGTGCGCAAAGACGTTCCCATCCGTGCAAAAGAGGGGCTTTCCGTTGAGGAGCCAACTATACACGGTGAAGTTCCAGAGCGAGTAAAGGTCGTTGAAGAAGGCTGTATCATGTTCGCGAATCCTGCCGGTGGCCAGAAAACCGGTCTCTTCCTGGATCAGCGCCTTAATCGTGCGGTACTAAAACCATTCAGCAAAGACGCCCGAGTCCTTGATCTCTTCTGCCACGTTGGCGGATGGGCCATGCGGGCCGCCAAATACGGAGCAGCCGAGGTCATCGGTGTAGACTCATCCGAATCCGCTCTCGAACTTGCCACCTCTGGCGCAAAAGCCAACGGCTTTGACAAAGTCTCCTTTGTGGAAGACGACGTCTTTGAGTATCTTCGTAAGCTGGATAGTGAACCAGAAAACCTTTTTGATATTATAATCTGCGATCCGCCCGCCTTTGCAAAGACCCGCTCTCATTACGAAGAAGCTTTCCGCGCATACCTGTCATTGAATTACCTTGTTATGAAGAGGCTAAAACCCGGTGGCCTGCTCATAACCTGCTCATGCAGCCAGGCCGTATCATCAAATGAGTTTAACGAAGCGATACTGACTTCCGCACGCAACGCTCGTATGCAGTTTCAGGTAATAGAAAAGCGGGGCGCTCCTCAGGATCACCCGGTTCTCCTCGGCCTGCCCGAGTCGGAATATCTGAAATGCTTCGTAATGCGCCGAATCGACTAACAAAAAAACAAACGGTCAGGGAATGCAAACCTGCATTCCCTGACCGTAATATCATTGTTTCTAAATACTCAAATCAAAACCAGCGTTAATGCAATTCTGCCTGCCGCTGGCCCAATTCGCGATCAAGGTCGAGAAGTGCTGGCCCGTCATTCTGAATCAGGTCAAACTTCTTAACGATATTTCTGGCTGTTTTTTCTTCCTCTACCTGCTCCGTTAGA
Organism: Candidatus Sumerlaeales bacterium; assembly: GCA_038243585.1. Lineage (GTDB taxonomy): Bacteria > Sumerlaeota > Sumerlaeia > Sumerlaeales > Sumerlaeaceae > JAKFFN01. The sequence goes on along the minus strand of JBBSQY010000023.1, from coordinate 2,300 downwards.
AACCATTGCAGTTCTGCCGCTGTGGCATAGGCTTTCTCTTCTAAAGCTATTTGGTAGAGCACATTAATGGTTTCGCTCACTTCTTCTTCGTTCTTTAGCGCCTTACGAAAAACTTCCTGAAGCGACTCGAACTCCACTGGAGGAGCGGGAATAGGCTTTAAAACAATAGTTGCGTTACGGTCAGCCAGGAACTCGTAAAGCTTCATGGCGTGTTCTTTTTCTTCCTGACTCTGGCTGCGCATCCATGCAGCCGAACCCAAAAAGTTTGCCCGTTCGCACCAGGCCGACATCGCCAAATAGGTATAGCTAGACATAAACTCGATATTAATCTGGTTGTTAATTGCGTCCTGCATTCTTTGCGTGATTTTCATTAGGTGTAACTCCTGTATAGTTTACAACTGTACGAGCGTCCGTTTGTTCGCCCCTTCACCGCATTTCACTCCTGCTATACTCACGGACAAAACCTCTTACCAAAGCAACCAGATTTGGTTCGGTCTTTGCGACGGTATCAAGGATTCGGCTTAGCTCCACCGCCTCCAGAGCGTCCGGTAGGCAATCATCTGTAACCACAGAAATACACAGCACCTGCAGTCCGCAGTGAACTGCTGCTATAACCTCTGGAATTGTTGACATGGTCACAATGTCAGCACCCATTCTTTGAAACATTCGATACTCCGCAGCGGTTTCGAAACATGGCCCTGTCACCGCCACTAATACTCCCCGATGCACGCTTGGGATTTTATCCTCAAGGGCCGCCTTTTCCGCAAGGTCAATCAAAGCCCGGTTAAATGGTTGACTCATATCGGGAAAGCGGACTCCAATAGTTTCATCATTTTCCCCGATAAGAGGATTGTCGCCCATAAGGTTAATCTGATCCTGAACCAGAACCAGGCTACCTGCCGGTATCAGCGCATTAACGCTGCCAACGGCGTTCATCACCAACAGCGTTTTTGCCCCGAGGTTCCGCATGACTCGAACCGGAAGCGCAATCTGCTGCATAGAATAGCCCTCGTAATAATGAAAGCGTCCCTGCATCATCACCGTCGAAACGCCGTGAAAATCCCCCAGGATTAACCGGCCTTTATGACTTTCCACCGTGCTAACGGGAAAATAGGGAATGTCTGAGTATTCAATCTCGACCCGGTTTTCCATATCGTCCGCCAGGGAGCCCATTCCCGTTCCGAGAATCACGCCGAGTTCAGGCACCCGGTCACTGTGTTCCCGAATAAATTTAGTGGCTTCGTCAATTTCCAAACGGCCTGGTCGCTTATTGGTCATAGTTTTGCTTACTCAGTTCTTAATGGTCTATACTCGACCGTTCGTTCCCGCAGAGTTTATCGTCAATGATGAATAGCGCGGAAATGCATCTGTGAAAAAAATCACAAACTTATGGAAGAGTAAGTCGCCATGTCGAACTTTGAAAAGCGAAACGATGCCGTAACACATAAGCCACGCGTAGTGATCATCGGTGCTGGTTTCGCTGGCCTGAACTGCGCTAAAAAATTAGCTCGAAAAAATGTAGAGATTACCATCGTCGATCGGCGCAACTTCCATTTGTTTCAGCCCCTGCTCTACCAGGTAGCCAGCGGAAGCTTGTCTTCCGGAGACATCGCTTCGCCGATTCGGTCTGAGTTTGTCAATAAGACAAATGTTACCGTATTACAGGCGGAAGTCTGTGGTTTTAATTGCGAGCTTCGTGAGGTTCAACTTTGCGAAGGCGAAAGTCTGCCCTACGATTATCTTATCCTCGCAACCGGCTCCCATCATCATTATTTTGGTCAGGATGATTGGGAAAAACTCGCGCCTGGCCTTAAAACGTTGGAAGATGCTTTGGAAATGCGCAGCAGGATTCTGAGCGCATTTGAAGAAGCCGAACTAGCCGCATCCGACAAGGCTCGGTCCATGGCTGCGCTAACATTCGTCATTGTTGGAGGCGGACCAACCGGAGTTGAGTTGGCGGGCACGATTGGAGAGTTAGCTCATCAGACCATGCGCGGAGAATTTCGACGCGTCAGCCCCACCGCCGCACGTATAATCGTTGTTGAAAACGACGATCGGGTATTGCCGATGTTTGACCGTGCCCTCTCCGATAAAGCCGGGCAGTTCCTCAAACAGCTTGGCGTGGAGTTAAAGCTTGGTTATAAAGTGACTGACATTACAGATCACGATGCAGAACTTACTGGAGATGCTGGCACCGAACGCATTCCTTGTCGCACCGGGGTGTGGGCGGCGGGCAGTAAGGCGGCAGCGCTCGGTATGGTTGTGGACGGGCGGCGCGGGTCCGGTGGTGGGGGGGGGGG
>JBBSQY010000022.1:0-50245 GCA_038243585.1 Candidatus Sumerlaeales bacterium | reverse complement strand
CCCTGAACGCCGGTGAGAATCATTTTCCCATTAACCAAGCGAGTGGCCATTTTACCACCGCGCACACTCACATGTCGCTCGCCAGCATTTGCAGCCGATACCGCTCCGAGGAGGATTATTGCGGCAGGCAGGGTTAGCTTCCGCACGTTTGAGAGTTTGAATGTATTAGTCATGGATTATAGAACAGGTGTTCCTTGAATCTATTCATGATCGCAAAGTTTTCGGAAATTAATATTTCATGTATTGAATAATTTCAAGGCGGAGGCGGCTGGTTTTTTCGGGCCGCAAAGTGCGGCTGAAGCCGATAAGGCTTCAGCCACTCTCTGGGTTAGAGGCCTAATGCACCCTCAAGTTCAATTTTGTGATCCTGTTCCTGTCGAATAATCTCTCTGAGCTCTTCGCTAAGTGCATATTCGCCCAGCTCTTCAGCCTGTCTAATCCGGATGCGATAATTTGCGATTGTCTCGTTTTCCGCGTCCAGATCGTACTGCAGCATTGTTTTCGCGTCCTCAGAAAACTGTGCTACCTGCGGCGTCATAGTGGGTTTGCCCTTTAGGTAATCAATCTGCCGTGCTATACGGATTGCATGGTTAAGTTCTTCCGCAGCATGAAGCTCCAGCTCTGAAGCTATTTTCATATATGCTGCGCCTTTTATCACTTGGCTGTAAACCACATATTGAATGATCGCTTTGTATTCCCGTGCGAGATCTTCGTTTAAGCCATCAATTAATTCTTGTTTCGTAACTGGCGTGCCGCTCATCGATAATCTCCTATTGTTAACTTGTAATCATGTGAATAGGCAAAATGTAAGCCAAGAATCTTTGGTTGCTTTCTCGCGGTTGTTTTATCTTTTTGTCTTTAAATCCAATCTAATTAGTTACGCACAAGATAGAGAACGGACGAAAAAACTCTGTGGATTCGCTGATACTCACATGGGTGACAGCCGCCTTGTTTGTAATGACGCTGTTTTGGGGCACGAATGTGCCGACGGAGCGAAGATATCCGGCTGTCTACTCTTTCCTTGGACTTCTGGTGCTCTTCAATTTGTATGCCCAGGCTAACCTATTCTACGGCGACAAGACGATGGCTTCGGGACCAGCAGCACTCCAGGCCGCCGAAGCCGCTGATATTGGATCGCGGGAATTCCTGTCCAGGATGACTTTCATTCCCGGGGGCCTTCGCGAAACTTCACCTTCAGGCTGGTATCGGGTCATAACCAGCAGCCTGCTTCATTATGGGTGGCTGCACCTGATGTTCAACGCTTGGTTTTTCGTGCTTTTCGGCGTGGTACTCGAGCGCATACTTGGTTCCGGAAGGCTGACGGCGGTCGTAGCGGCAGGACTTTTGATTCCCGCTGGGTTTGATGGCTGGTTTCCATTGCTCTCTGGGGCGCCGACTACCTATGTCGGCGGTTTCAGCGGGGTTGTATATGCGGTTTTGGGCGCATTCCTGGTTTGTTTTCCGAGGGCGAAGTGCTACGGCGCGTTCTGCTACGATCTCAAGTACTGGGCATTTATTTTCGCCATATTGCTGCCGGTTACAATGGTTACCCGCTATGCTGGGCTTGCACTTACGGAAATGGTCATCATGCTTGGAATGCTCGGGCTATTCCTTCTGGTCCAACCAGAGCATATCAGATTTTCAGTACCAGTGGCCGTTGTTATATTATATAAACTGGCTCAGGACGTGGTGTTAATCGAGCCCGTGGCGGGTCAGGTGGTTGGCAACAGCTTCTGCCGCATTGGCTGCGGGTTTGTTGTCGGAGGCGCGATGGGACTTCTGTTTAATGGCGTTTGGGGTTGGAATCAGAAGTGGGATGATGAAACGAAGAACCGAGAACCAGCCAAGCGCGGCACCGGACGTACATCTGTCGATCAATTGGAAGCAAACGGACGCAAGACGATCGAAGGCGCTCGTATTTTCCTCGGACAGCGAGTGTTCGTAGGCGACGCCAAGCGCGCCGCGTCGTTTTACCGGGACACTGTCATTCCAAAGTTTCCTGATCTTGTTCTTGCTCCGCACGAGCAGATGGCGCTTGCCCGGTTGCTGCATTTTAAAGGCTGTGAACCCGAGGCAATGCACGCCTACGAAAATCTACTGCGCAGAAATCCGGTACCGGAAGAAAACTGGGTCGCCTGGTTGAAAGCGGCGGAATACGTTGCCAAACTCGCTCCAGAACGCATTTCGGATGCGCGGAAGTATCTGGACCGGTTTGAAGAGGGCAGCAACATCCTGATGCGGGATCGTATAGAAGCGGAGCAACTTCGTGCTGCAATAACCGGAAATGAGACGGATTCGGAACCGGATTATCCAATACAAAAGGGGAGCAGGCGGGAAACCGGCACTTCTGCGCAGCAGGTAAATTTAGAGACAGTAGATGCGTCGACAACAGGCCCAGCGGGCAAACGGGATGCAGGCACTGTGAGGGGCCGTAACGCGTTCAAGGAGCAATTGGATTTCCCCAAAAGTGCGCCGCGGACCTTTCATTACAATGTGGGAGGCGAAACTGTCAGTCTGGGGCTGAGTCAACGAAAGCGGGCAGAAATGGTTCCTCTTCCTGCTGGCGATTCTGTGCAGGCCTATTGGAAGCCATTGCCATGTGTATCGCAAAGCAAAACATTGCCGTCGATCATGGACCGCCCAGTGAAAAGTCAGCAATACGTAACTGAGGCCGATCCAGATCGGCCTACCATGTACGGGACCACATTCGAACCTCGAACTCACAAGCGGACAGCAGGTGGGCGGCTGTCGAGGCTTGAGCTGGTTCGAAAAGAAGTCAGACACGTCCCACCCTCGCGGGAACTGCCACGTCAATACGGTGGACCTGAAGATGATCCCGGCGCGAATGCAAAGGAGCAACCTGCTCTGAGACTGCGTGGCGAAAAAGAGCCACCAGCGCGGATGGAGAGCCGACGAGCAAAATCCCGCAGACAGGCGGCGGATCTGCCCACTGCTGATTGGGGAAGGCTACTAGCTCCGGGTGATCAAATGCCGGAGGATAAAGACGGTTACGGGGTTCCTTCAGAAACAAACTAAAACGGCAGAATGGGCCCTACGGGCATATGCGAAGAAAGTGGGTAAGACCCATCCTGCTGCGTTCAAAATGCGCCGACTAGGCGTGCATCAGTGCGAAGTTACCGTCTTTCCGTCGATAAAGAATGCTCACTCCATCGGTTTCCGCATTGGTAAAACAGAGGAAATTTTCATCTTTGAAATAGAGTTCCTCTGCGGCCTCCTGCACCGTCATGCTGTCGCCTATGGCTTTTGGAGAGCGAAAGATTTTGATGTTCAGCTTTTCGTGAAGGTCCGGCATATCCCGAATTTCGGCCTTATCGTACCCGTTGCCGAGAGTCGGACCAACTGGTTCAATTAGTGGGAGCGGATCCGCATCCGGCGAAAGGTTAGCTTTCTTCGCCGCGCGGTTGGCGTCAGTAAGATGCTTTTTCTTACCGATAATCTTGTCGTGCTGTTTTTTAATCGCTCGTTCGGTCTTGTCGATAAGCAGGTCGACGGCTCGTGCAGGGTCGGCGTCCTTGTGCTTAGTCGTCACTTCCAGCGGGCCTGCTTTCAGTCGAAGTTCCGCCAGGTATAGGGGACCGTCCTTTTCGAGGACAATATCCAGAGATTGCATCTGGTCGGTGTATTTTTCGATTCGCGGTATTTTGCTTTCGATGTACTCGTATAGCGTTTTGGAAATCTTTACCCGGTGCCCGTGAATTGTAACAGCCATATATGTTGCCTCCTGTCTGCCGAAGCCTCCAGTTATTATAGCGACCGGCAGAGACTGTAGTTTATGAAGTTACTGATGCCTGGATGTGTGGCAAGACAAGTGCCACATTATCAAACCTCGACACTTACTAAAGATTACGTCATCAGAGGCCGGTAATTCTTCAAATAAATTTGCCGCACGCGCGTTGTCATTTCATCGGCGGCCCGTTCATTCGGCGTCGTAAACCTGTACTATTCCCCTGGATAATTACCAAATGCTGGATTTAAAGTGGGTGCGCGAAAACCCCTCTGTTGTAGTTGAAGGAGCAGCCAGAAAGAACGTTACTGTAGACGTTGACGTTCTTCTGAATGCGGATAAGCGTCGTCGCGAATTGGTGACGCAAACGGAGGAGTTGAAAAAGCAGCGCAAAGATTTATCCTCCCTCGTAGAGAAAGCAATTCGAGCTGGAGAAGATGCCGAACCGGTTAAAAACAACGTGCGCATCATCGGCGAAAACATCCAGACTCTCGACAGGCAAATCACTGTTCTTGATGAGGAAATAAGCAACCATCTGCTAGCCATTCCAAACCTTCCCCATGAAAGTGTGCCGGTTGGTCGGGACGAGACAGAAAATCGTGTTGTTCGCCATTGGGGCGTAAAACCGGAATTTGCCTTTGCACCGCGACCGCACTGGGAACTCGGAGAACAACTGGGAATTATCGATATGAACCAGGGCGCCAAGATTTCAGGGTCGGGATTTATCATATACAAAGGTAAAGGAGCCAGGCTCCAACGTGCCCTCATCGATATGATGATGAACTTTCATGTGGACCGACACGGGTACCTTGAAGTGAGACCTCCGTACCTGGTTAATAGTGATAGCATGACGGGAACAGGCCAACTGCCCAAGTTTGAGGATGACGCCTATCGTATTGCCGGAGAAGATCTTTACCTTATTCCGACGGCGGAAGTTCCTGTGACAAATATGCGCCGGGAAGAAATCCTGAGCGTTGATGAGTTGCCAGTGCGCATGGCCGCTTATACCCCATGCTTTCGTAGGGAGGCGGGCAGCTACGGCCGCGAAGGGCGCGGCATCACACGCATTCATCAGTTCGACAAAGTTGAACTTGTGAAGATGGTAAAACCGGAAACCAGCTTTGAAGAATTGGAATCGCTACTGGCGGATGCAGAAGCAGTACTTCAGGAATTAGGTCTGCATTACCGGGTGCTGGAGATTTGCAGCGGTGACTTAGGTTTTTCGAACTGCAAACAGTATGACCTGGAGGTATGGGCACCAGGTATGGATATGTATCTGGAGGTTTCCTCCTGCTCTAATTTTACAGATTATCAGGCACGTCGCGCGGGGATAAGATTTAGGCGCGACGCAAAGGCAAAGCCGGAGTTCGTGCACACGTTAAACGGAAGCGCATTGGCGCTGCCACGTACGGTTATTGCAATTCTCGAGCAGTTTCAGCAGGATGACGGATCGATTGCCGTTCCTGAGACGCTGAAACATGTTATGGGTGAAATCATTGCGGGAAAGTGATACGGTACTTGCAGTTGTTGTGGCCAACTTCTGTGTTTTTTTTCAGTGTGTGGAAGTTTTGAAGCAAAGTACGACACAAAGTAACAAGAAAAAGTAGAAAAAAGAAAAGTAAAATAAGAACCGGGGCAAAAGTCCTGATCTTATTGATTTCAGTGGCTTCGCCACAACATGCATTCTTAAACCGGTCTGTCGGAGATGCTTAAGAAGGAAAATTAGATAATGTCACTGTTGAAAATCTTGCAGTATGGTCACCCCCTGCTTCATGAAAAAGCTCTCGACGTCAAGAGAGTCGGAACGCGTGAACGGGAGCTGTTTGACGCTATGGCGGAAACCATGTATGCGGCAAACGGCATCGGCCTGGCCGGTACGCAGGTGGGAGTAATGGAGCGGATTTTTGTACTGGATGTAGACCAGGAACGTTCGGATGACATAGACCGGGAACTAGAATCAAGACGGCTTCAGGTTTTTATTAATCCCGAGATTACCTGGGAATCAGAAGAAGATGAGGCTTTTGAAGAAGGTTGCCTCAGCATCCCGGCGGTCCAGCGAGACATCTTTCGGCCTGTGAAAATTCGGCTGCATGCCCGGGATGAAAATTTTGAGCCCTTCGAAGTAGACGCTGATAAACTGTTGGCGCGGGTGATACAGCATGAACTGGATCATTTGGACGGAGTGCTATTTGTCGATCATCTATCCAGGATGTCGCGGGCGTTTGTCGCGGGAGAACTTAACCGCATTAAAGTTGCAACGCAAAAGGACCTGGGTTTGGCTACAGAGAAATACCCGGTTCATATTTCGTAGATTAAAACACAATTTGCTCACCCGTGTGCGGCGGCAAATACAGGAATAATAACCGTCAAAGTTTCTGCAAGTTTAGCGGGTTTCCAGCATTTCCTTACTGAACTGTCGGACAGGTTTCTGGCCTTCCGGATACTCTCCTGTAAAACAGGCGTTGCAGTAGCTGACGCTCTTGGGCATTACTTTATAAAGCCCCTCAGGACTGATAAAGCCCAGGGAGTCAGCGCCGATAAACTGGCACATATCATCAATATCGGGGTGCTCTACCGCCAGCAGTTTTGAAGGTTCCGGGGTATCAATCCCGAAATAACACGGGTTTTTCCATGGGGGGGCTGTCACACGGAAATGGATTTCTTTGGCCCCTGCTTCGCGGATCATGCTGACAATTTTTCGGCTGGTGGTACCGCGAACAATGGAGTCATCCACCACGACCACGCTCTTGCCTTGGAGCACGCTGCGCACGGGATTGTATTTAATGCGGGCGCCAAAATCGCGGATGGCCTGGTTTGGTTCGATAAACGTGCGTCCAACGTAGTGGCTTCGGACAAGTCCAATATCATAGGGAATGCCGGACTTGCGGGCATAGCCAATGGCTGCGGGAACGCTGCTGTCTGGCACGGCGACTACGACATGGGCTTTGGCTGGATGCTCTATGGCCAGTTGTTCGCCTAGCTTATTCCGCAGTTCGCTGACGGAGCGGCCAGATTGTGCCATGCTGTCTGGCCTGGAGAAATAAATATACTCGAAAACGCAAAAGGACGAAGGTTCTTTTGGAAACGGGTGGGTGGATTTCGCCACTCCATTAGCGAAAGTAATCATTTCGCCGGGGGCCATCTCGCGCAGATACTGAGCATTCATAATGTCAAACGCGCAGCTTTCGCTCGCAACAACATACCCATCGCCAAGTTTTCCAAAGCAGAGCGGACGAAAACCGCGAGGGTCTCGCACGGCATACAGTTTATTTTCCCGTGCGATCACCATGGAATAAGAACCTTTTAGCTTTGCGAGGGACTCAATCAGAGCGTGTTCAAAATCGTCGCTGCCCATATTGGCCACCAGGTGTATAAGGACCTCAGTATCGGTCGTGCCCTGGAATATCGCGCCTTTTTTTTCCAATTCTTCCCGCAGCTCATCGGCGTTTGTCAAGTTGCCGTTATGAGCAACGGCCATGGTTCCGCCATGAAATTTCGCCACAATAGGCTGAGAGTTTCCCGCGTTTGATGAACCAGTAGTGGAATAGCGCACATGCCCAATAGCACTGGCCCCGGGCAGGCTTTCAATTACCTTGGGGGTGAAAACATCATTGACCAGTCCATAACCTTTTCCCGTATAAAGCTGGACCCCATCCGTACTAACAATGCCAGCGCTTTCCTGGCCCCGATGCTGAAGCGCATAAAGCCCAAGGTATGCAAGTTTAGAAGCTTCAGTCGCGTTGTAAACCGCTACTACGCCGCACTCTTCGCCGGGCATTTCAGCCTGAAGGAATTCCGAATCTACTAAATCTGCGTCCAAGTTTTAAACGTCCTGTGTTCGGCATTGGTATTTCCCAATCCCGGAAAAGGGCGGGCAGATGAAGGTTAAGTTAAAGATGACCGGGACAGTAAAATTGCACAAGGCGGCATAAAAAATTCAGTCATGAAATTCCGTCGACATCGCATCCATTTTCAGATCCGCTGGCAATAGAACAGTAAATGTGCTTCCGACACCCTCTTCGCTTTCCAGGGTGATCATTCCGCCCATCATGTGGGCAAATCTCTGGCTCAGGGCAAGGCCGAGCCCGGTGCCGCCATAGTGGCGAGTCGGTGAAGGATCCGCCTGGCTGAATTCCTTGAAAAGGCGGGTGATTTCCTGGGCTGGAATCCCAATTCCCGTATCCTTAATGGCGATGCTGAACCATTCGCGCCCGTCTTCCCGTGCAGAACGATCGCAAACCACCTGAATTTGTCCATTATCCGTGAACTTAGAGGCGTTACTTAGAAGATTGATAAGAATCTGACGGAGCTTGACCGCATCAATATTGGCCTTACCCAGGTCTGTTTCCATTGTTATAAACAAAGAGTTTCGCCGCTGCTCTGCAAGCCCCCGAACAGAAACGATAACGCTTTCAATAACCGGAGCAAGGCTCACCGCTTCAAGGAAAAGTTTCATTTTCCCTGCCTCAATTTTAGCCATGTCGAGGACATCGTCTATCAGGCTGAGAAGATGACGCCCGGCGCTGATTATCTTGTCGGCGTCGTCCTTAAACTCCGAACACCCGTCAGTTAGTTCTTCCTGGAGCATTTCTGCGTAACCCAGAATCGCATTGAGGGGTGTCCTGAATTCATGGCTCATGTTAGCCAGAAAAAGACTTTTGGCGTTGCTGGCCTCGACCGCCCGATCGCGGGCCTCTTCCAGCGCCTGGTTCGTCGCTTTCAGAATTGCCTCCGCCTGGAGACGTTCCTCAATATCCGTTGCAATCCCAAGCCACTTTTCTACGGTTCCGTCAGAGCGATAGAGCGCCTCCGCCCGCGCCATGTGGTAGCGCCAGGTCTCGTCCTCGCCGCGGAGCACGCGCACCTCTAGTTCAAATGGCATTTTCGAACTGATGGCTTTCTTCCATTCTCGAAGAAGCGCCTCTCGATCATCCGGATGAACGACATCCGTCCATTCCCTATCCAGGTCCAATTCCCGGTGCAGGCCCGTGTACTCAAAAAATCGGCTGTTGAAGAAACTTGCTTCTCCGTCAGGCTCCGCTGTCCAGACGATTTGAGGCAGAGACTCCGCAAGTTGTCTATAGCGCTTCTCGCTCGCCTCGGCGTCTTCCAGGGCCGACGCCAGCTCCCTGGTGCGCTCCTCCACACGTTTTTCCAATACCTGGTTAAGCTGCCATACTTCCTCTTCAGCCAGTGCAAGCTCTTCCACGCTGCGCTTAAGCTTCTGGGAATTCTTAAAAAGGTCGACGAAAACCTGAACTTTGGATCTTACTATTTCAGGGGAGTACGGTTTAAACAGGAAGTCGACAGCTCCGCCTGCATAGGCGCTGCTCACAAGTTCTTCTGTCAGTTCGCCTGCCGTTACGAAAATGACGGGCGTAGGGCGAGACGCATTGATTTTCCGTATGTGCTTCGCCGTTTCAATGCCGTCCATCACTGGCATCTGGACATCCAGCAAAATAACGGCAAATTCCTGCTGCTGGATCAACTCAAGAGCCCGTATCCCGCTGGTGGCACGAACCATGTCTTCGCCCAATCGCTCGAGCGATGCCTCCATCGCCAAAAGATTATTGGGGTTGTCATCTACAATAAGGATGCTTGCTCGATCCTTATCTAGAGGCCGAGGCTCAGAAACAGACAAAATGCAACGTTCTTTCTTGATCAGTGATCACAATCGGAATCCATCTTTAATACTTAACTCACCTGCCGAAAGTTGCAGCTATAGCGGTACCTAAGCGAATAGTACCGTTGCAACTCAAATTTCAACGCGCTAAAAAAAGGAATACACATGAAGTTTTCTGAACTTGCGGCGCTCCTAGGATGCCGATCGACCGGAGCCGGCGACGACTTCGAAATTACTGGTATTTCGACGTTGGATGAAGCTTGTGAAGGGGACATTACATTTGTTACGGATCGCAAATTTATCTCACGGCTGGATAGTTCAAAAGCCAGTGGTGTATTATTGCCTGAGACCTTGGCCCCTGTGGGTATTCCGCATATTGCCGTTAATGACGTGTGGTCTGCGGTTGTTACCACACTTAAACATTTTTTCCCTGATTTTGCCCGTAAAACCTACGAGGGGATTCATTCCACCGCCGTAATAAATTCCTCCGCAGAAATTGCGGATAATGTCAATATCGGCCCGCTTGCGGTCGTTGGCCCAAAGGTTCAGATTGCCGCTGGGGCTTATCTGGGGCCAGGCGTTGTATTGGGTGCCGGCTGCGTTCTTGGAGAGGGATGCACCATATACGCTAACGCGGTTCTGGAAGCTGGCACGGTGCTCGGGAACAACGTGATAGTTCAGCCGGGTGCGGTTATAGGGGGCGACGGATTTAAGTATGAGCTGCTTCGTGGCCGTTGGACCAAGATACCGCAGGTTGGCCATGTGGAACTGGCAGACGACGTGGAAGTGGGCAGCAACGCCTGCATTGACCGGGCCAGTTTTACCAAAACGTCAATAGGCCCAAATACAAAAATTGATAATATGGTGCAGATTGCCCACAACGTGCGAGTAGGGGAGAACTGTGTGCTGGTGGCCCAGGCGGGAATTGCGGGATCCACATCTATTGGTAACAATACAATACTCGCCGGCCAATCTGGTGTAGTAGATAATATTACAATCGGAAACAACGTGTTGGTATTTGCCAAGGCGGGTGTGACAAAAGATATCCCCGACGGCGAAAAGCGCCTGGGAATGCCGGCCCGTCCGTTCCGAGAAGAGTCTAGAATTATGGCTGTCAACGCGAGATTACCGGAATTGGCGGCCGAAGTGGCGCGGCTGGTAAAAAAGGTAGCCGAACTGGAAACCCTGATCAAGAAGTAGCGTAGCGTAACGTTTGGTTGAGAGGTGTTTCGACGCTAACAGAGACATCTCTCAACCAATAAAGTCCGACACCGGCAACCCTTCCAGGTAATCACAAATTCTCTGAGATGCCTTCCCGTCGCCATACGGGCAACCGGCGGCTGACATCTTTTGATACACGCCGGCGTCGGTTAGCAGTTCGGTGGCGGCCTCGATAATGGCGTTTGTCTCACAGCCTATCAGCCGGTTCGCGCCACGCTCAATGGCCTCCGGGCGCTCCGTGGTCGTGCGGGTCACCAGCACGGGCTTGCCCAGCGCCGGTGCTTCCTCCTGCACACCACCGCTGTCGCTGATGATCAAATAGCAATCAGCCATTAAATCGACAAACTGCTGATAATCCTGTGGGGGAACTAGGCGGATGTTTGCCGTGGAGCCTAGCAGTTCGCGGACCGGACCATCCACAGCGGGGTTCGGATGCACCGAAAAGATGATGTCCACATCAGAGAAGTTCTTCGCCAGATGTAGCAGGGCCTCGCACAGGTTTTGAAGCCCGGTTCCCAGATTTTCGCGTCTGTGTCCCGTAACCAATATCTGGCGGCGGGCTGTGTTCGGATAGCCATGGCTCGCCGAGCCGTACGGCTTTGGGTAGGGATGGCTCGTCGAGCCGTCCGCCGCCAGGCTGGACCGCTTTTCCAAAGTCATGTATAGCGCGTCAATGGCCGTGTTACCTGTAACAACGACATTTCTGGCAGGGACGCCCTCTTTAAGAAGATTCTGACGGGCTGCATCCGTTGGAGCCATGTGGATATGAGAAACAATCGTTAAGGCTCTACGTGTGGCTTCTTCCGGAAACGGGTGGTGAAGGTTTCCCGTGCGAAGCCCGGCCTCAATGTGAGTCACAGAAATTTTTTCATAAAAGGCGCACCATCCCCCTGCAAAGGCCGACACCGTATCACCCTGCACTATAACCACGTCTGGCTGTACCTGTGCCATGACATCGCCGATCTGCTGAAAAAGCATTCCAAGAAGTCGATGCAGCGGCTGTCCGGATCTCATGGTGTCCAAAGATATTTCCGGAGTAATTCCAAAAGGCTCCAACCCGTGGCGCATCAGGTCTGAGTGCTGCCCCGTTGCGCACAGTATAGGATCAAATTTATGCCGCCGTTTCATCGCCAGGTACACCGGCGCGATTTTTATTGCCTCCGGACGAGTGCCAGCAATGAACAGAATTTTCTTCACGTGGTTATAACCGCCTTGATGCGATGGTGTCAGATGTATTTCTGCTGACTGAACGCGATGCAAGAAGATCTATTGCACGCCGTCGCGCACAAGTTTAATCAATAAATACGATATTAAAGTAACGGGGCAACGCAAAAGACATGGCTGAAAACGTTAAATCGCTAAGGCGCCGTCTGCGCTCTATCAAGAACACAAAGCAGATAACACGGGCCATGGAAATGGTAAGCGCGGCCAAGCTACGCCGAGCCCAGGACCTTCTCATGGCTGGACGTCCATATGCCATGAAGTTGCAGGAGTTGCTGGGACGTCTGGCTGGCAGTGCCACGGCGAGCCATCCATTCTTTGATAAGCGCGAAGTGCGCAAGCGCGTGCTGGTGCTGGTGACTTCGGACCGCGGCCTGGCCGGATCGTTTAACGCTCAGCTCATTAAGCGCGCCGAGCAGATGCTTAAATCATCGGCAACGCCCATTGAACTGGTTTGCATCGGAAAAAAGGGCTATGACTATTTCAAATCCCGCCAATGGAACATCATCTTTAGCGTCACCGATTTCGGTGGCAAACTGACCTACGAGCGCACCAACGAAGTAGCCGATCGTCTGACAGAACTGTTTCTGTCAGGGCAGACGGATGAGCTCTCGGTGCTTTATAATTCGTTTGTTTCAACACTCGTTTATCGCCCAACGGTTGAGCAGATGTTGCCGTTGGATCCGGAAGCGCTTTTATCGACGGCGACAGATTCCGCTGCCGGCGCTACGGGTGAGTACATTATGGAACCCAGCGCTGAAGAGGTCTTCCAATCGCTGCTTCCTCGCTATATCAACAGCAAAATGTATATCATTATGGCAGAAACTTTTACCGCCGAACACAGCGCGCGAATGATTGCCATGAGCGCGGCAACCAAGAATTCGAGCGAACTGATTGAAAAAGTGTCTCTCGCCATGAACAAGGCACGCCAGGCAGCCATCACCAAAGAAATCCTTGAAATAGTAGGCGGCGCGGAAGCGCTTAACGGGTAGTATTTAATTGTTGTGAAACATGCAGTTAATGGTATAAGCGCAAGACCCCGTCCCTTTGTGGTGATCGGACACCAGTCAGCAATTCCCCATTATCGCGTTCCTTTTTATCAAAAGTTAAAAGAGATGGCAGGTGATGAGTGGAACTTCGGCGTCGTATTTGACCCGAATCAACAAGAGCGAAGTAATGATTTTTGTGAAGAAGTGCAAATTGATAACTTCGGTTTTCAAACTCTGCCGACTTCTACAGGACATTGGTGCATGGGCAGAAAGCAATTTGTCTGGCAATCGATGGGCAGCTATGTGGACAGAGCATCCCTTATAATAACAGATACGCAATTGTCGAACTTATCTTATCCGTGGTATGGGCTCACCCGTAATCCAAATTGTCGCTGGGCATTATGGGGACACGCGTCAAATATGAACTTGTCTGATACGGAAAACTCTAAATGTTTTCAACGGTTTAAGTCCCATATTAAAAGACGGTATGTACATAAAGCTGATGCTTTTTTCGCTTATACCGAGGGCCAAAAAACAGAACTAGTTAAAAATGGACATTGTCCCAGCAAGGTTTATGTTATAGATAACACGGTGGATTTGCAACGGCAACGTGAGATTGCGTTAACCCAATTGCCAGATCGTGTGGCTATTAGAGCCATGCTAGGGTTTCAAAAAGACGATAAGATTTTCGTGATGGTGGGTCGGTTGCTGCCGGGCAGACGGATCGAATATTTAATTGAAACGTTTAACACGCTGGTTAATTTGAACTCATGTGCAAAGCTCATTGTTATCGGTGGAGGGAACATCGACTTTGATTCTTCACTGCAATCAGCAGTTGGAGTATCATTCGTTGGGTCTGTAAGTGATCCGGTCATACTCGGACAATATTTGACCGCCGCAGACGCGTATATTGCGCCGGGTATGATAGGTCTAGGTATTTTGCAGCCGTTGGCTCATGAAATGCCTGTTTTGGGATTTAATTTAGAAACGCACGGTCCCGAAATTGAATACCTTAATACTAAAAATTCGACGCTGTTGCCTCGAGAAACTCCACCCCACTTGTTTGCGGATTTTCTTAATAGCTGGTGTGAAAATGTACCTGTGTCTCGTAACGAATCTGTTTTTGAATCGATCGCGCACCTGACACTGGACAACATGGCTAAGAAATTTGACTACGCGGTGCGGCGTACGCTCTCGTTGCCGTGAATTCGACGCTGTTACAGGACCTTTTCGCCGCCATCCCTATCGTTTCCCGATTTTATTGCTATGCCAAAATCGACAGCACTATGAGTCAGGCGAGGAGGCTGATGGGTGCGGCTGCTGGATCACATTTTCACGGTACTTTGCTTGTGGCGGATCATCAGACTGGTGGCAAAGGTAGACACGGACGAACTTGGTCTGCACCCACAGGCACATCGCTGCTGGCCACGTTGATATTGGCGCGAACGAGGTTGCCTGGACATGCAGATGCTACCCAATTGTCGTTACTTGCATCTGCCATACCAGTTGCGATCTGTCAAGGAATCGCTGACTTCGTGCCCATGGCGCGCATCAAGTATCCCAATGATATTGTTGTTGATGGAAGAAAGCTTGGTGGGATTTTAATTGAGGCGTACGACGAGGTCGTCCTTGTCGGATTCGGAATAAATTGCCTGCAGGACATGGATGGACTGCCTTCCGATGTACGAACGCCCGCCAGCTCAATCTTTCTCGAAAATGGACTGCTAATCCCACGAGAACATGTTCTTCAGTCTATCCTTCGGTCGATAGATGAGATTCTGCACCCGGAAGTATTTGCCGCGTCGGCGGACTATATGAATGAACTTTGCGAAACACTTGGACGGTTAATCTGCGTAAATATCGGAGATAAAATTTTGACTGGCATCGCGCACTCCATTGCTGCCAATGGAACTTTGATCCTGGATACGGACGAAGGCCGGGAGCTTATATACAGTAGTCAGGTTGTAAGGACATGGTTTCCTGATGATGTGAAGGAGGGGAATTGAAGGTCGTTGTCATTGACATAGGTAATAGCACAGCAAAGGTAGCCGGGCTTTCAGACTCGAATTATCCTGAAAATGTTTCAGTAGTTAGCTTAACTAACATTGAGACTATTTTTTCATTAACCCCATTTTTGAGCGCATCCGTTGTCATTGTTGGATCAAGCGGCCAACCGGAACTTACAACCAACCTTGTGACGAAACTGCGTAGACGTAGCTTGGTTGTCATCGTTTTGGATCGAGATTGCCCGTTGCCATTTCGCAACGCCTACGCTGCGGGTCAAGCTGGGATAGACCGGTTAGCTAATGTAGCGGCGGCAATAGAAGTTGGTCGACTTCCAGTAATTGTTGTCGATGTTGGATCAGCGATAACGATGGAAGCCGTTGGACAGGATGCCACCTTCCTGGGAGGAGCAATTCTGCCAGGAATTCGTCTTCAGGCCGAAGCGCTTAAAGCTGGAACCGCCAGTCTACCAATGGTAACTGTAAATTCAGACATACCCACCGTCGGAACTGACACAGTCTCTGCAATACAGATTGGTATACTGCACAGCTGCGCGGGGGGTATTGAACGCTTGATCAGGAATATGCGTCAAATACCTGAAATGGCTTCGGCGTCTGTTATATTTACCGGCGGCGACTGCGCTTTGCTGACCAAAATAATGAAGTTTGATGATGCGAGATCGATTCCCGGACTTACCCTGCGCGGGATGTATTTACTAGCTCGCCATCAGGATCCCGATAGTTTTAGATAACAAACCGACCGGAGTCAAAAAAGACCCGCCGTAAAGGTTGCGGTGGTTATCATTTCTTCTCTAGTGGAAGGCCGTCTATGTAGTCTCCTCCGAGGCGCCATTCCGGCTCTTATTCCGGTACTGCGCCGGCCCTTTTCAATTTGGCGTCTCCTCGCTCCAGCGTCCATTTAAGCAACGGTGGAGTGATCATTGTTGTTATAACTACCATGATAACAGTGGCACTGAACGTGTCGGATGATATGATTGGTTTGCCGTCGGATGATTTTAGACCGCGCCCAATATTAGCTACGATTAGACCGACTTCGCCGCGCGGAATCATTCCTACGCCTATAGCCAGTTTATTAAGCGTTTTATCCCACACGCCCAGGGAGCAAATTTGTTTGCCGATGATCGCGAAAAACGTCAAGGTAGCTGCAAAACCCAGGATGTTGACATTTGCGAAAGTTGACAGCTGCACGTTCATGCCTGTGTAAACGAAAAAAACAGGGACGAGAAACGCTGTTATCGGGCGAAGGAGATCTTCCAATTCCATGTCACGTCCGTGCCAGTCCTTAAATGTTGCGTCTTCCAAGACAAGTCCCGCGGCAAACGCGCCCACTATTGGCGCCACGCCCACCAGGCTGCCCAGCCAGGCGACAAAGAAGCACCAGCCAAGAGTGAGGCTGAGCAACACCCCTCGAACCTGAAGGTAGGTCGCCAGCTTATACATTCCCGGCGATATGATTTTACCCACGGCGATGGCGACAACGAAAAAGCCTACGGCTTTAAAAACAATAAGAGCAATACTGCCCGCCTCCAGACTGGTTCCGGAGTTTGCTGCCACGATTGCTCCGCTGGCTACTGCCAGCACTACCAAACCCAGGATATCATCGATAACCGCAGCACCGAGGATTATCTTAGATTCGCGCATCTCCATGCGGCCAATGTCTTTGAGCACCCGCGCGGTTATACCTACGCTTGTGGCCGCAAGGACCGCGCCCAGGAACAGGTGAACCGTCCACGGATCTTCCGGAAGAAACCACACGCCCGCCAGAAACCCAAGGCCAATGGGAGCAACCACCCCAAGGGTGGCCACCAGCAGTGCGGATGGCCCGACAGCTAACATTTCGCGCAAGGTCGATTCAAGTCCCACCTCGAACAGGAGCAATATTACTCCCAGTTCTGCAAGCAGGGTTATAAAAATGGCAACTTCCTGATCGTTAAAGACTTTGTCGACCAGCGGCTCCAGAAAGGGGAGTCGAAAAAGCGCCAGGTTTCCCAGTATTATACCAAAAAGGAGTTCGCCCAATACCGCGGGCTGTCCTATACGCTCCATTAAATCGCCCCCGATTTTGGCGACCATCAGAATCAGCATCAGCGTCACTAGAATCTTAGGCAGAGCGTGGTGGGCGGTCTGTTGCACCTTGGCAGACTCAGAAGCCTGTTTCTCGTCCACCGTCTGCGTAGTTTCTGCATCAATCGCCGTCAGGGAAGTAGTAGTTTTTTTTGTCTCCGTGGTGGAAGTGTCAGTTGTCCGAGCCTGGCCGAAGACCGTGTAGAGCAGCGAAACAATCGCCGCCATAACAAAGATTTTCAGTCGTCTTTTACCCATAATCATTTTGATGATGTCCTGTCTGGAATAGAGTCTGATTTCATTGGTTAAATGTTCCTCGTAACCCGGGCCGGCGTGGCGGAATTGGCAGACGCACCAGACTTAGGATCTGGCGGGGTAACTCGTGGGGGTTCAAGTCCCTCCGCCGGCACCAAATGGTTATTCGCTCGTCAACGGATGAAAATTCCTAAAGGACTGGCAAAAAGCCCATCCTACTTCGTAAAAGGACAGGCAAAATGCCTGTCCAGCTTTACGAATACCAGTCGATAAACCTTTTGAAGTTGTATACCAGCTTGTTAAACATGTTGCCGGTCGTGTAATACTGCGAGTTAGCTGGCTCCGCCGTCAGGCCGTGTACCACAAGGCCGATACCAGTGCTGTAGATCGGAGAGCTTACCACGCCGCTCATTCCCTTCAGCCCCTGGGGAATACCCACCTTTGCAGGCATCTCGAAGAGACGTTCTGCCAGTTCTGTAATCCCGTGAAAAAGTGAGGTTCCGCCCGTCAACACTACGCCCCCGTAGATATTGTTGGCTACCGGAGACGATTCCACCATTTGTCGGGCCATCATAAAAATCTGTTCCAGACGGGCTTCCGCGATTTCGCAAAGAAAACGACGATTAGCCGAGACCCTGGAGTTCTTCAGAACGTCCGAAACTTCAATGACTTCGTCGGGATCAACGGAATCGACCAGTGAGCTTGCATACTTTTTCTTAACGTTTTCCGCGTCATATCTGGAAATCTTCAGACCGTAAGCAATGTCATTGGTAATGGAATCACCACCCAGGGGAATGACGCCGCTGAATTTCACGCTCCCGCCTGTAAACACTGCAACATCGCTGGTGCCGCCGCCGATATCGATCAGAAGCACACCGAGGTCTTTTTCGTTATCGCTGAGAATTGCGAGGGAAGACGCCAGGGATTCCAGCAGAATGTCTCGCGTGCGCAGTCCCGCCAAATTAATACAGCGCACTATGTTTGAAGCGCTCGTAACCGCCGCCAGCACCAGATGAACTCGCACTTCAAGGGTGCTGCAGCTCATGCCAATGGGATTTTTGATACCCGGCTGACCGTCGCATACGTATTCCTGCGGTATGGCGTGGATAATCTCCACATCTTTCGGCACCGTGATGTTACGGGCCTTGTCCAACACCCGCTGGCGGTCCAGCTCGTTCACACCTCGAACCGGATTTTGCACTTCCACCACACCGCGGCTGTTCTGACTGGTAATGTGACCGCCGGCAATGCCCACGAATACCTCGCGCACTTCAACATCGGCCATCTGTTCAGCTTTTTGTACTGCCTTTTGAATGCTGTCGACGGTCGCTTCGATATCTACGACCATGCCTTTTTTCAGGCCCTGGCTGGGGTGGCTGCCCACGCCGAGGATCGTGATTTGATTATCTTCGTCAATCTGACCGATGATACAGCAAATCTTGGTCGTACCGATATCGAGACCGGAAACGAATTTCTGCCTGCGTTTACGCATGGATATCGCGCGGCGCCGCCGCCCCCAGAAAGTTTAGGTTTGCGCGCATTAATCCATAAAATCTTGCACTAGTTGATTCAGGCAAATCTTTACCTCGGCTGGTTTGCTGGAAGATTGTACAACGGCGCGGCTCCTCGCGTCTGCGGAGCTTGGCGAAGCTGACTACCCCCGGAAGGAGCATATTGTTGATAAGGTTGCGCATAATTTTGATTCCGTGGCGGTGGTTGGGCGGCTCTGGGGGGAGTCGTAGGCGATCTGCGAGCTTTTTTAACGTTCGTACTCTTGCGAGACGGAGCGTTGTTTGCGTCGTCTGAGGATGATTCGCTCTTTTTCTTTTCACCACCATTCACAGGATTTGCAGCCTGATATTGCTCCGTGGCCTGGTCAACCCCTTTTTGCAATTCGTCATACTGCTGCCGTATTATATCCAGTGCTGTCTCTTTATCCATATAAACAGCCATGTCGTCAAAACGAAGGTCAATATAGGCTAGTTTTTCAAAAGGATCGATGCCGTCATCTTTAAGCTTCGTAAGCAGTGTCTCCAGGGCAGGCAGCTTTTCCACAGGATTCTGGTCGCCAAACCGAATTTCCAGACCGCCTTTTAAAAGGCCACCCTTCATGTGTGCTGTTAAGGTTTCCAGGGGAGACACGGTGTCGCTCTGAATATGGATATCTGAAATAGCGGTATACAACTTTGGATTCCGCGCCTCAAGCACCTGCAAAAGGCTCAGAGCTTTCCCCAAGCTGGCGCTATCTATCGTTTCACCCTCGTTAACCCCCTCAGCTAACAGGCCTGTTATATAGGGATACGAAGCTGCTTTCAAGTCCTTCAGGGCCATTTTGCCCATAACGTGACCTTCGTTGTCCAAGAGGAAGCTGCCATTAGCTGTAATTGCGATAGCAACTTCTTTGCGTTCGACGGCTGTTATTTTCAGGTGATCAGGATACGTTTTGCTTACATTGATGTCGCGAATTCGCGGATGACGCGCAATTTGACTTTCCAGCTCGCTGGTGTCTAAATTCAACAAATTGGGTTGAAGGTCTGTCAAAGAGCGCACGAGGCCTTCAATTTCTTTGCGCAAAGGTTCTGAGACGCCCTCAATTGTAGGTTCTTTTACAGAAAAATAGGGAATTTCCATTAAAAATCCATAGCTGGCCTGACCAATTGCGGCCATGGATAGTATCATGCCAGTTGCGTAAAACACCTGGCGAAAGCGGCGTTTCATCAGACGGCTGCGTCGCAAGGCAAATGTCCCATACCGGGGCACAACCATAGGTTGCCCGGTGTTTACCAGCACCCGGTGGATTTTTTTTTCGTTCCCGCTCATTTGTAACGCACCTCACACACTGAAAGAACCTGAATCCTTGCCAGACCGATTATCAATCCCAATTAATGGAAATAATGAAAAACGTATTGTCAAGGTTGAGTAAAGATGTTTTGCCTTACATCTATTAAGAGGACACGATGAACCCTAGCCAGCTATCAGAAAAGTTTATAAATTTTGTTGGTCAAACGTCCCCATATCCGCCGACGCTGGAGGTGAGCCGTGGAGAAGGTAGTTGGCTCGTATCCGTAGACGGGAATCGATATCTGGATTTTATAAGTGGAATCGCCGTCACCAATGTCGGACATTGCCACCCCCACGTTGTTACGGCCGTACAAGCCCAAGCCGCACAGTACGCTCATACAATGGTGTACGGAGAACACGTGCAGACACCGCAGGTGCACCTGGCTGAAAAGATTGTGTCCGTGGCGCCCGCTGGCCTGGATTGCGTTTATTTTCTCACTACGGGTGCGGAGGCAAACGATGCGGCGCTGAAGCTTGCTGCTAAACGCCTGACCCGCCGGCGCTTCATTGCGTTCACCGGCGCTTATCACGGCGACACCGTCGGGGCCATGTCCTGTTTCGGTAGCGACCATTTCCGAAACCAATTTTCAGGGTTGCTCGCGGATGTCACCTTTCTACCCTTTGGAGATACTTCCGCAGTCAAACAAATTAACGACACCATTGCCGCCGTTCTCGTTGAGCCGGTACAGGGAGAGGGAGGAATCATCCTTCCGCCCCCCGGCTACCTGCAACTTTTACGAGACAGATGCACGGAAACCGGCGCAATGCTCATTTTTGACGAGGTGCAGACAGGTTTTGGACGCACAGGAAACTGGTTTGCTTCACAAACCTACGACGTTATTCCCGATATTATAACCATGGCAAAAGGCATGGGCGCGGGTTATCCTCTAGCCGGCGTACTGGCTCCTCGACAGCTACTATACGACTTCGCCGCTGTGCCGGCCTTTAGCCATATCACGACCTTTGGCGGTCATCCCGTCTCCTGCGCGGCCGGGCTGGCTGCCATGAAAATAATTAAGGATGAGGGGCTGCTTGAAAATTGCCGAAACCAGGGTGAATGGTTGATAAAGGCGCTGATGGAAGTGGCCGTACAGGTGCCACAGGTGATTAGGAACGTACGCGGCGTCGGGCTAATGATCGGCGTTGAGACAGCCAGCGAGCAAATCGCCCGTAGCCTTGTCGACGACTGCCGGGCTCGCGGCCTAATTCTAGAGACAAATCTCCTTCAGGAATCAGTAATTCGGTTTAGTCCCGCCCTCAATGTAAACCGCGTTGAGTGCGAGACGGCAATTCGCCTTTTTGCCGATGCTTTAAAAGCTTTGTGAAAGTTACAGAAACAGCCCTTGACCAGGACGTCTCCCGATCCTTTCTTTACGAACATGGCAAAACAATATTGGCTCATGAAATCAGAAGCAGACTGTTTCTCAATAGACGATCTGCTTTCAGCAAAAGACCAAACAACATGCTGGGACGGTATCCGGAATTATGAAGCGCGGAATATGCTTCGTGACAAGATCAGCGTGGGCGACCTTGTGCTCTATTATCACTCAAATGCCAAACCCGCTGGCGTGGCCGGGATAGCAGAAGTCACCCGCAAAGGGTATCCCGATCATTCCGCTTTTGATGAAAACGATGACCATTTCGATCCCAAAAGCAAACCGGAAAACCCCACCTGGTACATGGTTGACGTTAAGGCGGTCGAAAAGTTCACTCACTTTGTTTCGTTGCCGGAGTTGCGCGCCTTGCCCGAACTGGCCGAAATGTCGCTCTTCAAACGAAACCGCCTATCTGTCACCCCGGTGCAGCGCATGGAGTTTGACGTAATCCGTAAACTCGGCAGAAGGAAGTAGTTCCTGCCCGGGTTGCCAGGTAAGACATCCATGTGGTCCAGATCGCTGTTCGTGACGCAGGCGTACCTAAATTCGTAATTCCTGATTCGTAATGCTTAATTGGCTGTACCTCGTTTCGGTAGCTTCGATGGTATGCGTGTGGTCGCCGCGTTGGTCTTCGCAAGAAGGCCCGACGGGGAGGAAAGTCCGAACACCGTAGGACAGGATGCCAGGTAACGCCTGGGCCCGCAAGGGACGGAATAGTGCAACAGAAAGTAAACCGCCTATGTGGCCGCCGAAAGACGGCTGCAGGTAAGGGTGAAACGGTGCGGTAAGAGCGCACCAGCGGCTTGGTAACAAGTCCGGCTGGGCAAACCCCATCCGGTGCAAGCCCAAATAGGGTTCGGCGAGGGCTGAAGCCTCCTTCGGGAAGCGGAAAGCCCAGGCTGCGGTCCGTAGCCGGGCGATGCCTTCGGGCGTTGTCGTCAGAACCGGGTAGGGCGCTGGAGCCTGCGCGCGAGCGCAGGCCTGGATGAATGACCACAGCGGCGCGGCTTGCCGCGCCGTACAGAATTCGGCTTACAGCCGCCGTCGAAGCTACCGCTTTTTTCGGCCGCGCAGGAAAGCCGGGAAGATGCGAAAAAGAATTGCCCGCCTGCTTTTATACCGGTCAAGTCTCCCTAATTTATGAGATATCCAGCCCAAGGCCTGAAGTTAAATCTGTGAGTCATGAAATTAATGGACGCCTAATCCAACTCCACCGTCGGTGGGGCGATGCGCGGCTTTTGCGGTGGCTCGGACGATTCAGCGTCGGACAGGCCCGGGAGGCGCTGGATGAAATTCTACATTCCGAGCCGAATGCGGAATCGTTAAAATTTGAACGATTGGCATCTGAGCTAAGCAACCGCGGAACTTTTGTGTTATCCATACTGGATCTGGATTATCCCGTTAACCTGAGGGTGTTGGAAGCAGATGCGCCGCCACTGCTTTATGTATCAGGCGATCCCGATCGTCTCAAAGCCCGATCCGTTGCTATAATAGGAACCCGTCGTCCCTCCGCCGCCGGACGTATCGCCGCCAGGCTCGTCGCCGCAGGCGCAACCGGATGCAACTGGACGATTGTCAGCGGAAATGCGCCCGGAGTAGATTCTCATGCACATTGTGCTGCCGTCGAGTCAGGCGGTCAGACCATGGTATTTCCTCCTGTACCCCTTGAACAGTACAAGCCATCGTTTCGCGGTGCCACGGCGGATCAGGTCACCGTGGCGTCGCCGTTTGCGCCGGGATCTTCCGTTGCTCCGTGGATGTTTTTACGCCGTAACTCCCTGGTCGCCGCCCATTGCTCCGCGGGCTTTGTGGCCGAAACCGGTGCGAAAGGCGGAACTCTCGATACCGTAAAGAAACTGCGTAAGCTGCGCCGCGAGATCTTTGCCACAGCCTTGCCAGACGAGGCCCGGTACGCAAATGCACATAAGCTGCTGGCCGCTGGCGGAGTTACCATGTTGGATGTAGCAGATCAGTCCGACTCGTGGCTTACCACGTTAACCGCCGCTGCAGAAGATTGCTGGCGACATCCACTGCCATGTACGCCGGTGCTTGAAGACTTTTTTCCAGAGGAGATTTCCCTATGAGCGAGTGGTTTCAAACGGCTTTTGGCAAAGATTACCTTAACCTCTATGCCCACAGGGATGACTCCGAGGCTGCCCGCGTGGTTGATCTTATTCTTGAGAACACCGCCGTCGGCCCTGGTGCTCGGGTGCTTGATGCGCCGTGCGGCGCGGGACGGCATCTAAGGGCGTTTGAAGCACGAGGAATAAAGGCGTTTGGTTTCGATCTAAGTCCGGCGTTGCTAGCACAGGCAAAGGCAGATGGAGCGCCGCCGTTAACGCTTGTGCGGGCAGATCTTCGGGCGTTGCCGTTTCGGGAGGAGAGCTTTGATCTGGTAGTTAACCTTTTCAGCAGCCTTGGCTATTTTGACACGGATGAAATGAACCTTTCGGTCTTGTGCAATATTGTGAAATTATGCAGGCGCGGGCAATGGGTAGTCATTGATTTTATGAACAGCGACTTTGTCCGGGCCAACCTGGAAGCGGAATCCAGCCGCGTTATGCCAGACGGAACAGCGGTGCGCGATCGGCGCTGGATCGGCGGGACGCCAGAGCGCGTTAATAAACAAACGGCAGTCAGGTTCCCGGACGGTCGCGATAGAACGTTTGACGAATCAGTCCGGCTCTTTAGCCCCGACGAATTAAAGCAGGCATTGGACCGTTGTGGAGTCAATATAGAGAAAGAATTTGGGAGCTATGAAGGGGACCGGTTCACGACCAGTTCAAAACGAAGCATTCTCATGGGACGGCGTCAAATTTAAAGCGAATTCAGACTCTTCCCGACAGCCGAAAAAACCAAACGCAGAAAAATCATACACTAGGTCAATCACTATGCGTCCGCTGTTGTTAAGTCCTGAATGGATACAAAATTATTACGTATTCCCACAGACTGTCCTCTTTATGAAAATCCCGTGACTGTTGATCTTATTTTGGAAGAACTAAACGCTGATGCCACCGAAAAAACAACGCATTCACATTAATAAAATCTGGTTCGTGATCTTTGAACTCATTGGTCTGGGCCTGTCTGTTTTCTTGTTCCTTGTTTCCGCCGGCTATATCAATTTGCCGTGCCCGCGCAATTCGATTTTCGCCTGCACAGGTGTCGTCCGTGGCACGTTTGGCCACTTCGGGCCATTCAGCGTCGCGGCCATGGGGGCAGTTTATTTTGTAAGCCACCTCATGTTGACGGTTGGCCTACGAGAACGATCAGCGCAGATATTTAAAGGGCTTCTCGTCTTTGGCGGCGTCATTTTTATCGCGTGGCTTCGCGGCCTGGAAATAATTTACATCCGAGAGATTTGTCCGTGGTGCTGGGGCGTGGCGCTTGTAACGCTTATCCATGCCGGAATTACCTACACGATAATTGCACCGCCGCTGCCCAAACTTCGCGCCGGCGGAATTACCGCCGTTGTCTTTGGCGGCTTCATCGTAGCGATTGGATTGGTCTCCCTAGTGGAACTGACTTTCGGATTTGGCAAAAAGCTGCAAAATCAGGAAATTACCTCATCGACTGGCAAAGAATCCTCCGGACGGGAAAGCAATGTGCCCATTGCTGCGCCGGAATCAGACGATAGCGATTCGGAGAAAAAGGCGGTTTCCTCAAAAACGGCAACTCCGCCAAAAACCGTTACCCCGCCAAAAGCCACGCCCACCCCGCGTCCAAAGGTAACTCCGACGCCAGGCCCCACGCCCCTCGTTGAAGTTGCCCCCGCTCCTCCAGCAGCGACCCCGACCCCTACGCCGACCCCGGCAGCCACGCCCGCTCCGACCCCTACCCCTGAACCAGAAGCCAGCGTGGCGATGGACCCGGAGCCGAAAGTGGATGATTCTGAGGATGTTCGGATACTGAAAAAAAGGGGATGGCGCCACGCCGGCAGCGGAGCTTCAGTAGTTAAAGCCGTTAAGGCGGCACCTCCGGTATTGATGCTGGCGTATGATCCCCATTGCAGCGATTGCCACCGCCTAATCACCCAGACCCTCGACCGCGACAGCATGAACGGTCTTCACGTCACGCGCATAGCTATCCAGGAATCCATGCTTACGGGTCAGTTGAACACACTCGTAAAGGC
The DNA here is from genome assembly GCA_038243585.1 of Candidatus Sumerlaeales bacterium. Classification (GTDB taxonomy): domain Bacteria; phylum Sumerlaeota; class Sumerlaeia; order Sumerlaeales; family Sumerlaeaceae; genus JAKFFN01. The sequence continues at coordinate 24,757 of JBBSQY010000022.1, read as the reverse complement.
ATTGCCCACAATGATCCTGTTTGGTGAGGATGGATCGATTCTTATGACCCAGGTTGGCAGCCGTCTTAGCGATAAGGAATTGGTCACCAAAATTAATACTGCGCTCGGGCGCTGATTTTAATCTGAAGCTGCGTAGCCCACGGGCCTTTTGGTATGAAGGTCCCCAATGGGAATTTGGTGCTCCTTGCGAAATTGCTGAAGGATAATCTCATCGTAATGCGGCGTGGCTCCGGCTTGCGTAGCCACATAAGCTCCGACCGTATTTGCCGCTTCAAGAGCCGCCTGAAGCGTAGCGCCAGCTGCAAAGTTTACTATAAAGGCGGCGCAGAAAGCATCGCCGCAACCGATGGTATCGGCCACGGTGATGTCGTAGGCGTCGACCGTGGTTTTAGTAGTGCTGTTCCAGGCCGTGGCACCGTCTGCCCCGCGTGTAATTAAAAGCGTTTTGATCGCAAATTGCTCCATTAATTGCTGAGCCGCCCCGTCTTCGTCGCCGACCAAATTATACATATCCCGAATTTCACACAGCTCGTCCGCGTTCATCTTTACGATTGTAGCCGCCTTAAGCGATGGAGTCAGAATTTCGCGCGAGTAGCATGGCGGGCGCAGGTTGACGTCCAGGAAGCAAATCGCATTTGCCGGACCGCTTGAAACCGCTGCCATTATGGTGGCATGGCTGACAGGGCACCTTTGGGCCAGCGTACCAAAATAGACGACCGTCGCGAAGTCAACCAGACACCTGGCCTCAGTGGGAAATTGGATATGGTCCCACGCACATTCATCAGGGAAGAGATAAGAAACGGATCCGTCTTCATGCGTTTCCGCGTGAACAACCCCCGTCGGATACTCCGTAGATGTTTGAATGGATCGGGTATCTACGCGAAGCTCCGCAGCCCGGTTGACGAGGTCGTCGCCCAGTTCGTCCCGGCTTACCCGGCTAATGATCGCCGCTTTTGCGCCCAGCGTTTTGCAGTGATAGGCGAAATTAAAGGGGGCGCCGCCAATGTGGCGCTGATTACCCGCCACGTCCCATAATAACTCGCCGATGCTGACCACAAATTGATCCTGAACGGGAATTGCCGCCGGCATTGTAGGACTTTTCTCCGATTTCGTCGAATGCGTCATGGCCTGCAATGTGTGCAAACAGCGTGCCGTTGCAGATGGGACCGGTTTCCACGCCATTCCAGTTGCGATACGGCTCGCCCACTTATCCCAAACATGGAGTTAGCATCGAATGACCGAGCAAAAGGCAACAAACGTAACCTGGCATGAAGGCACCGTAACCCGCGACGAGCGTAAAACACTCACGAAGCAGAAGCCCGTCTGCATCTGGCTGACCGGCCTTTCCGCCTGCGGCAAAAGCACGATCGCCATGGCTCTCGAACAGGTTTTGATTCAACATGGCCACCTGGCCTATGTGCTTGACGGCGACAACATCCGCCTCGGCCTCAACAAAAATTTGGCTTTTTCCCCTGAAGACCGCACCGAAAACATTCGCCGCATTGGCGAAGTGTCGAAGTTGTTCGTTGATGCTGGCCTCATCGTTGTCAGCAGCTTCATCAGCCCATACAGAGCAGATCGTGATATGGTCCGTGAAGCATTGGGCGACGGCGAATTTATTGAGATTTTCGTCGATGCACCAGTTGAAGTGTGTGCAGAGCGCGATCCAAAAGGCTTGTACAAAAAGGCAATGGCTGGAGAGATCAAAGGCTTTACCGGTGTCTCGCCAGACGCCCCTTATGAAGCCCCAACCAGCCCGGAACTTCACCTTAAGACCAACGAAAAGTCAGTTGAGCAGTGCGTTGGAGAAATCATCCAGCACCTTGAGACCAAAGGCTATTTTTCAGTTTAAGTTTGTAGGGACTGCCTGAGACGTCTGAGGCAAAGCCACAAAAAATAATAGTAAGAAACAGAAACGGGTGACGGAGAGGTTCCGTCACCCGTTTCATTATTAATTGACTCTACAGAAGCCAATAACAGACGAATCTGATGCGTTACGATCCGACCAATGGCAGCATAAGCGCCGGCCGACTTATCCGAGGCCAGAAGTAAGCGGTTTCCTGACGGTAGCTGAGCTATGAAAACTAGTGAGACATTGTAACCGTTTTCCATGAGTGACGCTCTGGAACCGGAAATATGTTTGTTGCTGCGAACGAACACACCTTTTCCGCTGGTTGAATCGGCCCTTTCGGAGCCTAATGGTCTGCTGGCGATTGGAGGCGATCTTTCTGCGTCACGGCTCCTCGATGCCTACAGTCGCGGCATCTTTCCCTGGTTTAGCGATGATGATCCTGTGCTGTGGTGGAGCCCTGACCCGCGCATGGTTCTTTTCCCGGAAGAACTTCGGGTCTCGGGTTCCCTTCGTAAGCGCCTCCGCAAAACCGACTACACGGTCACCCACGACACGGCCTTTCACCAGGTGGTTGAAGCATGTGCCCTGGCTGATCGCGGGCCTGATCAGGATGGAACCTGGATTACCGATGAAATCATGGATGGCTATAGCGTTTTGCATGAGATGGGTTACGCCCACAGCGTTGAAACCTGGATCAATGGCGAACTTGTTGGTGGCCTCTACGGCGTTCAGATTGGCAAGATGTATTACGGCGAATCAATGTTCCACCGCGTCACTGATGCATCAAAAATTGCCTTTGTCCACCTGGTCCGACACCTGTGCGACAACGGTGTCGGCATGATTGACTGCCAGATGAACACAGAACATCTTGCCGGCTTTGGCGCTCGCGAGATCCCCCGGGCCAGTTTTACAAAAACGCTCAGTCATCTTATCAAGCAATAAAACGAACTATAAGTCCTTAACTACGGCAATACACGCCACAGAACCAGGCACGCCACCACGAGGCACGGCACGAGGACACAGCCCTTGGACGTGCGGTAGTAGACGCGGTTGTAGAGGGCGCGCTTTGGATTTGTAACCCAGCCCCAGCCGCGGGGTGCTTTTAGCCCCAAATTGTGCCGCACGTACCGTTTCCATGACGTGCGCGCGGCGATGCGCTTCTTGAGAGAAGGTTTGCGGAAAAAGCCTCTTGCCATATCCGCTAGTCCTTTGAAACGATGCCGTGCATCGCCCGCAACCCGAGACTGTAACTGTCCGCGCCGAACCCGCTGATCTGGCCGACGCATACCGGCGCCAGCAGGCTTTTGTGGCGAAAGGATTCCGGGCGCGCATATACGTTGGAGAGATGAACCTCAATGACCGGCAGGGGAGCGATGGACGAGATGGCATCTCGCAAGGCCACGCTGGTGTGAGTATAGGCTCCTGGATTAAACACCACTCCCGCCGCGGATCTGTGAGCATCCTGCAGGCGATCAATCAGGGCACCTTCGCTGTTTGCTTGAAAAAAATCAAGCTCGCAGTTAAGGCCGGTAGCGAGAACTCTGAGAGAGGCTTCAATATCCGCCAGCGAAGTTTTGCCATAAACGGTCGGTTCACGGATGCCAAGCATGTTCAGGTTAGGGCCGTTCAGTATGAGTATAGGTTTCATAAATCGCTTTCTAAAATAATCGAGCCATAATAACTATGTCCTCGTAGCTGCCGTCAAGCTTTCGAGCTCGCCGTTTTACCCCTTCTTGCACAAACTCGAATTTCCTATACAGGCGAATGGCGTTTTCGTTACCGGCCAGCACCTCGAGTTCCACCCGTTCCAGGTTGCGAAGCCGGGCCTGTTTCAGCGCGCAGTCCATCAGAACGGTGCCCAGGCCCTGGCCGCGAAAGTCGCGTCTCACTCCGAGCCCGAGTATGCCTATATGGGCCCGACTATCGTAAGTCGGAGAATAGATGTCGCACCACCCGATCACCGTCGGTCCTGGAACAAACGCCACAAACATCGGCAACTTCGCGTCGAGCAGTGACTGCACAAATTCTTGGGATAACTCGATAGCGGGCGCTTCAGTCATCATCAGATACGTCTTTTCGCGGCAGACGGAGTCCAGGCACTGGTGATAGGCGGGCACTAGCTGGCTTCGCATGGGGGCAATGCCGATCCACGGCACGCTCGGAGGCGTCGATTCGCTCATGAAATTTTTTCAATAATCAGCGGCGGTTTATCCGGCTGCCTTTCAACCAGCGAAATGGCGGATTTCAGGAACGACCGGCATTCCTCCAACGCCGCGCCGCGTCGAGAATGAATGCTGATCAGCGGCTGCCCGGCTGACACGGCGTCGCCGATGCGCGCGCGCATCACCAGCCCCACCGCCGGATCAACTTCGTCAGACGTTTTTCGCCGCCCTGCTCCGAGCGCCAGTGCCGCGAGGCCGAAGCCCCGGCAATCCTTAACCGCAAAGAACCCGTCGCGATCTGCCGTGAAATCCGATATCTCACAGTTTCCAGGCAGCAATTCGGCGTTATCCACCACATTCGCGTCCCCGCCCTGTCGCTCCACCATCCGCCGAAAAACCTCCAGCGCCGATCCATCATCCAGGGCTTTCATTGCCGTTTCCCGCGCCGATTCCAGATTCAAGTCCAACTGACCCAGCAGGATCATTTCAGCGGTCAGTTCAATGGTGATTTCCCGAAGGTCCGCAGGTCCGCCGCCGCGAAGGCAGTCAAGGCTCTCCCGCACCTCCAGCGCATTACCTATGGCGCGCCCCAGAGGCTGGTTCATATCCGTAAGCACGGCTCGAACCGGCAGGCCCAACGCCGCCCCCGTGGAGCAAAGGGCGCGGGCAAGAGTTCGCGCGCCGTTGAGGTCGGCCATAAAAGCGCCGGACCCACATTTCACGTCCATCACCAGCCCCTGCGCGCCGGAAGCCGCTTTTTTGCTGAGGATAGACGAGCAAAGTAGCGGAACGCACTCAACGGTTCCCGTCACATCGCGCAATGCATAGAGCCGTTTATCCGCCGGAACAAAATCCTCCGACTGCCCAATGAGAGCGACTCCGATATCTTTAACCTGCCGGGCAAAATCCGCTTCCGACAGTTCAATTTGAAATCCCGGAATGCTCTGCAATTTGTCCAGGGTTCCTCCGGTGTGGCCAAGGCCCCGGCCCGCCACCATGGGCACCGCCAGCCCGCAGGCCGCCGCCAGGGGCGCCAGCACCAGGCTCACCTTGTCGCCCACGCCGCCCGTGCTGTGCTTATCTATGAGCGGGCGGTTCAGGTCAAACGTGTGCGTGCGCCCGGAGTTCATCATCGTCCGGGTTAGATCGGCGGTTTCAGTTGCCGTCATCCCCTGAAAAAAAACGGCCATCAGCAGCGCCGCCATCTGGTAGTCGGGAATATCGCCGGAAACATAACCGCCAATAAATTCCGCTATTTCCTCCGGCAGCAGTTCTGCGCCGTCCCGTTTTTTTCTTATGAGTTCAGCCGGTAACATAACTATACCAGCTGGAAACGCCAACCGTAAATCAACCGCAAAAAGCGACAAGCATTAGATGGTCCATAACTGCCTTATGGCCATGCTGTCCGCAACATCCTTTGCAGTCCTACCCGGCCTTCCACAAAAAACAAGAAACAAACTTACGACAACAGGCGTAGTACAGAAAAGCCCTTTGTGGACCGAGGCGCAGGATACCCTGTATACAAAAGTCAGACACCTATGACCAATTACGAATTTGAAAAGCCGTTGCTGGACCTTCAGCAGAAGATACGAGATATTGAAGGCCATGAGACGCCCGACGCGAGCGAGCTTACGCAGCTGCGCGAGGAACTTCTGCTTTTGCAGAAAGAAGTATACTCGGCCCTGACCCCATGGCAACGGGTGTTAATCGCACGAGACAAGGAGCGGCCACGGGCGCTTGACTTCGTACACGCGACCATGACGGATTTTGTGGAGTTACACGGCGACCGCTGTTTCGGCGACGACAAGGCCATGGTCACGGGATTCGCAACCTTTCGCGAGCGGCCCATCGCGCTTATCTGCCAGCAAAAAGGCAAAGATACCAAGGACAACATATTCCGCAACTGGGGCATGGCTCATCCGGAAGGCTATCGCAAGGCGCTGCGGATCATGCGGATGGCCGAAAAGTTTAAGCTGCCGATAGTGATCTTTATCGATACCCCCGGCGCCTTTCCCGGTATCGGGGCCGAAGAGCGCGGCCAGGCGGAAGCTATTGCGCGAAATATCCGCGAGATGTTTACAGTGGAAGTGCCTATTGTTTGCGTCGTAGTAGGCGAAGGTGCCAGCGGCGGCGCCCTTGGGGTCGGCGTAGGCGATTGCATTCTGATGCTGGAAAACTCCTGGTATTGCGTGATCAGCCCGGAAGGCTGCGCCGGCATCCTGTGGAAGACTCCGACCATGGCGCAGGTCGCCGCCGAGCAGTTGAAGCTGACGCCAACAGACCTGTTGGAACTGGGCATAGCAGACGAAATTATTCCGGAGCCGGATGGCGGAGCGCACCGCGATCCGAAGGCGACCTTTGAAAATACCGCCAACGCCATCGAGAACCGTCTTGCGCACTTGTGTGAACTGGAAACCGAACTGCTGCTGGACCGCCGCTACAAGAAGTATCGGTACATGGGGCGTTTTATAGACACCTCGGTGGATGAATAGAAATCAGACAGGATCAAGTATTGAACATTCTCTATGAGGGATCCGGATCCCAGCCAGGTCGCCATCTATTGTCTTGTCTGAAATGGCTGCCGGTCCTGCTGATATTAGCGGTTGCCGCGCCCGCGTCTGCCCAGCCTGAAACAACGGCGACCACGCAGGCGTCCACAGAACCAACCACCGCCACGGAAACCGATATTTTCGCGTCGGATACCCCGGCGGTTCAGTCGGTTATGCTTTTGGGCGAAACAGTAAGTCTGGACAGCAAATCTCCCGAAAAGGGACCGTTTCCGCCACTGCTGGAAATTACAACCAGCACCCTACTCGGAAGCCAGGCCATCGATTACACCACACAAGGAGTAACCATTGTTCAGACAGCCGCCCTTGTAGCCGCCGTGCAAACCACTCCGCCGGATATAGCTGTTGTTTTTTCCGGCTACACGGATGAGGTGCAAAAGGTGAACGATGAGCAGCAGCGGATTGCTCTGCAGTCACTTGTTGAAACTCTGAAATCCAGAAATCCGGCCATGAGAATTTTTCTGGTTCCCGCGGCCACCACCATCGGAGCCATCACTAGCGCAAACCTGCGTCTGGTCGCGGCGGACGGAAACGCCACGTTTATTCCGTTGGGAACAGAGATCGGTGGAGTACCCTATAAAGAAGCGCTGCAGGCAATAAAAGTCGAGCTGTCCGGCGAGGCGGAGCCAGCGGTCGTGTCCGAACGCCCTGCTGCCGGAGCCTACACTCGCAGTTTCAACGAAACACCTGCGGAGCCGGAGCCAACGCCTTCAGCGGAATTTGATAAACAGAAGAGTCAACTGCAGCAGGAACTCGATAGAATTGCGGGAGAGTCCGGCAACGCGCAAAGTTTGCCGAGCCTGGCCGATACGGTAATAACAACCGCGACGGATTCGGCCACTACGGATGGCGGTAGTCATCCCGCCGGGGGATCACTAACCAAGCGCGGCCCGGAGGCTAAGGAAGCCATTAATATGCGTCCGCTCCCCGCCGTAAAAGCTTTTCGTCCCCAGATCCCAGTGCCGCGCAATAATCTGGAAAAAAAGGAACCGGCCCTTTCCCGCTGAATATGACGACCCGCAAAACAAATCAGAAGGCCGCCATACGTCGCATTTTTGAAGAGGATGATCGCCCGCTATCGCCACAGGAAGTGTTCGACGCGGCGCGGGAATATGTGCCAGGCCTCGGCATCGCCACGGTCTATCGGAGCCTGAAGGCGTTTCAGGATGAGGGATTTCTTACCGCGGTCGCCATCCCGGAAGGCCCTCCCCGCTACGAACTTTCGGGCAAGGCGCACCATCACCATTTTCATTGTCGCCATTGCGGCAAAGTTTTCGAGATTCACGCGTGCTCCGGAGACATGAAATCCCTGACGCCGCCGGGCTTCACCCTGGAGGATCACGAAATTCTCCTGTACGGCCGGTGTGAGCAGTGTGCCACCAAACAAAATTGAAAGGCCGCCAAAGTCAGCACGTAACGAAATAGCTTAATGCGAAAGCCCACGGGGTGAGCTCTTCGCGCAACGAAGGCGATGTCAATCCATCCTGAAATTTAATGCAACTACCGCGCGCTGCCAAGGCAGTGCCAGACCACCGCACGTTGAGATGTTGGCCGCTAATCCCGAGTTTACTTAGTTTATGTTTTAGATTGATGGAGTAAAGTTATGGATAAGATTCTGCAAGTGATGGACCTGAAAAAAAGTTACAAGTCACCCGACGGCCAGACAACGCCCGTCGTGAATGTTGGAAATTTCAGTATTGCCGATGGAGAGCAGATTGCGCTTCAGGGCGGCAGCGGCTCCGGCAAAACAACCTTTCTTAATTTGATCGCTGGCATCCTTCGCGCCGACTCCGGTAGCGTAAAAGTGGCCGATCAGGAACTCACAGGCGCCGGAGAGTCATTCCGCGACCGCGTTCGCGCGGAAAATCTGGGCTACGTCTTCCAGACCTTTAACCTGCTCCAGGGCTATACCGCCCTTGAGAATGTGGAAATGGGGATGATGTTTGGCAGGGGAGCGGACAAGGTCCGGGCGACCGCGCTGCTTTCGCGCATGGGACTAGCCGACAAGTTGAATTATAAGCCACGCCAGCTCAGCGTGGGACAACAGCAGCGGGTGGCCGTGGCACGGGCGCTCGCCAATAATCCGAAACTCGTGCTGGCAGACGAACCAACCGGCAATCTGGACCGCACGCGGGCATTCGAAGCCCTTGACCTGATTCGCGAGATATGTAAGGAAAACGGCGCGGCTCTTCTATTGGTCAGCCATGATCAGGAAATCCTGAGCAGGTTCGACAACCGCCGCGATTTCGCGGATATTAATCAGGCCGCCGCCGCGCAGGTTCAGGCGACCGTCAGCCCAGCCCAGGAGGCCAATGCATGAGCGGCATACTACTTATGGTCCGGCGCAGCCTGCGCCAGCATTTTGTCAGCACCCTGATCACCGCCCTCTGCGTCGCTTTGGCTACTGGTCTGATCATGGCGGTTTTCGCCATTAATGCTCAAACAAAAAAAGCGTTTACCGGCGGGCCTGTCGGATTTGACGCCGTGCTGGGCGCACGCGGCAGCCAGCTTCAACTTGTGCTCAACACCGTCTTTCACCTCGAAACGTCTCCGGGGAATTTGCCGTGGTCCATGTATCAGGCCATTCAAAAGGAGCGGGGCGTCACTCTGGCCGTGCCTTTCGCCGTCGGAGATAATTACAAGGGCTACCGCATCGTCGGCACCAGTGAAGAAATGTTTACAGAATTCGAGTACCAAAAAGGCGTGAAGTTCGATATGGCCCAGGGCCACGTGTTCGACGTCAATCGGCAGGAAGCGGTCATCGGCAGCTTCGTGGCAGAAAAGCTCGGTCTTGGCGTAGGCAGCGTATTTCAACCCATACATGGCCTCACAGACAATGCAACCGCGCATTCCCACTCGGAAGAATACACGATTACCGGCGTCATGAAACCCACCAACAGCCCAAGCGACCGCGTCATCTGGATACCCATTGAAGGGATTTTTCGCATGGGCGGCCATGTACTGCGAGGGTCGGGCGAAGCATTTGAGGCTGAGCGAGGTCAGGCGATTCCGGACGAACACAAAGAAGTCAGCGCGGTTATGATCAAGTTCCGGTCGCCCCAACACGGGATGCGTCTGCAGCAGACCATCAATAACCAGGGTAAAGTCGCCACGCTGGCCTATCCCATAGGCAGAGTTATGGGAGAGCTGTTTGAGAAACTTGGCTGGGTGCACCGAGTACTTACCATGGTGGCCTACCTGGTAGTGGTTGTCGCCGCGGCCAGCATTCTCGCCAGCATCTACAATACCATAAACGAACGCCGCCGCGAGTTCGCCATTTTGAGGGCGCTCGGCGCCCGGCGGCGCACTGTATTTTCTGCGATTGTCATGGAAACGGCGGCCATTGCTGCCTTAGGCGTCATAGCCGGATTTGGCGTTTACGCCGCGATCCTGTTTACCGCCGCAAAGGTTATACGATCCACCACGGGAGTGGTTATCGATCTGGCCGCCTGGGATCCGGTGTTGGTTTACGCGCCATTAGGCATTATTCTTCTGGGCGCCTTCGCCGGCATATTCCCAGCGATCAAAGCCTACAGGACCGACGTGGCGGAAAACATCGTTCCGTCGTCATAGGGATTGCTTAAGCGTTCGAAATTCTGAAATCAGAAAAGCAACTTTACTGGTTTCCCTGGTGAAGCATCCAACGTTTAGCGCTGTATGTCGCTGTCGTGGTGGGGTGGCCGAGCGGTTTAAGGCAGCGGTCTTGAAAACCGCCGAAGGTGAAAGTCTTCCGTGGGTTCGAATCCCACCCCCACCTCCACCCCTTGCCAGGCAACCAGCCCAACCGCTTAGATTTCTTATTTATTGAACCCGCGAAAGCCGCTTGATCGACTGCGGGTCCCGTGCTCTTGAAACCGCCACGTCGTAGGTTATCACCGCCCGCTGATAGAGTTCCGCCAGGCTGCTATCCATGGAGATCATCCCTTCCCTGCGCCCCGTCGTCAGAATGTTTTCCAGCTTATGGACCGAATTATCCCGCAGGCAGTTCTTCACCGCCGGCGTCGGCAACAGGATTTCGCACGCCAGAACGCGCCCCGAACCGTCCGCCATGGGGATCAGGTCCTGAGCGATCACCCCCTGCAACGAATTTGCCAGTTGCAGAATGATCTGCTGCTGCTGATCCGCCGGGAAAACGCCGATGATCCGTTCCATGGTTTGCAGTACATTAGGCGTGTGCAGCGTCGCCAGCACCAGGTGACCGGTTTCCGCCGCGGTCAGCGCGGTGCTGATTGTCTCCAGGTCACGCATCTCACCGATTACAATCACGTCTGGATTCTGGCGCAGCACGTGGATAAGCGCACGGGAAAACGAATGAGTGTCTGTGTGAAGCTCCTGCTGCACGATCAGCGATTTCACCGGCTTGTGCATATACTCCACCGGATCCTCAATCATGACGATCTTCGCCCGCCGGTCGCGATTGATCAGATCCACCATGTAGTTTAGCGTCGTCGTTTTCCCCACCCCCGTCGGCCCCGTTATCAACACCAGGCCATTGGGCCGTGCCGCCAGGTCGGCCACCAGCGGCGGGAGTCCCAGATCGCCGGCATTGGTGATTTCCATAGCGCACATCCGCAGGCTCAGCTCCGGCACCCCCGCATGAAAATAAACCGTCACCCGGGTGCGCCCGCAGTGCTCATCCACCATGGAAAAACACAGTTCCAGCTCATCTTTCAGGTACTGCTTCTGGGCGTCCGTCAGTATGCTCATGGTCACCTGGGTCACCTGATCGCGCGATAGCGGCTCCGCCTCCATCATGATAATGTCGCCGTGAATTCGCATGGCCGGCGGCAGTCCCGCGATGATGTGCAGATCGGACGCATCCTGAGCCCGCGCTACCCGGATAAGAGACTTGATATAATCCATGCTTTTCTCCTGATTAGATAAATGGAAGAAGCCGTTTGAAAAAGCCCAGGTTTCCAATGCTATGCAGCGCCGCATGCGATGGCGGGTATTCCGGAAACAGTTGCAGCGCTTCGCGATAGCTGTTTTCCGCTTTCTTATATTGTTTCATGCCTTCCTGGCAGTTGCCCAGAAGATGCCAGGCGAGGGGACTGTCGGATTTCAATTCTAATGCCTCCCGCGCCTTTTGCATCGCGCGAGTGTAGTGCCTGTGAAAGTAATACGTGCGCGCCACCAGCACCAGTCGAAACCATTCGGTGAACCCCTTCATGGAAGCGGCTTTGTCGAGGGCGAATTCCGCCTGTTTCCCGCGCGTCGCCAACAGGATTTCACCCCGGCTGAGCCACATATAAAGCGATCCGCCGCCCTGCTGGGCAAAAGCTCCATCCGAAAACTCCAGCGCCTTGGTTTTGTCGCCAAGGCGACAATGCGACACCGCCTGCAGCGACAGCAGGTCCGGATTATTGCGAAACAGCTCCAGGCTCTTCTGGCTCCACAGGCGCGCCTCTTTCAGCTCGCCCAGTTCCAGCAGCATCCGCAACTGGCCGATCCACCCGTCCACGTTGTTGGGGTTGTGAGAGAGCGCGCGGCTATACAGTTTCAGCGATTCCTCATAAAAACCAAGCAGATACTTGTCATCGCCCAGCTTGATATAATGAAAGTCATCCGTGACGGGGCTGCGATTTCCCTGCACACTGTGAGACTGAGACTGTTGCGGTTGTTCCTGTTGGTTCTCATCGAATTCCAGGTTGGAAAATCTTGTCATATTCTTTTCTTTTCCGGCAGCGCGAAAACGAGAGACAGAAACTTTCCGACAATCCACGCCACCGCCAATATCACGACAAACATCCAGAAGCTGCCAAAAAAGTGTTCAGCCCCGGATGTTCGATACATAGTCATTTCAGGTTTATATGTGAGAAGCAAGTTGCTGAGGGGAGCGTAGAGGGCGATGGAGAGAATGACAAACAACCCGACATGGGCGGCAATACGGCCAACCACCCCCGTCTCCACGGCAAAGGTCGTCAGGCGAAACAGGCTGGTAAGATGGAGGCCAAACGCCAGGCCCAGAAGAGTCAAACTATTGGATGGATCAAGCCTCGAGAAAAGCGCATACATCAGCAGCGCCGGTACGCCGACCGCGTAAAGCAGCCCCTCGAAGAGACGCCCCGTAAGAATATGCCCGAGCCCCGGCACAATACCCGCCGCCAGCACCAGGTTTGGCGACATTTCCCGCCGCCTGTTCAACCGCAACGATTCCATCCTCAGCGCGCCGAGCACTCGTGTTCTGAATCGCACTTTCTGGATTCCATTGCGCGACCTGCGTGGCGCATCCGTGGAGATGTAAGTGTCCAGTTCCTGGCAGTACTGACACCGCCGGCAGACGCGCTCTTGAAACGCCATCTTAAACTGGCATTTTGCGCAGTTCACCGGGATTGATCCAGGTGCAGCGTAGACTCACCTTGCAGCGTCACGCCTTCATCCGGCTCGTAATACTCCGAAGTGAGTTCCTGACTGGTGATGGAACCCACTATCTCCTGCAGCAGTTTCGCATACTGCAGACACCCCGGACCTTTAGCGCCCTTAATCTCCGCCCGCACCTCGCCCTTCGGCGTAATCTCGATAAATATGTCATGATTTTTCATAAGTCCGCCCTCACATTCTTCTGACGTGCATGTGGATGCTTTTGTCCGCTGTCTGTTCTTCGTTCATGGTTAGAAAGCCCTGTTGCTCCAGCTCCTGCATCAGGCGGCGATGGACATAGTTCTGAATCACGAGGCCGGCGATCTCCTCGCCGATCTGTTTGAGCTCCGTCTTGTTCCGGTTCCCCTCCACGCAGGTTTTGAAATATCCCCGCGCATCGCGAGAAAAAGTAACCCGCACCCCGTCCCGTTCCACGGTAATGTCTTTATCATGGGTTAGCGATTCCGCCACAACTTCCATGTTTTCCATGGTGATTTCAAGCGACGGAACCGAAACCTTTGCCACTTCCTGCTGCTCGCGCACCAGGCGAAACCCCGCCGATGCCGAGGCCGAAGCGATGGCTGCGGCGAACATTGGCCAGGTTGAAATCAACACCGGCGCCAACACGATACAAGCGCTCATTGGTCTGCTCCTTTCATTTTAAAGAATCTCAATTCTGCGGCGAGGCTCCGCCGCCTCGATGGTGTGACGGGTGCTGGCCGGTCGGGCTCGGCCGTCCGCCCACGCCCGCAGTTGCGCCAGGTCCGTCTCCATGGTTTTGCTGAGAGGGACTGTCGACTTGATCGCTGTTGTGATGTGGTCGTCGTTCAGTTCCTCGCCCAGGGCAAAAGCTTCGTACAGGCCGGAAACAACCGCCTCCTCGATCTCCGCGCCGCTGAAACCCTCCGCCAGTTCCGCAAGCCGGTCCAGCGCAAAAATCTCCGGGTCCCGTTTGCGATATTCCAGGCGAACCCGCATGATCTCCCGCCGCTCGACCTGGTTCGGCAGATCCACAAAAAAGATCTCGTCGAAGCGCCCCTTGCGCAGCAGTTCCGGCGGCAGCGCGCTGATGTCGTTTGCCGTCGCCACCACAAAAACCGGCGATTGCTTCTCGCTCATCCAGGTGAGAAACGTGCCGAATAGCCGCGCCGTCACTCCGCTGTCTCCGCTGCTTCCTCGCGATCCCGCCAATGCCTTGTCTATCTCATCCAGCCATAAAACCACCGGCGCGATGGATTCCGCCGTGGAAAGAGCGCGGCGCATGTTCGCTTCGCTACTGCCGACCAGGCTGCCAAACAACCGGCCCATATCCAGGCGCAGGAGCGGCATCCTCCAGGCGGAACTGATGGCCTTCGCGCACATGGTTTTGCCGCAACCCTGCACCCCAAGCAGCAGCACCCCCCTCGGTACCGGCAACCCGAAATCCCGTGCCCGCTCGCTCAGCGCCGAACCTCGCATTCGCAGCCAGGCCTTGAGCATGTCCATGCCGCCGATCTTCTCGAAATCCACGTCCACGTCGCAATAATCCAGCAGCCCGGCCTTCCGCACGATCTGCCGTTTCTCCGCGAACACGCAATCGATGTCCTCGTCGGATAGCCGGTTGTCGCTGACCAATGTTTTCGCCAGCACATTCTCCGCCTCACCGAGGGTCAGGCCGAGCGCCGCCTTCAACAGACCCTCTCTGCTTTCCGGCGGAATGTCAATGGTCACGCTCGGCTGGCATTTCACCTCATCCACGATGCGGTCAAGCAACTGCCCCAGGTCCGCCTCGTCCGGCAACGGAAAATCTATCACAGTAATTTCTTTCTCCAGCTCCGCCGGCACTTCCAATATCGGCGACACCAGAATCAGGCTCTTGTAGGTGTCCTTTATGTGGATTGCCGCCTCGCGCAGCTTTCGGATCGGCGCGGAATTGGAATTGCACCGGAGGTGCAGAAAGTGATGTAAGTCTTTGAACACATAGATGGCCGGCTCCACATGAGAGATGAGTTCGTCCAGCGCCTGCACCGGGTCGCGCGTCGGACTGGTCTTGATCTTCTGCGCATTCTGTGGCGTGCCCGATTCCTGCAGCCCGTTTGACAGCGACCACTCAAACATCCGCTTTTTACGCTTCTTCGACACCTCCGTCAGCCAGCGGACCACCCGCTGCTCCTCATAGGTAACTATGTAAATAATGGGGTAGCGCGCACGGATCAGAATCTCAATTTCGCGCAGCACTTTTTGCGAATGCCGCAGATTCACTTCCTGGTCGATGACTGCCGGAAGAGTTGGTACGCCAGCCTCGGTTTCCAGCGTGGGCATTGGAGCGGGAATGCTCATAGAAAATTAACCGCCATAGGGAATTCGTTTTCCAGTTTACTCAAACATTTTTGCAAATCCGCCGTCATAAACGGGACGCGGATGCGCCCCTGCCGGTCGATATAGATGTTGTCATCCGGCGGTTCAATGGCAGAGCTGAAATTCTCCGTAGCCGGGGCCACCGCCCATGAGGCCAGCTCCAGGCCACTCTCAGACACAAGATCCTGGGCCATTTGTCGCTCATCCTCGCTCAATGGATTGAGGAGTTCCGGGTTTCGTTTGGAATTCCAAAGGGGTGTGAATCCGTTTACCAGGCTAAGCTTCACTTCCGGCATCTCCGCTTTAAGCCACGTCAGCACCGGCGCCAGGCAACACCGCACGTGGCCCGGCATCACCAGGTGCCGCACGATCAGGTCGCTGTGCCCGCGACCCCATCGCAGATTTCTGCGCACATGAGCCAGGTAATCCGGAACTCCCGCCAGCGCCATGGCGCAAGCGTCGTTGCCAAACTTGTAATCCGCAAGAAACACATCGATGCAACCGCGCAGCATGGCCAGCGCGACGTCGCTCGAATATGCGTTTGTCTTCCATACCACCGGAACCCCATCCGGCACCAGCGCCGCCACCCGCAGCGCGTCCGGCAGGAAAATCGAGGTCTCGCCCCCCTCAATCGTCACAGTGCGGTAATGCGGCGCGTCATCCTGTAGCGATCGCGCCAGCGCCGCCATGTCGAGCGGTTTCCCCCGCCCGGCATCCTGGCTGTCTCGGCCCGTCAGACAAAACGAACAGCGGAAATTGCATCCGCTGAAATTAATCAGCCGCGTTGGGATCAGCCGCGCCTCGCCCACCCATTCCAGACGGTTTTGAAAAACCAGCGGGTGTGCGCCGGCGCGGCAATGCCCCGCTGGCCCGCCGGTGCGGTCAACTCCGCAATCCCACCCGCACAGCCGACACTCCCGCATAGCGGCATCCGCATCCGCAGCGCGCAGGCTAGCCTTTTGCGCCCGAGTCGGTCGGCAGTGGGAGGTATCACCGGTAGAGAAGTTCGTCATGATTCAGCCTAGACGAAGCAACGAAGCCAATGGTTGACAAGAAAATAAAAATTATGCTAATTAAAAATTAGGCTGGCAAAGTTTGTCCTGGCGATTCAGCCGCCGCCAATCACGTAATTTAAGCTGAGGGGTGAAGCCAGAGAACCGTGCCCCCGCATAAGATGGTTCTTTGTAAGAACCTGTCTGAGAATGCTGTTTGTCATCCACACCCCGCAGGTCGCGCCGAAGGTGTGGCATGCAATAGCCAGGGATGAAATCCTGGCTACTGCCAGAAGCAAGCCGCGTCCGGAAGGGACGCAACGCAAACTAAAGATTGGGATGTTCGAACCACATCACCCTTTCAGCCTGAAACCCTTAAATCTGCCCCGGCATCCCAGCAGGCTGTCCCGGAACCCCACCTGGCTGTCCGGGCATTGGTGCTCCCGGCATTGGCGCTCCGGGCATCATACCAGGCTGTCCTTGCATCGGCATTCCTAGCCCGGGGTCTCCCGGAAATCCTGTGCCCATACCTGGCGTCTGCAGGCCCGGAGCCGCCATCAGGGGTGCCAGCATTTCCTGGGCAAGAGTCGTGGCAGGGCTGTCTTTGGCAGTTATGCCGGCCACACGTTCAGGAGCTTTTCCGTATTTGCGATTATAATCCATCACAAACGTGGTGCCCGAAGCCTCGCGCAGCACGTCGCGCTGCGAGAGCGATTCACGCTCCTGCTGCGCAAGCTTCATCTCGTTGGTCACCTGACGACGCAGGTCTCCCGTCAGTGTCGGCACCCGCAAAATATTTTCATAGTTGCTGAGGGCGGTCTCATAATAGTCAATCGCTTCCTCGGCCGGATGCTGCCTGCCCTGGTAGAGAGCTATCGTGGCAGATATATGGTTAAGCCGAATCGCAGCGGGCTGCAGCGCCGCGGCCTTAGTCAGCAATGAGTAGGCATTAATATAATCAACTTTATCCAGAGCGGCCACGCCGGCGGCATAGAACTGTTGGGCTTCCGGAGAAAAATACTGCACCTCTGCGGCGTTGGGCAGTTCCAGCTCAGCAGCCTGGACGGTGGCACCGACCGCCACCATAGCTACGGCGGCTGTCACTGTGACGAATTTTCGTGTCCTGTTGCTCCAGTTTTGGATGTTCTTTCGCAAACCTGTAACCTCGTTATCCATGCCGACCTTCGCCGGTGAATTATTTTATGATCAACAGCTAGCACTATTCGGCTTGCCGGGGTTGTTGTTTCAACTGAATTTTCAGCATTTTTTATGAAATAATAAGCTATCGCTATAGCAAGCCCCAAGACCCTGGCAATAGAATAAACCGAAGCATCGGAAACGGCTCATGTCGAAGGAAAACGAAAACGAAGTTATATTAGCTGCCGCTCAGGAATTGTTCGCCGAAAAAGGGGCGACCAATGTAACTCTTGAAGATGTCGCGGCCGGCTCTGCCATGGACCTGGCAACCCTCAAGTCCCATTATGCCGACATTGAGCAAATGCTGGATGAGATACTCGAGCGGGACATAGCCGACTCGTCAGAGCTGTTTACCAAAATTATAAACGATCGCGGCAAAGCGGATATTAAGTTGACGCGGCTGGTTCGCGAGTTGCTCACGCGGTATCAGAAAAGCTACCCGCTTTTCCAGGTTATCAGCATGAGCATCGATAACACGGCTGCCGACGATCAGGTTTTACGGGGTTGCCTGAAGCAGGAACACCTTGACCGATACCGTCAGAATACCGCGATCATCGGCAGGCTCATTGCTCAGGGACAGAGCGAGGGCTTATTTACTGATGTGGACCCTCTTGAAGGTGCGTATCTTCTTCGCGGCATGATTGGCGCCGCCATTAGATATCGCAAAATTACCGGCCGAAACGACAATATGCGCGACCACGCCGACGTAATCATGCGTGTTTTTCTAAAGGGTCTCCTTCGTTAAGAGTGGTGTCTTTTTTGGCGTGTTCAGTTTAAAATAAAAAAATTGGGTGTGTATTGCGGCTGCGGTAGTTGCCGATAAAAATTTAAAATTCAGGTTTGGTACTTTGCATGGGTCGTTATTTCGAAGAAAATTATTCCATGTTGAAGCACAAGATGGACGAAATGGGTCGCCTTGTGCAAGAGGTGGTATCGTCATCTATAACTGCGTTTAATAACGGTGATATCGCTCTGGCCCAAAAGACGGTTCAGGATGATGAACACGTGGACCGCCTTGAAGTTGAGATTGACGAGTTGGTGCTGAAGCTGCTCGCTCTCCAACAGCCTATGGCCATTGATCTGCGCTTCCTGATAACCGCTCTTAAAATTAATAACGACCTTGAGCGCATGGGCGACCAGGCCGTAAACGTCGCGGAAAATTGCCTGCTTCTTAAGTCTGCAGACATCACCCGGATAGACACTTTCGAAGATTTTGAAAAGATGGAAAAAGTTGTGCAACAAATGGTGCAGGAGACTATTGACTCCTACACCAACGGTAACGTGGATCTTGCCCGGGGCGTCATAGAGCGTGATGACGAAGTAGACGACCTGAACCGCGATATTATCGGGAAACTCGTAAGCCATTTGCGTGAAAACGCTGACGATGCAAACATTTGCGTCCCGCTCCTTCTGATCACCAGAAACCTGGAACGCATCGGGGATCTATGTACTAACATTGCAGAGGATGTCATCTATTACATCGAAGGCAAAATCGTGAAACATGCCCATAATTAAGGTCGGGGCTGTGGTTGACCACAGCTCTAATTATGGTTAATAATCTAACTTCTGACTCAAATGTAATCCTTGGGACTGTTCCCTATTTAAATGTGCAACCGATGCTGTGGGCGATTGAGCGGGGCCTGGTCGGCAAGGGGATCTCCATTGTTTCGGAAGTTCCCAGGCGTCTCGCGGCTTCGTTAAACAACGGTGCTTATGACACAGCCATTGTTCCCGTGTTTGAATACTTCAGACATCCCAATCAGTACACCTATATCCAAGGTCCTGTCATCGCCAGCCGTGGCGAGGTTTACAGCGTACTTCTGTTTTCCACAGAACCTTGGGAAACCTTAAAACGCGTTTACCTGGATAGTTCAAGTCTCACGTCAGTGAACCTCTTTAAGGTCCTCGCGGCGGAAAAGGGCCTCCATGTGGAGTATATTGACACCAGCCACCATGCGCCGCCCCTGCCTCTGCCGCCCGGTACGGGATGGGTGGTAATAGGCGACCCTGCCATGGCGCAACGCGGGATGCATCCCTGCAGCATGGACATGGGTCTGGCCTGGCGGGACCTGACCGGTCTGCCGTTTGTATTTGCCGCCTGGCTGGCGCCGCGGAACCTGCGCAAACCCGGTCTGGCAGAATTGCTGAACGAGTCTCTCGAAACAGGATTGCAGAACCTGGAACGGGTTGCTGCCGATAGCGCAGCAAGATTTGGCTTTTCCCCGCAGTTTGCCTTGCGTTACTTTACCACGCACATCCACTATCATCTCGGTAATGAAGAACTGGCCGGCTGGGCCGAGTTCGGACGCTTGTGCTACAAGCACGGACTGACCTCAAGCCTCCCGGAGCTGCAACCATACCGCTACCATTAAATATTTTGATTTAAACAGGAGAAACCACAGCCTTGAAAGCAATCATTCCCGTTGCCGGAATCGGAACGCGCCTTCGTCCTCACACCCACACCCAGCCAAAAGTGCTGCTTCCCGTAGCTGGCAAGCCCATGCTAGCCCATATCCTGGATGAACTCGTGACCCTTGGCTTTGATGAAGTAACCTTTATCATTGGGTACAAGGGCGAGATGATTCGCGATTTCGTGTTATCGAATTATACCTTCAAGTCCAACTTTGTGGAACAGCCGGAAATGAAAGGTCTTGGTCATGCGATATGGCTCGCCAAGCCTTACCATCAAGCGGACGAGCCCGTACTTATCGTGCTCGGAGACACTATTTTTAAGGCTGACCTGAAAACAGTCTTTGAACAGCCGGACTCCTCGCTGGGAGTGCATGAGGTGGAAGACGGCCGCCGCTTTGGCATTGTAGAGCTGGACGCAAATCTTAAGGTTAAACGCCTTGTCGAGAAGCCGGAACATCCTCCTACGAACCTTGCTATTGTTGGCATCTATTACATTGCCCAGCCCCGCACACTGTTCGCTGCCCTTGATGAACTCATCTCCGAAGGCACTACCACCGCCGGAGAAATTCAGCTGACGGACGCACTTCAAAAGATGCTGGACGCGGGCGAGCCCATGAGCACGTTCTTGATCGACGGCTGGTATGATTGCGGCAAAGCCGAAACCATATTAACAACAAACCGCGACCTTCTCGACAAGAAGCCGATGGGCGCTCAGGACTATTCCGCCATTACGGCACGGTACCCGGATTGCGTTATTAAAATGCCCGTAGCCATTGCGGAATCCGCCAAAATGGAAAACTGCCTCGTCGGGCCGCACGTCAGTATTTCGGCCAATTCTATATTGAAAGATTGTATCGTTCGCAACAGCATCATTGGGGAAAGCGCCGAGGCGAGTTCAATCATTCTCCAGGATTCGCTCATCAGCGACAACGCCAAAGTCGCGGGAAACCTTTTCCGACTCAACGTGGGAGATTCATCGGAAGTGATTATGGAGTAAACGGTTCGACATGAACCAATACACTCTTAACAAAATCACAGT
This sequence comes from Candidatus Sumerlaeales bacterium, assembly GCA_038243585.1. Classification (GTDB taxonomy): domain Bacteria; phylum Sumerlaeota; class Sumerlaeia; order Sumerlaeales; family Sumerlaeaceae; genus JAKFFN01. The sequence continues at coordinate 3,839 of JBBSQY010000022.1, read as the reverse complement.
CGGCCACGATCTTATCTTTGACCAGGTGCGCTACGTCGTGGGCGTTTAAAACGGTCATGGCGGGATCAACCTCAATATGCAGATCGAAGAAAAAATGGGTTCCGGATTTGCGCCCGTAACATTTTTCAACGTTCCGAACCCCTTCCACTGAGCCTGCCACGTCTCTGACTCTGGCCACCAGTGCGGTATCCGGCATTACATCCATAAGCTCCTGGCTGGTTCTGCGAAAGATGCCGATTCCCATAATGAAAATAATAAGAGCGACTCCCAGCCCGCCGATCGGGTCCGCATAGGCAAACCTTTCGTGGTCTATCAGGTTCAGGGTAATCGCGGTTGCAGCCACCACCGCGCTTATCATGTCCACAGCGTCATTGCCGCTGTCGGCCAGCAAAGCGGAACTTCTGATTCTTTTCCCAATTCGGTGCTTGGCTACGGATAGAACTCCCTTAAGCACAAACGATAGCGCCAGCGGCCAGAGAGTCCAGGACGGAAGGTCCACCGGCGGCCCCATGAGCCTCTGAACCGAATGAGCCGCCAAAAGAACGGCGGACATAAGGAGGATCGTGCCGACGGTGGCCCCGGCCAGGCTTTCGGCTCGGCCATAACCATAAGGGAACTTCTCGTCCGCAGGACGCCGGGCAATAGCCATGCTGCTCCAGATCATGGCCGAAGCCAGCACATCGGAAGCTGATTCCAATCCATCTGCGGACAACGCGGCGGAATGCGCAAAAATGCCGCCGGCCAGCTTTACAAAAGCCAGACCGGCGGAAATGATAAGCCCCCAGACAGCGAGCCGCTGTCCAATTCGATAATTGCCGTCTTCGACGCTGCTGCCAACGTTGGGGTTCATGTTGTATAAATCATCTTTGACGCAAACCCATTTTACAATTTAGTTCTTTGACTCTAGGCGTTTAGCCGCTCAGCAACTTTGTCCCAGTTCACTACATTCCACCAGGTTTTTAAATAATCAGCGCGCTTGTTTTGATATTTAAGATAATACGCGTGCTCCCAGACATCATTGCCAAGAATCGGCTGGTGACCTTCCAGAAGGGGGCTGTCCTGATTGGCGGTAGAAATAATTTCGAGCTTCGTCTGGCCTTTTGGCTTTACCAGCCAAACCCAACCGCTACCGAATCGCTTTGCTCCAGCTTCTTCAAAGGCCTTTTTAAAAGCGTCTACGTCTTTAAATGAAGCGGTGAGAGCTTCAGCCAGCTCGCCAGAAGGTTCCTTTGCGCCGCCCGGAGTCATTGATTCCCAGAACATCGTATGATTAGCATGGCCGCCGCCATTATTGCGAACGTCGGTGCGGATCGACTCCGGCACTGAATCAAGGTTCCGCAACAGTTCCTCTACGGATTTGCCTTCAAGGCTTGATTCTTTGGCTACTGCGGCATTAAGTTTGGAAACATAACCCGCATGGTGCTTATCATGATGAATACGCATTGTCTGCACATCAATATGTGGCTCCAGGGCGTCGTAGCCGTATGGTAGCGGCGGCAGTTTAAATGCGCCACTTCCTGCAGCTTCCGAGCTGCCTGTCGCCGTTCCGGTGGTTTGGGTCTGACCGATTGCCGGAACTGCCCAGGCTGCGGCAACCAGTGCCGTCGCGCCTGCCAGAAATGAGCGTCGAGTTGTAAGATTTTCCATAAAAAAGTCCTTCCGGTGGAATCTTATTTCCTGTCTTGCAGGATGATTCGCATCACTTAATCAATTAAGCCAGAACTGTTCCTTGGAGATGCAACGCATATAAAGTTGCGTTTTTCCTCAAAATGCCAAGCGGCCGACCTATGGACGTCGAGGTGTGTTTTGTGCAGGATTGCCGCGCTGGTACGAGCTTGGGCGGACCGCCTTGATCTGGCCGCTGCTCTCATTCTTACGGTAAGGGGCGGGTTCGCGAGGCGCATCGGATGACGACGTGCCTGGCTGAGTCACTTCACCCGAACCGGAATCCTGGGCCCGGGCAAAAATCATCCGACCAGCGGGCGTCTGCAGGATGCTGGTCACGGTAACTTCGCAAAGCTGCCCAATCAGCCCGTGCCCATCTTCCACAACGACCATGGTACCATCTTCCAGATAGCCGACCCCCTGGTTCGATTCCTTGCCTTCGCGAGAAATCTGAAGTGTTAGGCCCTCGCCAATAAAAACGGCGGGCTTCAGGAGATTCGACAGTTCGTTAATGTTCAGCACGCGGACCTTATGAAGCTGGGCCACCTTTTGCAGGTTGTAATCGTTGGTCACCAGATCCGCGTTGATCTCCCGCGCAAGCTGGACCAGTTTCTGGTCCACGCCCTTCAGTTGCGGGAAATCCTTTTCCATAATGATAAGATTCGGAACGACTTCCTTGATCTTCTCCAGCATCTCCAGGCCGCGCCGGCCCCGCGCACGCCGTTTTGAATCCGCCGAATCGGCGATCTTTTGCAACTCTTCCAAAACGAATTCCGGGACAATAAAGTTACCCGTCATAAAGTTGGCTTCCATCAGTTCCTTGATGCGCCCGTCCACGATGACACTGGTATCCAGCAACTTCGCGGATTCGTTCGGAGACGCCATGATGAAATTCATGCGACTAAAGCTGAATCTGTGAGCGTGCTTCAAAGCCAGCACAATACCGAAATACCCGAACAGCATATTACAGAGAATCCGCGCCTTATTTTCGCTGGAAAGTCCTTCAACATCACCGAACACTGCCGGCGGTATGGTCGGATAAATGAGCCAGGAAAACACCAGGCCGATCAGCAATCCGCCGGTTGCCAGCAAAAGTTTTTTCGAAGAAACGACCCGGGTAGAAATTTCTACGATCATAAAAATGCAGGCGACAACGAAGCCGATAACAGATCCGTCAACCCCGCGAGAGGGGATATATCCCCTGCCAACCCAATAGCCGGCAAGGGTAGCAATCAGTATAAAAAACAGCCGCGTTAAATAAACCGGATTACGCAAAAACCTCAAGAATGGGTTTTTTTCTGTCACTTGGGAAAATTCTGTGTAGTCGGGAAGGCTCATAATGGATGTATGGGTGTACAGTGATACCCATTAATCAAATCATTAAACGGACTATTAATTGTTAAGTAATTCACAAATAGGGCAGCTGGATAGCTAAGAAAAATTTATGACAACGAAAATTTCACCCGCTCGACTGACGGCCGCGCAGACGCTGATGATTGTGGAAACAGAACCGTTTTCTCAGGCCGGAGACGTGCTGGCGCGAAAAGCGACAGAGACTGCCCTGCGCGCCGACGATACCCGTCTGGCTCGAACAATTGTTTTCGGTGTGTTGCGCAATGCGCTTACCCTCGATTTCTACTACGCCCATCTGCTTAAACAGCCCCCGGCAAAGCTGGATACCAGGGTTCGGATGCTGCTTCGCATGGCGGTATTTCAGCAGTATTTCCTGTCGAAGGTTCCGGAATACGCAATCGTTAACGATACTGTTGAGCTGGCAAAAATGATTTTTCGACTCAAGCCGCTACAGGTGGGTTTCTTAAACGCCGTACTTCGGAAAATCGTTTCACAGGGCGCGCCTCCTCAATTACCTCAGGGTAACAAGGCCAGTCATTTATGCATAAGGTATTCGTTTCCGTGGGAACTGGCGGGAATCCTGATTCAAAAATACGGCACCCATAAGACCATCGCCATAATGGAAGCCTGCAATACGGAGCCACCTCTAACCATTAGGTTAAACGCCCTCCGGACAACCTCTGACACTTTAACGGCCATGTTACAGGCGGAAGGGTTCTCCGTGCGCCCCGGGTCTCTGGCACCGCAGGCGCTTTTGGTGGACCCATCTTCCGAAGGAAAATCCGTCTTTGAGACCAGCGCCTTTCATGAAGGATTATTTT
>JBBSQY010000021.1:0-50450 GCA_038243585.1 Candidatus Sumerlaeales bacterium | reverse complement strand
TGAGTTTCAAACCCCCCAAACCGACGCACAACCCGGTTGTTACAACTCCTAATAAAAAACAAAACCCAAAAAAACCAACCGGGGTGCTGGCCAACCCCTGACCCGCTTTTCTATTATGATAATCACCAGAAGCAACCTATGCGTCCAGCTCAAAAATGAAGAAACCTATGCGTCCCGCTCCAAAATGAAGTAGCATAGGCGTCCCGCCTGTGTAAAACAGCAATAAGTACCCGTGCGGGAATAGACAGCCTAGACACCATCACCTAAAACCAACCTCGACGCTGAAAACACAGCAATAAATAACCTGACGAACGAACAACTTAACAAACCGCCAAATAAAATAATAAAATTTGCGGCCAATATGATCCGGTAAGTCAAATAAAATCAATACGAAAGGCGCTAAAAAACAGGATTTGCAAACTTACGCATAAGTCTATAAACGACAACGTTATAGGCCATTAAAAATTGAACGCCAAAAACGCTATGAAACTAATCCGTCAGGAGATTCAGAACTGCCGCCAACCCAAAAGAAAGCCAAACTAATCCAGCAATGCAATCTGGTCCGTCGGGACAGCATCCGCAGGCCCTTTGGGAACAAGCAGGTGATAGTTCCAAAGCGGGGTTCGAAGAACCTCGTCAACCTTATACCCATCATGAAACGCCTTGAGCATCTCATCAGTATAAACGTCCGTAGGAGCTGAATTGGTCAAGTCATCTAAAGCGACCACAAGGTCAAATTTGGCGGCTTTGAGATCCTCAACAAACTCTGTCTGGTCCCATCGCCCCTGCCGGGCAAGCTCGCTCATAATAAACGGCTGTATGACAGGCGCATCGCCAATCTGCAGGTGATAAATTGCCAGCTCGCTATACGGATTCTTAGCCGCTCTCATGCGACCCAGGATAATCTGGGCCGCCTCGAAATCCGGTCGTGCCGGATTCAGATAAGGGTTGAACCGCATTTGCTCCGCAATCGGCTGCGTCACCACTTTGGCATGGGTGACCATCGCCACTAAAAGCCCAAGCGCCAGGCCCGCAGACACCGCCCGCCGCCAAGCTGCGGGAGCCTCGGCGGTGCGGCGAATAAGCCCGCCGGCAGAAAGACAAACAAGAAGTGACCACCCCGCAATTGGCTCAAGCAGATAGTTTTCCGCCGATCCCGCCTTGCCAATTGCCCAGAAGTTCCATTGAGCCAGTAAAGCATACCAGACCAGCGGCTGCCAGAAGCCATGCAAACCCGAACTCGACAGATCGTCAGCCCCGGACCAGAAGCATTTCTTCGCCCGAAAAAGCAGCCATGGAAAAGAAAGCAAACCGGCGATGAAAAACCACCGGTGCACATTCCAGACATGGCGGCTCCAGACCCGGATGTTGAACTCATGCCACTGGTTCATATTAAAAAGAACTGTATGCCGCAGGAACTGCCCATCAGTCATCAGGTGCAGACCAATAAGCGGCGGCACCCCCCAGGCCAGCAGCCACCCGCCCAGAGCCAGCGCCCTGCGTGGCCTATACGGCAGCAGCGCAATAAGGCAGGCCGCCGGCGCCGCCAGAGTGGTTTGCTTGGTATACAGGGCAAGTACCATCAAAAGAGAGCCAACCGCCAGCGCAACCGTCCTCGCGCGCCCCAGCACGACCACAGCCAGACCTGCCAGGGAAAGAAATAGAGCAGGGAAATCCACCCTGAAATATCCAACCCACCTGTAAACCTCATAAGTGGCCAGGAAAAGAAGCCCAGCCAGCACCCCAACCGGCGCATTACGCGTCGCAGTCGTAACCAGAAGGACCAGCAAAATGCCAATCCCGAGCGCTGCAGCCCAAACGATAAACCGTCCGCGGCTGAAGCTAGGCGGCTGCAGATCATCAACCGCCGCGATCGTCGCCATAAACAGCGGAGTATAGGTGCCGGCGACATATGGGTAACTATTCAAAGGCTTGTAAATTGACAGGCCGCGCCGGATTTGCATCGCCTGAAAAAGAAGTGCCCCCTCCTCGTTGTCCATCTGGATAAAGCCATGCTTGGCGGCGTGAGCAGCGCGGGCACCCGGTTTTGCCGCCGGCCGCATCAGCATCAGAACCGGAATCAGGAAAGCGAAGGCGATAATTAAAGAAAATACAAACCAGCCGTTGTTGATTCCTTTTTGTGAGAAAGGTGTTCCTGACAGCTCGTCAGACAAATGGCGCCGCCGGCCGATCCAGGGATTGAAGCCCGCGCATAACCGCCGATACCACAGTATCAGCGCTCATGGCCTCCATGCACATAGGTTTTTTGTCGCAAGTCTTCAGGTAACATGGGCTGCAGGGAAAGTCCGTGATGATCTTTTCCCCGCGGTCATACAAGTCGATTTCATTATGGCTGGTGGAACCAAACAGCGCAACCACATATTTTTCACGTGCAATGGCGACGTGCATCCCAAGGCTATCTGAGGTAACAACTACATCGCAAGCGTCCACAATACCGAAAAAGTCCTCCAGTGGATTGTCGGTACCGGTGTCAATGACGCCCGGCACCTGATCTATGATAGCGCGGTTAAGATCCGCCTCCGCGGCTCCCCCCATCAACATAACGGTCGCCCGACCATCCCGCTGCAAGGCGAGGGCGGTTCCAGCCCAGCCCTCCAAAGTCCACTGCTTGGTGCGGAATACAGCCCCACATCCGGTATTGAGGCCAATAACCGGCAGAGAAGCAGCATTGCGCCGCTCCAGCAGACTTATAATGCGGCGTCGGGCCAGATGCCCGGCTGGCGTTAAATTAAGCGTATATGGGTCGCGTGTAAACGGTAGCCCAGCGGCTTCGCAGATTATCTCGGGATAAGATTTTTGATTGCGGAAAAATTTAAGCTCATCGCTCACGCCCAAAACTAGCATATACCGGGATTCCTCATTCGCCACGGCGGCGGTAGTCCAAGGCGTGGGGAAATAACCCACCTTATGAGCCGCATTTACCAATCCGGCCAGCGCGAGCGGTTGGTCTTCCTTTTCCAGACAGATAACTAGATCGAACAACTGATTCAGTAAATCCTCGACCATGACGTCAGTAAAAGGAAGCAAAACGTCGATCAGGGGATTGGCGGCAAGTAGAGGAACCGCCGGGGAAGCAGTGATCCAGGTTACATGAGCAGAAGGGAACGCACGGCGGAGTGGATGAAGCAGCGTAGTCGTGCGCAACACATCACCAAGAGCAGCGGTTTTTATGACAAGGATGCGGGGCTTGGGAGGCAAATGTGACAGCGAATCCCGCTCAAGTTTTGGAAACCACCCAGGTGATGTGGTATTATGGGGATCGTAATGAGGACACCCAGAGCACTCGTTCCCATAGATGCAAGGCTTATAGCCGTTGTAGAGACGGCAGTCAAATTTTATGTCGTCAAAACGAACCATTGGCTGGTGGCCTTATATCACAACCCGACGGGATAAATCATCAACGGTCGCCCGGGTTGGAGAACTGTATCCGATGAAACCGGCTGTACCGGCCCTCCCGCTCCAACAATTCCGAATGGGTGCCTTCCTCGATTATTCGGCCCTGGTCCAGTACGAAAATGCGGTCGCAATTTTGGATAGTAGAAAGGCGGTGAGCTATAACGATAGTGGTGCGGCCTCGGATAAGATTCGACAAAGCTTCCTGAATGACGGATTCTGTCTCGCTGTCAAGCGCGGACGTGGCTTCATCGAGAATCAGAATAGGCGCGTCTTTTAATATGGCGCGGGCAATGGCAATGCGCTGACGCTCGCCGCCGCTCAAGCGCGATCCGCGGCTGCCTATGCGGGTATCGTAGCCTTCGGGCAGGCGCATGATAAACTCATGAGCTTTGGCGGCGCGAGCGGCGCTTTCAAGTTCTTCCTGCTCCACAGGGCGCTGAATGCCATAGGCGATATTATTGCCGATGGTGTCGTCAAAAAGTACTACTTCCTGAGTCACGATAGCGAGCTGCCGACGAATTGATTTTATTTGAAGGTCTCGCAGGTCGACGCCGTCGTAGACAACCCGACCAGCTGATGGATCATAAAACCGTGGAATGAGATTGGCAAGAGAACTCTTCCCGCTCCCCGTTTCTCCTACTAGAGCCACCGCTGTTCCGGCCTTAATTGTCAACGTGATATTTTGCAGAGCAGGTTGTTTATGGCGAGAATAAGAAAACGAAACGTCTTCAAAACGAAGTTCCCGCTTCAGGGGTTCCGCCTCGACGGCCGCAGGCTTGTCAACTATGGTCGGCAGGGTGTCGAGCACCGCGAACACACGATCCGACCCAGCCAGGCCTCTTTGAATTTTACTGGCGACTTTGCTTGCGCCCTTGAGCGGACGAAAAACTTGCGTAAGCAGGAGCGCAAAAACCACGAAACTGCTGCCGGACAGCGCCTGCTTTACTACGACAAAATAGGCTCCCACAAGTACCACGACGGCCACGGTGAACAACCCCAGGAATTGGGTTAGGCTACTGCCTATTTCTTCTGCTGCTTTAGTTTTTAGTCCCATGCGGAACACTTCACGAGTCCGTCTTTCAAAGCGGCGCGTCTCAATGTTTTCCATGTTATAGCCCTTGATCACGCGCATTCCGGTAAATGCCTCCTCGAGAATGGAGGAGAGAATGGCCTTCACCTTTTGAATCCTGCGGCTCACCTTGCGGATGCGCCCGCCAATGACGTAAATCAGGTATCCTATTACAGGGACTATGAAAAAGGTGATAAGCGAAAGCGAGGGAGATATGATAATCATCATCGTGACGAGAAACAGGATCTTAATAGGATTCTTAATCACGCTTGTGAAGAGAACGTCCAGCGCGCCGTCGACAGCCTGAACGTCCTGGGATACCAGAGACATTAGCCTGCCCGTAGAGTGGGTAGAGAAATACTTCATATCCAGATTAACCATGTGGTTAAAAGTATGGTTTCTAAGGCGCTGCACCGCCTTGGTTGACAAGTAAGAGCTAATATAGCCGGACCCGAAGGCAGCGAGGCACATAAGCATGCCGAAGGTTAGCATAACAGCAATGATAATTATAAGGGCCTGAAACTTGAATCGCGGTTCCGCATTGGCGCGGGCCTCTATCTCTGCGATGCGAGGTTCTATCGTTTCGCGGATCGTCTGCTTCCACTCCTTGACGAAACCGGGGGTGGCAGAGGGTTCCACCTCTTTGTCTGCGGTAGCAATCGGTTTGTTATGGCTGACAAGATTTTTACCAGCAGCAATATCAACCAGAGGCTTAACGAGGCCAATCGAAGCGGCAGTAAATGCTGCTTCGAATATCATGCAGGCAAACAATGCCAGCATGATCCAGCCGGTGCCTTTGAGGTAACTTATAAGGCGCCGATATGTTACCCAATCGCTTTTATCAGGGGCTATTTGTTTAAGGCCGTCTGGAGGAGTAAGATTAATGGTCATACAGTTTTTAAGTATTGCTTCGATTCAGTAAGAGTGTAAAGTAAACAAGGATCTGGATTTTGCCAGCTGTAACCGGAAACTTATGAGCGATCACTTCAAGCAAAAGGTTACATGTAATACAAGACATTGTTATTGCCGTTGGCATTGGCAATCGGAAAATCAATAGTTCAAACTACGCCGTACGCGGGGTGCTTTCATAAAAGGGTGACTAAGAATTTTCTGATTTGGCGTTAAAATCAGGCAGAGCCTGATTCATTTTTGCCATGTAGTTTCCAAGGCAAGCCATAAGGTAAGCCATGCTGTAGCCGCCGGTCAACATCTCTCGAATCCACATAACCCAGGGCAGTTTGAAAATCTTGCCAGGCGCTTGCGAATGTCTGACGCGCAAAAAACCTGACCTGGCACTGACGAGATAAGGGTCAACAACGGAATAGCCTTGCTGTACTAGGCTGGGGACGAGAATCTGATTGTGGAATCCGTGGGCATTGAAATACATGATAATCTGGACAGCACCTTCGATCAATAGCGTAAGCATATCAGGTCTCATCCACTTATCACAATGGGCTGTATCCCTAAGTAAAGGTTCCATCGTATGAGCGCCCATCAGGTCGAAAACCATAGGCGGCTCTGTACATTGGAGCATTTCCAGGGCTTTTTCTCTGGCTACTTTGTGACCGCCTGGGTAATATTCACGCTTCAGCATTTCAGGCACGAACATATATACGAGGCCATTGTCAAATTGCCCAAGAGTAATTGCAGAACTTTCAAGGGCCTCATGGGAAAAACCATAGTAAAACTCACGGTAAAGAGCCAGAATAGCCAAGCCTTTAGCCGTTTCGCGCAGCTTGGTTGAATGTTCTTCCAGGAATTCACGACAATGTTCGTAGTCGTAAAATACAACCTTACCGAGACTCACAGGTTGACCCCGTTCCATTGATGATAAGTAGGAAGTGGAGCCCTGAACGCTGGGCTTTTGCTTTGCTTAGAGAGCCGAAGATTATCAGTATGCATTGTGAAATGCGTATAGGGCAAATGAGAAAAACTTCACAATTCTAGCTGTAGTGAGCTTGACAAGCTGTATGGATGAAAGTGACCACCGGACCCGTACTGGTAAAACCAGGTCTGAAAATGGAAGGAACCCCCATTGAGAAAGCAACTCGTCAACGGCAAAAAGCTTCTGCTTTTTGTAGATACAGGAGACAACTGCCGTTGCCCCCTGGCTATCGGTTATTTAACAAAGCTGCTTAGCCAGAAAAAGATAGATTACATTGATCTGAAGCACATGGGCGTGATGACCCCAAATGATCTGCTTCCAACGCCGGAAGTGGTGCAATTGCTGAAAGAAGAAGGCATCGACATCAAATACCATCGTAGCCGTCCGGTGGATGACAAGCTCATTCGGGCTGCTGACATAGTGTTTGGATTTACCGCGATCCATGTGCAGACATGTCTGCGTCGTGTGCCGGAATCAAAACACAAAACCTTCTTACTGAAGGAATACGTAGGACTCGGCCAATCAGGGGATCAGATTCATGATCCCATGGGGTCCACGATGGAAATTTTTAAAAAATATTTTGCGGAAATTAAGCAGTCGCTGCACAAACTGGTAGAGATGGAATTTATCACCACGCCGCCAGAGCCAAAAGAAGTAGTAATAGCCCAGACTGTAAGTAAACCCCGCCAGACAGATGATGAGGACGACATCATGAGCGCCCGCCGTGACGATTCTCGCAGAGCTAAAGCTAAGAGGCCAGCGAAGTCTGAGGCGGATGTTGCAGAGGACAGCGATGATGATTCCGCGAACGTCAGCACGGCTGATGCGCAATCCAACGTCGTGGCTTCTGCAAAAAGAAAAAACACGGATCCTGATTCCGTGGCAGACAAATCCACAGGCAAGAAGATCGCAGGCAAGGTGAAACCGGAGCCAGCCAGAACTGCGAAGGCTGAGAAGCCGGCTCCTGCGGAAAAAGCGGGCAATCCCAAGGAAACCGTCAAGCCAGAACGCAAAGAGGGCAAGCCTGCCGTTAAGAAAACGGCTGCCGCGAAGGCGAAAGTGTCACCTAAAACAGAATCGGTCGATGCCGCAATTAAGCCAAAAAAATCTAAAAAGTAATTTATTTCTGTGAAAGGAAATCCATTTGTATGAGAGTTTTACATAGTCACATCTCTGCGATAGGAATGCTGGTTGTTTGCGGACAGTTAAGCATATGCGGCGCGCAGACTGAAACTGTTTCTGTAAATGTCAACCAGGGCAACGCCGCTGTAGCGACCGTCGGTGGCGACACCGTTTCTAATACTCAACTCACCTCGTTCGCCCTTCAACTGGAACAGTCGGAGGGGCTACGCGCACCCGACCCCGAAACGGTATTAAACGAGTATATCCTTACCAAACTTTATAATGAGATACCTACAACCGCCACGGTTGAAGCCGGAGACATCGAGTCTTCGGCGCCAACGGAATACAAGCTGGTCGCGCAGCGATCATTGCTGAAGCGTGAACTGCGAGATTTGCTGGCAACGGATATTGATGTTCCCCGGGCTGATATGCAGGTCTGGTATGAACAGAACGTCAACAAATACACCAAGCCAGAGCGTATCCATGCCTGGCATATCTTCATGGAAACCAGCGAAGATACTCCCACTAGTTCCCCCGAGAAGGCTCGTGCCGTTTTGCAGGATTTAAAACGGCAGATAGACGCGGGCACTTCTTTTTCTCAACTGGCTGAGGCCCATTCAGAAGCTGCCAGCAGCAAGGCAGGTGGCGAGATTGGAAAAATCACCCGTAGAATGCCTATAGGGCCACTCAGCAAGCCTATGAACCTGGAGCTGGAGAATGCGTTGTTCGCCCTGACACCAGGGAAAACCAGCGACGTGGTGGACACACGCCACGGGCTGCATCTTTTATATGTAACGGAAAAAGAAACGACCAGAACGCCCTCCCTTGATGATCTTATATCCAGCGGAATCTTGCCTGGAGTGCTGGCCCAGGACCTTCTAACCAGTCAATTGCGTACGCTGGTATCGGAAACGAAGGAGAAATACAACGGGGAAGTATTGCCGTCGGCAGACACTTCAACTGGCACTGTAACGGAGGTACGCACTGAAACCATAGCATTCCAGCTTGATGGGAAACGATTCACGGTCGGCCACCTTATGTCCATGTTTGGCCCGCGGTTTACAAGCTATCTGGAGTCTTCCAAGCAGGATCCTGAATCGTTAAAGGGTCTAATGGAACAGGCTTTGGAAGATGAGGCCATGGTTCGCGCCGCAATTGATAAGGGGCTGACGGAAAACGCCGCAATTCAAAACGAGCTTGAAATGCTGGGCCGCCGGGAAATCGCCCGCAGAAACATTGATGCTATAGCCACGGCAGAAGCTGAAGCTGCCGTAACTTATGAGGCGATCCAGATCCGATACGATGCATTAAAGGATGAACTGCGGCAGCCGGAAGCTGAAGGGGCATTGCTTATGATTCAAAGCGAGCAGGCTACTGGAACTGCTGAGCAGGCGCGTGCTCGCGAGCAGGCGCGCAAACTAGCAGAGGCGATTCACACGGAACTTGTCAATAGTGACTGGACCTCGGTAACGGCGCGACTGCTTGCTTCCGGCGCGAAAAATACCAGTGTTGTAGTCGTAGCGCGCCATATCGTAGGACAGTCAACTGACACCCAAACACGCGTATTCGATCAGGCTATGTCCGCGATTCAAGCGGATAAAGGTCTCAGTGAAGCCATTCCCATATCTCCTGATTATGCCATTGCAAATCTAGAAAAAAGGCATGCTGGAGAAGCAGTACCACTAGCTGTAGTTCGGGATCGTTTGGAATCTATGCTGAAAGGCGCTGCGCAGGCAGAAGTTCGAAAAGACATGGTGAAGCGCCTTGAAGAAAAAGGCCTTGTAAAATACACTCAGGCCGCCGTTGAGTATGGCAAGAATCCGGCAGGACAACATACAGATGAGAAAACAAGCGAAACAGCGACAATTACACCAGAAAACAAATAATTGCAGGAGCCGGGCAGTCCAGCCCGGCTCCTGCTAATTGCTGTCACCGGAGCAAACTGAAAGAAATTTTAATGTTAGATTGAATACTCGGCGGTTTGCCAAGTAGTCATGGCCGGTGCATCACGATTTCGTCAACGTCGGTTGATAAAATTTGGATATAGTAAAACACCACAACCTGTGGTTAAGATAACGCAGGCGGGTCCCGGATCCCTCGACCGAGACCTGAGTAACGACTTAGACCCGAGATATCGGGACGAAAGAAGGCGAGGGCTACTTCGACACCATCCCCTATGGGACGGTGCTGCCGGGCAAGGTCCGGTGGGAACTCGCAGCGGCGTCCTGCCGCTTGAGCGACTCGATTAAGCCTTTGATTAAGATGTGCGGTATTTACGGCGTAAGCCTACGGCCTGAGGGTTGTATGGAACTGTGCCTGATTTAAAGATTTGGGTGCGGTTCGCGTTACTGCGGCGGGCTGTGTCTATATCGACAGGGGATTGGTGTTGATCAGTTGTGTCTGGCATATGATTGCCGGCCGCCGACAACGCCGATGCTATGCCGGTAGACGTACAGCAGTATGAAACGGGTTGTATCATTTTTGGAGGATCAAAAATAAAGGGCTATGGCCAAAGAGAAATTCGACCGCAAAAAGCCACACGTAAACGTAGGTACCATCGGTCACATCGATCATGGTAAAACAACGCTGACGGCTGCAATAACTAAGACCCAGGCAGAGGCCGGTCTTGGAAAAATGGTTGCCTTTGATCAAATCGATAAGGCTCCCGAAGAGCGCGCTCGTGGTATAACCATTGCAACCTCGCACGTTGAGTATGAAAGCCCTAACCGCCACTACGCACACGTAGACTGTCCGGGCCACGCCGATTATATTAAAAACATGATCACCGGCGCAGCCCAGATGGACGGCGCAATTCTGGTGGTTGCCGCTACTGACGGGCCAATGCCTCAGACGCGTGAGCACATTCTGCTTGCTCGCCAGGTTGGCGTGCCTCACATTGTGGTATTTCTTAACAAGTGCGATCAGGTCGACGATGCTGAGTTGCTTGAGCTTGTCGAACTGGAAGTTCGCGAGTTACTTTCCAAGTACGAATTTCCTGGCGACGACACCCCGATTATTCGTGGTAGCGCGTTGCAGGCTCTGAACGGCGAAGACGGCGAGTATGGTCGTCCAGCTATCGCGAAGCTAATGGAAGCGCTTGACTCGTTTATTCCTGAGCCTGAGCGGGATATCGCAAAACCATTCCTTATGCCTGTCGAAGACGTGTTTTCGATTTCTGGTCGCGGAACTGTTGCCACCGGACGTATTGAACGCGGCATCATTAACGTTGGTGACAACGTTGATATCGTTGGCATCCAGGAAAATACCCGTAAGTCGGTAGTAACCGGGGTTGAAATGTTCCGTAAATTGCTGGATCAGGGCGTAGCTGGCGATAACGTTGGGCTACTTCTGCGCGGCGTTGAGCGTGTTGATATCGAGCGTGGTCAGGTTATCGCAAAGCCCGGTTCAATAACTCCTCACAAAAAGTTTAAAGCTCAAATCTATGTGTTGTCAAAAGACGAAGGTGGCCGACACACGCCGTTCTTCAAAGGATACCGTCCACAGTTCTACTTCCGCACGACGGATGTGACTGGAATTGTGACATTACCCGAAGGCGTTGAAATGGTAATGCCTGGTGACAGCTTGGAAGTTACGGTTGATTTGATCAACCCTATCGCCATGGAAAAAGAATTGCGATTCGCTATCCGCGAAGGTGGCCGCACAGTCGGCGCCGGCGTGGTAGGCGAAGTTATCGAATAATAGAGGAAACTGGGAGCTGCCGATCTTTATCGGATCGGCAGCCTTTCCCACGAAAGCGATAAAATGCCCGGACAGAGAATTAGAATTAACTTGAATGCGTTTGATTTCCGTTTGCTGGACGCCAGCGTACAGGAAATCGTGGACACAGCTAAACGCACGGGTGCCCGCATTGCTGGCCCGATTCCACTGCCAACTCGCATCCGTAAATACACGGTTTTGCGATCGCCCCACGTGGATAAAAAAAGTCGTGAACAATTTGAAGTGCGACGTCACAAAAGGTTGGTTGATATTGTGGACCCGACCCAGAAGACGCTCGACGCACTTACCGAACTGGATCTTCCAGCCGGTGTGCATGTGGAAATTAAACTGACATAAGTCTGCTGTTTAGCAGGGAGCGCGGAGGCGCAGTATGAGCCTCTCTCCCGTGGAGATGAAAGAATGCCTCTCGGATTATTGGGAAAAAAATTAGGAATGTCTCAGATATTCGACCAGAATGGTAAGCTGGTGCCGGTTACTTATATACAAGCCGGCCCTTGCTACGTAGTGCAGCATAAAACTGCTGCTACGGACGGCTATGATGCCGTCCAGGTTGGATATGGTGAGAAAAAAGAAAAGAACGTGAATCGTCCGCAAACAGGCCACTTTAAAAAAGCTGGTGTGCCGATGCTGCGGTACATTCGCGAGTTTCGCCTTAGTGGTGAGGGCGACGTAGAGTCTCTGCCTGAAGTTGGTTCTACTCTTGATGTGGACCAGTTCAAAGAAGGCGATCATATTGACGTCGTCGGGGTATCTAAGGGGCGCGGTTTTGCTTCACCCATTAAGCGCTGGAAAGTAGCGCGTGGACCTGAAACACACGGTTCGATGTACCATCGCCGTGCCGGTTCTCAAGGCGCATCAAGCTATCCTTCCAAAACCTGGAAGAATAAAAAGGGTGCAGGGCATATGGGCAATGTCCGAACTGCCATACTTAATCTCGTAGTTGTAAAAGCTGATAAAGAGAACAACCTTTTGATTGTTCGCGGAAGTATCCCCGGCCATGATAACAGCTTCGTAATGATTCGTCCGACAGTACGCGCCAAGAAAGCGGCGAGACAGCTGCAGCTGGCAGCTTCTTCGGCAGAACGCGCTAAAGCGGCATCAAGTAAGACTTTGAATCCTATCAAGGCTTCAAAGAAGGGTGGCAGGTAAAAATCATGGCAACTCTAAAAGTACGTGATCCCAAAGGCTCAGAAGCAGGTTCAGTGGATGTGAGCGATGTGGTTTTCGGCATCGAACCAAATCGGGACGCTGTTCGGCAAGCTCTTATTGCATATCAGGCTAATCAACGTCAGGGAACGCATTCCACTAAAACCCGTGCATTTGTTCGCGGTGGTGGCCGGAAACCTTGGAAGCAAAAGGGCACTGGTCGCGCCCGTCAGGGTTCGATTCGTTCTCCGCAGTGGCGTGGTGGAGCAATCATCTTTGGTCCATCACCTCGGGATTACAATCAGAAGGTGAACCGCAAGGTTCGTCGACTTGCGTTGTACTCGGCGCTTAGCGACCTGCTTAAACTTGAAAAAATCACTGTCTTGAAAGACTTTGCTCTTACGAAGCCAAGCACCAGGTCTTTTATTGATTTGCTCGGCAATCTGGGAGTTAACGGCGCGCAGCGAATTCTTGTTCTTGTATCAGTGCAGGATGACAACCTTGCCAAGTCGGCAAGAAACCTTGGAACCGTGATAGTATCTGACATTCAAAATATCAACATCTACAATCTGCTTACGTGTGACCATCTTGTTGCTACGCCTGATACGTTGAAAGCGCTGGAGAAGCAGATTTCTTCGGAGGCTGAAGCCGCATGAAATCACCATACTTAATTATAACTCGTCCGCTGCTAACTGAAAAGGCTCTGCTATTACGCGAGCGCACTGTTAGCCCGGAATACGTTTTTGAAGTTGCACGTGCAGCAAACAAGATTGAAATTGCACGGGCGATCGAAGCCATCTTTAGTGTTGAAGTAGACAAAGTCAACACGGTTGTGATGAAAGGCAAGTTGCGTCGCCAGGGTCGTTTTGCGGGTCATGCGAGCAACTGGAAGAAAGCCTATGTAACGCTCAAGGAAGGGCACAAGCTGGCGGACCTGTAACAAATAGGTACGTAGCAGAGTGTAAACGGAAGATAAAATGCCAGTAAAAACCTTTAAACCGACAACTCCAAGCCGACGTCAGATGAGCGTCTCAAGCTTTAGCGAAATAACCCGCTCCACGCCTGAGAAATCTCTATTGGCCCCGATGCGTCGTACCGGCGGTAGAAACAATCGCGGCCGCATTACTAGCCGCTGGATTGGTGGTGGCCACAAAAAGCGCTACCGTATTATCGATTTTAAGCGGAATAAAGATAGCATTCCTGCTAAAGTCGTTTCGATCGAATACGATCCGAATCGCACGGCGCGTATTGCATTATTACAGTACGCCGACGGAGAGAAACGCTATATTATTGCTCCTGTTGCAATTAAGGTTGGCGCAGTTATAACAAGCGGTGAAGGTTCCGAAATTAAACCGGGCAACTGCTTAAAGCTTCGTCATATACCAGTGGGTTCCATCATACATAACATCGAAATGCGTCCTGGTAAAGGTGCGCAGATGGTACGTACCGCTGGTAACAGTGCGCAGCTATTGGCGCGTGAGGGTGACTACGCAACAATTCGTCTTCAATCGGGTGAAGTTCGTTTAATTCACCGTGAATGCAAGGCGACTCTTGGCCAGATCAGTAATGTTGAGCATGAAAATATTAATATCGGTAAGGCTGGTCGCAGTCGCTGGATGGGTAAGCGCCCGGAGGTTCGTGGTGTTGCAATGAACCCGGTCGACCACCCTCATGGCGGCGGCGAAGGAAAAACATCCGGCGGACGGCATCCCTGCTCACCTTGGGGCTGGCTTACGAAGGGCTACAGAACTCGTAAGAAAAAGAATCCATCCAACAAGTATATAGTAAAGCGGAGGAACCAGAGGTAATATGCCAAGGAGTATATCCAAAGGAGCTTTTGTGGAGCCGCGTCTCCTGGGCCGTGTTGAAAAAGCCCAAAGCGCCGGCGATCGCAAAGTTATTAAGACATGGAGTCGTGCTTCCATGATTGTGCCAGATATGGTGGGACTTACTATTGCTGTGCATAATGGTAAGCAGTTCCTCCCGGTGTTCATAAATGAAAACATGGTGGGTCACAAATTAGGTGAGTTTGCCCCCACTCGAATGTTCAGAGCCCATGGCGGCAAAACCGCCAAGGTTACGAAGTAAGGTAGAAACCTAAATGTCTAAACCGAAACATACAAAAAATTACGATGCCGTTGCAGAAGCCAGTCTTCAAAAAGCTCGGATGACCGCCCGCAAGGCGCGTCTGGTATGCGATTTGATTCGTGGTAAGCGGGTTGGTGATGCGTTGAGTCTTCTGCAGCTGACCCATAAGCCAAGTGCCTGCCCTGACGTGATGAATCTTTTGAAAAGCGCGCGTGCAAACGCCCAGCAGAAGGGTATCAGTGATCCGGATGGTTTGGTAGTTGGTACTGTGTTCGTTGATGCCGCGCAAATGCAGAAGAGAATGCGTGCTGCTCCAATGGGGCGCGGTGTGCGCGTGCGGAAAAGAAGCTGTCACATTACCATCCGGCTGAACGAAATTTAAGGGACCAAGAGCAAATGGGACAAAAAGTACATCCAATAGCATTTCGCCTGGGCGTCATTAAGCAGTGGGAAAGCCGCTGGTATTTTGACAAGAAGACGTATAAAGAAAATCTTCATGAAGACCTTGCACTGCGCAAGGAAATCAAAACTCGGTTCTATCATGCCGGTATTTCCCGCATTGAAATTGAGCGAGCGACCACTCGGTGCAAAATTACAATTCATACTGCCCGTCCTGGTATCATCATTGGACGTAAGGGAAGTGAAATCGAAGGTTTGCGGCGGATGCTGGAAGGTCGTACTGGCAAACAGGTAATCATAAACATCGAAGAGATCAAGAAGCCAGATGTTGTTGCTCAGCTAGTAGCCGAGAACATCGCCAGCCAGTTGATTCGCCGCATCGGTTTTCGTCGCGCAATGAAGAAGACGGTTCTAGCCAGTATAAAAGCAGGAGCGCTCGGAATCAAAATTAAGTGTGGCGGACGTTTGGGCGGCGCGGAAATCGCGCGGTCTGAATGGTACCGGGAAGGGCGTGTTCCTTTACATACAATACGCGCAGATATCGATTACGGCTTCGCGGAAGCAAAGACTAAATTTGGTATTATTGGAATCAAGGTGTGGATCTTCAAAGGCGAAATTTTTGAGGATCGGATGCAACCTCAGATTTCAACGGGTAATACGAAAGTAACTGCCTGATCGAGAAGGGTTTGGAAGCAATGGTTGGATTAGCTGCGGATGAAGTGGCTCAGGTTAAAGTGATTACGGCTGGCGATGAAATCGCGCTTGAGTCAAAAATCAACGAGTATCTGAGAGAATCAACAGACCAGTCATTGTTGGATTTGAAGATTAATCAGATTGAATATCATTCTCGTACAGGCACAGTGGATTTCGCTCTTATGGCGGTAGTCGTCATGCGGGCAAAGAAGTAAGATAAGTTGAACCCGGACACCGGGTCCAGTTACCAGGACGGATTAACGAAAAATGCTATTACCGAAGCGAGTCAAACATAGGAAGGTGCAGAAGGGCCGCCGCCGCGGCAAAGCTTATCGCGGTAGTGACTTATCCTTCGGCCAGTTCGGCCTTCAGGCCCTGGAGGTTGGCTGGATAACCAACCGTCAGATTGAAGCAGCGCGTGTTGCAATCAACAGACACGTTAAGCGTGGCGGAAAACTGTGGATAACCATATTCCCAGATAAGCCACTTACTTCCAAGCCAGCCGAAACCCGAATGGGTAAGGGCAAAGGTAACCCAGAACATTGGGTCGCGGTTGTCAAGCCGGGACGAATCATGTTCGAAATAGAAGGTATTACCGATGAGATGGCTCGCGAGGCAATGAGCTTGGCTGCACATAAGCTGCCCATCAAAACGCGATTTGTGAAACGTGAGGATGGAGGACAGTAATGAAAAGTGTTGAATTAAGAAAACTGGAACTTGAAGAGCTGACGGGTCAGCTTGAAAAAACTGAGATAACGCTGCATAAATTGCGGTTTAAGGTCTCAAATGAAGAAGAAAAAAACGTAGCGGCTATTCGTAATAACCGTCGTGATCGTGCCCGGATTCTTCAGGCGATTGCGGAAAAGCGGCGTGAAAATGCCCAGGCAAGTTAACGATACAGGACGGATATAATGGATAATACGCAAAATACGGAAACAACACAGGCTGTTCGCGGTCAGCGCAAAACGCGTGTAGGTAAAGTTGTCAGCAGCAAAATGGATAAAACGATCATAATCGCCGTCGTTCGGATGGTTAAGCATCCGCTCTACAAGAAGTATATAAAACGTACTACTCGGCTCTATGCTCATGATGAAGCGAATGATGTCCGCGAAGGTGATACAGTAAAGATCGTCGAGACGCGTCCGTTGTCAAAATTAAAATGTTGGCGAGTCCAGGAAGTTATCGCACGGGCCAAGTAACATTGGATTTTGTGTTAGACATCAAAAAAAGTTTTTGACGTAAACACGTTAAGGAAACGAAAGAAATGATTCAGGAATATACAGTACTGGACGTGGCAGATAATAGCGGTGCCAAGAAGATTCGGTGTTTTAAAGTGCTAGGTGGCTCGAAGCGGCGCTATGCGCGAATTGGAGACATTATTGTCTGCAGCGTTCGTGAAGCAGCTCCTGACGGTACGGTTAAGAAAAACTCAATCGTCAAGGCTGTGGTTGTGCGCACCACGAAAGAGCTTGGCCGTGAAGACGGATCTTACGTCAAGTTTGACGGAAATGCTGCTGTTATCATAAACAACAACAACGAACCTGTTGGCACGCGTATCTTTGGTGCTGTTGGCCGAGAACTACGCAAGAAGAACTTTATGAAGATAATCTCCCTCGCGCCTGAAGTTGTGTGACAGGGTTGATTGGACGAGGATTAGGATAGATAGATGTCTCTCAGGATAAAAAAAGACGACCGCGTTAAAGTCATTGCGGGTAAAGATAAAGGCACGATCGCCAAAGTTCTTTCCGTATTGCCATCAGATAATAGGGCTATTGTTGAACATGTCAACATGATCAAACGTCACGTTAAAGCAACCAGTCAGGACCAACGCGGTGGTATTCAAGAACGTGAAGCGTCGATCCACCTGTCGAACCTCATGCTCTATTGTGAAAGCTGCAAAAAAGGTGTTCGATTCGGTACCGATATCAAGAATGACACAAAGATCAGAGTCTGTAAAAAATGCGGTGGAAAGCTCTAAGCTTTCCCCCTGTTAACATTACCCCAGAGTGGACGTACATAGGCCGTCGCTCATATAAGGAATCTAGGTAATAGCAAATTATGTCAGAAGTAAATGAAACAGAAGAAAACTCGACAAATAATAATCGCTACACCCCAGCGTTGCGTTTGAAATACCGGGATGAAATCGTACAAGAAATGCTAAAGCGTTTTAACTATGAAAACATCAACCAGGTTCCTCGCTTTGAAAAGATCGTTGTAAACATGGGACTGGGAGAAGCAAGCCGTGACATCAAAGTTCTAGACGCTGGAGAGCGTGAGTTAGCTCAAATTACAGGCCAAAAGCCCAAGCGCACTGTTGCTAAGAAATCTATCAGTTCCTTCAAGCTTCGCGAAGGCATGCCGGTAGGCTGTTTCGTCACGCTTCGTGGGAACATGATGTTCGAATTTATGGAGCGCCTGATTAATGTAGCAATCCCGCGGGTTCGGGACTTTCGCGGTCTGCCTACTCGTAGCTTTGATGGACGCGGCAACCACTCAATGGGAATTCGTGAGCATTTGATTTTCATGGAATTAGATTTTAACAAGGTTACCGGTGTTAAAGGTATGAACATTACCACTGTGACCACTGCAAAGACGGATGAGGAAGCACGCGAGCTCTTGAAGCTCATGGGTTATCCTTTCCGGGAAAAGTAAGAGAGGCCTTTCAATGTCAACCTGCGCTAAAGAATATAAAGCCAAAATTAAACCGAAGTTCAGCTCACGCAAGATGAACCGTTGTCCATTGTGCGGTCGTGCTCGTGCGTTTATCCGGGATTTCAATCTTTGCAGAATCTGTTTCCGGAACTTGGCAAGCAAAGGCCATGTGCCTGGTGTAACAAAAAGCTCTTGGTAGTTATATCGTCCACTTGTCTGTTGTCGAAGTTGAATGAAACGCTTTAATAAGCGGTAGTCTCCGCCGTGGCCCAATAGGGTCCGCCCGGTTTCGCCGAGCGTAAGTCCAGCCGGGTACGAAAGTATTTCGGGGATACTGCGCACGATTATGAAAAGGACATATTAAAAGTTCCATGCCTGTTACTGATCCTATCGCCGATATGCTTACGCGTATCAGGAATGCTAATTCCGCCCGACATGAGGAAGTAGAAATCCCGTACTCCAAGATCAAGTGGGAGATTGCGCGCATTTTGAAGGAAGAAGGTTTTATTAAGGCCTGCTTCTGGAACTCAAAAGGGAAGGGTATCAAAAGCCCGATTAAAGTTTATTTGAAATATGGTCCTGACCGTCGGCATGTTATTCATGGCTTAAAACGCGTTTCCAAACCTGGTATTCGCCGTTACTCTGGTGCCAATGCCGTGCCTCGCACACTTGACGGCCTTGGGATAACAATTGTCTCTACAAGCCGCGGGCTGCTTACTGACAAACATTGTCGCATGCAGAACATTGGTGGCGAAGTTCTCTGCAACGTCTGGTAAGTAGTTCTCTGCAACATTTGGTAATCGGTTGCCAACTGTCCGTTAACAATTTCAGTTGAGTTTTTGAAAGTCCGTAAATTATGAGTCGTATTGGTAAAATTCCAATTCCAGTTCCCAGTTCAGTTACAGTGGTTCAGGATAAAAATGAGATCCGTGTAAAAGGTCCTAAAGGTGAGTTGTCCCTTACTATTCCTCAACGTGTGAGCGTTGAACACGTTGACGGCGAACTTCGGGCCAAGCGTCATGGAGACGATAAGCAGGCTAAGGCGTTTCATGGCTTAGTGCAACGTATGTTAACCAATATGGTTACCGGTGTCACTGAAGGGTTCCGAAAGGAACTCGAGATTCAGGGCGTTGGTTACCGCGCTAATATGGAAGGCAATAAGCTTAACTTACTGGTTGGTAAATCACATCCAGTTGCTTTTGATGCGCCTAACGGAATTACCTTTGAGGTACCGAAACCAACGTCTGTTATAATTAGTGGCTACGACAAGCAGCAGGTTGGTCAAGTGGCAGCCCAGATCCGCAGGGTCCGTCCTCCAGAGCCATACAAGGGCAAAGGGATACGTTATGTTGGCGAAATAGTTCGGCGCAAAGTCGGCAAGTCAGCTGGCAAGTAACTTTTAACTCCTGGCAGTAAACGCGTCTACCTATTTGCGGCAGACTTAAGAAGGATATACCGAGAAATGTTAGAAACAAAGAATTTAGCAAGGCGCGAAAAGCGGCACTTGCGCATCCGTAAAAAGGTTCAGGGGACTGCTGAACGTCCACGCCTGTCAATATACAAAAGCCTTAAGCACCTATACATTCAGTTGATAGATGATCAATCTGCACGCTGTCTTGTCAGTGCAACTACAAATACGAAATCGAATAAAGCTTCCGGTAAAAAAACTTTCTCCAACGTCGATAGCGCCAAGGAAATTGGGCGTATGATTGCAGAGAAGGCTCGTGAAGCTGGTCATGAGTTGGTAGTTTTTGACCGTAGCGGCTACCGCTATCACGGTGTAGTTAAGGCAATCGCTGATGCGGCTCGTGAAGCCGGATTGAAATTTTAATGAACCAGGTAACTTTCCGGGATCGGCAGCAGACCCCCAACATGGGAAGCCGATTTCTGAGTAAAAGGGAAAAGGTCTAATTGTGAGTCAGAACGAACAGGAATCGGTTGCAGAAGACGTGCAGGCGGACGAAGCGCAAACGGAACAATCCTACCCAGCAATGGATGTTGCGCCGGTAGAGAATTATATCTCATCGTACAGCGCTCCAGAGCGAATTGATCCTAAGTCTTTAAATCTTAAAGAAGAAGTGATTCAGTTAAACCGTACCGCTAAAGTAGTAAAGGGCGGACGTCGATTTAGCTTTGCTGCGCTAGTTGTGGTTGGCGATGGAAACGGTTATGTTGGCGTTGGGTTTGGAAAAGCCAATGAGGTTCCAGAAGCTATTAGCAAAGCTGCAGAAGACGGTAAGAAAAATTTAATAAAAATCCCAATGCGTGGGCGCACAATTCCTCACGCCACGGTTGGACGTTTTGGCGCTGCCAGAGTTGTTTTGAAGCCAGCCTCGGAAGGTACGGGACTCATTGCAGGATCGGGTGTACGTACAGTGCTGAATTTAGCCGGCGTCCACGATATCCTAACAAAGGTTCTAGGTACTAATAATAAGATTAACGTTGTTAAGGCTACAGTTGCAGGTCTTGCCTCGTTGCTCAGTGCTGAGGAAATTGCTCGCTTGCGCGGCAAATCTATTCCTGAGCTGTTTGGCTACGAACGGGGTGCAAAAGCGGCCGCGCCGGCAGCACAGGAACAATATGACACATCTGCCTTCTCGGAAGGCAATGAGGAGTAAGCACTAATGGCTGATAAAGTTAAAATTACCTGGGTAGTGAGCGGCATAAACCGCAAAAAGATTCATCGCGGAACCATGAAAGCTCTTGGCTTTACAAAGCTTCATCAAACCCGGGAACACGTACTAACTCCGCAAATTGCGGGCATGATAAGACAGGTTGGTTACCTGTGTACCATTGAAAAAGTTAACTGACTTTTTCGCGAATTTGATTTTGGTTGATTGACAGGCATATACCATGAAGATACATGAATTAGGTCGCGACCCAGGTCGTACGCAGTCCCGCAAACGTCGTGGACGAGGTCAAGGTAGTGGGCTGGGTAAGACATCAGGCCACGGACACAAAGGCTCGCAAGCGCGTAGCGGGCGTGGTAAAGGGTACGGTAGCGGATTTGAAGGCGGTCAGATGCCTTTAATTCGGCGCATTCCTAAAAGAGGTTTTACGAATATCTTCCGTAAGGAAGTTATTATTGTAAATCTTGATGCGTTAGAAAACTTTAACGAAGGTGCCACCGTCGATCCAGATAGCTTGAAAGCGTCTGGGAACGTGCGTAGTCGGGCTAAGATTGTCAAAGTTCTCGGCAATGGCGAGTTAACAAAAAAGCTAACCGTTAAAGCGCACCG
The DNA here is from genome assembly GCA_038243585.1 of Candidatus Sumerlaeales bacterium. Taxonomy (GTDB): domain Bacteria; phylum Sumerlaeota; class Sumerlaeia; order Sumerlaeales; family Sumerlaeaceae; genus JAKFFN01. The sequence goes on along the minus strand of JBBSQY010000021.1, from coordinate 29,002 downwards.
TTTTTCTAAATCCGCTCGTGAAAAAATTGAAGCTGCTGGTGGCACAGTCGAAGTACTTGCCGCTGCTGGACGAGCAGAGTAATAATTCAACACAACAAGTTAGATCTGAAATAATATTAATCCGGTTGGCCGGAGGCTGCCCTTGTGGCCTTCGGCCCGTCGCGTTTGGACGAGGTTAGAATAAGTTGATACGTAGCGTTGGCGCCCTTGGCAATATCTGGAAAATTCCGGATTTAAAGAAAAAAGTTCTATACACCATGTTGATCCTCTTGATTTACCGTATAGGGGCTCATATTCCTACGCCATTTATTGATCGCGAAAGCCTGGCTGAGTTTATTGATCGTTCCCGTCAGGGAATTGGCAGCAGTTTGTTTGCCATGGTCGATCTATTCTCCGGAAACGCTTTTCGCCAGATGAGCGTTTTGGCCTTGGGAATAATGCCGTACATTAGCGTATCGATTATACTTCAGCTCCTGGCCGTTGTCTATCCAAAGTTGCAAAAACTCCAACAGGAAGGTGCTGTCGGTCAGGCTAAGATCAACCGTCTAACCCGCCAGTTTACCGTCATGCTTGCCCTGTTCCAGGGTTTGGCGATGGGGATTTTTCTGCAAAGTCAGAACCTTACGTATATGACCGGAAATCTCAGTTGGTTGTTTTTATTTACAACTATGGTTGCGATGACTGCGGGTACCACATTCTTAATGTACCTGGGCGAACGGATTACGGATTCCGGGATAGGTAATGGAATTTCACTCATTATCGCAGTCGGTATTTTTGCTTCATATCCAGGCGATGTCGTCTCTCTCTTTACTCAAATTAGCCAAGGTTCAATTCCGGCCATTTGGGCCGTCATGATTGTCATCTTTTTTATCCTTTCGACAGTAGCAATCATTCTCATCCAAGACGGGACTCGCCGTATTCCGATGCAACATGCCAGACGAGTGGTTGGCAAGCGAGAGATGGGCGGCAGTGGTTCCAGTTACCTTCCGCTTAAGATCAATACCGCCGGTGTAATACCCGTTATTTTCGCGTCAGCTATCTTAGCTTTTCCTAGCTTTCTTGCTCAGGTTTTACCTGGAGGTGCTGAAGAAGGCATCGGAGCCGCAGTCGGTAATTTCTTTAGCATGCAAAGTTCCACCAACCTTTACAACGCCTTCGGAATCGAATCTGGCGGGATCTTTAATGTGCTAAAGGCATTCAATGCACATATTATTACTTTTGCCCTAATGACTGGTTTCTTCTGTTATTTTTACACAGCTGTTACCTTTAATCCAGATGACATTGCCAGCAATCTTAAAAAGAGCGGCTCCTTCGTTCCTGGCAAACGACCTGGACGACCCACCAGTGAGTATATCGACTACGTTCTTACTCGCATTACTACATTCGGCGCATTGTTTCTGGTTGCGATCGCTGTACTTCCGTTAGTTTTGCAAGTCGGATATGAAATGCCCTATCAAGCCGGTTCCTTTGTGGGCGGTACTGGTCTTATTATCGTAGTCGGTGTTTTGTTGGATACTCTAAAACAAGTTGAATCGCAGCTGCTTATGCGTCATTATGAAGGTTTCGCTGCTCGTCGTACAAGTTCTCGGTGGCGGTAGAAGGGAAATTTCTAGGTTATGACAATGAATCCAAATATCCAAGCGCCCATTAGCCAAAATAGAATGCACGTTATTCTATTTGGTCCACCAGGATCTGGAAAAGGCACGCAGTCTAAGCACCTCGTTAGAACTTACGGCTTCGTTCACGTATCAACCGGCGACATCCTGCGTGACGAAATTCGCGCAAAGACCGAGTTGGGTAAAGTAGCCGAGGGATTTATGCGCGAAGGCCGGCTTGTACCTGATAGCTACATCGGCGTGATGGTAAAAAAAAACTTCATGAACTGAACAGAAACAACGCCTGCGTCCTTTTCGACGGGTATCCTCGAAACAGGGAGCAGGCGAGCCAGCTTGACGCTATATTTGACGACCTTAATATGAAACTGTCTGGCGTCATAGCGATCATGGTTGATCCCGAAGTTCTTATTACCCGCATTACAGCTCGCCGATCCTGCGCTACGTGTGGCATGATTGTAAACCTTGCGCTTAACCGGCTTGAAAATGTAATGAGATGCCCTAATTGTGGTGGGGAACTGGAGCATCGCGACGATGATAACGAGACCGTGGTGCGCCGCAGGATCGAATCGTACCATGATCAGACCGAGCCTTTGTTGGCATATTATCAGGGCCGCGGGCTGTTGCACCCCGCAGAGGGTCTTGGTACCGTCGCCGAAGTCCGGGATCGGGTCAATCAGATTCTTGAAACCATGAACGGCAGACCGGTATGCCCGGGCAACAATACTGCGAGGGGCATCTGATGGTTTTACTAACAGGGGCTTATTATGGCTAAACGTATCGAAATAAAATCACCGGCTGACATTCAAAAAATGCGGGTTGCTGGAAAGCTTTTGCGCGAGGTGTTCAATGAAGTATCCTCGATGGTTGCTCCAGGCGTTACGACTGCAGACTTGGACCGCAAGGCGCGTTCGTTAATTGAATCCGCCGGCGCCCGTCCCGCGTTTCTAGGTTACCACGGGTTTCCTGCCACGCTATGTACCTCGGTTAACGAGGAAGTAGTACATGGTATACCAAGTAATCGTAAGCTCCTCGATGGTGATATTGTCAGCGTGGATTGTGGCCTAGTACTGGATGGTTTCTACTCCGACACCGCAACGACATTTGCTGTTGGAGAAATCTCTGCCGAAGCACGTAAACTGCTTAAGATTACAGAGCAGTCGCTTTACAAGGCTATCGAAAAAATGACCGTCGGAACCCGAATTGGAACCGTTTCTCATGCTGTGCAAGATTATGCAGAAGCTGAAGGATACGGTGTAGTTCGTGAGTATACAGGGCATGGTATCGGGCGTTCAATGCACGAGCCGCCCCAAGTACCTAACTTCGGCCACCCGGACACCGGTTTTCGACTTCAGGCAGGACTTGTTATTGCCATAGAGCCAATGATAAACATAGGTTCCTGGCACACTGAAACCCTCGAAGACGAATGGACCGTGGTTACAGCGGATGGTTCTCTGTCAGCCCATTTTGAGCATACGATAGCAGTTACGGAAGACGGACCGTTTATTTTGACGGATTAGTCGCGTGGCTGTATTATCCTGCTGTGTACCGTTTTTTAATATAGCCTGACCGGAACCCACAATTTGGGATTACATCTTTGGAATTGTATTATTGTAGCCACAAACAAGATATTACCCAGCCCGACGAGTTCGCCAGGCAGATTCAAAAACGTACTCAGCGGGAATATCTGTATCATGGCACTGACTTTAAACAACCGTAAACTACATCCAGCCGACCTGTTCCCTAATGATTTTAGCCCAAATGTCGTATCCGGCGGGCAGTATATGAAGGCCGTCATTCGTTAGCTCTTTTTTTAGTTCACCATGTTCGTCAGAAAATGGGGTGTGCAGATTAACGTAATTCGCCTGAAATTCCGAAGCCAGTTTCTCGATTCGGGCATTCACGTCTTTAATGTTATCCTTGTGTTTGGCAAAGTTGTCCCTGGTCGGAAGTAATGATTGGACGTGGAGCTTTACTTTCGGCAGCCGTTCCCTTATTCTCGTGAGCATTTCACGATACCCAGCTTCTATAATTTCTGGCGTGTGGCCTTGGCCAAGATCGTTTATTCCGATAAGTATAAAGATGTCAGTTGGGGAGCATCGAAAAACAGACTCGTCCAAGCGCTTAAGGACTCCACGCTTATCTTTCTCAGACAGGTCATTACCTATGACATCTGCGCCAATTCCGCGGTTTAGCACACGCAGCCCCGGCAGAAACTTTGTAACGTCGAAACCTTCGGTAATGCTGTCACCCAGTAGAACCACATTCTGATATACCAGATTTTGCTCCCTAAAGGAGCGCACTCTATTTTCGAAATGCATCTGAAACAGCGGTGCGGGGTCAGGTTTTTTCGCTGTTAAAGTGGCAGTGCTACTGGTAACTTCCGACAAGGCAAAGCCGTTAGGAGCTGCGCAGACCGCGATACTTAAAAACAAAGTGGCCAGACATTGGTTTGATTTAGACATTGAACGCTTTCTTTTCCATCTGGGGTAATCGTAATAATAAAACCTTGGTACTATCTGCAATGTGGCACCTCAGCATGCCCGTCAAACTTTTTCGTGTTTGCAATCCAATGCGAATTTAGCGGCCTCTGTAGCCATTGCAGAAACAATCTATAGTCTAATAAGGCGGAAAACGATTTTGGCTGAAAAAGATTCTTACCTGAAAATCGGTCGACCTCATAACGCCTGTGAAACGTGTGGGACTGCAATTGCCCATGCAGGAAAACACCCGAGCCTGCTGCGAAAAGCGGCGCCAACTGGGAAAGGGCAGGTAAATGCCGAAGGCCCCCAGCGCGAAGATTATTGCGCAGCATGCTGGCAAGAACTGGCCAAGCAGGATTTCGTTGGATATTGGGTGACACGCAGAGAAGCCCCCAAGGTCCGAAAAATTGAGACTAAAAAAGAGCGCAACGCGGCTCTGGCTTCGTGGTTTGAGCACCTGCGGATGCAGGATGCGGACGATGAGATAAGACAATCGCTCTTTTTTCTCAGCCATCTACTAATGAAATATGGCGTGTTAAAGTGGCAGCGGACCGAGACCGCAAATGATAAGTCCGAGACGGTTATCTTTCGGCAGCAGGGGTCGGATGATGAAATTGCTGTGTTTGTGGTGGATGTTACAGATGAGCGCAGCGTCGAAATAAAACGCGAGCTGGACGAATTCCTGCTGCACTATGCAAATGCTCAACCTGCTTCAGACGACGCGATCTCAGTCGACGGGATAGCTGATGCTGAAGGCGCTGATTCTACATAAATTAACACTGCTAAACTATCAGGCTGTAGTGCAATTAGGGCATTTGAGTCCAATCAGCTAATCCTCCGCCGTCTCCCTGCGGAGCGTTTGCAGCGCGAAGTATTCTGCCGGCGCGAAATTGTCCGTCATCATGGCATATCGCTGCCAATCTATTTTTGACTGGTCGATAAGTTTGCCGGGTAGACTTCGAAATAAGGGATTCGAAGTCTTTAATATCTCTGCCGATTCCAGATCCAGCTTGTTTGTGCCGTTGATCGCAAAGGCTACGATGCTTTGTGTACCGGCATGATCGGGCGAAATCGTTGCGAAGAAATAACTATTTGGGAAGACTTCGCGGATGATGCGCATCTGGGAATACAGGATATTGGGCGGCTTAGGAGAAAAATCACCGACCAGATTGGCCATGTACACCCCGCCGGATGTGAGCCGATCACGCACCAGCTCGTGATACTCGCGCGTTGCAAAATGAGACGGAATAGTCATTGCGTAATAGACGTCTGTGAAAATGAGATCATAGTCTTCTGCCGCGTCGTGCAGAAGGCGACGTCCGTCTGTAATGTGGTTTACTAACCGGGCATCAGGCACTACACCGAAATATTTCTGCCCTATTTCATAAAGTGACGGTTCGATTTCGGCGACGTCCACTGTGGCGTCCCGGAAATTATCCACCAGAACCCGCGGTAGCACATAGGTGCCGCCGCCGATAGCCAGTGCCCGACGTACTTCAGGCTTTACAAGCGGAACGAGAGGGGGGTATTTTACATAATCGACCGTTTCTCCATTATCCAGATAGATAAGTCCAGACGACGCACGATCCTGTTGCAAGACCCGTACGGGACGGTCCTCTAGCAAAACATCGCGTACCGTAATTCGTTCGTAGATTCCGTTTTTGTCGTGAAGAGTACCCGGCAGCGGCGCCTGACCGGCCATAGCGGCGCCGATGCCCATGGCGACTGCGGACGCTGTAACAACTATAGCGGAGAGACCATTCCCACGGGAAGAGACAAATCCAATAACACCCATTAGGGTCAGCATCGAAGCTGTTCCCAGCATGATCGTGTCGAGGCCGAAATGAGGAATGAGGACAAACCCGGCAAGTAGACTGCCTATGATACTGCCAACCGTAGACCAGAAAAATACTTTTCCTGAAGTCGTTCCAACCCCTTGATCGGGGTTTCGCAGGCTTTGAAGTTTTATCGCCCAGGGAGACAGCATTCCCATTAGCACCGCTGGAAGAAAAAACATTAGCATCGAGAAAACGAGCGGACCGGTCATGATTGAAAAATCATACCCTATCTTTGGAAGAAGCGTAGCCGCAAGGAGCTGACTTAGGTAAACACTTAGCCCGGAGACTGCGATGATGGCGAAGAATAATCGTGCCGAAGGCCGCCGATCCGCTAGTTTGCCGCCTGCATAGTAGCCGATGCTAAGGGCAGCCAGGATCACGCTGATCACGCTCGAAAACGTAAATATCGTATTTCCATACCATGGCGCCAATATCCGTGTGGCAGCGACTTCGATAATCAGTACAGCTCCGCCCGTTAAGAAAACGATCATCAAGAAGAGATTTCGTGTAAAAAAAGACATTATGGTTTATCCTCGCCCGCCGTCGCCGGGTTGCCAAAAAGATCATTACGGCGAGAATTGATCAAATGGTTGTACGAGTTTATTTGTTTTGCGTCCGCCTGCTCCAAGTCTACCAGTGCCGTGAGCACAACCTCGGAATCGCTAGGAGCTGCTGCGAGAGTGTCACCTTCCGGGCCAAGAATCTGGCTGGCCCCCGTGAACGTGAGAGACCGGCCGGCGCGGTCTTCCGTACCAATGCGGTTTGCCGTTATGGTGTATAGATGATTTTCAACACTTCGGGCGTACATGGCACGTTGACAGTAGGGGAGCACCAAGTTGCTGGGATGAGCGAGAATTTGCGCACCGGCAATTGCAAGAGACCGCGCCACTTCCGGAAATATCCAGTCGAAACAGATCATCATGCCAATGCGACCGGCGGGAGTTTCCACAACTGTGGGGGCTGCGTCGCCGGGCGAGAAGAGGTCGTTTTCCCGACTAAACAAGTGGGTTTTTTTATAGTTGTGTATTTCCCCGGTCGGGAGTGCCATCATGCAGGAGTTGTAAAACCGGTCGCCCGATCTTTCCGGATAACCGGCTATAACCACCGCTGAGAAACGCGCAGCTAACCGCATAAGGAAATCTGATGTTGGGCCAGTTCCCATGGGTTCAGCCAGATCAGCCACTTCGCCCTGATCTCGGAAATCATACCCTGTAAAGCATAACTCCGGCAGAACCAGGAGGTCAATCTTTGCAAAATCCTGCAACAGCGTTTCCACGCAAGCGAAGTTAGTCTCCCGCTCACCAAAAGCCACTTTAAATTGCCCAAATCCAAGAAGTTTCATCATAAGTAGATCGACTAACGCCTTGTCAGAAGATGATGGCAATCAATTTGAAACATTTGTCTCGGTCGAAGAGGTTATCGCGGCTTCTGATAACGCGCGCAGGATTTTGCCAAAGATGGTCGTTGGTTCCGGCGGGGGCGGCGGAGCAATGTCAGAGTAAGCAATAAGTTTTGACTCAGTAGTAAGCCCGTCGCTGCCCAACGCATTTAGCTCCTCTTTTATATCCTTATAAAGTTCTGTAACCCATTCCGGCTTGGAAGGAAGCTGTTTTGCGGAAGATTCGCTCCGGAAATCCGTTGGAGTAATTACGATTTTTGCATCATCAACGCCTGTGTCTTTTACAAGAACAAACAAGTCTTCAGCCGCAGTGTTACCCACGGCGACACAGCCGGTGCTGAACCACCAGCCGTGTATCATGATATCTCCCCCCAGATTCGACCGCTTGTCTCTCTTCGCTTGTTGGCGGTCAAATGCGTTAGGATAGTTCAGTGCAAGAGACAGCCAGAACTTACTCTGGGGATTAAGGGCCGTAATATCGTAGACGCCCTCTGGCACTTGATTGTCTCCAGCCCGCAACTTGGGTCCGGACTTCCCGCTGAGCTTTGCAATTTTATACTGCATCACGAACCGCCAGTCTCCAGTATGGTCCGACGCGTACACCTTTAGGCGTTGTTCGTCCTTCACGGCGACAAGGGCCACACGGGAGGGGGGGTATTTAATACGCTGGCGCACAAACCACGGGCGAAGACGTTCCCGGACCATTGGCGCAATCTGGTCCATCCGGTCAGCAACTGTTATTACCGCCGCCGGTGCGGCACCGACTAGAAACAAAAACTGGGCGAAAAGCACGAGAAATACTAAAAGTTTAATCACGAGGGTGTGAGACGGTAGGTTGGCGGATGAAGTTTCATACGCGAGAAATATATCGGTGTAGCAGCTTAGGTTTATAAATTTATCATGAAGATACTGCACCAACTTAGTACTATTTTGAAGAGGATAACAGGCGAAACATTTTAGTTAAACTTTAAGTATTACTAATTGATTTTGCCAAGCTTAAGCGTTCATTGGACTAAACGCGGAATTCCTTTCTTTTCTGTTGCAATCAACCCGCCAAAGCTGCCAAATAAAAATAATTAGTATTGAAGAAATCTTTCTTTGAATTAACGGAATGCTGAACGGCGAGCGCGGGTATTGGCTCTTTCGTTCAGAAAGAGTTTGTGAAAATTTTCTCAAACTTTTACTTGCATTGCAGAAACTCTGACGCCAAATACGTCAGAACATTACAAAATTCCCTTAGGGAGCCAGGCTGCAACTTTGCCTCAAATATTTCATAAAAATATAAATTACCAGGTTAAGACTGCTCTCGTTGCGGTTCTTCTTCTGGCCAGCGCGGCTTTTTCTGCCGCGTTTATGTGGTATCAATCCGGCAACGTGACCGGGGAAGGTAACCACGTGGTGCAGCCTGTGCAGTTTACGCACGAGCACCACGTATCTGGCCTCGGGCTTGATTGTCGTTATTGTCACTTCGGCGTTGAGCGTTCTTCACACGCCACTGTGCCTCCGACCAAGGTCTGCATGACCTGTCACTCGCAGATGTACACCGAAGAGGCAATGCTGGAGCCTGTGCGCGAGAGCTGGAAGACTGACAAACCCATCGAATGGGTTCGCGTTCATAATCTCTCGGATTTCGTATACTTCAATCACAGCGCGCACGTTAATAAGGGCATTGGGTGTGCCGAGTGCCATGGCAGAGTCGATCAAATGGCTTTGATGTATCAGGCTGAAAGCCTTCACATGTCATGGTGTTTGCAGTGTCACTTTAATCCCACGGAACATGTTCGCCCGAAAGATCAGATTACTAATATGGCTTATGAGCATCCTACCTCGCTCGACCAAACAACGGAAGTTGATGGCAAGCAGATGACTCAAACAGAGCTGGCTGAACACTATCACATTAAGAGCAAAATCAATTGCTCAACCTGTCACCGATGAGCACGAACAATTCCATGACTAATCTTGATATAATCCGCGAAAAACAACTATCCGGAGCTGCCCCGACATCTTGGCGCAGTTTGGAAGAGCTGGCCGACACGCCGGAATTCCAGCAGAAAATGCGGGAAGAGTTCCCGTCGCAGGAGGAAAAGTGGATTGACCCCGTCACCCGCCGAAATTTTTTAAAGGTAATGGGCGCATCCCTGGCGTTGTCTGGCATGGCTGGATGCACTGGCTTTTCAAAACCCCGGGAAAAGATTCTCCCTTATACAAATCAGCCCGAGCAAATGGTTCTTGGCAAGCCCCTCTTCTTTGCCACTTCTATGCCATTTATGGGATATGGCTATCCAGTTCTTGTGGAAAGCCATGAAGGTCGCCCTACAAAAATCGAGGGTAATCCAGATCACCCTGACAGTAAAGGCGCTGCCCTCTCTCACGTGCAGGCAAGCGTTCTTGATATGTATGACCCTGACCGTGCTCAGCTGGTAACCTTTTTGCAGGAACCGCGCGACTGGACGGATTTCGTTGCCGAATTGAATCTGCGCCTGTCGGAACTGGATGCCGGCGGAGAAGGTCTGGCGCTACTGACCGATTCAGTCACGTCGCCCACGATGGCAGCAATTATTGAGCGAATTCAGGCGAGATATCCATCTCTTCGTTGGGTTCAGTATGATCCAGCTAGTCGCGAGAACGTTCGCGAAGGAGCCAAACTGGCTTTTGGGGAGTATGTCGATTCCCGCTACCAGCTAGAGAACGCGGACGTAATCGTTTCGTTGAACTCTGATTTCATGGTGGAGGGGCCCGGTGCTGTTCGCTACGCAAAGGCTTTCTCTGCTAGGCGAAAAGTGACATCAGCTGAAGCTCAGATTAATCGCATGTATACGATTGAGTCAACGCCTACTAACACTGGAACGCTGGCCGATCATCGTCTACAGTTAAAGCCGTCCCTCGTTGAGGCTTTTGCCCGCGATCTGGCTGCGAATTTAGGTGTTGCGGCAGCCACCCTCGAAACAAATCCGGCTCCTGCCGCATACGATGAGTTCTTAAAAGCCGTGAGCGCTGACCTTAAAGGTGCATCCGGTCGCGCCGTTGTTATTGCCGGTGAAGATGCTTCACCCACAGTTCACGCCTTGGCTCACGCTATAAACGGTGCCATTGGCGCCGTAGGTTCAACTGTCGTATACATGGACCCTGTCGAGGCTCAGCCGTCCAATCAGCTTGCGGACTTGCGGGAACTGGTAACGGCAATGAACGCTGGCAAAATTAAGGCGCTTGTTGTCATGGGTACCAATCCGGTCTACACGGCGCCGGGCGATCTAAACTTCGGCGAAGCACTTAAGAAGGTCAAATGGCGTGTCGCTCACAGTATAAGCTTTGATGAAACCGCCGAACTCTGCCAGTGGCACATCCCTGCTCCTCATTATCTTGAAACATGGGGCGACATCCGCAGCGCAGACGGAACCGTATCAATAGTTCAACCGTTAATCGCTCCGTTGTATAATACCGTTACTACCCTTGAAATGCTACAGGCCCTCACCAGCGAATCAGGCAAGACTGCTTTTACTATGGTGCAGGAGTACTGGAAAAAGCGGCTTGGCGAAGACAATTTCGACAAAGCTTGGCGACGCGGTATTCATGATGGGTTTATTGTTAATACCTCATCAAACGCCCGACCGGTTACTGCCAAAACGGATGCGTCTGCGTTTCCTGTCTCGACTGTAGTTGGGAGCGACCTGGAGTTAATTATCCGACTCGACCCAACCGTTCAGGATGGTCGTTACGCAAACAATGCCTGGCTACAGGAATTACCAAAGCCATTTTCTAAAGTTACGTGGGACAACGCTATCTACATGAGCATGGCTACAGCTCGCAAACTTAAAGTGAAAAACGAAGATGTGGTGGAGCTGACCGCCAATGGTGTGGCGTTGCAAGGACCTGTGTTTGTGGTAATGGGGCACGCGGCCGATTGCGTCACTGTGCATCTTGGTTATGGTCGCACGCGAAGTGGCCGTGTCGGCATGGAGCACGAAGAAACTATATTTACCCCTCACGGAACAATGGTAGGCGTTCCGTCTACCATTGGAACTCTGCCGCGTGGCATGAACATCTACAAATTGTGGAATAGTAATGCGCCGCGTGTTGGCGCACCGGTAGCCATTAAGACTGTTCCTGGCAAAACCTATCAACTATCCTGCACGCAGCTGCATTTTAGTATTGATCACAACGGCGTTGACCCAGCCAAAGACATTCCGCTTGTCGGAAAGTTATTTGAGCCTATTGCTCAAGGTGAGAATGCGCAGATTTCTAAGCGCGGCTTGGTGCGTCGCGGCACAATACAGGATCTTAGAAAGTTTGAACAGGGCCTTGAACATCAGGCCCATGACGCTCATGCCGTCGGAACCGATCATGATGATCACCACTCAACCCCGTCTTATGCGGGTGCCTTGTGGCCCAGCGGTCATTTGCCTCCTGAGAAGACTGATATGTATGAAGGTGCTTGGGACTATTCCAAGGGCTACGCCTGGGGTATGACCATTGACCAAAGTGTGTGTAACGGCTGCAATGCATGCGTCACTGCATGCCAGGCGGAAAACAACATACCAGTGGTCGGCAAAAAGGACGTCCGGAATCAGCGTGAAATGCATTGGATCCGCATCGACCAGTACTACTCCGGCGATATCGACGCTCCAACGGTAACAAATCAGCCGCTGCCGTGTATGCATTGCGAGAACGCACCGTGCGAAGTGGTATGTCCCGTTGCCGCTACAGCACATAGTGAAGAAGGCGTTAACGAAATGGTGTACAACCGTTGCGTTGGCACACGCTTCTGCTCAAACAATTGTCCGTATAAAGTGCGTCGTTTTAACTGGTTTTACTACACTAAAAATGTTTTTGAAAGTCCGTTGGCCGGAATGGTCAGCAATCCTGACGTAACAGTTCGTTCTCGCGGCGTAATGGAAAAATGCACTTATTGTATCCAGCGTATTAATTCCGCGCGTATCGAAGCCGAGAATGATGGACGCCATATACGCGATGGGGAAATTGTTGTGGCCTGTGAAGCAACGTGTCCAACTGATGCGATTGTTTTCGGCAACATCAATGATCCTGGTAGCCGCGTAGCAAAGCTTAAAGCGGGAACGCTAAACTACGGAATGTTGAGTGACTTGAACACCAAGCCGCGTACGACTTATCTGGCAGCGATCAACAACCCGAACTCCGAAATTGAGGAAGCCTGAGGAAGATGTCAACAAACGACCCAGCCAATGAATCGCAGTCCGAGGCAGCTCGGGCTTACGCGCCGTATGCGCCGGCTCCTATGGTTCTCCCAGGTGAGACTTATGAATCAGTAACCTCACGAATTGCGGATGTAGTGCTGCGCCGGAAGACCCAGAAGGGTTGGATTTTCGGCTTCATGATTGCAGGCGCGATTTGGTTCATGATGATGTTTTCCATCGCCTGGTTACTATATTGGGGTATCGGTACTTGGGGAAATAACATTCCGGTAGCTTGGGCTTTCGGAATTATTAACTTCGTATGGTGGATCGGTATCGGCCACGCCGGAACACTGATTTCTGCTATTTTGTTATTGTTCCGCCAGAAGTGGCGTACGTCTATCAATCGATTTGCAGAGGCGATGACTCTTTTCGCCGTTGCTTCGGCCGGCCTGTTTCCCTTGCTACATACCGGGCGTCCGTGGTTTGCGTATTGGCTGGTCCCGTACCCAAACACTTTGCGTATGTGGCCTCAGTTTCGTAGCCCGCTCGACTGGGATGTGTTTGCGGTATCCACGTACGGATCCGTATCGCTGCTGTTCTGGTATATCGGCTTGATCCCAGATTTAGCCAGCCTACGCGACCGCGTAAAAAACGGAGTGGGACGCGCCTTATATGGCTTCTTCGCTCTGGGGTGGCGCGGCAGCGCTCGTCATTGGCACCGATATGAAATCGCTTACCTTATTCTTGCAGGCGTATCCACACCTTTGGTTCTGTCAGTTCATACCACGGTTAGCTTCGACTTCGCAGTTGGTCAGGTACCCGGCTGGCATACTACCATTTTCCCGCCATACTTCGTTGCGGGCGCTATTTACGCAGGTTTCGCAATGGTGCTCACCTTGCTTATCCCTGTTCGTGCTATTTACGGTCTTCACGCGTACTTTACTGACCGTCACCTCCAAAACATGGCAAAGGTTATGCTTTTGGCAGGCCTAGTTGTGGCCTACGGTTACTTCTGCGAAGTTTTCTATGCATGGTATAGCGGTAATACCTGGGAAAAATACATGATGGTTAACCGATCTCTTGGCCCGTACTGGTGGTCTTATTGGATATTGATCTTAACAAACATCCTCATTCCTCAGTTGCTCTGGTTTAACAAGATCAGAACTAATATCTGGCTGCTCCTAATCATCTCGACATCTATCAATATTGGAATGTGGTTTGAGCGCTTTGTAATCATTGTCGTAAGTCTTCACAGGGATTTTCTGCCATCGTCGTGGGCGCTTTACTCCCCAACCCGGTGGGACATAATGCTCTTCATCGGAACAATGGGACAATTTATGGTTTTCACGCTATTGTTTATCCGCTTTCTGCCAGCAATGTCAATTTTTGAACTCCGCACTCTGCTACCAGATGCCAAGGTTAAGGTTAAGGAGGAGCATACCCACTAATGAGTTCTGCCGCTTCATATACCCACCCTCATGGCGTTCCCGATACAGATCTGTACGGTTACCTCGCGGAATTCGAATCAGCTCAAGCCCTAGTGGATGCAGCTGAGGTTGTAAATAACGCCGGGTTTACCAAAACAGACGCATTTAGTCCGTTTCCAATACCGGAGATTGATCATGCTTTAGGGATTAAACGATCAATCCTTCCCTGGATAATACTAGGTGCAGGTATTACTGGTGGCTGCGCTGGCTTTTTTATGCAGTGGTTCGCTTCTGTAATCCATTACCCGCTAAACATCGGCGGGCGTCCCCTGAATTCGTGGCCGATGTTTATTCCTATTACCTTCGAGATGACGATTCTGTTTTCTGCGTTTACAGCGGGCCTGGCAATGCTAACCATGAACGGCTTCCCGAAACATTACCACCCGGTTTTTAACGTACCAAGCTTCAGTAAGGCCAGCTCTGTTGGCTTCTTCTTGTGCATTGAAGAGTCCGACCCGAAGTTTGACCGAACCGAAACTATGGCATTTCTAAAAAGTTTGAATCCAGTAGAGGTGAGTGAAGTTGCGCCCTGACTTGCCTATCACAGAAAGAACCGCTTTGGTATCAACAAGCATTTATCGGAAAGCCACTGTCGCTTTAATTACTGCGCTGTCTGGGCTGACCATTGTTGGATGTCAGCAGGAAATGGGCATTCAGCCTTATTATCAGCCACTTGAAGAAAATCAACTCTTTGATGACAATCGTGCGTCGCGACCACTTGAGCCAAACACTGTTTCTCGCGGCGATCTGAAAGAAGATGACGCACTGCACACGGGCAAGGTTGCAGGTAAGCTGGTCGAAGAGTTTCCCATGACTATTACTCAGGAAATAATGGAACGCGGTGAAAATCGATTTAATATTTATTGCGCCCCTTGTCACAGCAAGCTTGGCGACGGCAATGGAATGATAGTTCAGCGTGGCGTTAGCCGGCCTCCGTCTTATATGGACGATCGGCTGGTTACTGCGTCTGTTGGGCACATTTACGACGTTATTACAAACGGATACGGTCGTATGTACAGCTACAATCAGCAGCTGCCAGTACGGGATCGATGGGCTATTGTTGCCTATGTTCGCGCCTTACAGGCAGCTGGTCGCGGCACCATTGCAGATGTTCCTGAATCTGAACTTACTAAACTTATGCAGGCAAATCAATTATCTACAGCCACCGCTGTCAGTAATATAAGTTCCGCTGATGGAAGCGCTGAAGGCGCCAGCTCCGTTGAAGCAGAGGGCGCACTATGAGAAGTCTAACAGGTTTGAAAATCACTACGGCCGACCTAGGCAACTGGCCGAAAATGTCACTGTTAACCGGAATTAT
Organism: Candidatus Sumerlaeales bacterium; assembly: GCA_038243585.1. Lineage (GTDB taxonomy): Bacteria > Sumerlaeota > Sumerlaeia > Sumerlaeales > Sumerlaeaceae > JAKFFN01. Next base: position 13,714 of record JBBSQY010000021.1, on the reverse strand, counting down.
TGGGCTTATTATTACTGCAATAATTCTTGGCTTGAACTGGAATAGCGAAAACCATACGGGGCTCTTCCTGCGTTCCTATTTAGTAGGGTTTATTTTCTGGTTTAATATGGCCGCTGGATGTTTGTTTTGGCTGATGGTTCATCACCTCAGTGGTGGTGCCTGGGGCGTAATGATCCGCCGTGTGCTGGAAACCGGTGCGAAAATGATGGTTTGGTCCCTTCTGTTCATCATTCCAATCCTATTTGGAATGCACCAGATTTATGAGTGGACACACACAGATGTCGTTAAACTTGACCCTGTACTAAGCCAGAAAGCACCTTATTTGAATCAAACGGGTTTCTTGATACGCTTGGTTATTTACGCGATTATTTGGGGTTTTCTTGCCTACCGCTTGTCTGCGATCTCCAGCAGACAAGATAATGCTGTTGATCCGAAAACAACAATTTCCATGAAGCGAATAAGCGGGCCGGGACTTGTCATATTCTTTATGACAATGACTTTTGCCGCCATAGACTGGCTACTTTCACTTGAACCGCACTTCTTCTCAACGATGTATGGCCCTGTTGTAATGACGGGGCAGGCGCTGGGAAGTATGGCTTTTGTAGTCTCGGTTATGGTATTGCTGGTAAGGTTTAGTCCCATGAGAGAGCGTCTTAACAGCGGCCATGTGCATGATCTTGGTAACTTCCTGCTCGCAGCCACAATGTTCTGGGCTTACGTTAACTTTTCTCAGTTTCTTATCATATGGTCAGCAAATCTGGCGGAAGAAGTTCCATACTACCTGCGCCGTATGACAGGAGGGTGGGGCTGGATTGGCGCGGGACTAATAGCGTTTCACTTTTTCGCGCCGTTTCTACTTTTGCTAAATCGCGGTGTTAAAAAGAATCTTAACGTTCTCGTAAAGGTTGCTGCTTTTATCATTTTCCTTCGTTTTCTTGATCTGTGTTACCTTATTCTGCCCTCTGCGCATCAGGCTCCGACATACGAAGGACATCTTGATATTCTTTCAATTCTTGTAGCCGCCATCGCTGTCATTGGTGTTGGAGGAATTTGGCTTTTCCTGTTCTTCCGGCTGCTGGTTCAGCGTCCGCTTCTTCCAATCAACGAACCTTATCTTCAGGAGGCGCTAAATTTCCGTGGCGGACATTAAAAACGATAACAGCTACCAGGATGCAGGTCAGGACCGTTTCGAGAAGTCAGATGCAAGCTTTACGCAAATTGGCGTGTGGATGTTTGTTATTGCCTTCCTCGTAGTGTTGACGGCTTTTGCGGTCTGGGGTTATTTTGATTATTTTACTAAGGTTCGAACCGAAGAAGCTATGGCCAGACGGTCACCCTTGCTGGCTGAAGGTCAGGTCGTTCAGCAGATTCCTGGACCTGTTTTGCAACTAAATCCAGCTGCAGGGATGAAGGTTTTTCTTGCCCAGGAAAATAAAGCGCTTACCTCATATTCATGGATAAGCCGTGACGCCGGCGTTGTTCGAATTCCCATTGACGATGCAATTAAGAAAGTTTTAACATCAGGATCGCTACCCACCCGGAAACAAGCCCCGGAGACAACTGCTACGGTTCGCGACGACGGTGCTAGTCTTCCACAGGACAGTAGTAGCGGAAGGACATCATGGAACCTCCAAGCGGAAGGCTATCACGGAAACTCCGGCAAATGACGTTGTATTATAAAGTATGCTTGATTCTTACCACGATTATGGTAGTGGCTGCTCCCTCTCAGGGGCAATACAGGCCGCCCCCTAATCCAGGCGAGCGACAGGCAACTGATCAACCCGCGATCTTTAGAGAAATCGGTGTCGATCAAAAGTTGGATAACCAAGTTCCGATGGATGTGCCGTTTTTAGATGAAAACGGAAAAGAAATAACACTGGCCGATTATGCCGGTGAACGACCAATTATTTTGAATCTGGTTTATTACGGATGTCCAATGCTTTGTGGGCAGGTACTCAATGGCCTGACCCGAAGCTTGAAAATGTTAAAAGACGTCCCGATGTTGCCTGGGAAAGAATTTGAGATTGTTACGCTCAGTTTCGATCCGCGAGAAACACCGGAACTGGCTCTTGAAAAGAAAACGAATTACCTTAAAGACTATGACCAAGTCGGCGCAGAAGAACATTGGCATTGGCTTACCGGTACAGAAGATAATATCAAACAGGTTACGGATTCCGTTGGTTTCCGTTATGCATGGGATGAAAAGCAGCAGCAATTCGCGCATGCCAGTGTGGTTTTTCTTTTAACTCCAGAAGGAAAAGTATCTCGATACTTTTTTGGGATTGAATATAGTCCTAAGGATATGCGACTTGGACTTACAGAAGCATCCGACGGGAAAATTGGCGGACCGGTGGAGAAAATTCTATTGCTCTGCTACCACTATGATGCAACCCTCGGCAAGTATAGTATGTTAGTAATGCGGTTGATACAAGTGGGCGGGCTACTTACGCTGTTCGCTTTAGGGACGTTCATGTTTATCATGTTGCGTCGCGATTACCGAGTAGAACACACAACAAATAACACGTAAAAGGCAGCAAAGCAAAAGGCGATCATGAATCCACAGGTTCCCAGCGATTTTGAAATATTCCCGGTGCAGGCATCCACGGTTGCCGCCGATGTTGACTTATTGTATATCAGCATGGTGGCGCTGACGGCATTTCTATGCATTGTTATCCCCGGCGTAATTGTTTACTTTTCGGTCAAGTATCGTCGACGCCCCGGGGTTCCCAGGCCACCGCGCATGGGCACGTCTCTTGTCCTGGAACTTACATGGACCATTATCCCATTTTTCATTGTTATCGGAATGTTCTTCTGGGGTTCTCATGTATTTTTCCTGCAGACGACTCAAGACCCTAACGCTCTTGAAATTCTCACTACCGGTAAGCAGTGGATGTGGAAGTTTCAACACAAGAACGGTAGGCGTGAGATACAGGACTTGCATCTTCCAGTTAATACACCCATCAGGCTGAAGATGGCTTCCGAAGACGTATTGCATTCCGTCTTTATCCCGGCGTTTCGTTTGAAGCAGGATGTTCTTCCAGGACGATTTAGCTATCTGAACTTTACCCCAAATCGCGTAGGCGTTTACCACTTGTTCTGTAACCAATACTGCGGCACCAGCCATTCTCAGATGGTTGGTAAAGTCGTGGTTATGGAGCTTGCGGATTACCAAAAATGGCTTGGTGGTTTTACCGGTGATCCGCCTGAAAAGGTTGGCGAGGCATTGTTCACCAGTCTTGCCTGCAATACCTGTCATACAGGCGACACAGGGTCACGGGGGCCATTGCTCAACGGTTTGTATGGCCATAAGGTCCAGCTACAGGGCGGCAACGTGGTAACAGCTGATGACAATTATCTAAGAGAGTCCATTCTCAACTCTCAGGCAAAGGTTGTCTTCGGGTACCAGCCGATTATGCCTTCATTTAACGGCGTGGTTTCGCAAGACCAGGTAAACGCTTTAATTGCGTACATAAAAACTCTTCCGGCTGGGCAAGACACAGGGTCGGCCAAAAATACCGCTGCCGCAGATGCCAACGGAGGGGTGGTTATGTCGCCTGAAGATCAGGCGTCCACCACCGCACTGAATAATGCGTCTATAACATCCAGCGAACCATCAGGTGATGTCAGGATTACAAGCGATTCTCAGGCGCTCCAGACAGCTCCTAATTCTTCAGACATACAGACTCCGCAAGACAATACTAATGTTACGAGTAGTTCAGTAATGCAAAATCAAGACGCTGACACGACTGCTGGTGAGGCAGCCTCGCCGCAACCAACCGGCTTGGATACAACCACCACAACAGGTGAGCAGCAGGGAGTTCTGTAATTATGAGTTCTATAGACGCACCTAACCCTTATCAAACTCAAACAAGGCCTCAAAGTCAGGAAGCTGTTTTCCCGCTGGTTAACTACCTCAACAAAACCGGCGGCTGGAAAAGTTGGCTACTGACAGCGGATCATAAGAGAATCGCCGTACTTTATCTTATTACGACGACGTTGTCTTTTCTAATTGGCGGATTAGCGGCTGCATTAGTACGCCTCGAATTGCTCACTCCTCAAGGCGATCTTTTATCGGCCGATGGATACAACAAGGCTTTCAGCGCCCACGGAATCGTAATGGTATTTATGTTTCTCGTCCCTGCAGTACCTGCGGTGTTGGGAAACTTTCTTGTGCCCCTGATGTTGGGAGCTAAGGATCTCGCCTTTCCAAAGATTAATCTGCTGAGCTGGTATTTGTACATGATCGGGTCTGCTCTCTGCATATACGCAATTATCGCAGGCGGTGTTGATACAGGCTGGACGTTCTATACCCCTTACAGCACCACAACGAACACGAACGTTATATCTGCCGCTGTGGGCGTCTTTATCATTGGATTCTCATCCATATTTACCGGCTTTAATTTTATAATAACAGTCCATAAGATGCGGGCACCCGGCCTAACCTGGTTCCGGTTACCTCTGTTTATATGGTCTATCTATGCCACAAGCTTGATTATGATTTTAGGCACGCCCGTCATTGGTATAACTGTATTAATGGTTGCGGTTGAGCGGTTGATTCATCTTGGCGTTTTTGATCCTGCCTTTGGTGGCGATCCGCTGTTATTTCAGCATCTTTTCTGGTTCTACTCTCACCCGGCCGTATATATCATGATCTTGCCAGGGTTTGGGATAATATCAGAACTTATTCCGTGTTTTGCGCGTAGGAATATCTTCGGATACAGCTTCATTGCCATGAGCAGCCTCGCCATTGCTATGGTCGGCTTCTTCGTGTGGGGCCATCACCTCTTCGTTTCCGGACAGTCTCCTTACGCCGGCGTCGTGTTCTCCGCGCTCAGCTTTGTAATCGGAATTCCAACTGCAATTAAAGTGTTTAACTGGACCGCTACATTATACAAGGGTTCGATATCGTTCGAGACGCCTATGCTTTTTGCCTTGTTCTTCATTGGACTTTTCCTTGTCGGTGGAATGACTGGCTTGTTTCTGGCAGCCGTTGGACTTGACGTTCACGTGCATGATACATATTTCGTTGTGGCTCACTTTCACTATGTAATGGTCGGAGGAATGATGCTGGCCTACATGGGCGGCGTGCATTTCTGGTTCCCAAAAATCTCTGGTCGGATGTATCCGGAGTTTCTGGGCCGTATTAGCGCCATAACAATTTTTATCGGCTTTAACGTGACATTCTTTCCACAATTCGTAATGGGATACATGGGTATGCCCCGTCAATATCACGAGTACGTTAGCGAGTATCAGGTCTATCACGTGCTTTCTACTGCCGGTGCATCGGTTCTTGGCCTTGGGTTTATGATGCCAATTGTTTATCTAACCTACGCTTGGTTTTTCGGGCCCGTCGCGGGACCCAATCCCTACAGAGCAACCGGCTTAGAATGGCAAACATCGTCTCCACCGGTGACCGAAAACTTTCTGGAAATTCCGGTAGTTTCAGTAGGCCCGTACGAGTATTCACAGTTCAAGGAGGACGACGAAGTTGTCCACTCACGCTAGCACGGATGCCCAACATGGGCATGCTGCTCATGACCCTCACCTCGCCCACCATTTCGAAGACCGGGCGCAGCAGGACGAAGCTCATTCTCTTGGGCTCTGGGTCTTTCTTGCCACTGAAATTATGTTCTTCGGCGGTCTATTCCTCGCCTTCACCGTCTACCATGTGTTGTTTCCAGATGCGTTCGGCCTTGCAAGCAGTCGGCTCAGCGTAGATTGGGGCGTCATCAACACTATCGTTCTTCTGTTTAGCTCATTTACTATGGCCATGGCTGTGCACAGCGCGCAGAAAGGTCATCAGAAGCGGCTCATCGGCTACATGGTTGTCACCGTTATATGTGCCTTCGGCTTCATGGGCATCAAGAGTATCGAATGGAGCGAAAAATTTGAGCATCATCTTGTACCTGGACCAAACTTTGAGTTTGTTCTTGATGATCCTCACCTTGCGAAATCTGGCCATGCTCTAACTGCAGAACAGATGGAATCTGCACTGGCGCGAGATCCAAATGTTGAACGTCACGCGCAGATGTTTTTTGTTATTTACTTCTGCTTAACAGGTCTCCATGGTGTCCACGTCCTGATTGGCATAGGTGTTATTATCTGGATGATTATCCGCGCTGGCCGTGGTGAATTCAGCTCTCGGTGGAGTACTCCCATCGAGTTAACTGGTCTGTACTGGCATCTGGTTGACGTAATTTGGATTTACCTGTTCCCATTGATTTACTTGATTCACCGCCACTAAGCGCAACCAGCTAAAAAGAGATTAATAATAATGACAGATCAAGCCTCGGGCCTAACGCACACAGAAGAAAAAATCGACTCCACTCACGCTGCCCATCACATAGTTTCACCGCTCACCTACGCCATAGTCCTTGGCATCTTGATGGTTCTTACTGTTTTTACCGTATGGGTGGCCAATCTGGATGCTGGTGGATTATGGAATTTAGTAATCGCTCTAGGCATAGCGACCGTCAAGGCGACTATCGTCACGATGTGGTTTATGCATGTCAAGTATAGCGGCAAACTCATTAAGATCATCATTATTACGTCCTTACTATTTCTGGGGCTTATGATTTCCGGTACCCTGATGGACGTTTGGACGCGAAGCAATGTTACGCCGGCTGGATATATTATGGAACCGGAATACGAGCGCATGCATGGGACGGAAGCTCCTCACGGAGACAACAACCCAGACCACTAATGCGGTTGCAACATACGCCAAGAAGCATAATACATCGTGATTTTTTTCTCACTTACTCTTGATCACATCTTCCTAAAATGTGTATAGTTGTGCATGAGAGTATTACTTTGTAATGATGACGGGGTTGATGCTCCAGGCCTTTGGGCGCTTTACCAGGAAATATCCAAATTCGCAGACACTCTGGTGGTCGCCCCTTCCACAGAGCGAAGTGCCGTGGGCCACGGTATCAGTGTTTTCAATAACGTTACTCTGAAACGTCACATTAGGGAAGAGATGGATTGGGGTTACGGTCTCGATGGCACACCGGCGGATTGCGTTAAGATGGCCCTTTCCACGATAATGAAAGAAACTCCTCCCGACCTTGTTATCAGTGGGATTAATCGTGGGCAGAATACAGGAACAAGCATCCTCTACAGCGGCACCGTTGCTGCTGCACTTGAGGCCACCATGGCTGGGCTGCCATCTATCGCTATCAGCCAGGCCCTGTGGGTTGCCAGTCCTGATCCTTATACACCAAACCGCCCCGCCGCCACCCACACTTCAGACATAGTAAAAGCTCTGGCCCGTACAGGCGCAGACTACTCCGCCGCCGCCCGGTTTGCAGCTAAGCTGGCCCATCAGGTCGTTGAAAATGGCCTGCCTCCCGGCGTTTTGCTCAACGTAAACGTCCCCATGCTTTCCGAAGAAGATATTAAAGGCGTCGCCATCAGCAAGATGGGTCGGTCCATATTTGTGGACCAGTTTCAAGTGGTTAGTGAGTGCGACGGTGCTACCTGCTATCGCAATATTGGTGATCGGCTCATTCAATCGCCTGATGGAGACGAGTGGGATGATCTTGTCCTACACCAGGGTAAAATCTCGATTACGCCGCTCCACTATGATATGACCAGCCATGATTTCCTCCAGCAGCTTCGCACATGGGCTCTGGAAGAATTAAAAGAAACTCGTGAGGCAAGTCTGGAGGTTGCCGCTAAAATAGGCGTCGGTCTCCGTGCCGAGGTGTATGAGTAGCATTGGCCGACCCTGTGGTCAAATATGTGCCGGCATTAATCCAATAGCTCCATCAGAAGATCTGCCGTCTGCCGCGCCCCGTTAGAGGCTATGCGGTCTGGTTTGAGCGAGACCGCCTTGGCAAGGGCTCCTGTCCATGCTCCCCTGGTCAAATCTCGAATAGAAATCTGAACTCCCCCGTTCCACTCCTTTATGGCCTTTCTTAACACGGGATATTCCGCAAACTCCATCCGCGGGTGATAGATCATAGGAGTTCCGTTTGCCATGCACTCGCCGGTTGTGCCGTACCCGGGTTTTGCGATAACGCAATCAACCGAAGCGACAACATCTGGAAAATGCCAGGCTTGAGGGTCCAACGTTATACCCGGCTGTGGAACCTTCGTAAAAGCAAGCAAAGCCGTGTCTGTCATCACGGGCAGTCGAAGCTCGTCATCTCCAAAGGTGCCAAAATACATCAGAACGAGGCGTGTCTGCGGAGGCCGATTAAGATATCGGAGCAACTCTTTTCTGCAATTTTTCCCTCGGCGGGCGATGGGCTGCACCGTTGTCACGTGGGGAAAATATTCCATCGGAAATGCCGGTGGAGTGCGAATGGCGAGCGTGGCCAGGGCATACTGTTCTCGCCAGAAATCCGCTAGCTTCTTTGCCGCTTCCTGACGCCGCCCCTCGTTATCGAAAATCTCCACCCACGTGAAATTTCCTACAAATGCCGAGGGAATTCCGGCCATGCGCGCGGCTTCCAAGGGAGCCGGAGGCACGTCGCAAACGATCAGGTCGACACGATGTTTTCGGAGAAAAGCCGTCTCGTCCATCAGGTTCGCACTGGCATCACGGTTTACCTTACGCGCGAGTTTAAAAGTGCTGTCCCAATCAAGACTGCGATTGTTATGCTGCACAACCCCAGTATCAAATTTGCCGGGAATTACATCTACTTCACGCCCGCTTTCGCGTGAAAAAAATGAGGGATCCACTTCGCTGCGGACGATAATTTTAACGTCTGGCGGCAATGCTGCCATCACTTGGCTGGCACGTGCTGCATGGCCATATCCGTGACCGCTGATATAAAAACAGATAGTTATTGTTTTTTTTGTCATATAAGATTGTCCTGTAGAAACAGAAGTTTAGCAAACACAGGTACTGTGTCAAATGCTCAGTTGAATCATCACACGGAGTTTAGTCATAATGCAATTGCAGCGCAGCCGTCCGTTGGGCGAGCATATAATATTGGCCCTCATGAGCGGCACCAGCGTAGATACAATTGATGCGGCAATTTGCCGGGTGTATTTAACAAATCAAAAGTTGTTGGGATGCGATGTCCTTGCTTTCAACGAATACCCGATTTCCGAGCACTTAAAAAACCGGATATTTACCGCGTTTCGCGATGGCGCGGGTTCGTTGTCGCTCTGCTGTTCACTGAACTTTGAAATAGGCGAAGCCTTCGCCGACGCCGCCTTGGCAACCATCGACCAGTGGGGCCAATCAGCCTCGAAAATCAGCGCCATCGCCTCTCACGGTCAGACTCTGTTCCACATTGCTCCACATATGGTAGTCGGCCATATCAAAGGCCATGTGGCCTCGACAATTCAGGTAGGGGAGCCTTCAATCATAGCTGCGCGGACAGGCCTGCCGGTCATCAGTAACTTTAGAGTGGCGGATATGGCCGTTGGAGGGAACGGAGCCCCGCTGGTCCCTTTTGCTGACTTCCATCTTTTTAGTCGACCGGGCAAGGGGATCGTCGTCCACAATTTGGGCGGAATCGGAAACTGCACCTGGCTTCCGCCATCTGGCCAGGCCGAGATGGTTCTCGCATTTGACACTGGCCCGGCTAATATGATAATTGATGGACTGACTCGGCACTATTACCCCGGCGAACATTATGATAGTGACGGCAGACACGGCGCCTCGGGAACCATTGACCAAGAGCTGTTAATGCAGTGGATGGCCATTCCTTATGTAACTGCGCCTCCGCCGAAAAGTACCGGTCGAGAGCTCTTTGGTTTACAATTTGTTGAGCAAGTCATTTCAGAAAATCCAACCGCCGCCGCCGATGATCTCATAGCCACCGCGACGGAGTTTACGGCCAAATCTCTAGCCGTAAACCTGCAGAATCATGTGATGCCTCACGGCGGAATCGATCAATTACTCGTTGCTGGTGGTGGAACACGAAACACATTTTTGATGCAGCGCATTCGCGACAATGTGGCGATGGAAATCCCACTAGTGCAATCATTAGATGACGCAGGATACAGCATTACCAGTAAATCCCGCGAGTGCGCCGGATTTGCGGTAATGGGCTACGCGCACTTGGAACACCTGCCGGCAAACCTGCCTAGCGTAACTGGAGCCGAGAGGCCAATAATACTTGGCCAGTATACGCCAGTATAATATACGCCATTCCAAGTGCCTTGGTTATACCCCGTTGGATAAGTAAAATTATCTAATATGCACTGTGCCACCTTTTCGAACCTTACAGTTCGTATTTGCGAATCTTGTTATAAAGTGTCTTCAAGCTTACACCTAGTTTTTCCGCTACCTGGGGCTTATTGCCGTCAAAGTTTTCCAGCAACTTCCGGATCATGACCCGCTCCATATTTTCCAGTGTCATATCCTCCTCGTCCAGCATTTCAACGCTCGACAGGGTGGCGCCGCTACGACGCTTTCCAGCACGACCCGATGCTCCTACGCTCGCCAGTTCTTCAGCTTCCTCATCATCCAACGTCAGGGGGTTGGGAGCCAGTTCCAGCTCTTCCATGTCCACCTCATGTTTCAGATAATCCGGCATGCACTCCATGGTCACTTTATTACCCTGCGCGATAATCAGCGCGCGGTTAATCACGTTTCTGAGTTCACGCACATTTCCGGGCCAGTCATACGCCATAAGCAGCTTAACTACGTTTTGATCAAAAGTAAGTGGTTCTCGAGACTCTTCCTCACACAGCTTCTCAAGAAACATCTGCGCCAGAAATGGGATATCTGGTCGGCGCTCACGCAACGCGCAAGCGTGGATAGGGAAGATGTTAATGCGATAATAAAGATCTTCCCGAAGTTTTCCATCGGCGATAGCCTGTTTTGGGTCGCGATTTGAAGCACTCACAATACGGACATTGATATCCAGTTCGTTGTTGCCGCCCACCCGGCGGATCCGGTTTTCTTCAAGCACCCGCAGCAGTTTTCCCTGAAGTTCTATAGGAAGTTCTGTGATTTCATCCAGGAAAATAGTACCACCGTAAGCTTCCTCAAAGTAGCCGCGCCTCTGCTGGGTCGCTCCCGTGAACGCTCCTTTCTCGTGTCCGAATAGTTCGCTTTCGATAAGCGTTGGAGCTATGGCCGCGCAATTAACTGCTACAAAAGGCTTATTTCTACGGCGAGAATAATCATGAACTGTTTTCGCCACCAGCGTCTTACCGGTGCCGCTTTCACCAGACACAAACACTGAAGCTTCCGTCGGAGCCACACGTTCAATCAGCGAGTAAAGTTCCATCATGGCGGGGCTGCGTCCACGGAGGCCGCCCATGCTGCCAACCTTCTTCAATTGCTTGCGAAGGCTCTTCATTTCCTCTTCCATGCCCTGCTTTTCAACGAGCTGATCCAGGATCAACCTCAGACGCGGCGGCTCCACTGGCTTTGTCAGATAGTTTTCGGCACCCATGTGGATCGCCTTCACAGCGTCCTCGATGCTGCCGTGCCCGGTCAGGATGACCACAGGTATATGAGAGTGGTCTTCTTTCACCTTTTTCATCAGATCAATGCCCGATCCGTCTGGAAGAAAAACATCTGTAAGCAAAATATCAGGAGGGTCATCGGTCAAAATCTGCATGGCTTCGCCAATAGTTTCGGCCAGCAAAGGCTGGTGATTCCAAGTTTTAATAATTTCGCCCAAAGCCATACGCAGGCTTGATTCATCATCCACTACCAGAACTTTTGCCATCCGAAGCATATCTCCCAACAAGCTTAAATACGAGCTAACCATAAAATAAGTGCGGTAATAATGACCCGTTAAGCACGGGCCCCCGCAAACGCGTCGCTCATACCTGTAATAGTTACAATGTCCCTCATAAAGTCTGATTGAACACAACATTGTTTCAATTACGCCACCTATATGAGTCACGACCACAACGATACCCATGTTACAGCAATTACGTCCTCGGCAGAAGCCATTTGCTGGAATGCGACACGAAACATATTCTAGATAATCTAGGTCAAAAAGGCTGTTGGTGAAGTCTCCCGGTCGCCACAAATCGCTGGCGGACGGAAAGGCAAACAGCCATAAAATAAAAGGAATCAGGCTGAATTAGATAGATTCCAGAGTGTCTGTGTGAAGCGATCTGAATCGCTTGCGTAAAGGTCAAACACGCGGAGGGGTGGCCGAGCGGCTGAAGGCACCGGTTTGCTAAACCGTCATGCGAGGTAAACTTGTATCGGGGGTTCGAATCCCCCCCTCTCCGCCAGTTTTTTAATTCTAAACTACTGATTACTTATTGTGGTGCGGCTTTGCCGTTAAAATTTGGACGGGGAACTGTTTGTTGCGTTGTTTATGATCCCAGTAATCTGCGTGATCCGCCCAAGCAAACCCCTGAAATTTCTACTATCATTTATTTAACATTCGTGAGGAGCGCGGGCGTAGCAGGACTCTCCGTCTGGTGAATCCTACTCAAACAAACAGGCCAAAGAATTTGGACTGTGGCGCCGTCGTCGCCTCCCAATCGTGAAACAGAGCGAAATTCCCTAAACTGGCACTTTAATTGGTGTTATAACTAATTCTAAAAGAGTTTGCTACGGGGTATTTGCGCATTGCAACCGATTTGATTTCAGTGATATACATAATTAAATAATTACCCCCCCTATAAACGTATTTTGTGCTCTGGCGTGGTCTGGCAAGGGGCTCGTGAAACGCGTTTTGAACCAAGAAGTTTGCTTAACTCTTTGGTCAGTACTGCTATTTCTGGTGCAGCGCCTGTGGGATGAGTGCTGGTGATTTGCATTTTCATGCTCCTTTTTCTCGATGTGACTAAGACGGATTGGAGCATAGTAAATTTCGTATGGGAATTCCCGCACGGGTACGCATGGCTACGTATGGGATCAATAACTTGAGTCAGTGACTTTCCCAACAGCGCTTTTGCGGTGGCTACTTTGACACGTAGAGCAAACGAAATTCACCTGATGGAACGTCCAGAGAAATCATGTTGTCATTGATGGGCACTATTTTACCTTCCAAAAGTACTTTTGTGGCGGAATCAAAGGGCAGTGGCATATTAACCGTTTTGTTTGATGTGCCGGAATAATTACTCACCAGCACCAGCGCTTCGTCTTTATCGGCAAATGCGGTGTAATGCAAATTGGGATTGTCGCCTTCATAGACAATTGGTGCCCCGTCTTGCAATAGCTTTTGATATTGTGAAAGTTCTTTGATGGCCTGTGCGTGATAATAGAAATCCATCGGATCGAAATCACCAAACCAATAGTATGTAAATCCCCGTGCGCCATTGAGAATGGTTTCAAAGATGATCCGTTTAAGGATCGGCGAATCGTATTCTCCGTAAGTTCCCGCGGTGAGCCAGGGAATGATATTGCGGGATTGCATTTGGTTGTAATCGAAACGAATTCGCTTTGCCACTTCCAATGGCTGTCCACCAACATAGCGCGACGGCTGCGCCAGATCAAGAATTTCGGGATATAACTTTTTGAACTCAAAGATGCTGTTGTAGACGACATTCGTGGGATCGGAACTGTATAAACCAACAGTCAACTTGCGACTTGGGACGGCCTGTCGGATCGCGGTTACCAATTCGCGCAGAACATCCGTTCCCATATCTGTCACGAACTCTTCCCAGCTTTTGCCACTATTTTTCCAGGCCGCAGCCACCCGCGGATCTTGCTTGGATTCGTTGACGCTTTCCGTCCACCATTCGATATCCATATACACATGGTCCGGCTGCACCAATGCGGCCAAATCGGCAATGCGTTTTATCTCGTTCTGAAAGTACTTTCCGCGATACAAGA
>JBBSQY010000020.1:0-52762 GCA_038243585.1 Candidatus Sumerlaeales bacterium | reverse complement strand
GGGCCGAATTGCTGATTTCCTGCATTCGCAGGCTTCGGCTGGCGGCAGCGCGTTGTTCAAACTCAAGGTTTACTGGTTTGGATACTCCGCCTGCATCTGTGGCACGGGCGGCTTGAACACAAATGGACGCAAAGCCTGCCATGCACTGGAGGAGCGCCAGATCGTGGAGAGAGAATGGCTCTTCCTGCTGGCGATTTATCTGAAGCAGGCCGTTGACGGTACCTTCGGTAATTAGCGGGGCGCAGATCATAGAAACGGCGATATCTTCGCCGTCTTTTTTACGGTTAACCAATTGCCGGTTACGCCGCGCAGGTGTATTGCTGGGGGTATACTCAGATCCCTGGGGGATGTCTGCCGGCTTCGGGTCTGGGTCTTCCAAGCCACAGCTGATGGGAGCTTTATGCAGTTCCGTCAGAGTAAAAGGTTGTTTTTCCTGGGCTACTTTGTTTATAAGCCAGGCATTTACACATACAGGCGCATCCCGTGGGGTCGCCTCGAAAGGCCGCAGCTCTCCCTCGGGGGTATCTCGTAAAAATAGTACGGCGTGATCCGCGTTAAAATAGTTTTGTAAACCTTCACATATACGCTCTGCAAGGGCCGGCAAAGGCGCAGGGGTGCCGTCAAAGATTTTTGCAATGTGTGAGAGCTGATCTATTTGAATGCGAGCATCGTCAGAAAGATTATCGGTGCCTACTGATGACTTTGCCAGGCCGGCGACTTCTGGATTTCCCGGAAGAAAGTAAACGGAGTTATTGGAGAAGCGAGCATTCTGAATGTTGATATCGCCATCAAACAAAAAGGTGCAGCCGCCAATGACAATTTCGTCACCCGGTTGAAGCGCTTTTTCGGTGGTGGCTTCGCCGTTAATCAGGATACCGTTTTTTGAGCCGCGATCATAGATGACGTGGGCGTCGTTTTCCCATATAATCTCGGAATGCATCCGAGACACGTTCAAATCCGGGACTTGGATTTCATTTTCTCCAAGTCGCCCGATTCGGGTTCTGTCTCCCAAGTCGTACGTCACCCCAACGTTGGGGCCTTTTATAATCAGCAGTCGCGGCATGGCGCGTATTAATGTCCTTTCAAATTCAGGCGCAAATGGTAGCGCCTCCGGCATTAAGAACGCAGAACTACCGTCGGGCGGTAAAGGACGATCAAGGAGAAAAAAGTGTTGTCCTGCGGATAAAGCCTATGTACTTTTATTTCGTATTACACGAATCAAGAGAATGGAGTATTTATGCGTTTTTTTTCAACAGGTAAAGGTTTAATTGCGGTTATTTCGTCTTGTCTTATAGCTGGTTGCGCGGGCGACGGTGGCAAGAACGGAGCGGCCGGGGATGCCGGCGAAGATTTTGTTGTTGGATTGGCAGCGCCTTTTACGGGGGACAGCAGCCAGTTCGGCGTTCAGTTGAAAATGGGCGCGGAGCTATTTGCCGAAGAGCTTAATGAAGCAGGTGGCATTAATGGACGCATGTTGAAGCTCAATATGCAGGATGACGCCGGAAAGGCGGAGCAGGCCCAGACTGTGGCTACCACCCTGGCGAGCGATGACTCTGTGCTGGCTGTCGTTGGTCATTATAATAGCTCCTGCTCGCTGGCGGGCAAAGGCATCTATTCCCAGGCTGGCATGGTGATGTTCAGCCCGGGCAGCACAAACGTGGAAGTCACAAAAGAGACCGATTTCGTGTTTCGCAATATTTTCACAGATGCATTTCAAGGTAAGTCGCTGGCGGACTATTCGGCGCAAATCCTTGGTAAAAAGAACGCCGCCATCATGTTCGATAACGATGACTACGGCACCGGCCTGAAGGACAGCTATAAGGCGCGAGCAGCTGAAGTCGGGCTTAATGTCATTACAGAACTGGCTTATAACCAGAACGCGCCGGATTTTCGTTCCCAGTTGACCACCATTCAGGGAATGCAGCCGGCTCCGGATATTCTGTTAATCGCGGGACTTTATACCCAGGCCGCAAACATCGCCCGTCAGGCGCGCGACCTTGGAATGCAAACCCAGATTATCGCCGGCGACGGCGTTTTTTCTCAGGAATACATAACCCTGGGCGGCGCGCCGACCGATGGGACTTTTGTGTCATGCCCCTTCCTTTTCGACCTAGGCGGAGAACGGGCCCAGAAATTTGCGGACGCATATCGGAAAAAGTATAACGCGGAACCAGACGCCTGGTCTGCGCTTGCGTATGATGCGACAGCTATAGTCTGTGAAGGCATCAAAAAGAACGGGTACACCCGCGAAGCCGTGCTTGAATACATGAAGGGTGTCGATTCTCCTGAGACCGCTTACGCTGGTGTCATCGGCCAGACTTTCTTTGACGAAGAGGGCGATTGCCTTCGCCCTGTGCAAATGGCGCAGGTCAAAGGCGGTAAGTTTGTGGCTGCGGAAAAACAACTGAGCGTAGAACCGGCCGGCGGCGCAGTCGCAGCGCCTGAGACCATATCTGCTCAGACGCCTGCTGTTACACCGGCGGCAACATCGACTCCCGTGGCGACCCCGCCCGTAACTCCGGCGCCAACCTCACAGGGATCGCCAATCCCTGCAGCAACGCCCGAGGCGTCGCCAGCAGCAGAAACCTCTGATAGTCAGACATCTCCCGTGGCGGCACAGTAACTGGCATGGGACTCTTTAACGGCACCTTCACGTATCGGAAATTTCGTCTCATTGACGACATTCCTAAGGATTTTCAACAGACCCTGGCGCAGAGTCTGGCGAGGTTTGCTTTTCGCGAGATAAATCCGCAAACGAATCCAGAATATTCCATCGGGTGGGTGCAACCATTTGACCCACTCGATGCGAAGCTTCCGGTGGAAAAGGTCGTGCTGGGGAAGTACATTCTTCTGGGCATCCGCCGCGACAAAAAAAACGTATCCATGCCCATGCTGAAAGCGCAGATAACAGAAGCCGTCCGCGCAAAACGCAGCGAACGCAACGGACGAAAGCTGTCTAAAGAAGAGCTTAACGAGCTTCGCGAATTAACGAAAGATAAGCTGCTGAATGCCGTCACGCCCATCACGACATTTTATGAGATGATGTGGAACTACGAGACGGGCGAGGTCTATTTTTCTGCCCAGGCCGCAAAGCCTGCGGCGGAGTTCGCAGAGCTCTTCGAGGAGACGTTCAAGCTGGCAATGGAAGAAATTAACCTGGTCTCGCGAACGGAAAACTATATCGGTGAAAAGGGTCTGGGACTGGAACTGATCGATCTGGAACCGGCGAACTTCGGGCAGTAGTTTCGCAAACTTTAGCCTCTTAGACGTTTTGTAAAACGGCGAATTCTGACAAAAAGCAAGGGGCGCCGGAGGGGTAAAAGATGGGTAACCCCGGGTCAGGAGCGGAGCGACGCAGCCCGGGGTTTGTTATCAAATTCCATTCGGCCTTGAAAGGGTCGCAGAGGTACCTGCGGTTTGACATTAGTCTAATCAGTAATACCAAGGCCAAGCGATAATTGCGGAGTTCTCTCCTATAGCAATGAAGAACGGACTGGTTTCAGTACCCGCTGAGCTGGTGTTCACACCATCGGTAGCCGAGATATAATAATAGATGCCCGGCTGCGCCATGACCGAACCCACCAAATTTACGGACCAAGAATTGTTGGTTGTGTTTTTAATCATGTTCCTGGACTGCCAGGCTTCACTGCTGTCTTTACGATGAAACAGCGTTACGGCCTGCACGGAAATGTTATCTGTAACCGTAGCCTGAATAGTGCGTGACTGATTTGGCGGACTTGTGACGACCGGATTGTGATTGACTACCGGCGGAACATTGTCCAGCGCGGTAGCGGAGGCTATGGCGGATGGGTTTGATTCTGTAAAGTCAGTTTTCACAATAGTAAATTTGTATGAAAAAGTCTGGCCAGGCGCCACCGTAGTATCTGAGTAAGCTGACGTCTGGGGAGGAATTACAGTGTTGTTGACCCGCAGATAAGTGCCGCTGGGTGTGTTTGAACGATAAAGGTTGTAGCCGGCCAGCAGGTCAAAATCATCCTGCGTCCAGGCCAGATCAACTTTGCCGGCTCCGCCTGTCGCCTGCAGTTGCATCGCTTCGATCCCTGCGGTTACAACTTCAAAGCTAAATCGCCCTTGATCATCACCACAAACAAGCCAATGATCATCTGCCGCCCGACCGCCGATGATGCGCAGGTAATGTGTTCCACTGGTTGTGGTCGGTGTGAAAGTAAAGGTGCCCTGCCATGTGCGAGGATTAATCCACCCGTTGCTAAAAGCAGTAGACGGCTCAATTAAGAAATCCATAAAGTGCTCTTCTGGGATTCTTTCATTAAAGCCAGAGCCAGACCCTTCTCTTTCAGGCCCAAATGTCACGTACGGAGAAATTGTTGCATCCATGTCGCGGTTATACTTAATAGTGAACGTTGTAATTTCCGACCCCACTTGACTCGCATTTGCACTTGATTCTGTGGAGATATCCACACTGTAAGCAAACGGAAAAGTTGCTGAAGATGGGATATCTAAAATGGGCTGAAATGTCAGCTTCTGTTGCCCAAATTCATCGGTGAGACCTGACACCTTCGACAGTATTTGTTCTGTTGAAGTTGTGCCCCAGTAATTACCCGCGACACTATTAGGAGAATCGATGGTTAGTACTGGTCTTTCATAACTGTAAAAAGGCAGAAATGCATTGCCACTTAATTGATTCCCGCGAACGTCAAACTCAGTCTTAAACGATGATAAAAATACCCCGTTGAGCAGTGCTGTGCCATCAACATAAGTGGTGCTTAGCGAATTGTATAGATAATAGTAGTGCAACTTGGAACTAAACAGAAACACATTTGCATCTTTTAAATAGTAGGCTATGTTATCGCCTGCCGTACCGCTGACTATGGAGTGGTTGAATGTAGTCGGCTCTATGCGCAGGGTCTGTTCGCCGTCAGCATAAAATAATCCATGGTCCACATATAGTTCAGAAGTATCTGGCCTACTATAGTCGTATTGGATACTTGCCCTATGCAATCTTGCGTATAATAGGTCTAAAACGCCATTGTTCTGAATGTATACATTTTCAAGAAAATCAACAGGATTTTCCTCTGCTCCTTGCACTACTATACGTGCACCTTCCTCGACTCGAATTGTTGATTTGAAGCTCACCTGTGTTCCTGATGTCATAGATAATGTCACCCCGGACTTCACAAGCGTCGGCTGTGAAACTTTCCAAAAATAGTCTTTTGTCAGCGTCGTAGACACATCAATAATCTGCGGCAGTTCCCGCCCTCGCTGGACGACGAAGTCAAACGAACCCGTACCGATGTGCATTTCAGTATCTGCTGTATCCAACCCATTCTCGCTGGTCATTGTAATGTGTAGTGGAAGAACGTAGTCGTTTGGCGTGGTTGGGTCCAGCGTGATCCGAAATGGCTGAGTAATATCCGTAATGACGCCTTGAGCATCAGTCACAATGCCATTATCAGCATAATCGAAACTATCGATCGTGCCATAGTTAATATCGCCGATAGCGATGGTTGCATACGGGTCGTCGGCGGCGGAAACGCCATCCCATGCCCGGACATTTACGTTGACATTTTCCGCTGTGCCCCAATGGTTGCGCAGTACAAGCGCCACGTCAACGGTTTCGCCAGCGTCCACTATGCCGTCGTTGTCATTTATTGGACTCAGCGATGGCTTGTCCATGATATAGTGCCCGGCGTATTCCAGTCGGGGTTTCGGAGACGAAGTCATTGCCGTGTTTGCGTCTACGGATTTGTAGAGGCCATTAAGTTCGCTGGTTGATGCGATTTGTCCGGAGATAAACGACGCTGGGTACGCATCTTTATCGGGGTACTGAGAACGCACCAACGCAGCTATTCCAGATACAACCGGCGCAGCCATGGATGTTCCATCCCAGCTCGCGTACTGTCCGCCGGGGAGTGTGCTGACGATATCTATACCAGGCGCCATAACCTCATACTCATGCGCATCGCTCGGGATACAATCAAAATTGGAAAACGGCGCAAGTTCACCGGTCTCTGTCTCAGCCATTACGCCCAAAACCACGCTGTACGCGGCGGGAAACATATCGGCGCCGCCTACGCAGCCAGACATGTTTGGTTTTCCATCATTGCCGGCGGCTCCTACCAATACTGCATAATCCGAAGCGAACGCCAATGTATCCTCTTCAAGTTGTGAACGCGAGTAGCCGCCATAGGACATATTGATTACATCAACTCCCTGAGCCACCGCGTAGTTTATGCCTTCAACTATATCACTCACGGTTAAAATGCCACTATTTCGCGCAGCTTTAATGGACATTACACGACTGTTGTAGGCGACACCCACACCGCCCTCGTTGTTGCCGGCCTGTGCGGCAATGATTCCCGCTACATGAGTGCCGTGTCCGTGGTCGTCTATTGGATTGCCGGTATTGGCGACGGCATTAATCCCGTGGACGTCGTCGGTGTAGCCGTTGTTGTCGTCGTCGATGCCGTTGGCAGGGATTTCGCCAGAGTTTGTCCATATGTTCGCGGAGAGGTCGGGGTGATTATAATCAATGCCGGTATCAATGACCGCGACCACCACGTCCGGCGAGCCGCCAGGGTTCAATCCTTTGCTTTTGAGGTATGCCCAAGCCTCTGGAACTTGTGTCGCCTGCAGGTGCCACTGATCAGCCATTTTAGGATCCGTCACCGTTGTCGGCAGGTCATTCACTGCTGGCCGCCGGATATAGTTCGGCTCATACCATGCGACGTCGGGATTGGAATCCAGTTCTTCCGTCAGTGAAGTCATTGGGGTGGCGGCGTCAATGCCGGAAAGCTTATACCAGCGTGTCAGGTCCGGCTCCGGCCTTCCGGTGGCGACAGAGCGCGCACCCCTGGCCGGGCGCTTTGGGTTTTTGAACACTGGTTCAAACTGCGTGCTTCCGGCCCGCTGCAAAATTGCGTCCAGCGCCGGGTTTGTCGTCGAAACTCCGCGGGCCGCGCCCGGCGAATTCACTGTCACGCCGTCTTTCAGCTTAACAATAAGTTCGCCTGCCACAAAATCGCCGCTGTCGCTCGCCCGCAAAACCTGAGGCTCGTGGGCGGTTACTGCGCCGCGTGCGCCCACGCCGCTGGCAATGGCTCCGTGTGCACGCACACTGGCAGTCGTTACCGACTGCCAGTCGACTTCTGGCGACTTTGCCGCCCCCCCCGGATTCGCCTTACCCCTCACCCCCGGCAGCGCCGACACCTGCGGTGCGGCAAACGGATCATAAGCATGGCGCACCCGGCCACCGGGCATGGTGAGCTGTTGGATGGGGTCGAATTCTTGGCCGATTACGGTGGCAGTGAGTGCGGTGAAAGCGAGAAGAGCAAATTGGGAGAAACGCATGGGATATAAACTGGCCTTAAGCGATAGATGAGAACAATCTTAACGTTATGGGGAGAGCAATCCGGGAACGCAAGGGGTTTGTTTGCTTTGTTTAACTAAGCGCGCACGCACACTGGCTGGTAAATTTGGAAGGTGGCTTGCAGCTTCTAAAGTGCTAATTAAGGCAACGAATTTTGACACAAAAGCGCGACGAAAGCAAAAGAAAGAAGCGCAGTAGAGATGACTAACAAGGCAATGTCAAATATTGCTATTCCACTACCCTTTGCAGCGTCACTGGCCCGATCAGGCCGGATTTTAGTAGGGGGGAGTCTTTTTTATAGTGCTGATATGTGGTGAACGCCTGGCGTTGTGTGGGTCGGGGTTTGTTTTCTGTTATCCACTCGGGCCACTGGCTGTTTTCCGGGCCGTCGTAGGGGAGTTGTTCATCTCCAATGAGACGGTTGGGCCATAGGTTTACGACTTCGATCTCCAGTTGGTTAGTGCCTGATTTGACGGCGGTGGTTATGTCTACTTGCCAGGGGGCGGTCCACAAGACGCCCAGGTCTTCACCGTTCAGGCGAACCTTCGCGAGGTTTTGGACATCGCCCAGGTCAAGTTGCACCCGGGATTCGGAGGTTAGTGTATCAGGAGCATCGAAGCTTTTGCGGTAGGTGGCTATGCCGGAATAGTATTTGATTCCCGGTTCTTGATGAGTGGACCAGTCCGTCAAATTTTCAAAGGGTGCTTCCTCCGGGCCGCCCCATTCCGGATCAAAAGCTACGGTCCACGGACCGGTGAGTTTCGCCACCTCTTTACTTTCGGAGAATTTCTTAGTCGCTATGTTGAGACTCGGTCCGGAATCGGCCGACGGGGTTTTTGGGAAGACCACGAAATAGCTTTCATGAGGCTTAAACTTTAACAGAACCGTTGTCTGCTTTTCACCCGGCACAAACGCTGATAGTTTCTGAGAAACACCTGTTACCGGATGCCACAGTTCAGGCGTCCCGGTCACCCCGCGAAATGCGCAATCCGCATGCAGCGATTCGGTGGTGCGATTTGAGACAAAATAGATGTCCCAGTCCGCAGAGGTCTTATGCGTATACCGAATAGGCGCGGAGCTGACAAAGTCTTCCGTGTCTCCCAGGGTTTTCAGAAGCTCTGCGGTCGCATCGTAGTCCGGATAAAGTTCGCCGGCCGCGGCGGTCCTGACGTGATGGAGTTTGCCCTGCAATCCTGACGCGATGGCTTCCACTTGTTTGTCGCATTCGGGGTACCCGGTCAGGCTTGGGGATTTTGTCGGCAGAGTTCCGACCACTGTCGCACCCGCATTGACCAGTGATTCAATCTTTTTCATTAGTTCCGGTGTCATTGTTTCCGCATTTGGCAATACCACTATCCGGTACGATGCCCCACCGGGAAATACGACCCGCCCCGCGTTCACGCTGGCCTTGTAAAACTGGCTTGGCGCGCACCCGTCGAAGTTGAAGCCTTTGCGATCCGGCAGCACTTCGTCTCCTGTCATGGCTGAGGCGGGTGGCGTGAATACATGGGGCGCGCCTTCCGGGGTTAGATACAGAATATCCGCCATCGTACGCCCCTGCTGCAGCACGTGCTGGCAGCGGGCGATGTATTGGTGGTAGGCATCTACCATCGGCCAGAAAGTCTGGTTGCGATCCCAATGCACGCCGTAGGGGCCCATGGCCATGCCGGGTTTAAGAGTCGCGTCCAGCGGCTGATGCTGAAAGGTGTGGTAGAAAAACCGATTGATGCCGGCGGCGAAAGCCCAATCGCCCTGATTCTTCATGCTACCCGGGTACTGCTTCCAGGCTTCATCAGGATCGCCGGTGAAGGCTTCCGCCTGAACGATCGGGGCACCATTGACATGGGCGATGGAGACAGCTTCCAGACAACTGAACGCGGAGTTAAAGCCGAACCCTTTGCTCCAAAATTCGCACATGGGGATATCTGCCACGGCGCCCAATTCCAGATCGGCAGTGGGGTTCATATCGTACGGTTCGATAGAAAGTTTGAGACCGTGCTTGTGGGCATACTCTTTTACAAAACCAGCATGGTACTCTATGATTAGCTCCTGGCTGGTGAGGCGCAAGTCCCACAGGAAACGCTCGCTGATTTCCAGGCTGTCTACCACCATGCCAATATAAACCGGATAATACGGCTGAGGGTCATATCCACGCCGCTTCGTAAACTCTTCCCGCAGGCCAGGCGTCCAGTTTTGAGCGCCCATTTCCCAGCTGTCGATGTGGAGAGCTTTCAGCCCACCGGTGGATTTAAGGTTGAGCTCCCCAACATGACGGAGCAGTTTTCCCACGTACTGATCCAGATGAAAGGCCATAGGGGCGGTGCTGAATTTATCCGCCTCGAAGCCAAGACCGGGCATGGGAGCGGGGCGGGTAATGGCTCCGTTGTTGCGGGCACCAAAGCGGGCAATGGTCCAGTCGCCGGGAGGAACGTCCCAAGTGATGGTGCCATCAGGCTGGAGGCGCGACGTGAGATCGACAATCCTGCTTTTCGGGATTACGGCCCCCGCGGGAACATCGGGATAGGCGGCCGGCGCAGCCAGATATGGCTTTACCCCTTTTGCAGATGTATAAGGGGCGCGGTAATAAAGGGCTTTTTCGTCAATTTCAGCAATCTGAGTCGTGGTTGTTGGGGTTGGGTAAGCCAGCACGGTGACGTCCTGATAATAGGCTGACCACTGGTTCTTTAGCTCCGGTGTAAAAACCCCTTCACCGAAATACGGTGGCTTTGGCACAGGTCTGGGAAGTGTAATGGCTTTTGTGCCGGGGCCGGTGACGACGGTGGAGGTCGAGACCAGGTGCTGCATGCTCTGTTCCGGCGCCACCCATGGGCCTCCGCTGCCCGCCCATCCGGGACCGATTCCAAGAGTCATTTCAATGTCCAATCGTTCGCACTCGCGCAGTGCGTGCTTAAACATATCCTGCCACTGGGGGCTAAGCATATCTACCTTCCCACGCGGCACGCCAACCTTTACCTCAAGGAACACCACGTGGCCGATGCCGACTTCGCGCATGGATTCGAGGTCGGAAGTGATTCCATCACGAGACAGGTTCCCGTCCATAAAGTACCAGTAGACACCCGGACGCGCAGATGCAGGCGGGTTTTTAAATCCGGCGAGGACTTCTGTAATGGATGGATTGGAGGTACTGGCGCCATGGGCACAATGATCGGCAAACATACCGCCTGTCAGAAGAAACAGGCAGACAAATCGGGTTGCGAGGTTCATAGGGCGCATTGTGAGTTCCCGTCGGATCGATAATTTTAGATATAACCAGTACTTCAAATGCGCCGCTGTGGGAGTCAAGTCAAACGGCTTCGCCACATTCCGGTCAGCCAATAAACACTTTCCTGTTGCAGTGGAAAAATTGCGGCGTTACGCATCTAATATTATGATAAAGACTACGAAGCTGCTTCCCCGTTTGCTTCCCTGTCTCGCGCTGTTTTACCCAGGGCTTTCCCATGCCCAGGACGCGATCAGGCCTAATATTATCTTCCTGATTTCCGATGACCACAGGTGGGACTGTATCGGCGCGGCGGGCAATCCGAACATCAGCACGCCGAACATGGACAGGCTGGCCCGAGAAGGTGTTTATTTTAAAGAGGCTACGATTCATAATCCGCAGTGTATGCCATCGCGGGCAGCCTTGCTGACTGGATTGTCGAGTCACACGAACGGGCGTTACTCTAACCAAACCGCTCGTGCCAACATCCTGAACGGCGATGGATTTGCCAACTATAATTGTTTGCCGGAAGTTCTGGCTGCGCAAGGTTACGCGACGGCGATGGTGGGTAAATGGCATTTAAAAGTCGACCCTTGGAAAACGGGCTTTCAGCAAACCGGCACATGGATGCCAGCGGGGGCTGGCTCATATAAGGGCGCGAAGCTTGCCGAAGGCGAGACCAGGGAAACAGAGAGATGCCAGGAATTCACCCAGGAAGCTTTTGGCAAATCGGCCAGGGCCATATTAAATGCACACGCTGACAAAAAATCCACACAGCCGTTGTTCCTGTGGCTTTCAATGACGGCCCCTCACGGCCCATTTAAGCCTAATCCTGAAAGGGCGACCAAACCCTATGAAGGCAAGAAGTTTACTGATGTGTTGCCGCCGACTTACCAAGGCGAAAAGGGAACTAGCGCGGACAGGCAATGGGTTGATTATGTCGCCGCCATCACCTCAGTGGATATTGAACTGGGTCATGTGATGGAAACGCTGGATGAGACGGGGCAGTCGTCGAACACGGTGGTCGTTTTTCTCGGCGACAACGGATTTATGATGGGCAATCGCGGCCTGCAGGGCAAAGCTGTGCCCTATGAGGATTCTATCCGGGTACCGTTAATGGTTTGGGGACCGGGCGTATTTAAAGGAAAAGGCGTTACCGAGGCTGTGGCCTCAAGTCTGGACTTGCCGCCTACTTTTGTTAAACTGGCTGGCGGCGATGTGCCAAAGGAATGGCATGGACGGGATCTGTCTGCGGTGCTGACGGACGGGCAGGTTCACGGAACGACGTGGTCGGTCTCGACAGCTCCGGATTACGAGAACTCCAAGTTTCCCGGCATATCGTATCGTGCGGTGCGCACAACCGGCACTAAGCTGATTGTCTGGCATAAAAGCACGGGGAAGCAACCCGAATTTTATGACACGCACAACGATCCCGAAGAAACGAAAAACCTGTATGCAAACTCGGGCGTGCAGCCGCAGGTGAAGGAACTGGAGCGCATCCTGGATAAGTGGATGGCCGATACCGGTGACAACTGGGAGATGAAGGGTCCATTTGAAAAGCTTGGCCGGAGCAATAAGAATAAGAAGCAGGCCGGCGATGATGAGTCGGACGACTGATGTGCCTTGTAAGTTAACTTGCTTTTTATTTGAGAAACAGCATCCGCATCAGGCTTTGCATTACTAACGCCCACGATATAGAAGTAGGACAGACACCGAATGTCTCTATCCTACTTGTTGCGGGCTTCAATTGTCATCTCTAGCTGCAATTTGCATTGAAAGGCCACCCCATGAGCAAAAAACAGTCGCTCGATCGTCGTGATTTTCTAAAACTTGCTGTCACGGGGGCCGTTTTGCAACAGGTGTCCGGTGTCTATTCCGTTACGACGTCTGACACGGTATCTGTTGCTGAGAAATCCGCTTCGGGGCTAAACGAGCGGACGGTTGACGCGGACACCCTGAAAATGTTACGCTCTGGTGCGCAATGCCACTGGCTTGGCAGGGATTTTTGGGGAAACCGGTTGCAGGATTGGCGCCTGTCGGATGGACGTATCGAATGTGTCTGCGATGTAAAAGGTCCTGACTTGCGCACAGTTTCGCTGCTAACCAGGGAGATGGCTTTGGGGAAAACCGCAGGAAGTATCCGCGCAACAATCGGACGCATTTCTCCAAAAGGAAAAGGATTCGGAGGCTTCCTGATTGGTGCAGGCGCCGGCAAACTGGACTATCGTGCGGCGGCGCTCGTGCAAAAATCATCGGGTGAAAATGGCGGCATGCTTTGTGTAATCGACACGGAAGGGCGCACCTCGTTTCGCGAACATAGCGATGAGGATCAGCCTTTTCTTTACGGAGAAATCCCCTCGAAGACTGCCGCCGGTCAGGCGACATATGGTGGTGGCGAAGTGAACCTCGTACTGGATATAATGCCTGACGCTGTAGGGGGAACTTTCACTTTAACATTAAAAGCGGAAGAAAACGGGGTTGTTGTCTCAACCTCAACTCTCCCGGGTATTTCTGACGCGGCACTGACAGGCGGTGTAATGCTGGTGTCCGCATCTACCTCTGGCCCGGATGGAGCGCGATATTGGTTTCGCGACATTGACACGACTGGCGAAAAAATTACGCCCCAACCGGAGCGGGCGCTAGGGCCTGTTTTAGGAACGTTGTTTTCACTCAACGGTCCTGTAATGAAGCTTTCTGCGCAGCTGATGCCTGTAGCACCGACCGACCCCCAGGAAGCCACACTTCTCGTACGGGCAGACGATGCAGCTGAGTGGCGGACGCTCGCCAGCCAAAAATTGGGTTCCGGTTTCTGCGCAACATTCCGCGTGGAAAACTGGGACGATACTCAAGATTGGCAATACAGAGTTGCGTATGCGGAGGACGGCACCGGTAATGGGCGTGCTGCTAACTACGACGGAATCATACGGCGCGATCCGCGTCACGGCAGACGCCAGTTCTCGATCGGGCTTCACAGCTGTACCACCGCGACTTCGAGGGACTTGGATGGTGGTTCCGTCGGGCTTCGAAAGCTGCCGCAGTCGAGGCACCTTGGCCGCTACACAGGGGATAACATCTATTTCCCCTACGCGGAAACTGTTAAAGCCGCTCATCATCATAATGCGGATATGCTGGTATTTGCCGGCGATCAATTTTATGAATCAAGTCCGACCCCAAAGGCAATGGACGATGCACCGTTGCTCGATTATTTGTATAAATATTACCTATGGTTGTGGTCGCATCGGGAACTAACCCGCGATCGACCTACGCTCGTCTTAGTGGACGATCATGACGTTTACCAAGGCAACCTTTGGGGCACCAGCGGCAGACCGGCGCCGGAAAAAAATCAAGATCTGGGTGGTTATGTGAAGGCGGCGGAGTGGGTGAACATGGTGCAGCAAACCCAGTGCGGACACAATCCCGATCCTTGGGACCCAACGCCGGTTAAGCAGGGGATTGGTGTCTATTATTGCGCCTTTTCCTATGGGGGCGCGGAATTTTGCCTGCTTGAAGATCGCAAATTTAAAACGGGACCTGTTGAGGGTGCCAGCCTGAATGCTCATGTGTCAGAGCTGCTGGGTGACAGGCAGGAGAAGTTTATCGCCGAATGGGGGGCAAAGGTTAAAGACGCCGAGGCTCGGATCTGTTTGACGGCGACGGTGCTGGCCTGCGCCCAAACCAGCCCGGAAGGCCTGCCGTTTACTGATGTTGATTCTAACGGATACCCGCCCCTGGCCCGGACTCATGCCGTTCGGCTGCTTCGCGAGGCCAATGTGCTGGTTCTCTCCGGAGATCAACATCTGGGTTCTGTGATACGCCTGGGAGATGAAACCTTTACTGATGGCCCTATTACCTTTTCCGGACCAGCAGGGTCAACGTCCTGGACTCGATGGTTTGAGCCAGCAACGCCACTTGCAAATGCGGGGGATACGCCGAACACCGGCGATTTTCAGGATGCGTACTCAAACCGTATGAGAGTCCTCGCCGTAGCAAATCCGTCGATATCCTTTGCGGAGTATCGCGAGCATATCAAGGGGCGCAGCCAGGCGATAGGCGACAGAAACTTAAAGGCGGAAGGCTACGGCATAGTAAATGTAGACTTGGACAAGCGCAGCTATAAGTTGGAATGTTGGCGCTGGGACGCAGATCCCGCTGCTCCGGACGCAAAACAGTATGCCGGCTGGCCGATGACGTTTGGATTTGATGAGGTGGCGCGCGCTTAGTGAAAGATGAAGCGGACAAATTCGATGCATCGGACACCCTTGAGATCAGCCGCCGGGATTTCCTGCGAGTTGGCGGGCTGGCTGCGGTCGGGGCGGCTATCCCTTTAAGGAATGCCATTCCTGCTGTTCGGCCGTCTCCGCCTGCTTCCGCCCGGCCTTCGCGCCCGGTAAAAGCGCCGGTTCGTCTTGGTATAGCCGGCGGCAATTTCGGCGCGCAGTTTTACTGGCATGAGCATCCCCAGTGTGTGGTGTCAGCCGTAACGGATTTAATCCCGGAGCGGCGCGATTACCTGAAAGAAGTTTACGGCTGCGAACGGGCCTATGCATCCCTCGAAGAAATGATCGAAGATCCAGAACTGGATGCTATCGGCGTTTTTACTGGTGCCACAGATACGGTCCGCCACTGCATCGCCTGTCTTGAAAAAGGGAAGCATGTCGTGGGCGCGTCACCGGCGGCCATGTCTCTGGACGAAGCTCGTCGCCTTCGGGATGCGGTAAATAACAGTGGGCTTACGTACATGATGGCGGAAACCAGCTATTTTTATCAGCCGGTGATTTCTGCACGCAAGTGGTACGAGGAGGGCCGATTCGGCAACATCTTCTGCTGCGAGGCGGAGTATCATCATCCCGGACTGGAAAAACTTTTTGTAGATGATGCGGGGAAGCGAACCTGGCGATACGGATTGCCGCCGATGCTTTACTCCACGCACTGCACCGGTCAACTTCTCGGCGTTACTGGCGAGCGTTTGACGGAGGTGACCTGTTACGGCTGGGGGGATGACTCTCCGATTCTGAAAGACAACCCGTTCAATAACCCTTTTTGGGGGGAAACGGCGATGTTTAAGACGGAAAACGGGAACGTTCTGCGGGCGGCGGTCTACTGGCGCGGCGCACTCGGCGTGGCGGAGCGCGCCATCTGGATGGGCGACAGGATGAGCTTTTTTCCATCGGACCCGAACGGTGGCGAACCTGTTATTCGTCGGTCCGAACAGGCGGCCGGAGCCACCATCATCGGTGACGACAGCCGGCTTTCGCCTTATGAAAAATATGACCAGACCCTGTGGTGGGAAACTGATCTACTGCCGGAGCCTTTGCGGCATATCAGCGGCCATGATGGCTCACATACGTTTTTGACCCACGCATTTATCCAGGCGCTGGTGGAGGGGAAAAGGCCGGCAATGGATGTGGAATTGGCCCTGGATATGGCCATCCCCGGCATCATCGCTCACCAAAGTGCGATGCAGGGTGGGAAAAAGCTGGCGGTGCCGCAGGCGCGAGACCTATGATCAGGCCGGCTCTGCCGGAGGAGCTTGACCTTATCTGTGAAAAGATAACAGCAATAGATCCCTGGGCGCGCCTGCATATTACCGCGGAACATCTTCGCGAGGCGCTGCGGACCAATCCAAGCCGCAAAGTTTTAGTCAGCGAAGAAAGCGGCTCTTTGTGTGGTGCTGTGATTTACCGTGAACGTCATGGCGCGCAACTCACATTTCATTATGGATTTGGCCAAGAGATTGCCGATCGAGAAGGAGTCTCGTGGCCGTGTGAATGGTCAGAGGTTTCTGATACCGGTTATATAGGATCTCTCGCGGTATTCGATGGCGCTACTGGACGTGGCATTGGCGCGGTTTTGCTCAATGCCGTCGAAGAGAAAATTCAGGCGGCGGGACTGGATCGAATCTGTCTGATGGTCAGCGATTTCAACATAAGAGCGCAAAAATTTTATTATTCCCATGGGTATGAATGGGTCGGCATCCGGGAAAACTCTCAGAAGACGGGCGACAAAGAAAATCTTTTGGAAAAGCGTTTCGATTAGTTGGCGCCGTTCGATTAATTAAGCTATACGGTTTTAAACGGTTGTTCGTTGAGCCAATACATTTGCTCTGTGATTGTTAACAGGAATGTCGTCGGTGAATTGTCAGCGATGAGAGAACAGACAGGATTAATACGAGAACATGGCCAAACAGTTTCGCCTTCAGGTTTTTACGCAGGAAAAGAAAGTCGTGGATGAGTTAGTAACATCGTTGCAGGCACCGGGCGCCGATGGGTATTTTGGCGTGTTGGCTGATCATGCTCCGCTGATTTCTGCGCTGGGCAAAGGCGATCTGACCATCACCGGCGCCGACGGTACCCGCAAAGTTGCTTTAACGGGCGGTTTTTTGGAAGTGGCTAATAATACGGCAATACTACTCGCGGATTCTCTTTCAGAAGCGTAACGAGATACCTCAGCATTTGACATAACGGTAAAAAGAAACAACAGTTAAAATGCGATCTTCTGCAGGTAGGGTTCAAACTTCTTTTCGGGCGCTATTCCGGCGAAGGTAACGGGTTTATCTTTTAGATACTTTTCGGCCACGTGCCGAACTTCATTTATTGTAATCTTCTGCACCCGCTCAAGCACGTCGTTTACCGGAATGAAACGCCCGTGATTTAGTTCGCTTTCGGCCAGGCGCGACATGCGGTTGCTGCTGCTTTCCATACCCAGCAGGATGCCTGATTTTAGCTGTTCCTTTGCGCTTTCCAGTTCATCCTGTGTGATATCGGCGCTGTAAGCCAGTTTCACCTGCTCAAGACAAATATCCACTACCTTCGCGGCATTACGCGGGCTGGTGCCGCCGCTGACGGCGAAGCAGCCGCTGTCTTTGAAAAGCACATCAAAGCTGCCTATGGAATAAGCCAGTCCGCGTTTTTCGCGCACTTCCTGAAAAATGCGGGAGGAGGCCCCGCCGCCAAGGATTGTATTTAGTATGGCAAAAGGAAAGCGGTCGTCGTTCCCGCGGCTTGGCCCGGTCGTACCCATACAAAAATGCACCTGTTTCAGTTTTCGATCAATATTGTGGCTTTGGAATGCCGGAGCCGGCGGGACAAGCGGATTTTGTTCAGAATCCGGCGCAGGCACTGATTCAAATAGACGGCGCAGGTGTGGCTCGACCCGGCGCAGGTCAAAATTGCCGGCAATGGCTATGACCAGTCGGCTTGGAGAAAACTCTTTCCCAACAAAATTCTGGAGATCCTCCCGGCAAAAACGCTGGATATTTTCCGGACTTCCGAGGATAGGCTGGCCAAGGGGGTTTCCCGCATACAGCTTATCCATAAATACGTCGACCACCAGCTCATCCGGCGTGTCGTCGTACATTTTCACCTCTTCCAAGATCACATTTCGTTCGCGATCAATCTCGTCCGCTGCGAAAATGCTGTTCCGGTACATGTCGTGGAGTAGATCAATGGCTCGGCCAATATGCTCGTCGACAACTTTAGCGGTGAGAACCACGTTTTCCTGAGTCGTCCAGGCGTTTACATTACCGCCGATGCGGTTGATTTCCTGGCTGAGCTGGACCGGGTTGTATTTGTCGGTGCCCTTGAAAAACATGTGCTCTATAAAATGGGTCAAGCCGCTTTCTGTGGTGGTTTCATTGCGGCTTCCGACATCCATGTACAGGCCTAAACTGGCGCTACGCACGTAAGGAATGCGCTCTAGTACAATGCGGATGCCGTTGCTCAGAACTATTTTTCGGATGCTCTCTGTCTTCAAAAAAAGTTCCCTCTGTCAGTCCTGAAAGTTCGCCTTTGGTAAGACATCCGAAGGCCCCCCTCAGGCAACTTTATGTACCGGTTAAGAATCCAATAATTTTGTGGGGTCGTTTCGAGGCTTATATGAACGCCAAGAAAACGTTTAGCGGCGCAGCTGAACCTGCCACGTCGTCGGATTAAGCGACAGGGACTAAAAAGAGCTTGTCGGGCCTGCTTAATATTGTTTGAGACAGTCATCTACTTGAGCGGATGAGGTTTTATATTGAGATTACTGGCCGGAATCTTAACTGTATTAAGTGCATTTGCCCAGCCTGCTTTAGCTGAGACGACGAGCATGACCCTGACGGAAACCAGCGCTGGTGCTAGTCTGATTCTTGACGCGTCGAAGAAGAAGCCCAGTGAAAACTGGCTGAATTCTGTGGCCCGTTTTCGCAGTATGGAGACGACGGCGCCCAAAGGCGGCACGGTATTGCTGGGAGATTCGATTACGAGTCGGTGGCCGCCGGGTTTGTTTCCCGGCGAAAATGTGGTGAACAGGGGCATCGGCAGTGATCACATTGGCGGTTGGAAGTTCGTCGGTGTTCTGGATCGACTGGATACTAGTGTGAAGGTGGTTGAGCCGAAACAGGTTTTTCTTATGATCGGGATCAATGATATGTTGCCAGGGGGACCGCCGATGGAAAACATGGTGGCGGCTTATGGGCTGTTACTAGATAATATCAAGGTCGTGGCCCCGGAAGCGGATATTATTGTCCAGTCGATCCTGCCGGTGAGTAAGCCGGATTTCCATTACATGCATAAGCCGATTGTTGAGTTAAATGCACATCTGAAACGGCTGGCCGCGGAGCGGGCACATCGCTACGTGGATCTGTATAGCCGATTTTCGGACGAAAACGGAAAACTTAAAAAAGGCCTGGACACGGATGGTGTTCATCTGTCGGAGACGGGATATCGCTTGTGGCTGGACGCGCTGATTGATGAAGGAATTTTGAAGCCCGATAATCAGTTCACAGCGCCGTCAGCGCAGCAGATGTAACAGGTACTTAAATCCCCGGCGTGCTCTGCGCAAGGTTCTGGAGGTGGTCGGATACCGGTTTTACTAGTCTGACGACGCCGGCCCGCGCTCGCTTATTGATTCGGGCAAATGTCCTGAATTCGTTCCGCCGTGGAGCAGCAACTCTTCCGGATCATCCATGATGGGGAACCGGATGTCGATTACTGTGCCGTGCTGGACGCGACTCCTGATGAAAAGTTTGCCATGATGGTCATCGATAATTCGCAGTACGAGGCTAAGCCCCAGGCCGGTGCCCTGCACCTTGGTGGTGTAAAATGGGGTCCAAACTTTTTGTAGCAGTTCCCGCGGTATCCCGTGCCCGTCGTCAGCGATTCTTATGCGTACTTCGCGTTCGAAATTTTGGGTGCGGATCAGAAGAACTCCACCTTTGCCCATGGCCTGGCGGGAATTCTGCAGGATATTTAGAAATGCCTGTTTGAGCAGCACTTCATCAGCGTAAATCTCTGAGACCTTCATATCAAGGTCAGACACCACGACGATGCTTTGGGCGGTTAGCTCGTCCCGCATCAAAGTAATGATTTCGCTCAGTAGGTGATTTACGTTTATCTTTGTGAATTCCGGTTTTACGCGGCGAGCAAAGTCCAGCACGTCTTTTATAAATTTGTTAAGCCGGTCAACCTCTTCAAT
Organism: Candidatus Sumerlaeales bacterium; assembly: GCA_038243585.1. GTDB lineage: Bacteria > Sumerlaeota > Sumerlaeia > Sumerlaeales > Sumerlaeaceae > JAKFFN01. Next base: position 32,741 of record JBBSQY010000020.1, on the reverse strand, counting down.
AATGATGCCTGTATACTCCAGCAAGCGGCCATCGCCGGTGTCGGGATACTTGCGCGCGATCCGCTGGGCAAAGCCGCGGACGGAGGTCAGAGGATTGCGAATCTCATGGGCAACGGTGGCGGCCATTTCTCCCAGGGCTGCCAGCTTTTCCTTCTGCACAAGCTGCTTCTGAGTGCTGCGAAGGGTTTTATTGGTGGTGAGAAGCTCTTTGTTTTTCTCCTCAACTTCTGTGTAAAGTCTGGAGTTATCAATGGCTGTAGCGGCCATGCCCGCGATGGCCAGAAACATTTTACGGTCAGAAACGTCGAAATCTCGCCGCTCGTTCGTATAAAGTCGTATGCTGCCCAGCACGCGCCGGCGGGCGGTAAGCGGCGCGCATAGCATTGATACAATATTTGCCTTTTCTGCATCCGCGCGGTAGGACAGGCGCGGATCAGCGCGAATATCTTCAATCGCAATAAGCTCACCGCCGAACACTTGAAGATCGATGAGCGATTCTTCCAGGGGCATCGAGCTGGGGCCTATATGACTGTTGGCAGTGGTGGCCGCGACGCGCACAATCTTACGCGGCCCTTGATTCTCAACCAGGCGAATAGTGCATTCGGATCCGTGCATGAGGCGGCGGGTCCGGTCTACTATCAACTTGAGAACTTTTTTATATTCCAGCGTCGAAGATACCTCCTGCTGGATTTCATAAAGCAGTGACAGTTCCCTGTAATGCTGTTCCAGATCTTCATGGGTCTCTGCGTTTCGCAACACCAGTGCGGCCTGACTTGCAATCGTGACCAGTAGTTCTTCCACATCTATTCCATAGCGGACGCATCGGGGATGCGATTCCAGGTCAATCACTCCCATCGTTTCTTCGCCGGCAATGAGAGGCAGGCAAAGTCGACAGCAGGAATGGAGGGCGTCCGGCCGAGTTGAAACCGCACTTGGGAATGATTCGCAGTCGTCGACAAGTTGCGCGGCTTTGCCCGTATGAGCCACCTGCACTGCCAGGTCGCTGCTGGTTTGCAGGTCTAACGGCGATCGTTCAACGGGTTCCCCCTTGCTTAATCGCGGAATCAGAAGCTGGCTGTTGCGATCAAGAATGAAAATGGTTGCACTTTTAGCGCTGGTCAGGTCCCGGACTTCGTTCAGCACAATGTCCATGATGTTAGTGACGCTGAGAGTCGATGCCATAGCCAGGCCGATGCGGTGCAGGGCTTGAATGTGGTTCAGACGTCCGTCGGCGACGTCTGGATTAGGTGTGTGAATTAAGGGGGTTGTAGCCATAGAATGATTCGTAAAATTTTAATACCACACCGTCCACTGTTATTTAGGAACTTACCTCAGTTCAGCAGACCTGTAGGATTTGTCCGACGATTCTGAATCTTATTTACCCCTCCCTCGAAAGGGGCGTGGTCGCCGGGCCGTTTAGTACTGTGCCGTCCACATCAAATCGGGAACCGTGACATGGACAGTCCCACGACTTCTCTAAAGGATTCCACGCGACAACGCAGCCCAGGTGGGTACAGGTTGCGGACACCTGGTGGAAGGCTCCGGCGTCGTCCCGGTAAACTCCCACCTTTTTTCTGCCATGACGGATGACTGCCGCAGAGCCGGGCTCGAGGTCATCGCGGCATTTGATTTCCCCCGGCGTAAGCTGCGCCCCAAGGCGCGGGACTGCAGTAAAGTTTTCTTTCAGCATGGTCGGGAGAGATTTCAGCGTAACACGGTTTGGGCTGTAAAGCTCGGCCCAGGGATTGTCACGCCCATGAATAAGATCGGAAATAAGGAGGGCCGCAATGGTGCTGTGAGTTATGCCCATCCCAGAATCGCCGGTAGTCAGAAAGATATTGGATCGGCCAGGAACTTTGCCGATAAAGGCAACGTAGTCCACTGGTTCCATCACCTGGCCCGACCACTTATGCCGGACAGCGCCAATGCCGGGAAAACGCGGGCGAGCCCATTCCAGCAGTTTTTCGAACCTGGCTTCTGCATCGTCTGCAAGTCCGGTCTTGTGATCTTCGCCGCCGATGATGATCTGATCAGTTTCCCCGTCCTTTAACGTGTCTCCTTTTTGCAGGCGCACATAATGGTAGGGATCAAGGGTATCCCAATATAGAGCCGCCGGGACGGCGGATGGAGCTATATCGGCGGATAACGCGTATGTGCGATACGGTGCCTGTCGCACCTGAATGGTGAGGCTGACAATTGGAGCATTGGTGGCCACAATAGCATGGCGGGCAGTTACCGTAGCACCATTCGCAAGTTTTATAATTGCGGTTTCATCCTCTTCGGAGACGCTTTCTACCGCCTGGTTAGTCACCAGTTTGCCGCCGTCCCGCTGCACGGCCTTGGCCACTCCCACCAAATATTTAATCATGTCGAACTGAGCCTGTCGAGGAAATCTAATAGACGGCCGCGAGGAAATAGAAGGAAGGGGTGTATTCGCCGGGTACTGCGCGTCGTGAAATCCCGCGCGGACCGCCGCCTCATATTCTTCGCGCATGGCTTCGTCATCCATATTGTCCGCTGGAAAGAGGTATCCATCCAGCCGCTGAAAGTCGCAATCGATATTTTCGATAGTAACTATCTCTTCAATGCGATCAATGGCAGCTGCATGGCTTTCGTAGGTAATACGCGCCCCCTCCTTGCCGTGGAGTCTTTCTATTTCAGAAAATAAGTCATCTGCGACGCTGGACAGATGAGCCGTGGTACGGCAGGTTTCTCCACCTGCAAGGGGTCCATCATCAACCAGGATAACGCTTACGCCTTCCTGGCATAACTGGTATGCACAGGACAAACCAGCTACTCCTCCTCCGACTATGCACACATCGCATTCGGTTTCGGTAAGAGCGTCAGAAGGCGGGAAATTTGCGGAGTTGAGCCAGACAGACTCCGTGCTGCCAGAATTTTGCTCCATTGGTAATCCTCCAGATAACCGGAAACAAAAGCTTTTCTTATGCCAGTGGGCAAATTCGTTTAAACTGAAATTGGCCCTGGATTTGCTTTGTGTTTAATCACGCTCTCACCGGCGAAAAAAATACTAACGAGGAAATAACATGAAGATGGAAGAACTGCAGGATCTGTTTCACGACGAATTGAAAGACGTTTATGACGCGGAGCATCAGATCGTAAAGGCGTTGCCGAAGATGGCGAAGGCCGCGACGTCTCCCAAACTTAAAGCCGGATTCGAAGCCCATTTAGAGCAGAGCAAAGAACACATCGCCCGCCTCGAACAGGTCTTTGAAATGATTGACAAAAAGCCAACCAGAAAAGCCTGTAAGGCCATGCAGGGGCTGATCGAAGAAGGCGAAGAGGTTGTTAAGGAAAAAGCTGATCCGGATGTAAAGGACGCTGCATTAATCGGTTCTGCTCAGCGGGTAGAGCATTATGAAATGGCTGCTTATGGTTGTCTGCGCACCTGGGCTGGCCTTATGGGGCTGGATAAAGCCAAAACCATTCTTCAGAAGACGTTGGATGAAGAAGGCGATACAGACAAGAAGCTGACGGCGCTTTCGGAAAAAATCAACGTGGATGCTCTCAGCCAGTCCTAAGAAGCATTCTCGCTTTTAAAGGAGATGTGTTCAAGCCACACGATTATAACTAGACAGTCTACAGGAGCAGGGCCGGTTTTCCGGCCCTGCTTTTTTATTATTTCCAGAAGGTCTCTACGAAACCAGTGCCGAAATCTCCCCGCAGGAAGGGTTCGCTGCGGATAACCTTCTGGTGAAACGGGATGGTAGTCGCTACACCTTCAATGATGAACTCCGCAAGAGCCCGATCCATGCGACAGATGGCTTCATGGCGGTCGGCCCCAGTCACGATGAGCTTGGCAATCATGGAATCGTAAAACGGAGGAATAACGTATTCCTCGTAAACGTGACTGTCAACCCGTACGCCAGGTCCTCCGGGCACGTGGTAGGTGGTGACTTTGCCGGGAGATGGCATGAAGTTGCGTGATGGGTCTTCGGCGTTGATTCGGCACTCAATGGCGTGACCGGTAAATCGAACATCCTCTTGTTTAAAGCGCAACTTTTCTCCGGCAGCCACGCGGATCTGTTCTTTTACCAGATCAATACTTGTAACTTGTTCAGTGACCGGGTGCTCCACCTGGATGCGGGTGTTCATTTCCATGAAATAAAAGTTCTTATGTTCATCCATAAGAAATTCGATAGTACCGGCGTTACAGTAGCCCACGGCCTTGGCGGCACGCACGGCGGCTTCGCCTAGTTTCTTCCGGCTTTTTTCGTCCATCACCGGGCACGGACTCTCTTCGATTAACTTCTGGTGACGACGTTGCACGCTGCAATCGCGTTCGCCCAGATGGATCACGTTGCCATGTTCATCGGCTAGAATTTGTACTTCGACGTGTTTCGGATTTTCAATATACTTCTCGATATATACGCCGGCGTTTCCGAAAGCTTTTTCGGCTTCGGCCTGGGCGGTAGACAGGGCTGAAGAGAGAGCAACCTGGGTATGGGCAACACGCATTCCACGCCCACCGCCGCCTGCGGAGGCTTTGATGATAACTGGATAGCCCATTTCGGCGGCCAGTGCTGTCGCTTCCTGCAAGTCGGATATCAGGCCAACGCTGCCTGGCGTAACCGGTACTCCGGCCTTGCGCATGGCTTTTTTCGCCTCCGCCTTATCGCCCATGCGGGCGATAACTTCCGGCGGAGGGCCGATGAATTTGATTTTACACTTCATGCAGAGTTCTGCAAAAGCGTCGTTTTCCGCCAGAAATCCGTAGCCTGGATGGATGGCGTCTGCGTCGGTAATCTCTGCCGCGCTGATAATGCGCGAGACATTAAGGTAACTGTCGCGGCTTGGCCCGGGGCCTATGCATACGTCTTCATCCGCGAGGCGGCGATGAAGCGAGTTGGCGTCGGCTTCAGAATATACGGCTACGGTGCGGATGCCGAGTTCTCGGCACGCGCGGATAACTCGCAGGGCGATTTCGCCCCTATTTGCGATCAATATTTTCTTAAACATTCAGTGGCTGCGACAATCCGGTATAGGTTTTGAGGTGATGATCAGGGTTCTAACAGAAACAGCGGCTGATTAAATTCGACGGGCATACCGTTCTCCACAAGTATACGAACGATTTTCCCGCGGGTTTCCGCTTTGATTTCGTTCATAAGTTTCATGGCTTCGATAATGCAAAGGACGCTTTCCTCATTAACGATGTCGCCTTCGTTTACAAACGAGCCGGAATCGGGACCAGGCGAGCGGTAGAAGGTGCCGACCATGGGGGAAAGAACAGTTTTTGTGTTCGAGGGGGTAGCCGGGGCGGTTTCGCTGTCGCGAGATCCTTCGCCTTGTGGAGCTGGGGTACTGGACGGTTCGCCAGTTCCCTGGTTCTGCATGGGAATCATCTGCATTGGCTGCATTCCAGCAGGCATATACTGAATCATTTGCCCCTGGTTATCCGGTGATCCCTTGCTTACAATGTGGATTTTTGTTTGATCCTGTTCAATTTCCAGTTCGGCTATCTCGTTTTCACGCATCAGCACAAACAGTTTTTCAATATCAGATATAGTAACGGATTGGTTTCTGGCGGCGGGGACATCGCCCTCGCCCTCAGGCTGGATCGCTTCGTTCTCGTTCAGGCTGTCAGCCATTGGCGCGGCGCTCTTTCCGTAAATAATGTTTTGGCATCGGGCAACGCAGACGCGCCGCCCTACTGGTTAATACTGTATTTGTCAAAGCTTTGCAACTAAGGAACCTTGGACATTTTAAGAAATCAATGGTCGGCCTGTTTGCTATGGCAAGTATAATATTTAGTGTAAACGGGATAGGTCAGAGCCGCAATCCAAAAAGTTCCAGTTCGTTTAAATGTGATGGAGTGGACGTTTGGCTAAGACCAGGGGAAACGCAAAGATGTTTCGCACTGCTGGGCGGGTCATTCCCGCCTAAAATGGTCGCTTATTTCATGTCATAGTTTTTATGGGGATTCCTTTATGGGAGGCGGATGAGCGGGCATTTAGCGTTTTTGAGGGTTTTTCTGCGCTGGGGTCCGTGGGTGCTGGCTGTGCGCGGTGTTTTGCCTGTGTTTTCGTTTTTTTTACTTTTGAGGGTTTTTGCGCTTATTAAATCTGGGTGAGGTGGGGCGGTGCCGGTGGTTTGTGTTGTCGGTGCAGCTGGAGGTTGCCTCTTTCTTTTCGGATGTGGTAGATGTTTTGTTTGTTTCCTTCTGGCAGAGTTGCAGTTATGGGAGACATTACTGGAGGATTCGGGGCGCGGTATTCCCGCACGGGAACTTAAATGAGATTTTGGAAGGATTGGCGAGCGGACGGCTCGGCGGGCCATCCTTACCAGAAATATCCAATTTTAAACTAGCGGCTGGTTTTAAAGAGCTTTACCTGATGTCGCGAGTGGTGCTGAAGCGGTAAAAAAGCCACGCTGAAGCGCGCTATAAGCCTTTACAAATCAGCTACACCCCTCATAAATGAGGGTGCAAAGAGGGATCCGGCTAAAGCCGGAAACTCGTAGTCACGCTAAAGCCGGAAAGTCGCAGTCACGCTAAAGCCGGAAACTCGTAGTGCTATTTCTTCCGGCCTTTTGCTGAGTTACGCCGTTGGGGTACGGTTTGTTTTTTACGTGTCGGACGGCTTCGGACGGCTCGGCGAGCCATCCCTACCAAGAGCTTCGGACGGGTTGGAGGGCCATCCTTACCAGAACTTTGGACGGCTTGGAGGGCCAGTCCTACCTGGGGGTTATGGGGCTGCGACTATTGCCAACCATTCACCGCTCTGGTCGGTTTCGACGCAGCATAGGGCTACATCTGGTCTGGCCAGCCATCCGCGAACTGTCTCTTCTTCTTCAAGCAGCATACCGCTCAGCAAAAGTCGCCCGCTTGCTGCCTTCAGGCGTTTCGCCAGTCCCGGCAGTAGCGGCTCGAATTCGTGGCTGAGCATGTTGCAGAAAATGACATCGTAAGGGTCAAGGGGCAGATCGTCGAGGCCAACGATTCTCACCTCCACTACTTCGGGCTCCACTTTATTGAGGTGGAGATTGTCTGCTGCGTTACTTTGCACGTCAGGGTCGAGATCAAAGCCCAATACCTTTGATGCTCCGAGCTTCGCCGCAGCGATAGCTAGAATTCCGCTTCCGGTGCCAGCATCTAACACTGTAGCTCCAGGCCGCACAAGGCGTTCAGCGATCTTCAGGCAGAGCTGAGTGGTCGCATGAGTTCCTGTTCCAAAGGCCATTCCCGGCTCTATTCGCAATACCAGTTTGTTCAGCTGCTCATAGGCCGTGGCTAAATGCTCTTCCCACGACGGAACTATCACCGTGCGAGAGGTAACTTCCACAGGGCGAAAATACTGCCGCCATGCGTCGTGCCAGTTTTCCCGGGGAGATTCAAATGGTCCGTGGACCCCGACAATAGGGAGGTCGAAAATTTTGGCCTGTTCCACGAAGGTCAGCGTGAAATCCATGGGCACCGTGGCGGGATCAAAATAGACATGCCATTCTGCGCCTTCGCCGTTGTCAGGGGCTTTGGCTTCGTAATAGCCGCAGTGGTCATACATTGAGAGGGCATTGCCCAGCAATTCCTCGGAAGATTCGCCGACGTCAGCCGTCAACCTAATCTTATAGACGCTCCAAATCTGGTTCATGAGGTCGGATACCTATTGGGCGGGGAGTTGTTCGTGAGTCGCACAGTCGCGAGGCCTTGCGTTACTACAAATGAAAAACCCCTCCGGCGTAGCCGGAGGGGTAATCATTTCCTTTGCTGCAACCAACCTTACTTTTCGAGGGTAGGGGGTGGCATGAAAGGGGGTGGCGGCATCATCTGCTGTGGTGGCATCTGCGGAGCGCAGACGGCACCCTGGCAGGGGCCGAAGCCACCACAAGGATTGGTGAGGCAAGCCTGGGCCGGAGCCGAGCGCGTGCGAAGATTGGCGCAACCTGTCAATGTTGAGACGGCGGCCACTACTGCTAGAGCGAGGGTAATCGCTTTCATTTGTAGGAGTCCTCCTAACCGGAATTGATGCTACTTGCATGCAAGCAATCGGGAATTCATTGAATTCTCGACGTGTTGGCAACTGAAAAATGCATGTTTCCCAAAATAATTGGGAACCTTTTCAGATTGCACAATTTTTTATTTTTCTACAGGGGCCTGATACATCCGTTTTACCGGCTGGGCCGGCTGGGCATATGGGGCAGGCGCGCAGGCCGGCATACAATAGCTCGGCGCAGATGGCGCACACGGACGGGGGCATGGGCGGTAGCAGCAGGCGCTAAGCGCCGACACTGCAATTGCCGCCATGGCAACGTGCACAAATTTCATTTCAGAACCTCCTAAGGCTCAAGATCAGCAATTGTTGAAGGTCTCACCCCTCATCAATTACGCGAATTACCACACCATTCAGAGACCCCTGTCAAGAGGAACATGATGCATGGGTACGATTTTTTTGTTTTGTTCCATCGACAATGATTTTTATGCCGTAAAGTATCAATGGGAAGTCGTGGCATACTATATGACGAGAAGTGTCTCATAGTATGAAAGTTTCGTAACACCGCTACCTTTGTCTCATATATAAAAGCCGGAAGGCCTTTTGCCAGTGACAACACCGATTGTGGAAACAGATGACCTGCTTGATTACTTCGCCCTCATCAGCGATCGCGATGGTGAACGGCTGTTACTTGTTCAGGGTGAGGATGATGCCTGGGCTTTGCCCCGATGGAAGGGCGATGTCAATGTACCCTGGGAAATGGTGGACCACGTAAATCGCCAGGTGAAACGGTCCTGGGGGGTAAAGGCGACAACTCTTCGCTGTCTTTGCAACCGCGTCTGTCTTGATCAGCAGCGTCTCTGCCGGATTTATGAACTGGAAACCCATGGAAGTTCGGGGTTGCGTCCGCCGGATAATTGTCGCTGGGCGTCTCTTGAAGATCTGGAAAATGTTCGCATTCTGGAACCGGGCCACAGCCTTCTTTTGCATTCGTGGTTTGCGGAGGGTAATCTTACTTCGGTTGATGCAAACATTGATACACCCTGGCGCCGGGCGGGCTGGCTCGCCATTGCTGTTTCGTGGGTGCTGGATCAGTTGAAACGCCATTCCATCTCCACCCTTGGAAGTATAGAGCAGGTTCGGGTCAGTCATAAATCGGTGCTTTTGCGGGTACCGACTTCTGTGGGAGAAGTCTTTTTTCGCGCGGCGCGACGCCCTCTGGATATCAATGAACGGCTGCTTGACTGGGAGCTGCGACCGTACTTTGCGGAGTTTATGCCCGGCCACATCGCGAGTGATCCTCGGCGGGGCTGGAGCCTGGCCTGCACCTCCGGATCATGTATTAAAATTGAGGGGATCGACGTGGAGCACCTTGCGGAACTGGACGAAGCCGTATCCGCCCTGGCGGTGTTTCAGCAGAACACGGCCCGCCACGTTCCCACCTTTCTGGAGCTTGGGTTGCCAGACAGACAGGTTGATAAGCTTGTTAATATAATAACTCCCATGATAGACGAGGTTGCGACGCGGCGAGGGGTTTTGTCCCAGGAGGAAATTCGGATACTACGGGAGCGGGTGCCGCGGTTTGAGGATGCCTGCCGTCGCCTGGCGAGTGTTGATTTGCCGGCCGTGCTGGAACATGGCGATTATACTCCGGGCGCCGTTCCGGTCTTTCCCGGATTTGCATTTCCTGACTGGTCGGAACCTTGTGTCACTCATCCGTTTTTCCGCATGGCTTACCCGTTTATCGCGCGCGACACCAATGACCCCAGCTGCCTTAATCGAGCCCGTCAATGTTATCTGGCTGCGTGGAGCAGCTACGACTCCGATTCGCGGCTGGCAGAGATGTTTGATCTGGCCTGCCTCCTCGCCCCGTTGCATTACGCCAGCGCTTTCTATTTTATGGACGCCGCAAATGCGGAGACCCAGTGGGAAATTGACGGCGGGCTCCGGTTTTACCTAAGGAAAATGATCCGCATGCATGGCCTTGGCTGACCCGGCTCACCAGTGAGTCGCACGTCGCCCGATGATGAAGTCGAAGTTCGCATACCACGGTACAATGGTGGCGAGGTTCGGCGGGTGGATGTGGAGCCTACTTCATATTCTCCGGCTGGTAGAAAGAAGCCGGCGCGGGACCAGGGCAGTTTCGGGACGCCCAGCGCCCGCGACTGGTATTTTTTTGCGGTTGAACTGCACACATCGTTGAACGCCGGAATGCCTTTTATTCCCGCGTTGGAACTGGTGGGGGCCAGCTCGGGACGGAGGGCTGTGTCTCGGGCCTCCAATGAAATTCTTCGGCGGATCAGAGCCGGAGCAGGGGCAACTTCGGCTATTGCTGATCTTAGGGACATTCCGCCTTTGATTCGAAATCTTATGATTGTGGGGCTGCGGGGTGGGGACGCCCCTGCGGCGCTACGTCATGTCGTTAGTCATTATAGATGGATCCTGGATATTCGCAGCCAGATTCTACGCGCAATCGCGTATCCGACCGCGCTTGTTTTTGCCGGAGCTTTTATTATGGTTCTGAGGGATGTCGCCATCGCCACGTTGACAGCGACGATGAGCACGGGCGATGCGGCGGTTAAATTCTTTATCTATTATTATCTGCCAATCATGGCGGGGGCGGTGTTGGGGATAATCTTCGCCTGGTTTATCCGGATACCTGCGGTGCGGCCTGCTTATGATCGGGTGATTCTGACTGCACCTATTGTTGGTAAGATGATATTGCAGTATTCCCAGGCTGTATTTTTTCGTGTAGCTGCGCTTCTCATTGAGGCCGGGATGCCAGTGACGGATGCTTGGGTGACCGCGACTGATTCGCTGCCGAATGGTCATGTGGGGCGGAGACTGGAATCGGGGCTGCGATTTCTGCAGGATGGGGAGTCTCTGACAGAAGCCCTGCGGCAAACTCATATCATGGATGCGGAAAGCCGAGGACTGGCGGCGGTGGGCGAGGCGGCGGGAACGACGCCAGCGACGTTGCGCAAGTACTCCGACTATCGGGAAATGGAATTGCGAAACCGGGTAAAAATGGTGACGTCGGTGCTGGGGCTCCCGTGTCTGGGGATTGTCGCTCTTGGTTATTTTCAGCACTCGTTGTGGCTGGGTGGTTTGGCGTTTTTGCTGGTGTTTGCGCGGCGGATGGTGTAGAATTTTTTTGTGAAAAGAGCGCCCCGGCGTAAATGCCGGGGCGCTCTTGCTTCCGTCGAGGACTGGCTCGAGTTCTGTTATGTTAGTGTTCAAACTTAATCGTACTTCGTATTACCTACACAGGCGGGACGCCTATGCTACTTCATTTTTGGCGGCTCCGTGGAGAGCTACTTTAATTTTTTGACGGCTGCTTCTTTTGGGTCTTTCACGCCGCCCAGTTGTAGATAATCGATGCCCCAAAAGAACGCTTTGGATTTTGGGTTTTTTCCCTTAATAGTGACCGTCAGTGTGTGTTTTCCGGCAGGAACGGACATTTCACCGAGCGAGACACGCACCCTGTCAATTTCCGGATTAAATCCGTCGATTACACCGAGGTCCTTGCCATCCAGGTTTAACTGAATCTGACCGTAGTCTTTAGCCCGGGTAATAAAAAGCGCTGCGTCTCCGGCCAGGGTTTCTGTTGTGGTGAAGGTGATTTTTGCAGTATCGCCGGGTTTCCCGTCACGGACCCAAAGCTGGTCATTGTTCAGCCAGTCGCCGTCCTTGTTATCCGCTCGCCCGATCTCCTGGGTTTCTGCGGCGCCGCCCTTGGAATCGCGTTCCATATACTGGGCTTCAAAGGCGCCGGCGGGGGCGGGCATATCCTTAAATGAAGGCAAGCGGTCGGCGGCCTTGGCGAGTTCTCCTATCAGCGGACGAGGCGTATCCACATACCAGTAGGCGCAGGAAGAGTAGTCGTTGTTGCGCGGCTTGCGCGTGTTGCTTACGCCGTTGTCGCCGTGTTCAATTTCGACTTTGATGGATTTTTTAAACGTGATGGGGCTCTCGAGGTGCAGGCGATACACGTTCCAGTAGTTGTCTAATGCCTGGTCGATGCGCTCGCGCAATGGCATACCGAAGTAATTATTATAGAAGGTTTTTCCGTAGCACCAAGCGCCGCAGAAATAATCTTCGCTGCCAGTGCCCCAGAGCGATGGCGTTTCTTCGCCATCGATGGTAAAGATGTCGTCTCCCTCGCCCCACCAGCCATTGGTCTGGGTGTGAATTGAGAGACTGACGCCGGCGAAATGTCCACGCCCGCCGCTTGTTTCGGCGATCAGATAGTTCTGTCCGTCCGGGTTTGGCATGGCCTGTTTATACTGGGCATGGAAGTAGGTAATGTCGTCGGGCAGAGTATCGTATTTGCGGTAATCGACGTAATAATAGTATGCGCCGACGGTGGTCTGGCTTTCATTGGTCGCGGTGACGCGCGCGCTCTTTCGGAACGGCATGGGCCAAAAGCAGTTCATTGCATTGTCTGTGCCGATGGCCTGGACGGGATTATCAAAGATATAATATTTGGCATGGCCGAGGCCGAAGAAGTCGCCAACGGGGCTTTCAACTGAAGGAAAGTCGTTGCCGTCCCAGTAAATCCGGAATACGATGTTTCGGAGATGGTCGGGGTCGGCGGTGCTGATGGTTGTCCATAGGTGAGTGATTTCTCCGGGGCCCTGCACATCGGCCAAGGTTAGGGTTTCGCCAGGACCGATGCGTCTCATGTCGGCGTTTCCGGTGCGGTCTTCACTGGAGACGCGTGCGCTTTCATAGTTTTGAACTTTTCCCAGGTTAACGGTTTGAGCAGAGGCCACCCCCGAGGCTGCGCATACGGCCAGCGCGAGCATCAGATTTAAAGTAAAACGCATCAGATCTTCCTTCCGGAATTTGGTTTTATTGGACTGGTGTATCTTTGGACTGGTGTATCTGAGGTAGTTTGCAAAAGCGCAACTCTTATATACTGACGTTTTTTTAGGGTTGCGGTGCACGGCTCAGGTGTTTGTCGTTGATGGGGCGATTTATGGACACAGGCGGGACGCCTATGCTACTTCTTAATAGGGCTTTGTCGCGTTTCTGATTTCCTTCTTGCGTGTTTAAGTCGCGTATACGCATTTCCTTTTGGGCTTATCCCAATGCTTCTCCAAATGAGTGACATATCTAAAGGCTTCTTCGGAATCCCCGTCCTGCACGGCATCGATCTGCACCTTGATGCGGGGCAGACGCTGGTGCTGGCTGGTGAAAACGGCGCGGGCAAAAGTACGTTGATGAAGATACTTGGCGGGGTGCATTCACCTGATTCCGGTTCTATTTTGATAGATGGACAGCCGGTAATCCTGCGCCAGCCGTTGGATGCCGAGCGGGCGGGAATCGCGATTATCCACCAGGAACTGTCCGTTATTGGCGCGATGTCGGTGCAGGATAACCTGTTTCTGGGGCATGAAATAACTCGATTGGGTATGGTGAACCGTCGTGATCAGGGGCGGAGGGCGCAGGAACTGCTGAGGCCGTTTGGCCTGGGTGACATTGACACCAGCCGGCGCCTTGAGACGTTTCCCATAGCGGTGCGGCAACTGATTGAAATCGCCCGCGCCACGAGTCGAGATGCGCGGGTGATCGTAATGGACGAGCCTACGAGTTCGCTGGCGGACCCTGATGTGGCGAAACTGGTTCAGATTATGGCGGATATGAAATCCCGTGGCGCGGGTATCATTTTCATCTCTCATAAAATGAGTGAGATTTACCAGGTGGCCGACCAGATTATGGTGATGAGGGATGGTCGCCACGTCGCCACGTCAGCAGCCGCAGAGATGTCGCCGCAGGCGCTTATTACCAACCTTGTCGGGCGCGAACTGACCGGGCAAATTCCCGCGCCGCCGCCGCTGGAGGCTGACGCGCCGGAGATGATGAAGGTTTCGGGCCTGAGTGTTGCGTCGCCTACGCTTCCGGGACAGTGGGTGATTCAGGATGTGGGTTTCAGCGTTCGGCGCGGCGAGATTCTTGGCTTTTCGGGCTTGCAGGGGAGCGGTTGCAGCGACGTGTTTCATGCTCTTTACGGTTCGTTTGGACGGCGCGCCCGGGGAACTATTTTGTCGGAAACCATAAGGAGCCTGCCTCGGTCGCCGCGGGAAGCCATTGCTCATCGAATAGCGTTTTTGCCAGCGGACCGGAAGGAGAGCGGCCTGATACTCCAGATGTCTGTTGCGCAAAATATCACACTGCCGACCCTGCCGAAATTTTCGCCCGGCGGATGGCTGAGTAACGGAGACGAGAACCGCTGCGCAGGTGGTTATATCGAGGCGCTCAGGATTCGCTGTATGGGTCCGCGCCAGCCGGTTCGATTTCTCAGCGGCGGCAATCAGCAAAAGGTGCTGCTTGCGCGATGCCTGGAAACCAAACCGATTTTGCTGCTTTTGGATGAACCTACCCGGGGGGTGGACGTGGGCGCCAAGCATGAAATCTATGAGCTGATTTCTCAAATACGAAAGCAGGGCACTACCATTTTATTGATCACCACGGAACTGCCCGAAATGCTGGGATTGGCCGACCGCATCTGTGTAATGCATCGGGGGCATATCTCGAATGTGTTGAGCCGCGACGAGGCCACGCAGGAGAACATTCTCGCCGCTGCAATGGGCGGGGAGGCTCAGTCCGCATGAAGAAGTTTTTTGCCCATCCTGCTGCGCGAGCGTTGTTTGCACTTTTGCTGGTGATGATTATTGGTTCTATCTTTAACGCCGACGAAACGTTTTTCAAATGGGGCACTCATCGCGATACGCTGCGCCAGATGTCGACTTATGGCATTCTTGCCTGTGGCATGACTGTCGTCATTATTACCGGGGGCATTGATTTGGCGGTGGGAAGTGTGCTGGCGCTATCCGCTGTGCTTTTCACTAAGCTTTCGATCCATTATGACTGGCCACCCGCCGCAGCGGTCGCCGGAGCCCTGGCCGGAGCAATGGCCGCGGGTTTTCTGTCTGGTACATTTACGGCGCGCTTTGGTGTGCAGCCGTTTATTGCTACACTTGCCATGATGGTGTTTGCCAGGGGGATGGCGAAGTGGGTCAGTGGCGGGGAAAAGGTTTCGACCTATGTGCAGCAGACGGATGGTTCGTTCTCATATGAAGAGCCTCCGGCGATCATGAACTTTTTAAATAGTGGACTTTTTAACAATAACATTGCGGTGGTTACCATTCTCTTTGCGATTTCGGCGCTGGTTACATGGGTGCTTTTGTCGCGGCTGCGGTGGGGGCGGTATCTTTATGCCATAGGCGGCAATGAAGAGGCGGCGCGTCTGAGTGCTGTGCCTGTTCGGGCGGTTAAGCTGCTCGCGTATAGTTATAGCGGGCTGCTGGCGGGTCTGGCGGGGCTGTGTCAGGCGGCTCAGGAAATGCAGGGCGACCCGGAGGCAGGCGTGTCTTATGAGCTTACGGCTATCGCCATGGTGGTCATCGGCGGCACCAGCCTGATGGGCGGGCGCGGCGGGGTCGGGCTTACCATCGTTGGCGCGCTTACCATCAGCTACCTGGAAAAAATTCTCAGCATAAACGCCGTCGGCGAAGCCAACCGGCTCATGTTGACAGGCGCAATCATTGTAGGCGCGGTCTTGTTTCAGAGATCACAAAACAACGCATGAAGACACACCACCACATTCCAGGAGTTGCTCTTATGAAACACGTTTTTGCTTTAACCGCTACCATGGCTGTCGGTCTTTTACTGAGCGGCTGTGATCAACGGCCGGGTGGGACATCGTCTGGCGGGGAAACCACGACCGGCACAGCGTCGGCCAGCGGCAAAACGAGCTTCGTAATCGGGATGAGCCAGTGCAACCTGGGCGAACCGTGGCGCGTGCAGATGAATGCAGATGTCAAAAAAGCTGCTGAGGCGCATCCGGAATTGACGGTGGAGTTTAAGGACGCTCAGAATGATACTTTGAAGCAACGGGCGCATGTGGAAGAATTTGCGCGGTCGGGGGTTGATCTGCTGATCATTTCGCCAAAGGAAGCAGCGCCATTGACGCAGCCCGTGGCGGCCGCTTTCGATCAGGGCATTCCCGTGATTGTGCTGGATCGAGCGGTGACAGGTGATAAGTTTACCCAGTTTATTGGTGCGGATAATAAGAAGATCGGTAAGGCGGCGGGCGAGCACGTAAAAAAGATTCTTGGTGGGAAAGGTAAAGTTGTCGAACTTAAAGGCCTGATGACTAGCACGCCGGGACAGGATCGCCATGCAGGGTTCCGCGAAGGAATCGCCGGCTCTGAAATTGAGGTTATTTTTGAGGCGGACATGAACTGGCTGGAGCCGGACGCGCGCAAGGAAATGGAATCGGCCCTGGCGCGTTTTCCTGAAATTGACCTGGTGTTTGCCCATAATGACCCTGGCGCCCATGGCGCGTGGATGGCGGCGAAGGCTGCCGGACGCGAAGGGCAGATGAAGTTCGTGGGTATCGATGGCCTTCCACAGGAAGGACAGGCTTATGTGAAGCAGGGGGTTCTGGATGCAACATTCGAGTACCCAACGGGCGGTCAGGAAGCCATTGATTCGGCGCTGAAAGTTTTGAACGGGGAGGAAATCCCGAAGACTGTCACGCTGAAGTCCAAAGTCTATACCAAGGAAAATATCGCAAGCGGCGGTGAGGTCTTGGAGTAGCGACTAAAGCAGGGCTCCGGCCAGCTTAAGCGCGGCTGCATCTGGAATGCCCTCTAACGACAACAGGCGCAGCTTGATATCCAGGCCGCATCCGAAGCCACCCAGGTCGCCGTTGCTCCGAACTACGCGGTGGCACGGGACGAACAGTAACAGCGGGTTTGCGCCCAGCGCCTGCGCCACAGCTCGAACGCCTTTTGGGTTACCAATCTGCCTGGCTACCCAGGCGTAGCTGCGCACCTCGCCGTAGGGTATGCCCCGGGTGGCGTCCCATACGGCGCGCTGGAAGGGAGTTCCGTCGGGAGCCAGATATGCGTCCAGGTCTCGCTGGGTTCCTTCCAGATAGTGGCGAACTGCGGCGGTGCCTTCGCGCAGGTGATCATTGGCAATGTCTGTCGTAGGGGGTGCCGCATCATCTGGCCAAGTCGGCGCATATTGGCAGGTTTTCAGACCGTGGCTGTCTGCGATGAACTGCAGGATCATCGGGTTGTTTTTGAGATAAAAGGTGTCGGACCACGATTCCATAGTTATTTCGTCTTCCCCGGTATGATCGCATTTTGCTAGATTTAACAATTGCTCGGCACCGTTATGGTTACTATCAGATGATTTGGTTTCCGAAATTTCAAAACTGCTATTAGCCAGTGGTCCGCCATTGCTGGAAAGGAACAGTAAGAATGAAATGCCTGGTTACAGGAGGGTGCGGGTTTATTGGATCGGAATTAATCCGGCAGGGCCTGCGCGAAAATGCTGATCTTGAAATTGTGAACCTTGACCTGCTTACTTACGCTGGCAACCCGGAAAATTTGCGTGAGGTTCAGGACGACCCTCGCTATACGTTCGTAAAAGGAGACATTGCCGATCCAGCTTTGGTAAACGACCTGGTGGATGGCAGTTTCGACCTGTTGATTAATCTGGCGGCAGAAAGCCATGTCGATCGAAGCATCGAGGACGCGTCGGAGTTTCTTCGGACCAACGTGGTCGGCACCCAGGTCCTGCTGGACGCTGCCCGCCGCGCTGGCGTTGCGCGTTTCGTGCAGGTTGGCACCGATGAAGTTTACGGTTCCCTCGGCCCTTACGGTGCTTTCACTGAAACGACACCGCTGTCGCCCCGCAGTCCTTACAGCGCCAGCAAGGCCGCTGCTGATCACCTTGTTATGGCCGCGTATCATACGCACAAAATGAACACTGTCATCACTCGCTGCTCAAACAATTACGGCCCTCATCAATACCCGGAAAAGCTGATCCCGCTGACCATCCTGAACGCCTTGGATAACGTCGATATCCCTGTGTATGGCGATGGTCTTTATGTGCGCGACTGGATCCACGTGGAAGACCATAGCCGGGGAGTCTGGACCGCCGCAATCAAGGGTCGCAGCGGAGCTGTCTACAACCTGGGGGGCGACAGCGAAAAGCCGAACCTGGAAGTGGTGCGCCTGATACTCGAATTCACCGGCAAGCCAGATCGCCTGATACGCCATGTTGAGGATCGTAAAGGCCACGACCGTCGCTATGCCATGGATTTTTCTCTGGCAAAGGAAGAGCTCGGCTGGAGTCCCAATATCGTATTTGAGACGGGCCTGCGTGACACGGTGAAGTGGTACAAAGAAAACCGGAGTCGATGATTCGCCAACGTAATCTTTTTTCGAAAGCAAATAGAAAGCTGGACGATCAATGATGATGCGGCTGAGTATTTTAGCGCTTACTATTTTTGCCGGCGGTGCCGTTGCCCTGGCGGTGGAAGCAACTTCCGCTACGGCTTCGCCTCCTGCTCCGGCGATGGTTCTATGGCAGGAAGGGGCACCTGGAGCTATGGGATCTCGGGATGTGGATATCCCCACTCTTACCGCGTGGCTTGCCCCAGAGGATATTGGTACTGGTGCTGCGATGGTGATTTGTCCGGGCGGCGGTTACGGTGCTCTTGCTCCCCATGAAGGTGCGGATTACGCCCGCTGGTTCAATGAAATGGGGATAAGCGCTTTTGTGCTGAAGTACCGCCTCGGGTCGTCTGGCTACCGCCATCCGGCTATGCTTAATGATGCGGCGCAGGCGATGCGAATCGTTCGGGCAAACGCAAATGAATGGAAGATTGATCCTGCTCGCGTGGGGATTATTGGCTCTTCTGCGGGCGGGCATCTCGCGTCCACATTGCTAACTCACTTTGACTCCGGCGATCCCCAATCCACCGACACCATCGAGCGCCAAACTAGCAACCCCGATCTTGGCGTCCTTTGTTACCCGGTTATTACCGCAACCGGAAAAGCCGCCCACACTGGCTCAATCCGGAATCTGCTCGGAGACGCTCCGCCTGTAGATCTCATCCAACTCCTATCCAACGAAAGCCAGGTCACTTCCGCGACCCCTCCTGTTTTTCTGTTCCATACGGCCGATGACTCTGTCGTAAAGGTCGAAAACAGTCTCATGTTTTCCACTGCGCTGGCTGAAGCCGATGTGCCTTTCGAACTGCACGTCTATCCCAGCGGCCGTCACGGGATGGGTCTCGGTTCTGGTAAGGAGTGGGACCCAAGTCGTCGCCACCCTTGGACTTCCGCCTGCGAAGCCTGGCTGAAAAAGCAGGGTTTTGCGCGGTAAGCGTCATGTGTGTTCGGTTCGCAAGTTTACTATTTGCTGAACGCGCGTATCAGAGTTTTGTCCAGTGAAATTGCGCTAATCATAACGATTGAAAGTCAGGTCTCGTAAATCAATGCCTTCAAAATCCATTTTAGTTCAGTCTATCACTGCTGCTTTTGCGCTAGTATTCTTAGCCACCCCGTCGGTTCCGATGGCCACGACAACTAAATCAGTAAAAAAAGCCCCAAAAGCTGCAATTAACGCAAAGCCACCGGCCGGTGAAACCACGGGTACAGAGGAAAAGATCACCTCTTCCGCGCTGGTCTCCGGGCGCATTGACGGCGTCAAATTTCGTCCGAATATTTCCTATCTCCCTCCCGGACGAGACGAGAAACTTGATGTCTATTTACCTACGTCTCGTAACTCCGCCAAGCCGTTGCCCGTCATTGTCATGATTCACGGCGGCGGCTGGGTTGGCGGCAAAAAAGACGCTGCTCGCGAGCTTCAGGCTGGTGTCGCATTTGTCCGTGCCGGTTATGTCGCGGTAAGCGTTGAATACTATAAAGATCGCGGCAACGCCTGGCCCACCAATATCCAAGACTGCAAGAACGCCGTTCGATGGGTGCGCGCTCATGCCGAAGAACTTCAAATTGACCCTGACCGGATCGGCGTAATGGGCGGTTCGGCCGGCGGTCACCTCGCCCTTATGGTGGCTTATACCGGCGACCATCCCGAATTTCAGGCCGGCTCTCTTTATCCCGGCGTATCAGATAAGGTATCCGCCTGTCTGGATCTCTACGGAATTTCCAATCTCCTTACCCGCCAAGGTGCCGACAAGACCGGCAAGCCCAACGGCGACCTTCGTACCAGCCACGCGCTGTTTCCGGAATCCCGTGAACACGCACCAGAGAAGTGGAAACTCGCTTCTCCAATCACCCACGTCAGCGCTGCCAGCCCGCCCACTCTTATCATTCACGGAGTTGCCGACACCACCGTGGACCGCGATCAGTCGAGCGAGCTCGCCGCCAGTCTGAAGAAGGCCGGCGTTGAACACGAGCTCATGATTGTTCCCGGCATCGGTCACGCGTTTACTCTTGGAGATCGCCGGCTCCCCAACGATCTTCGTCCCGTCGTGATTAAGTTTTTCGATAAACACCTGAAGGGTCAGGAGTGACAGGCTGAAGACAATACCTCGGAACTCCATCCCGGGCACAATTGTCCGGGGCTTCGCCGCGCCTCGTCTACCGGTCGCCGCCATTTTTGGGGTCGTCCTGGTTCTTTCGCTTGAAATCTTTTTTCACACCAACCGCCATCGTTTGGTGGATGGTATCGAGGCCAACCTGCTCGCCAAGCGCGCACTGATGGAAGACTCATCTGCCCCCGCCGACGACATCGCAATCTTTGGCGACAGCAAGCTATTCTCGCTCCGCCCCGACGCCATATCTGATGCACTAGGTGGCGAGCATCGCATCACGAATTACTCGTGGCCGTTTTTCGGAATGGAAGCTTTTGAGACCATGCTGGCAAACTATCTACGGCACCGGCCCGCTCCCCGCGCCATCATCATCAATGGCCGTCCGGAAATTATCGGCGTTCCCGCCAGCGAGAACTCTCTCGCGGGTGTGGACGCGCACCGATCCCGCGCTTTCATCGCGCTCCCGGTTCGTGATCTCATCACCCTCGCCGCCCGCCAGCGCCGGCCCGGCCTGCTGTGGCAGCGCCTCGTGTGGGCGCTTCAGCCTCCCTCCACCGCATATCGGAGCGCCGCCTGGGACGCCCTCCGCGATCTGGCGCGTGGCCGCGGCTGGCCGAAAGCAACCAAAGATTATCAGCGCATGACGACCAGTTTCCGCGACACGGGCGCGTTTCTGATGCATCGCAATCGCCAGATAACCGAAGCCGAAGTTCTCGCGCTTGAAACGGTGGAACGACCGTACGCGATTTACAAAAACCACGCCCAGGCCGAATCGTTTGAGCGATTTGTTTCTCGCGCCTCCGCCGCCGGCATAGCCCTCTATGTGTTGGGTTCTCCAGCGCCACCGCCCTATCATGAGCGCTTCAACCGCCTCGGAATTCACGACGCGCATCGCGCTCTTCTCGCTCACTGGGATCAGAAATTCGGTAACCTTCACGTCATCGAACCGCTCCACCCCGTTTATCCCCTGGACCATTTCGGCGACCCCGGTCACCTGAATACCATTGGCGACAACCGATTTCAATCCACCTATCCCGCGCTGCTGGCTAACGCCCTAAAGACTATCAAGGGCCCTGAACAGGTAATCCCATAGAGGGGCAAAACGACTCGCATCTGCCCGCTTTAAAACCGAAACACTAACCTCAATTTTTTTAAGGAACTTTCTCCGCCATGAACATTTTCCACCTGCTCCTCAGCCTACTCACCCTGGCTGTCAGCCCTTTCGATTCAGCAGCCGTCGGTCAGGCCGCTGAGGTCACCACTGCCTCCGCGCAAACCTCGACTCCTCTCGAAGTCATGACTTATAACATCCGGACCGGAAAGGCCCGTGACGGTCTTGACGCATGGGCCGTCCGTCATCCCCGCACTCTCCAGATCATTAAAAAATACAACCCTGACGTCATCGGTCTGCAGGAAGCCGACAACTTTCAGGTCGCCGATTTGCAGACATCCATGCCGGGTTACGTCGTCGTTGGCTCCGGACGAAAAGATGGACGCACTGACGGTGAACTCTCCGCCATCTTATACCGCACCGCACGCCTCCAGCTTCTTCGGTCTGACACCTTCTGGTTGTCCGACACTCCCGATACTCCAGGCACCACCCACTGGGGCAACATCCCCTACCGCGTCTGCACGTGGGCACACTTTTATGACCTAAAGACCAGGAAATATTTCTATTTTTTTAACACCCACCTGGATCACATTTCTCAGCCCAGCCGCACTAAAAGTGTCGCTCTCATAATTGATCGTATCCGGCACATGCAGCCAAAAGAAGCGGTTATTATCACTGGCGACTTTAACGCCGCCGAGCAAAATCCTGCCATCAGTACGATTCGCACAGCCGGCTACCGTGATTCTTTCCGTGTCCTGCACCCCGACGAAACCAACGTCGGCACCACAAACGCTTTCCAGGAAAAGCGTCATTCCAATAAGATCGATTATATTTTCATAGATGACAGCTGGGAAGTCAACGCCGCCAAAATCCCTGAGGATAAAATTGATAATCGCTGGCCTTCAGATCATCTGCCTGTCACGGCAACGTTGACGCAGAAGTAGAATCGACGCTTAAATTAAAACGAAGATTTCGGTTATTTCCAATCGCAGGTGTTAATGCTGTAATGTATTTTGCTCAAGGAGGGCCACAATGAAAGCCGAGTCTATGATCGCACTTTTAGGAGCCACAGGCAAAGGAATTCTTACGTCAGCAATTCTCTGCTTTCTACTGACCGGTGACCTGTTTGCGGCACCCCTAAATGTAAGGTTTGTTACTTTCAACGTGGATTTCTCCAACAGCAGTGCGAAGGTCGAGGCGGACATCGCGAAGATTGAACCTCGTTCCGACATTATCATGTTCCAGGAAGCCAAAAATGTTACCATTGACAATTTCATGGACTCTGATTGGACCGTTTATCAGGTGGTCAACCAAGGGGATGCGAAACGCGGCTCCGCCCTTGCCATAAGGAATTCCATTATGACGGAGTTGCTTGCCACAGGTCTTCGATTTGGTGTCGGCCGAAACGGGGAGGATATGCTGGACCGATATATTGCATGGGCAGATGTGAAGCTGACTAACGGCCGTATCCTTCGCGTGATGTCCCTTCATATGCCCCCTCAGAGGATAGCCTACCTTCAGCCAATTATGGCTGATAACCTGAAAACATTTATGGATGTAACTCCTTACCCGGTAGTGATAGGTGGCGACTGGAATTTTACGGTGAACAATGACCCGCATGGAATCCGGTCCGCCAACAGCCTTGCATCCAAGGGGGTCGGTATTGATGGTTTCTATTATAAGGCATCGATCGCAGAGTTCGTTTCCATAAACGAAATGACGGGCCTTAACGTCGAAAGTGATCATGACCCGGTGCAGATGATCTCAAGCGTGTCTGATCTGCCGTCAGGCGTAGCTGATTGGGTACTTTATCATTAGTTCCGATATAGGTTAAATGCTGCGGACGGTTCGGCGAGTTCGGACGGCTCGGCGAGCCATCCCTACCTTGCGAGATGATCTGAAGCGGACGGCTCGGCGAGCCATCCCTACCTTGTGAGATGATCTGAAGCGGACAGCTCGGCGAGCCATCTCTATCTTTCAGGGTGGAGCCTGATCCAGCGGTAGCCGCTGGGGTTAAGGGTGAACTCGTTTGGCTTTTTGGAAATTGGCTTGTAGGGTCCATCTGTTAGCAAATCCGTCAACGACTCAAACGGAACATCGCTCAGGTCCAGTTTTACTTTCGCCGGCTTTCTGGAGAGGTTATGCACCGTTACGATGGTTCCCGCTTTTGAGGAACAGCACACGGCGAATGCCGCCACATTCGAGGTTTCCACTGCGGTCCAGGTTCCGTTGCCGAATTCCGGACACTCGCGCCGCACTCGGATGGCGTGTTCCATCCAGTTGAGGAGTGAGTCTGGCTGGCGCTGCGCGCTTTCGACGTTAACGATCTGGTATCGAAACGGGCCATCGTCGATCAGATCCTGCGGCAACTTATCCTTTTCGTAAGTGGAAAACCCAGCGTGGCGATCGGCCGACCACTGCATCACCGTGCGAACGCTGTCGCGTTCTTTCAAGCTCAGGTCTTCGCCCATACCGAGTTCATCGCCATAATATATGACTGGAGTGCCAGGCGTTGTTAGGAGCAGGCTGTAAGCTAAGCGCAGGCGCGCCGGATCACCGTCGAGCATGGGAGCCAGACGGCGACGAATGCCACGATCGTAAAGCTGCATCGTTTTTTTTGGTCCAAAAGCCTGGTAGACTTCCTTGCGTTGCGCATCGCTCAGGCGGCCGAGGTCGAGTTCGTCGTGGTTGCGCAGGAAGTTAGCCCATTGGCAGGTATGGTAGATTGGCGGAGGCAGGTGGATCGCCTCGAGCAGCGTCTGTGCATTTTCTCGCGCGAGTGCAAGAAACAGGTGCTGGTTCAAGATGAAATTGAACAGCATCTGCATCAGGTCGCCCTGGCCAAAGTAGTTGCCGATTTTGTCCATCGCAACATTAGCCTCGGCTAACATAATAGCGTCTCCACGACGCCAGACCATGTATTCCCGGAACTCTTTAAAGTAGCTGAACGGATCAGCAACGCCGTCGGTCAGAGTTTTTGATTCCAAAATGAAAGGAGCGGCATCGACTCGGAAACCGGATACTCCCAGCTCAAGCCAGAACCCGATGACACGGCATATTTCTTCGCGGACCTTCGGATTCTCCATATTGAGGTCGGGCTGATGTTCGTAGAACCGATGAAAATAGTAGGCCTTTGCGGTTCGATCATAGGTCCATGTGGTTTTCTGAACGCCTGGAAACACCATGCCCTCGTCTGCATTGTCAGGCTTGTTGGTTGACCACATATAGTAGTCGCGGTAAGGTGACTTTTTGTCTTTCCTGGCCGCCTGGAACCAGGGATGCTGGTCTGAGGTGTGGTTGACCACAAGATCGGTGATAACGCGAATGCCAAGCTCCTTGGCAGCGTGCATGAAATCTACAAAATCACCCAGCGTCCCATAGCGGGGGTCGACGGTGAAATAGTCCATTACGTCGTAGCCATCGTCTCGGTTTGGAGTTGGGAAAAATGGCATGAGCCAGATGCAGTTGAACCCCATTCCGGCGATGTAGGGAAGCTGCTTTTTCAGTCCCTGGAAATCCCCTATACCGTCGCCATTGCTGTCGTAGAAATTTTCCACATCCATGCTATAGATGATTGCGTCTTTGTACCAGAGATTTGACATTATTGCTCCTGAGATTCTAATTCGCGTTTTACTTTTGGAAGCACGTGCTCGCCAAAAGCCTCGATAAACGCGGTCTGTTGCAAGTTTACGTTGTGGAGGTAGATGTCGGTGAATCCAAGCTCGAAATCCTGCATGATCCAGTCAGCGTGCTGTTCCAAATTTGATGAAATGCGGACTTTTTCGGCTATCTGGTCCGGAGTGACGAACTCGCCGACGGCTTCAAACTGCTCGGGCAGTCGCATATCGGACAGAGGGCCGCTGCTGAAGATATTGGTGCGCCATTGCTCGTGGGCCTCGCGGAGGGCCAGGGCTTCATCCGCAGCGTAGGATATTTTTTGCTGGAGTATAATCGGCTTTGATTCTCCGCCGTTTTCGCGGAAGGCACCGATAACGCGCTTCAGGGTTTCGCGGGGCTGGCCGGCGGTGATGAGGGCGTCGGCCCATTCTCCCATCCAACGGGCCGTCTTTTCGGTAATAGCGGCACCGACCACCAATGGTGGCTGTTGAGGCAGGCTATACACCTGGGCCTCGAGGACGGTTATCAGTCCTCTATGGGTAACCCGTTCGCCTGCCCAGAGCGCACGCATGACATCTACACACTCGCGAAGTCGTGCGTTGCGAAGGTCTTTGGTGGGCCAAGCTTCGCCGGTTATATGTTCATTCATTGCCTCGCCGCTGCCGACTGCGATCCAGAAACGCTCAGGAAACATCTCTGACAGAGTCGCCGCAGCCTGGGCAATAATGACGGGGTTATAGCGATATCCCGGAGCGTTTACAACCCCGAATGAAAGGGACGTCGCCTGGAGCGCGGCACCAAGCCAGGACCATGCAAAGCCGCTGTGGCCTTGGGTTTGACTCCATGGGAAAAGATGGTCGGAGCACATCGCGGCCTGAAAGCCAGCGGATTCGGCTGCAATAACATATTCCAGAAGCTGCCCTGGCGGGATTTGCTCGTGGGAAGCGTGATAGCCTATACGGCGGTGCGTTTTCTTCATGCGGCATAAGTTTAGCCGTTATTGTGCCACGGGCTTCATTATGAAAGGTTTTTCCGGATTGTTCGACAGTGATTAAGGGGCCCAATATGGGATGTGAGGCACTGCTGGTCTTATTATAAATTATGCGCCTCTGCGTATAATAAGCGAATATACGTTATTGCGTATGAATGGATTTTTTTGGGTGGTCTGATGGAAACTTTGACGCGGTTGTCAAAACAGCTGGGGGCGGCGCTGCGGCGCTGCGGCGCGAACGTCGACGGCAGGTCACTATTTCCAGCGTGGAGTCGGGGGACACCAATACTCAGCTGGATACCATCTTTCGGATTCTTTCCGCTCTGGAATTGGAACTGGTGGGGCGTCGGCGGACGAAAGACGTACCGGATGATTTCCTGAAGCTTTTTAAATGAAGGGAACTCGAGGCGGCGGCAATCTCGGCGTGTGGGTCAATGGCAAAATTGTTCTGTCGTCGCCCAAAGCGGCATTGCCCCCGGAAAGCAAATGCAAATTAAACCGGCCTTGACTGTATTGGCCTGAACAACGACAAAGGGACTTGGATGCATAACGTGTTTACAAAGGTGGTGGCCACAATCGGTCCGGCCACTGAATCGCCGGAAATGATTGAGAAGCTATTTGAGGCCGGGGTGGATGTTTTTCGCCTGAACATGAGTCATGGCGAGCATTCAGTCCATTCCGCAGTGGTGAGGGCAATTCGGTCCGCCAGTCTTAAGGCTGGGCGTCCGGCGGGGATCCTTTGCGATATCTCGGGACCAAAAATCCGGGTGGGAAATATTCCGGAGGGACCGTTGGCGCTTGAAGCCGGTCATGTAATTACGTTGACTCCGGATGAGGTGGATGGCACGTCGGAGCTGCTGAGTGTCAGCTACAAGAAGCTTGCTCAGGATGTGAAAGTTGGTCAGCAGGTTCTGCTGGATGACGGACTGCTTGAGTGGGAAATTATTGAAATTGAAGGTAACCTGGTGCGATGTCGGGTTGTGCGCGGCGGTTTGCTCAGCAGCCGCAAAGGTTTTAATCTTCCTAGTACCTACCTTAATTTGTCGGCCATAACGGATAAGGATCGCGCGGATATTGAGTGGGGTCTGGAAAATGACGTCGACATGTTTGCCATTAGTTTCGTGCGGACGGCGGATGACGTTCGCCAGGCGCGAGCGTTTATGGAAAGCCTGGGGGGTAGTCTGCCGCTTATTTCCAAGATTGAAAAAAGCGAAGCGGTTGCCAATATTGAAGAGATTTTGCAGGTGTCTGACGGAGCGATGGTGGCTCGTGGGGACCTTGGGGTAGAGATACCGCTGGAAAAGGTGCCTCACGTTCAGAAACAGGTTGTTCGGATGTGTAATCGTCTGGGCAAGCCTGTGATTACGGCGACGCAGATGCTGGATTCCATGATTCGATCCGCTCGCCCGACACGTGCGGAAGTAACCGATGTGGCGAACGCAATCATGGACGGAACGGACGCGGTGATGTTGAGCGGGGAGACGGCGGTGGGGAAATATCCGCTGGAGTCGATCCACATCATGAACAAGATCGCCGCAGAAACGGAAACCCATTTTAACTATAAGCGTTGGCTGAGCCATCGCCACATAAACGAAAACAGCGCGATTCAGGATTCCATGACGACTTCGGCGGCGTTGATCGCGAACGACGTGAAAGCGAAGAAAATCCTATGTCTCACGCAGGGGGGCAGCACCGTGCGACGGGTGGCTCGTTATCACTCTGAGATGGGAATTCTGGCATATTGCCCGGTGGTGCGAACGGCTCAGCAGCTTTGTCTTTCGTGGGGGGTTACGGCGCTGGCCCGTGAGGGCGCGGTGGACGTGGAGGTAGAGCGACGCCAGGGCGCGGAGGTTCAGATTCGCAAAGCGATCAGCCTGTTCCGGGAACGTGGAATGCTGCACTCCGGAGAGGTTGTTGTGGTTATCGCGGGCTTGCCATTGCATCAGCCGGGCACGACTAATCTTTTGCGGGTCGTTGAAGTTGACTGACCACCCGCCGCATATTGCAATACTTGGTGCCGGAGTAGCGGGGTTAGCTGCGGCTTACCGCTTGTTGCAGCTGCATCCGGATTGGCAGATCACTCTTCTGGAAGAAGGGGAGAAACCGGGCGGGCTGGCATCGGCGTGGAAGCTGGGCACGTTTACGGCGGACCTGGGGCCACACCGGGTGTTTACGGAGCTGCCGGAGATTCAGGCGCTGTTGCCGGAGCTGATCAACCAGGAGCAGATGCTGACGGTCCAACGGGAGAGCGAGCTTCTCTTGAATGGGCATTTTTATCAGTATCCGATTCGGGCCACGGAACTGCTGCGGAATATGGGTCCCGTGAAAATGGCGGAACTGGCGGCGGGGATGGCCCAGGGCAAAGCGCGGGCGTTGACGGGTGTCACGGCGGCGGATTATGAAGAGGCAATGATCCGGGCGTTTGGCCGGGGTGTGTATAATATGATCATTGGCCCATATACGGAGAAGGTTTGGAAGATCAAGCCGGCGGAGCTGAGCGAAGAAGTGGCCCGGGTGCGGGTGAGCGCGGGCAACGCGAGCAAGCTAATGAGTCAGTGGTTTAGCCGGGGTAAGAAGGAGCCGGCGCGGCCGACTTCTTTGAAAAGTTTTTCGTATATCAAGGGTGGGGTGCAGGGGCTGGTGGAGAACCTGCGGGCGAAAGTGGAAGATGCTGGCGGAGTGATTATCACAGATTGTATCGTGACGGGGTTGGCTGGGGCATCTGGGCGCGTGAGTCACATTGTTACTCACGCCTGCACGCCGCCGGTTCCTGTTGATGCGGTGATATCGACGGTGCCCGTGACGGATCTGGCAGAGATGGTAACCAGCGGAGAATTGTCTACGGGTGATCCGTCTGCTGCCATGGCTGCAGCGGACAGGATGGAGTTTATCGGGCTGATTCTTGTGGCTGTGATGGTGAATCGTCCGCAGGTGACGCGAAATTCATGGATTTATTTTCCAGAGCCGGGGCTTGTGTTTAACCGCGCTTATGAACCGGGGAATTTTGATCCTTCCATGAAACCGGAAGGACAAAGTATGCTGGTGTTCGAAGTAACGGCGCGGTGGAGTTCTGACATCTGGAAAAAGTCGAACGATGAGATCATCCGGCATGTAATCGGCGACGCGATTTCGACAGGGGTGTTCACCGAGGCTGACATAAACGACGCGGCGGCGCTTCGGGTGCCTCATACGTATCCGCTCTACACGAAAGATTTCAGGGACAATCTGCAAACCGTGTGTGATTATCTGCGTCCGGTGAAGAACCTTGTCACCACTGGCAGGCAGGGGCTTTTTAACCACAACAACATGGATCACAGTATGTTGATGGGGATTCGCGCGGCGGAAGTTTTGGCGGAAGACCTGAATGGGGCTGATAAATGGTATGACAATCTCGGCCAGTTTTCGCATTTTCGGATTGTGGATTAGTTTAGTCTCGTGTAAAACGTAAGCGCAACTGCAGTGCGATTCCTGTTGATTTCGTGCATTTTGATGCTTTGAAACAGGGCCATGAAAACAATTAGTCTTGAAGGAAAAGTGGCCGTGGTAACGGGGGCCAGCCGCGGGCTTGGTCGTGCTATTGCCGAAGAATTTGCCCGCGCAGGCGCCGATCTCGTGGTTAATTATAACAGTACGCCGTGTCAGGATCTTGTGGATTATGTCGAAGGTCTGGGTCGGAAAGCTATTGCCGTGCAGGCGGATATTTCGAAGGTGGCGGATTGCGATCGTTTAATAGACGAAGCAGTTAAGGCGTTTGGTAAAGTGGATATTCTGGTTAATAACGCCGGCATTACACGGGATACGCTGTTAATGCGCATGGATGAGGATGCCTGGGACTCTGTAATTGCGACGAATCTGAAGTCTGCTTATGCGACCTGCAAGGCGGTGTGTCGCCCCATGATGAAGGCCCGGACCGGGTGCATTATCAATGTGAGCAGCGTCTCTGGAATTATTGGCCAGGCGGGGCAGACAAATTATGCAGCGAGCAAGGCCGGGTTGATTGGATTTACAAAATCCCTGGCTCGGGAACTGGCTGCCCGCGGCATTCGTGTCAATGCGATCGCGCCCGGATTTACGGTCAGTGACATGACCAACGCCTTGGATGAGAAGATCAAGGAGCAGGTGACGAAGGAAATTCCCCTGGGTCATTTTGGGGAGCCGGCGGATATCGCCAATGCTGCCATTTACCTGGCTAGTGATATGGGCCGTTATGTGACGGGGTCGACACTGATTGTGGATGGTGGAATTTCAATGCGCTAAGGGTCGCACCTGGGCTTGAGATAACTTATTATGGATGATTTTGTTGGCATAGTGCTGTTTGAAAATGCTCCCGTGTTGGACGTGGGCTTGCTGGAAGCGGACATGAGGGCGCTGGAACCGGGGGTGCCTGTGAGCGTTCGTCCGGCGGCCAGACCGGGTACGGTGTTGATTGCTGCCGGGGGAATTGAGGGCACGCTGTCCTCCTATCCGGGCGAAATGTCGTCGGAGATGGCAGTGTCGAGCATCGGTATGGCGGATATGGATGAGAAAATCCGGGAGCGCCTGATGATGCACGGCGGGCACGCCATATTTGAATGCACCGCGACTTCTCCGGGCAAACCTATGGAGAAGTTAATTGCCATCCTTAAGATGGGAATGGCGATGTGTCGAGATGGTGGCGGCTGGGCGCTTTGTCTTCCGGCCAGCGGACTTTGCGTTCTGGCGTCGGATTTACAGACGCTGGCGGAAACCAATGGCCAGGGCCCGCGGGCCTGGGCTGTGGATGATTCCGAAGCGGCGCTGGGCAATTATGACGTCTACACCTTGTGGGACAGCCTGCGTACGGAGGCTCAACCGGCAAATTTGCTGGTGGGTTTTGTGCCGGCTGAGGTGGAGGGAAAAACCTGGTTTTTTTCAGGGGGTCACTCGTTGTTTAATTTGCCTGAGCTTTTGTTTGCAGACGGGGCTATTGACGATTTTGAAGTTGTGCGGGAGTATTTCCGGTTTTTGTTTCCGTATTTTTACAAAAACCCAATGACAGCTGCCGCCGGACGTAGCATATCGGTTGATGATTCTCTTTCTTTCCAACTGGAAGCGCTGCCTGAGCAGTATGCGGAATTACAATCGTCCACAGGCACTCTTAGAGTGACGCTAGTGGAAAAATCGAGCCGGGATACGGATTGGGATTAGCTGATAGACTTGCACTATTATAACCTCAACGGTCAGTCCTGAGCGGTCTTGAATGTTGGGCCGACAGTTTGCCGTTATAAATGTAATCAACTGAAATGGATTTTAAGCTGTTCTTATGATGACTTGTAAACCTTCTGTAAAAACCGTGCGTATTGGCAACTCCGTGGATATTGGCGGCGGCGGGGTTACCCTGATCGCCGGGCCTTGCGTGATTGAGTCTCGCGACCACGCGCTTTTTCTTGGTGAGAAAATCGCTGCTATCGCCAAAGCGGCGGGCTTTGATTATATTTTCAAGGCGAGTTTTGACAAAGCGAATCGCAGTTCGGGGGCCAGCTATCGCGGACCGGGAATGGATGAGGGGCTGGCCGTGCTTGCGGAAGTTAAACAGACTCTCGGCGTGCCGGTTGTCACGGACATCCACACGGAAGATCAGATTGCGCCGGTTGCCGAAGTGGCCGACATTTTGCAGATCCCGGCGTTTCTTTGTCGTCAGACGGATTTTATCCTGGCGGCGGCCCGCACGGGTAAGCCGGTGAATGTGAAGAAGGGGCAGTTCCTTGCGCCCTGGGATATGAAAAACGTGTGCGACAAAATCGCCTCGGTTGGGAACGAAAATATTTTGCTGACCGAGCGGGGGGCGTCGTTTGGCTATAACAATCTTGTCAGCGATATGCGTTCACTGGCTGTGATGCGGGGTTTTGGGTATCCCGTTGTGTTCGACGCAACTCACAGCGTGCAACTGCCGGGGGGGTTGGGCGCGAGCAGTGGCGGCCAGCGGCAGTTTATCGAGCCGCTGTCGCGAGCGGCCGTGGCGACGGGCATTGATGCGCTGTTTGTTGAAACCCATAATGATCCGGATAATGCGCTTAGCGACGGACCTAATAACTTGCCGATTGAACGGCTGGCAGACCTGCTGGACCGGCTTCGGCGGATTGACGACGCGCTTAAATAAACGCGGGGGCGATCAAGGCAGGAAGCGGTGGCGCTGATGAGGCGACAGAATTGCGCAGGCTTTTCCAACGGGAATGTGTTTTCTTATCCTGGCGAATGATCTGTAGGCGAGATCGGCGAGGGGCGTGGGGACCATTTTGAGCAGGTTGGCGATGGGTTTCCATCCGCCGCCCATGTGTTGGAGAGTGCGTAGAACCGCGCGGGATCGGATGAGGTATTGGCCATTTTCGTAGAGGACGATGGTATTCTTTCCGATGTCCGAAGGGAGACGAGACTGGCTTAGCACAGCCGCGGCGGTCGGGCCCTGTAGCGGCGCGAATTTCAGTAAAGGCTCATGCTCATGACGCAGCACAAACCCGACGCTACCCGCGCAAATCCCACAGTCGCCATCGTAAAAAAGTATGGGGCCGGGCGGGGGAGCTGTCAAGTCTTCAGATGGCGTTGGGTGCATGGTTGACATTCAATTCACGGTTTACATCGGTGCCGTTGTTGCGTTGTCGGCGGTTTCTATATTACGAAAGGTTACGCTGTTGAGGGTGATAAGGGGACGGACTTCACCTACGGTGTCCTTAAAGTAGGATAGGATGATTT
>JBBSQY010000019.1:0-57991 GCA_038243585.1 Candidatus Sumerlaeales bacterium | reverse complement strand
GGAATATTTTCGACAGCGTCCGACATGGCCCGCTTCTGCGAGATGACGGCAGGCGGAGGGTCGTTCCGCGGAGAACAAATTTATAAACCCGCCACCATAAAAATGATGACCGCAATTCAGACCCCTGAAGGAATTTCCAATGTGCGTGGCCTGGGCTGGGACATTTATCCGAAGCCGCCGTATGCCACGCCGCTTAACACGGTCGATGGTAAACGTATTGTCGCGCACACGGGTTATACCGGAACCATGATCTGGGTGGACATGAACACCGGCGCCTACATGGTTCTACTGACCAACCGTACCTACCCGGATGACAGCAAAGAAAGCAGCCGCGGAGTCTCGCAGGCGCGGCGTGAAGTCATAGAAACAATCCTGCGAAACCAGCCAGAATACGCCCAGTATTTCGCAAGCCTGCCGGCCGAATAGCTGACATCCCTAATTGATTTTGTCCCAGATTTGCAACCTACGGAAAGAAGTTATTTATGAGCGCAGATCCTGCACCGCCAAAGCATCGCGGCGGACCGAAGTCACACCGGGTGCTGTTATACTTTACTGCAGCGCTGCTTACTTTTCTGTTGCTTTGGTTCTGGTCGTTCGTGTTACGAGATATCGGCGCGGTAACAATGCCACAATGGGAGAACGTTGAAAAAACAAAAACCGTCCAGCAACTCGAAGACAACCTCGATGATTTGACGTCCCGGCAGGACGCTGTCTCTCTTACCATTTCGGACCTGGAACAAAGCCAAAGGCTATTGCGCGACAGCACAAACAGCACGCGTGAAACTATGATCAGCTTCTCGAAAATCAGAAGCAGCTTACGGCGAAAAACATCCCGCTTTCGGCTGAGGAAAAGGAATCCATTACCCAGAGCCAGAAATTGTTCCTGGATAATCAAAATAAGTATCAGGCGCTAAACCAGGACCTGGTTAATGCGACGGCCGAAAAGCGTCAACTGACGCAGGAAATCTCAGCGCTTACAAAGCGACTGGAACCCCTCCAGGAAAGCGCCCGGGAGAAGTATGAGGCGCTGATGGAAACGGCGCGAATTAAGGCGGCTGCGCTGCAACTGGGCCTGCTTCTCCCGCTCTTCCTCATAGCGTTCTGGCTGCTTGTGAACAAGCGTAATACCGCCTATGGAATCTTGATTTATCCGTTTGGGATAAGCCTGTTTCTAAAAATGATGGGTGTAGTTTATGAGTATTTTCCATCCCGCTACTTCAAATATATCGCTTTGCTGGGCCTCATTGTTGTCGCCGTTGCGCTCATGATTTACCTGCTGCGCATGATCGCGCGGCCAAAGGCGAACTTTGTCATGAAACAAATACGTGAGGCCTATGACAAGCAGGAATGTCCGCAGTGCTCCTACCCCATCCAGCGGGGCTGGCTTAAGCGGGCAGGGATCCATGGTAAAAGCGCCTCGCGAATGATCGCGATTCCGACAACTTTTGACACTACAAAGCTGGAGCCTTATTCCTGCCCGTCATGCGGTGAGAGGCTGTATGAAGAATGCGCCCAGTGCCAGCATGTGCGACACGCGCTGTTGCCTTACTGTGAATTTTGCGGGAGTAACAAAGACGATCAGACGCAGCTGCCAGAGGTGTCGTTATCACAGGATAACGCCTCGGATATGTTGTAATGGGCTGGTTGCTATTTCTTGATGAAAGCGGACATGATCACAAGCAGATGCCCTATGAAGTGCGTGGGGGTATCGCAATCAAGGACTCACAACTTTGGGCTTTTACGCGAGCGATGCAGCAATTGGAGCAGATTACATTTGGTTGCGCGCTTTGCGAGGTCCAAAGTGAAATAAAGGGCAGTACACTTCTCAACAAGAAGCGGTTTAAGTTTTCTCGCCAAGCTCCGCCGATGGCGGCCCCGGAGCGTCAAAAGCATGCTCGTTCATTTTTGATGAAAGGAATGCAAAATGTTACCCCGACCCGCACCGAGTTCTGCGCCTATGGCCAGGCATGCATTGAAATGGCACGAGGAATTTTCCAGACGCTCCGTGAACATGATGCGCAACTTTTTGCGTCGGCTATCCCGCGTGGTGCCGGAAAGGTTAACGGTTCATTTGCTGAGTACCTCCGCAAGGATCAGGTTTTCCTTCTGGAGCGCTTCTTCTATCTGCTTGAGCGTGAAGCAGAGAATGGGTTGCTCGTTATGGATGGCACTGAGAAGAATCTCGATCGAAAATTTGTCCGCCAACTGGAAGGCTACTTCACAAAGACCAACAGCGGCCGCTTACGCGCTCGATGGATAGTGCCAACGCCATTCTTTGTCGCCTCGGATATGGCGTACCCTATTCAAGCGGCGGATCTTTGCATTTACTGCGTTAACTGGGCGTTCCGATTACCAAAGTTAGGCATGGACGAAGCAGTGCGGGAGGAGCTTCGAGACGAATTCCTGGATTGGCTTTTGGAACTCCAGTTCAATGGGAACGGGTCCCGTGACGGAAAGGATTTCGAAACCAGAGGGGTTTGCTTTGTACCAAATCCAACTGCGCCAGGGCGACAATAAAAAAAGAGACAACGCTTTCAGGGCCAGCCAAAGCTCTCCCCTATGCCGAGTCTCCAAATGAAAGTAACAATGCCATATCTAATAAAATCAAACTAAACTTAATGTTTATCGAAGGCCAACTCGAAAAAATTGGTCCTACTGTTTGTCGATTTCCATTTTGCCAAATACCCGCCGTGACAGATCGGTCTGGAGCATGTTTTCCGGGTCCAGCTTGTGCTTCAATTTCCGCAGCCGGGTCAGGCGTTCTTCTCCGAGAAACCGACTGGCGTTATCAGCGGTCAGCGTTGCGTCTTTTGCGAAATAAAACTTACCCCCGGCGGCCAGCACCAGCTCGTCCAGGCGCGACGTCAACGCCCACAGCTTTTCGCGATTGTCTTCCGTCACGCGAAAATCCATTGCCAGACTGTAGCCGTCCACGGCGTGCGACAGCAGAAATTCATCTGGTCGGTGCTTCTTGAAAACACCAAGATAGGGGGGGAATCCAGCCTGCTGACTCGTCCGCAAAATATCTTCAAATACCGCAATGGCAGCCTCCCGCGGCACAAACGGCTGATATTGGATCAGGCTACCCGGTTTGTAGGCCAGCTTCCATCCCGGCACGTAATCCAGCAAAAACGCGAACCCGCCGTGGCTCTGATGGTGTACCCAAGATCTTGGCTGCAAGGCCGCGCTATGCATCTTCGCAGCATTGATGGCGCGGACGCCCACGTTATTAATAAATGGTGACATGAAATGGTGTAGCAGCGCCTTCGGGACTACTCCCAGCAACTTGTCCGGCAGTTCCTGCGCGCTGATATTAAGCGTATCTGCGGCACGGGTATGGTCTCCTGGAGGAAGGTATCGCGCCGCATGAACAATGCCTCGACCCATCGCGCGGCCATCGGCCAAACAATCGACCCATCCCACAAGGTAATCCATTTTTTCTGTGCGCGTTTCAAGCTCGTCCGCCATGGTTTGCAGGTCGGCGGTGGCGAAAGCTTCCACGCTCAGCAGCCCCGAATATATCTTTTTCAGTTGCAGGCGAATTCGCGTAAATACCCCGAGAAGCCCCGCGCCGCCGATAGCGCCGTAGAACAGTTCGGGGTCGCTTTCCGGCGTGACTGTCGTGACATCACCAGCTGGAGTCAGGAACTCAAATTCCAGGATGTGCTCGCCAAACGGGCCGACCTTGTAATTATTTTTGCCGTGGATGTTCATGGCTGCACAGCCGCCCATGGTGGTAAACATGGTTCCAGAAACCACCGGCGGCCACCAGCCGTCCGCGATAACGAAGCGCCATAGTTTCTGAATCGTCACTCCCGGCTCCAGGTCGATAATTCCCGTGTCCGAGTCCCAGGCCAACACGCAATCCATGCGCGTCAGATCCAGAATGACGCCATCTTGCAAAATAGCGGCGTCGCCGTAGCTGTTGCCGCCGCCGCGCAGACACACCGGCCGTCCGGCACGTCGCGCTAAGTCAAACACCGCACGAATCCCCGCCACATCCTCCGGTTGATAAGTGTGGGCGACGCAGTCAACAGCCATGCCCCAGCCGGCCAGACGAGCCAGGTGCCCCGGCGAGAGTCGCAGGGCGTGCCCGTCCACGGTCAGCGTGGATGGCGGGTGTTCTTCGCACTGGGATTCAATTGTCATTGTGGCCGATCAAACTTCCAGCCGTTTAAAAATAAACGATGGCATCGCCCGCAAAACCCACGAAACGAAGCGCCAGCGCCGTGGCACGTAGACAGTGCCGCGAGAGCGATCGCCCGCCAGCATTACCCGCCTTGCGGCTTCATCGGCGGAAATCATCCAGAGCAAATTTCGCTTTCCGCCCATCATGGCGGTTTCTACATAGCCCGGCTTAATCGTCACCACCCGCACATTATCATGAACGGCGAGTCGGTTTCGCAGTGACTCAAGATAGATTGCCTGTGCTCCTTTGGTGGTGTTATAGATCGGCTGCCCCTTGCGCCCGCGATCACCCGCTATGCTTCCCACGCCGACAATAACGCCGCTCTTCAATCGGTTAAAAAGATCAGCCGCGCAGTTCAGCCATGCGATGGTTCCCAGCAGATTCACTTCCACCATTAGGCGGTCTTTTTCAAAATTATACTCATCCGCCGCCACGTCCGGCATCACTCCGGCGACATAATAAACGTGGGAGAGCCCGCCCAGGGTTTCAAAAATCCGTTCAAAAAGCGCGGTCACTTCATCCACGTTGCGCACGTCATGGGGGAATACAAAGGCTGCTTCGTTTCCGGCGGTTTTGTTGATATGGTCTGCGGTCTGGCGCAGCTCGTCTTCTCGACGCGCTACAAGGGCCACGCGGTAGCCGGCGCGCCCAAGATGCCGGGCCAGAGCCTCGCCTATGCCCGATGATGCGCCAACCACCAGCGCGCATTTTTCCCTAAGATTCATAATGTCCCCGGATTTTTGCAAAGTTTGAGGCTGTCTACCATAATTACCAAAGGATAATACGGCATCACCCTACGCAAAGAAAAAATGAAGCACTGCGTTGTCGACTGGTTACATACCGAAACTTACCACTAACTGAGGGTGTCCCAACAACCCATGACAAATAGCGCGTTAATAAAACTTAATCAATCTCTCTCTCAATTGTTTCTCATTGCTGTTTCTGCCACGTTCATTGTGGCTGCACAACCCGCAGGGGCGGTGGAGACGGAAATTCTCCGCGATGAAAGCTTCGCCGAGTTTAATAAGGGCGTGTCCACCGGCACGGAATTACTTGCGGACGGCAGGCTCCAGGTAGGCCCCAAGGCGGTATTAAAAGAAAAATCCGGCGAGGGGATCGTGTGGGATGTGGCCGTTGATGCGTTTGACGGCAGCGTGTTTTATGCAACCGGACATAGCGGCAAAGTGTTCCGGATGCAAAGCAATGGAAAGTTGGACGTTTGGGCGGACCTGTCGGAGGTGGAAGCGACGGCTCTGGCCATTGACCCCAAGGGCGGACTGCTCATCGGCGCCAGTCCGGGCGGTAAGATTTACCGCGTGACGGAAAAAGGCAAACCGGAAGTGTTTTTCGAAACCGGCGAAAAATATATCTGGGACATGATCTTTGACCGCAATGGTCTGCTGTACGCGGCCACCGGCACTTCGGGAAAAGTTTATCGTATTCGAGGCGAGCGCAACGGCGAGGTTTATTATGATAGCGATGCCACTAACGCCATGGCGCTTGCGTTTGATAAAGACGGCAACCTGTTGGCCGCTACCCAGGGCAAGGGCTACGTTTTGCGGATATCTGAATCAGGCACTGGTTACATCCTGTATGCCTCAAGCCAGGACGAAATCCGGTCGCTGACAGTGGACGATGAAGGCAACATCTATGCGGCGGCAAACAGCGTGCAGATGTCCTCTGTATTCGACAAGTCCACTACCGGTAGCGGCGGTTTTGGCAGCGGGCTGGATGGTAAAGGTATCGTGGCCCAAATTCATCCAAATGGATATGTGCATGGACTTTGGGCGGCCCCCGAAGGGCCCATTCACCAGATGATCGCCGATAACAAGACTTCGAGCATATTGGCGGCGGCAGGGAAAAATGGGAAATTGTACCGGGTCAACACGACCGACGCCAGCTATTCCGTGGTGACGGATGTGGATGAGCCCATGATAATTGCGCTGACTGCCGGAAAGAACGGCGTCATGCTCGGCACCGCAAACAAGGCCGTAATTTACGAATTGGAATCTTCCGCGCCCCTCGTGTCTGGCATGTTCGCCAGCCGGGCGCTGGATGCAAAAAGCACCGTGAAGTGGGGAAACCTGATGTATGATGGCGAGGTCAGTACCGCCAGCCAGATCAGACTGGAGACCCGCAGCGGAAACACCCCGGAGCCTAGCGACGGCACCTGGAGCCCGTGGACGGATTCAGAGCCGGTGGCTCAGCAGATCGTAAAGATCGCGAGCCCGGTAGCGCAGTACCTCCAGTACCGGATCACGCTGGAATCTGATCAGGGAACCGGATCAAATTTTATAGACGGCATTCAAATTTTTTATGTTCAGAAAAACGTAGCTCCCGTTTTGCGTAAAATTGAGCTGGCGAAAGTGCCGGGTAGCCCAGCCGCAGGTCAGGCCGCGGCGCTTGCCGCTGCCGCCGCACGTATGCAGCAGGCCTCTTCGTCTCAGGGGGGAAGCAACGCCCAGGAGGCCGGGGAAGAAGCTGCGAAAGCCGCATCTGCTGCGGCGCGAGCGGCACAGGCTGCGGTTATGGCGAAAATCGCCCAAGCAGGGGGTACCGATCTGCAAAACAGCCAAAAGGTTAATATCTCATGGACCGCTGAAGACCCGAATGACGACAAGCTCCGCTATAACCTTTTCTATAAAGGGGAAGATGAAGAGATGTGGAAGCTGATCGAAGAGAACCTCACGGCCACGAAGCATCAGTTTTCCACGGAGGCAATTCCAGATGGAACATATAGGTTTAAGCTGGACGCCACCGACCGTTTCGAAAATCCTGAAACGAGCGCGTCAACAGTGAGCATAACAAGTCGCATCTATACTGTAGATAATTCTCCGCCTGACATTACTGACATACATGCGACGCGAACAGGGGAGAACGAGTACGAAGTTACCGCAACTGCATCAGACAAAACTTCTATTATCTCGGCGGCGGAATACAACCTGAACGCGGCGGAAGAATGGCGAACTCTTACGCCTGCGGATAGCATTTTTGATTTTCAGCAGGAAAGCTTTCGCGTCAGAATTTCACCGGAAAAACAACAGCCGGAACACACACTGAGCATCCGGGTTTACGACCGTGAGGGCAATTCGCGGGTGGAAAAAATACTGCTGCGATAGGTGGCAAGAAACCTGGGAGCGATTGACCAGATCCAAGTTGATGGACCGACAAACCAGACCTTATGGACCCATGCGTAAAAAGGTAGCGTGCATGAGATCCATAAGGTCCATTAGGGCTAGTTAATTACGAGCATTCGGCGACCGCTCCCGCCAATTCCTCCAGCAGCGTCAGCACGTCATTGTGACTGGTAAGCCTATAACCAGCAGCCGTGGGTGGACGCCCGACTTTTATTGTCAGCGTTCCCTCCGGCAGGCTGCGAAACATGTCTTCGTCCGTTACATCATCGCCAACGGCCATTACGAAATCCGAACTTGAATCCAACGCGATGTGAGCAGCGACCACCCCCTTGTTATGGTTTGGGTCGCGAAGTTCCACCACCTTATTTCCGGGCAGAACCTGTACGGTCGTCTGGTTCCCCGTAAACGCCATCAGGCTGTCCACCAGTTCCTGGGCACGCAGCGGTCCCAATTCCGGATCTGAGTTGCGGAAGTGCCACACGAGGCAATACTGTTTTTCTTCGATAAATGATCCCGGCAGCCGGTCTACATACGTTTCCAGAATTGGGCGCAATTCATCTTTCCAGCGGTTTTGTGGGGGTGGGCTCTCATGCCATATTTTATCCAGACGTCGGATAACCGCGCCGTGTTCAGCCACTATGCTCACATCGCAATGCCCCACCCACTCTTCGAGCGTCTGGCGCTTGCGACCGCTTACGACCACAATTTCGGTATTGGGCACGCTGGCTAGCCGTTGCAACACCGCGATAACCCGGGGCCCCGGTTTTACGGAGTCCGGATCGCCGCTGAAACCAACCAGTGTTCCGTCGTAATCGAGAAAGACGAGGCGTTTGTTGGCGGAGCAAAACTTGTTAGCAAATACAAGGGTTTCCTGTGAAGTTACCCGGATGGCCGGAACGGTCAGGTCAGGGTCGGAAACTTTAGCGAGACTCTGCAGGAAATCCTGCGCCCAGCGCACAACGTCGTATCGTTTCAGCCGGCGCTGCATCGCCTCCAGCCGGGCGGTCTGCTCAGCCTCTGGCATTTCCAGGGCCGTCTTGATAGCGTCTGCGATTTCTGCTGTGCTGTTAGGATTGATCAGCAGCGCTTCTGGCAGTTCACTGGCCGCGCCGGCCATTTCGCTTAGAATCAAAACACCGCGACCGTTGGTCCGACATGCCACATATTCCTTGGCAACCAGGTTCATGCCGTCGCGCAGGGGAGTAACCAACGCCGCATCGGCAGATGCATAGGCCGCCACCAGTTTTTCAAACGGAACCGACCGATAAACGTAGGCGATGGGCGTCCAACCGACTCCTCCATACAGGCCGTTGATTCGGCCGACGGTTTCATCTATCTGATTTTTCATCAGCTCATATTCGCCCACAGCCTCGCGAGAAGGTACCACGATCAGAATCAGTTTGACCCTCTCCCGCCAATCGGGGTTGTTCTCCAGAAAGAGCTCGAACCCGCGAAGGCGGTTAATGATGCCTTTTGTATAATCCAATCGGTCGACGCTAAGCACCGCCTGTCGCCCGGCCATGACGGTGGCGAGTTCCTGCTTTTCTTTAGCCACCTCCGGCAGCATCGTCGCGGAGTTGTATTTGTTATATTCAATGCCCATGGGAAAGGTGTCCACCTTCAGCACACGGTCTCCCACGGCGACGGTGCCCATGACGTGGTCAAGGCCCAGTATGCGCAATAAAGCGCGCAAAAAGTGATGGGTGTAATCATAGGTGTGAAAGCCGATTAGGTCGGCCCCTGTCACGCCCTGAAGAAGCTGACGACCCCATCCACGCGGAAGCAACCGGAACACGTCGTGAGACGGGAACGGAATATGCAGGAAAAACCCAATGCGAGCCTTTGGCATTTTTTCTCGAAGAAGCTGTGGTACGAGCATCAACTGGTAATCGTGAATCCAGATGGTATCATCTTCGTTTGCTATCTCTGCCACGGCGTCAGCAAAGCGCTGGTTGACTTCAACGTAACTCTGCCACAGCTCTTCGGAGAAATCGCAATAAACATGGAAGTAATGAAAGAGCGGCCATAACGTGCGGTTCGAAAATCCGTCGTAATAGCCGGTCACCTGGTCCTGGGTCAAAAATACTGGCCAGGCGCTATAATCAGTCTGCAGCCGGTCCCGTACCTCAGATTTATGCTTTTCATCTATCTCTTGACCGGGCCAGCCAATCCAGATGAAATCAGATGCCACGCCCTCTTCGGATGCCTGCTTATCAAGATAAGCGCTCATGCCGCTGGCCAATCCGCCGGAGCTTGCCGCGAAAGACAGGTTGTCTTGCTCATCCTGTGCGACGGTGACGGGTAAACGATTTGATACTACTATCAATCTGCTCATATAGCTGTTATTGCTTTCATGTCCAGAAACGGATTTGTTATGTTGGGACCTTCGCAAAAAATATGCAAATCAAATAGATTCAACAGGAATACCTTCAGGTAAATATCGTCAGGACACCTATTGTCTCAACCGGACCAGCATCAGGAAATAAAACTAAATCAGACACTGGTGGAAGGCGAAACTGCGGTGTTTGATTTTATCGATGCCGCCGGCATGACCAGCGAAGGTCTGGTAATCAGGTACGAGGGACAGTTGCAGGCATTCAAAAATCTGTGCAGACACCAGCCCCTGCCGCTGGATTATGGCGATGGAGACTTTCTGGATGGGGACGACCGCTACCTGCTGTGTCGAAACCATGGAGCTTTGTTTGAGCCCGATACGGGAAAGTGCGTCTCAGGACCATGCGCGGGTGCCAGCTTATTTAAGTATCCTGTGGAAGAGCGGGACGGTATGATCGTCGTAACCATTCCGTATGAAGAAATTGATCTGGAGTAGACCGGCGGCCAAGGCGATTAAGGCAGGGTTCGGGGCGGAGAAGCGAGAGACTCAGGGCCTTGTTTTCCTACTTAAACTGTTACCACGGCTGCGTTGCGAACTGCCACTCCAGCCACGCTTTGGCGTTTTACTAATTCAGGAGCATGGCTCACATCATGTACTTCCGGCCCCTTGCGTTTAAGATCAGACATAATCATTCGCGCCGCTTCTACGCCGACCTGGTAGGAATCCGTGCGAACGGTGGTAAGAGGCGGTCCAAGTAGCGATGCGATGGCAATGTCATCAAATCCCACTACGCTCAGGTCTGCGGGGATCTGAATTCTCAATTCGTGAGCCGCTTTATATACGCTTACGGCCAGCAGATCATTAAAGCAAAAAACTGCAGATGGCCGATTGTTTTTATTTTTTAACAAATTATAAATGGCATCATGGCGTTCTTTTTCCGTGGTGCCAGGATCCACCAGCCACTCCTGGGGCACCGTTAACCCCTGTTTTTCGACACATTCCAGGAAACCGGAAAGACGCTCTTTCGCCGAAGCTGCCGACTCGGGGCCCTTAATAAAAGCAATGTCCCTGTGACCCTGGCTGGTCAGATAACATGCTGCCTTGTATGCAGCTTCGTGATCGGCAAAGGATATGGAGTGACACTTTATGTCGGGGAGCTTATCTATGGAAACAATTGGAGTTCCCAGCGCGGTTACGTGGGCCAGATGGGACAGGTCAACACCAAGCTGAATAGGAGAAATAATAATCCCTGATACGCGAAAGGAGACGAGTGACCGGATAGCATCAACTTCGTAGTCATGGTTTTCGAAAGTGTTATGATAAAGGATACTGTAGCCGCCGGCGCGGGCGACGCTCTCAATACCCATGGCGATCTGGGTGTAAAACGGATTGCTGATGTCGCGTAGAACGACACCCAGCAGCTTTGAGCTTTTGCCGGTCAGAGATACGGCATGCTGGTTTGGGGCGTAGTTATGGTCGCGTATCGCCTGCATTACACGCTCGCGGGTTTCCACGCTGACCCAGTCTTTTCCATTAAGCACCGCCGATACCGTTTGACGCGAAACGCCAAGGAGTTTGGCGAGATCTTTCATGTTCATTGGAAAAGTTTTCCTTATTCCGGCGGGTGTCGTGATGCCACTCTAAGACGCCGTTTCATGTGACAAGCAAGGCAACCCACGCCTCCTCCCGCAAGAGGAAAAATGGATCTGCCCGAAATTTAAGTGGTTCAGTCATCGCTGATGATTCAATCACCAACGCCTGGCCCGATATCATCCTTGTATTTCACCCGCGTCTCGCGAAGTTGATTCTTCATTTCGCGAATTCGGTCTTCGTATTCAGGCAGGCCATAGACGCTGCGAAGTTCATTCGGATCTTTTTCCAGATCAAAAAACTCCCACTCGTCCGTGGGGAAATAATAGTGGATCAGCTTGTATCGATTATCGCGAATGCCGTAATGTCGAGCCGCCATATGGTCGTTGTCAGGATACTCATGGAAATGATAATACATAGTCTTCTGCCAGTCCTGGGGCGTGCTGCCCGCCAGCACCTGACGAAAGC
The DNA here is from genome assembly GCA_038243585.1 of Candidatus Sumerlaeales bacterium. Taxonomy (GTDB): domain Bacteria; phylum Sumerlaeota; class Sumerlaeia; order Sumerlaeales; family Sumerlaeaceae; genus JAKFFN01. Next base: position 46,272 of record JBBSQY010000019.1, on the reverse strand, counting down.
TGTTTCCCTGCATCTCTATGGGTTTAGACACTCCGGCAAAGTCGAGGAGCGTGGGGGCAAAATCCAGATTAGCGATAATGGCGTCGCTGCGGGTTCCCGGTTTAATTTCTTTAGGGTAACGCGCCAGAAAAGGCATGCGCAGAGACTCCTCATACATGAACCGCTTGTCATACCATCCGTGATCGCCCAGAAAGAATCCCTGGTCGGAGGTATAAATGACTATGGTATTCTCAAGCAGATTTCCCTTTTCCAGGTAATCCAACAGCCGTCCCACGTTGTCATCCACTGAGGCGATGCAACGAAGGTAATCTTTTATGTAGCGCTGATAATACCAGTTTTTTAATTCCGCACCTGATAATTCTGCAGGGGGAGTTGATTTTACGTCTGAGATTTTCAGGTCGCCGAGTATCCGCATCTCTGCCAGCCTGGCCGGGGTTGCCCGACTGGTATAGTCGTCGTTGAAAGTTGCAGGCTGAGGTATTTCTACGTCGTTATACATATCCTTGTGCTTCTCGTCCGGCTGCCATGGCCGATGGGGGGCTTTATGCTGGGACACGAGTAGAAACGGGCGGCTCTTATCCCGTTGCTCTAGAAATTTTATGCTGTAATCAGTGATGAGATCGGTCGCGTAGCCCTTGCGTTTAGTGCGGGTTCCATTTTCGATCATCGCCGGATCGTAATAAGCGCCCTGGCCGGGAAGAATATTCCAGTAATCAAAGCCGGTGGGGTCGCTTTTTAAGTGCCACTTTCCTACTATCGCGGTCTGGTAGCCCGCCCTCTGCAGCAGCTTTGGGTAGGTGATCTGGCTCCCGTCAAAGGCCGGGCTGCGATGCGTGGTTACCCCATTGAGATGACTATGTTTGCCGGTCAAAATGACCGCGCGGCTGGGAGCGCAAAGCGCGTTCGTGGCGAAGCAGTTTTCCAGCAGTATGCCTTCGCGAGCAATTCGATCTATGTTCGGAGTTGAGTTAATCTTGCTGCCATAGGCGCTAATCGCGTGAGCCGCATGATCGTCCGACATAATGTAGACAATATTCGGTCTGGTGACAGAGGCGGAGGTGTTTTCTGCGGATACCGGAGTGGCGCTTTGGGACAGCAGGATAACGAGCGCGCTCGCAAGACTAGCCACGCCCATTCTCGATTTTTGGATTAACATCAGTTTCCCTTTCGCGTTTCTATTGTCCCTTTGCGTACACAAAAGAATACGTCTACGGGACAAAACGGGAAAGCAAGCAACTACCGCGCAGGCGGAGGGACGGTTATTTTGCTGGCGTCGAGGGCATCCACGGCAGGCTGTGCAGATACCTGTGCCGCAGCTGGGACAGGCAGCGTGGAATCAACCACTGCGGCAGGTGCCGGTGCTGCTGCCGCGACAGGAGCGACAGCGGGTGGCGCCGCCGGAGTCTGGCCGATCGGTGTAAAGCCAAGCAATTCGCTCATGGTCACAAATTCGTAACCTTCTGCGCGAATCTTGTCTATAACCTCCAGCGTTGCGTCATAAGTTTTCTGGTGACGGTCATGCATCAGGATGATAGAACCATCTTTAAGATTCTTCATGATGTTATCCGCCATCTGCTTGCCTTCCACCCCTTTTTCCCAGTCGCCAGTGTCAATATCCCAGCAGACGTTTTGCAAACCCAGCTCCAGAAGGATGGGGCTGAGCTTGGAAGGAGAATTCCCGTATGGCGGCCGCATCACGCGAACGGGTTCCTGTGTGGCGTTTTCCGCAATGAGTTTGTTGGTCTCAGAAAGTTGTTCACGGATTCTCTCTGGAGACATTATCGCCTTGTTGAAATCCGGATGGTTCAGAGTATGGTTTCCCACTTCAAACCCGTTATCAGCAACGGCCTTTGCAATTTCTGGAAAACGTTTGATTTCCTGACCTAAAAGGAAGAAGGTCGCTTTAACATTTTTACTTTTCAGGAGTTCCATCATCTTTGGAGTCCATTCCTGGTGCGGTCCGTCATCATAAGTAAGAGCGACCAGCTTTTTCCCAGTAGGCCAGTTGCGGATTTTTCCCTCGTCGGGTTTAGGCGTCTTAATTGGTTTTACAGCCGGCGCGGCTACGGCAGCCGCGACAGGTGCAGCTCCTAATGGGGCGCCGGGCTGCTGGGCAGCAACAACGGGCGCAGGCGTCGGGGTTGGCTGATACTGATTTATAATGGATGCAAACTCGGAATTCTTCACAGCTACTGGTGCGGTCGTTTGTGTGGCATTAACCTGGGTTGAACGGGATTTTTTCAGCCGGGTTAGGAAATTGTCGCCGTCACTTTGTGTCATATTATAGACAAAAAAGCCGCCGAGAGCGAGCGCGAGGCAGCCCACAATTGCAAAAAGTACGATAAGTGCCTGGATGATTTTCACTGAATTAGTCAACTCCCTGGATAATGCATGATAAGATAGTGTTGCTGTTGTTAAGACAGCCTCTGCTGAAAAAGTTCTACAGCCGGGCAGTGATTTTTCGTCTTATGGTTCGCCATATGGGGCGAAAAGCAGCTTCTGTGCCGAATTCTTTATTTGCCAGGGCATAATAGTCGGTGGCTTTCAGTTAAAACTATTTGTCAGTCATCGGCGCTGCAACTGGCGCTACAGGGTACGTGCGACGTAGTCCGATAGCCACGGACATACCGTCTTCACCGCTGCCAACCATAGAAAAAGGAGCTGCAAATGAGCAGCCACATTATTACAGCGTACGAAAAGGCTATGCTTCGTACCGATATTCCGTCTTTTAAGCCGGGAGATCGACTTCGCATATCGCTGAAAATCGTTGAAGGCGACAAAGAGCGCCTGCAGGATTTTGAAGGCGACTGTATCCGTCGTAAGGGCAGCGGCATTGCCGAAACCGTCACACTGCGCAAAGTCAACTATGGCGTCGGGATTGAGCGTATCATACCTCTTCACAGCCCCAAGGTGGACAGCATCAAAGTCGTTCGCTTTGGTCAGGTCCGTCGTGCCAAGCTTTACTACATCCGTGATCTGCGCGGTAAAGCAGCCCGCATCAAGGAACGTAATACTTGGGGTGCCGTGGCCGAGGCCAAGAGAAAAGCCAAGGAAGAGCGCGCCGCCGCAAATGCTGCCGGCAAACAGCCGGGTCAGCAACAGCCGGAAGTTCAGCCTGAAGCAGCTGGGCAGGAATAAGCTTCCCAAGAGCAAAAGCCCTTGTATTGTCCAGTCCTGTTGGTCTGGACATTGACGGCTCTCTGGATAAAATAGATGACATGGCCCCGCTTCGGCGGGGCCATTTTTATTTAAGCCATGCTATGTAAATACATCGGCTTGTTGAGTGCTTGTGTTGCGTTAAGTTGCAGGCTATTTTCGACCTCTCGCAATCTGCTGTTGCACCATCCGCAACAACCTGTTGCCGGGAGCCCGGTTTTGCGCCTGGGATAATTGCTCCCGCATGCTGATTTCATCGCCCGCCTGCCATGCGATATAAGCCGCCGTAGCTGCGGCGGTAGCTGACAGTCCGGATTGATCCAGAAGGCGGCCCATCTCGGTGACCAGTTGCTGGGATTTTTCCGGCGAATTCAGCAACGGTTTCATCTTATTAAGATTCCACGGGGAAATGTTCGGAAAACCCATCGCAGTAACGTATGCGATGTCGTCCGCCGACTTGTGAACGAATACCGCCGCCACATCATCCAGATGGACCAGAACGAAGTCCGGTCGGGCAGCCAGACGGCTGGCCAGGTGGAGCGGATCGCCAAAGGAGTCGCTTGTGCCGATGACAAACGTTTTGATTCCGTATCTGGCTGTCAGGTCATCGACGAAGAGTCGATTTTCTTCCACGGCCAGCATGTCCAGCCATACCTGGTGCGGATAAGTGTCTAAGCGGCCATCAATGTACACCTTCGTTTCGGGGTATAGACTATATTGAAGATACCCACCCAGATTATAGGAGTTAAAGATATTTGCGGGGGGAGGATTGGCCGTAAGAAAATCTGCGGTTGCGCACGGGAGGTGAGAGCAATTTCTTCCAAAGGTTGGAAGACCTCCGCCACGCCCGTTCTCACCGGATATCTGCACCCAGACAATCGTTGCCGCCAACGCTATGATAGCCGCAATCGACCGCCACGGCGCCCTTGTCCGCCACCAGGTCTCAGCGCCTGAAAGGTGACCGGACAGTAATACCGTTGCTCCGAGGCCCAGCAGGCCGACCTGGCGCCGTTGCATCAATGCCATAACCACCAGCATTAAGAGCCATATCAGCTCCAGCGGATGAAAAGCGCGTCGGTTTGCCACATATAACCAGATGAATGCTGCCGCAAGCGCCAGTCCCGCGATGACGACAGGCCATGCGTTGGGAAATCCGGATTTAAAAAACGGCATCCATTCCATCACCCAGCCCACTTGTGGAATTTCGGCGATTCGCCAGGCCAGAGTCGCTATGCCAGTTCCGTATGGATTAAACATCCAAACAACGCAGGCCACTGCTACAGGAATTATGACCTTTATCCAAGCTGGGTCGCGGGTCCGGATGTACTCGTAACTCAGCCATGCCCCATAAGTCAGCAGGAAAGGGACCGCTACCAAAACGCCGGCATGCAGATTTGCCCAGACCACCATCAGAAGCGGCAGGAGCCACAAACGCCAGAGGGCGGGAGGCTCTACTGTTTGTGTCGGACTGGAGTTATTGCCAACACGCCATTGTCCAGTTAACAGTGTCAGCAAAATCGTCAGGCCCAACAAGCTCCATATGTCCGGTCTGGGGCTGAATCGAACCGCCGCCAAAGTGAGCCCCGTCATTAATAGCAGTGCTGTGGTAACTAGGGTCTTGCACTTGGCCGCCGTCCACAGAATGACCAGTGAGGCGAGACCCACCACCGCTGTAACCATGAGAATGGGACCCATCATGCTTTCCGGATATAGCCCGTCAAGCCAAGACATCAGCAGCGCGGTCAGCCAGCCCGAGGACACAGCCGGCGTGTCGCCGGCCGTGTAGCTGAAGATGTCGGCGCCGGGCAACTTTCCATTATCGACTATCCAGTTTCCCAGGGCAAGGTGAAACCAGGTGTCGGGATCAGCAACCGGATTAAAGGTAAGCACGTAGATAACAAGTGCTGTGACGGGAAATACGACCAGGGGAATGAGCCATTGAGACGCGCTATCCGTGAGTCTGACAGTAGGTAGCGTTGCAGTACCGGGCTGGCGATTGTGAGGGCGTTTGATTTTGGTTTGATGCGCCATGATAGGATGCGGTCTCCGAAGTTGCCGTGTTTGCAATTATCCTGATTTTAGACCCAATCCAATATTTCTATAGGGCGGTTGCGCAAAGGATTTTTTATCAGGGGGATGATTCATGTCGCGGCAGCGGTAATAACGTTTATGAATTCAAATTCCGAGTCTCCGCTGGATGACTTTACCCAAACGCTTTCTTTAAAAAATCGAGACACCGGCATGATAAGATCTCATCAGGTTGCGGGTGCCGGAGCCAGGTGTCTGGCTGGCTTGGTTGATCTTGGAAGTCAGATGGTAACGTTCGGAGCCATGGCGTGGCTGGCAGTTACGTTTAGACCCGATCTTTTTCCAAGATCATCCTGGGGCTGGGCTTTTCCAGTGGCATTTGCGGAATGGCATATTATTTACCTGATGCTTTTCGAAAGTTTTACGCGCGGAGCATCACCGGGAAAGGCGTTGCTAGGTCTACGCGTTATAAGCTTGGATGGCAGCCCACCCTCCTCGCGGTCCCTGATTGTGCGTAACGTGACGCGGGTCGTTGAAATTGCACTGGGAGTATACACGTTTGCTTATTATCGGATAAATCAAATGGGGAGCCGTCAGCGTCTGGGGGACCGGTCTGCCGGAACCATTGTGGTATATGCAGCGCCATTGACGGAGCAGCTTTACCTGTCGGAAACCCCCGAAAGCCTGTATTCCACCTCGGAGGACGGCTACCTGTTGCAGGCATGGGTTGAGCGGGAACAACGTTTTGACGAAGAATCCCGGATGGCCTCTGCAATTGATCTTGCGGCCTATCTTCACGCCAAATATGATGCGTCCACCCGCGATTTACCGGATCCGGCGACCTACCTGAAAAATTTATATGACGCCGAGAAGCAACACCCCGGAACGCAGGCACCAGAGCTTGGGATATGAAAATGCGTACACGATGATACTGTGTGAATAGCTGGTCACTACGGTAATAGAGTAGGACTGCTAAAACGTTGTCGGGGCGTAGCGTAGCCCGGTTATCGCGCCTGCCTTGGGAGCAGGAGGCCGCAGGTTCGAATCCTGCCGCCCCGACCACTTTCCTCTCTGCAATTCGATATCCTACTTTCTATCAAGCGTTTTGCTTATTTGTATTCGAAACTCTACAATTACATGGCGTGAAAAAGCCCCCGAGCCTTTAGTGGCGCGGGGGCTATCTGCTTTAATTATTAAGGTAACGCTTTTAAACGCCTGCCATGGCTCTTGATCGCACGTTAACGATGCGCCAGCCGGCGGGGGTTTTCTTGAGAGTATAGCGTTCGTCTTTCCGGACGCCCTCACCATTAACAGTGTCATCGCGCAGGCAAGCCACAGTGGCTGTGGCGTCGCCGGTCTTCAGAGTCTCCGCATCGATAACCTGATGGCGGGTGGTGCCCTTGTCATCGGCGTAGCTTTGCATACGGCGGTGTATGTACTCGTTCTTTCCAAGGCCGTGCAGCATTTCTTCTCCGAGGCAGTCGTACTCCACGACAAAATCCTGCTCATTCCAGGCCAGGATAAAGGCTTTAACGATATCCGCAGGGTTATCGGATGACAAAATTGCATTGGCTTCAATGCCCGAAGGGGGAGTTGCGGTGGATCCTAAGCTTGATCCAACCGGGTTTCGACGTTCCGAAACATACGAGTCCTTTCGGAGCAGGTATTCTACCCGGCCAAGCAATCCCAAAGGATCAAAGGGCTTTGCCAGAAAGTCATCACTTCCCAGCCCAAGGGTCCAGAAGGAATCCGGCTTATCAACCTGGGAGCCCAGGGAGGAAATAACCAGTATCGGAATGCCTGCAACTTCCGGATTCGCGCGGATGCGTTTAATAAACTCCATCCCGCTCATCCCAGGCATTTTAAGATCGGTGATAATGAGATCAGGCTTCTCTGTCAACGCAGCCTTCAACCCATCTTCCCCATTATACGTCGGAATGATCTCATAACCTTTGGTACTAAGAACGACACGCACTAACTCGACGACATCTGTTTCGTCGTCTACCACCAAAATTCGCTTTCGCGAGCTGTTCAACATTATCAGTGCCTCTTACTCAAAATATGAAAAAAATATAAGCAATCACCGCAAGCGCGGCTCAACATACTATTATATAACGTACGGCCAAATATGGCAATCGGGATAATACTTTGAGCAAGAGATTTGATAAAATAAAAAAGGACCGGAAACCAAGTTCGGTTTCCGGTCCGTTAAGATGCGATTAACGCTGATGCTGGTTATTTAGGACCGTAATATTTTACTGCGTCAGCTACTACAATGTAACCGCCGGCAGCCCAAACCGATAATTGTGTGGTATTGCTTCCACTGCTTAGGCTTTTGGTTCCGAGCAGGTTCCATTTGCCGCCGTTAGCCTGCTGGTTTTTTGTGACTGTTCCGCCACCTGGCAGTACATATGGCGCTGCAGGGGAACGGTTGGCACCTGCTGCCCACCACGCAGATATGTCATAATTGCCGCTGGTTGGAACACTAATGGTCCACGACGCTGGATCACTTACTGCAGCAGTCGAATGCCAGAGATAGCTTGCGCCGTACTTATCTGACGCGGACGTGGAAGACGCCCAGCTTGAAGATGCGCTAGGGGTGTCGTCAACATAGCTATTGGCAACAGGTGGGGGGGTTGTGCTGCACTTGCTCATATAGTACGACCAGTTCCAGTATTGACCTGGATCAGTATGGGTCGCGCCCGGTACTTCGCTATGGCCAACAATGCGACTGCGCGAGTGAGTTACATCGTAATAAATGATGCAGCTTCTCGTCTCGATAGCGCTTTCGTTATAGCACACGGTGGCTGTGTCATTGCTGGTCACGTAGCCGCCATGTTCAATACCGACGGACTTAGTATTATAAGTCCAGTTGCCTGCGTGCCATGCGACATCGGCTTCATATACAGACTGATAGCAGTATCCGCTGCTGTTATTGAAGGTGAAGTGCGCAGACGCGTTGCAGTCGGGATTTTGAAACCATGATGCCGCGCTGGCAGCAGAGCCTTGCACTTTGTGGATGACGACATACTGGATCGGATAGCTGCTGGGACGGGATGAATTAGTGTAGTTCCCGGAATGAGCTGGACGCCATGAGTCACAGCTGGATAAATCTGGCGTAGCTGCTGTGCCGACGCCGGCTAGTAAGACGCAAGCTGCGCCGAGTATTGCTTGAGTAAAACACTTCATTATAGTTGAACCCCTTTTTAAATCCATTGGATTTTGTTTCACCGGTGTTTCGCGACTTTCCTCGCAGCGCCGGCAGGCACTGGTAAAGCCGCGATAGATTTTACAGGCTCCGCATGTCGCCCCCGACATGGCGGCGGCATTGGTAGCAAAGTCTGCCTGGTAGTCTTCGGTGACCTTGAAGGCCAAAGTGTGCGCACAAATTTAACGTTGTTGATTTGCGCGACGGGGTCTTGCAATATCCTCCTTTCGAGAAATTCGAGGGAGGCAACGCTCAGCCAGTTGCCGGTTACAGTTGCCGATCAGGCGTTGCCTCCCCGCAGGGGTGATTTCAGGCTGTGGGCCGGTGACTATCCCACAGCTGAAAAAGAGAATTAAAAGAGCAATGTTACTGATTGGCCGAGGCTCCGGCTAATCACTTAATCGGTGCTATTTGATAATACTATTACAGCTTGCTAAAGTAATAGGTCCAGTTCCAATATTGGCCTGGATCTGTGTGAGTCGCGCCCGGTACTTCGCTGTGAGCAAGAATGCGGCTGCGAGACTTGGTCACGTCGTAGTAGATGATGCAGCTCTTTGTTTCAATAGCGCTTTCATTGTAGCAGACCGTGGCGGTGTCGTTGCTGGTAACATAACCACCATGCTCGATACCCACGGATTTCGTATTGTAGGTCCAGTTTCCGGCGTGCCATGCAACATCTTCTTCAAGCACAGACTGGTAACAGTATCCGGAACTGTTGTTAAATATGAAGTGCGCGGAAGCGTTGCAGGCTGCATTTTGGAACCACGATGCGGCACTGGCGGCAGAGCCCTGCACTTTATGTATAACAACATACTGTATTGGGTAGCTGCTCGGCCTGGATGAGTTTGTGTAGTTTCCAGAGTGAGCTGGACGCCATGAGTCGCAGCTTGGCAGATCAGGCGTACGGGCAAAGCCGGCACTGACCATAAGGGCGCATGCGGCGCCGAGGATTGCGATTGCAATTTTTTTCATTTCTTTCTGAACCCCTTAAATCCATTTGGATTTCGTAAAGATGTTTCGCTCTTTGCGCCCGATGACCGATGACCATCAGTAAAGCAGCGATACAGATTCAGGGAAGCCGCCGGGTTAGGCTATTGTTTACGAGCGATGGCAGCTGTACCTGATTATTTTTACAAACTACAGGGTGTTTCTCGTAGATGAGACTTGTACGCGTGGGAGAGATTGGTGAGAGCTTAAATCCTCCTTCTAAATTGAGGGGAAGCGTCATCCAACGAATTCTGTGCTGTTGAGGACGCTTCCCCCCGCTAATAAAATCCATGTTCAGTTCATCGGAATGAACTAAGCAGATTGGATAGATTTACTTAGGGCCGAAGTACTTAACTGCATCAGCTACAACAATGTAACCGCCGGCAGCCCATACTGAGAGCTGTGTGGTCTGGTTGCCGCTGGCCAGCGATTTGGTGCCTAGAAGATTCCAAGCCCCACCGCTGCCCTGCTGGTTTTTGGTAACAGTGCCGCCACCAGGCAGTACATAAGGAGCCGCTGCCGAGCGATTTGCGCCTGCGGTCCACCATGCAGAGATATCGTAATTGCCTGTGGTCGGAACGCTGATCGTCCACGATGCAGGATCACTTACGGCTGCTGTCGAATGCCACAAATAGCTGGCGCCGTATTTATCTGCAGCGGACGTGGATGACGCCCAGCTGGATGCAGCTGAAGGCGAGTCATCGATATAATTGGCTCCGGCAGGTGGAGGCGTTGGGTTGCACTTGCTCATGTAATAGGTCCAGTTCCAATACTGCCCTGGATCCGTATGGTTTGCGCCGGGTACTTCATTATGACCGAGGATGCGGCTGCGAGAGTGGGTTACATCGTAGTAAACGATGCAGCTTTTGGTTTCAATCGCGCTTTCATTGTAACAAGCTGTCGATGTGTCGTTGCTCGTCACATAACCGCCGTGTTCAATACCTACGGACCTTTGGTTATATGTAAAGTTTCCGGCGTGGTAGCCGATATCTTTTTCCAATACGGACTGGTAGCAGTATCCACTGCTGTTGTCGAATGTGAAGTGAGCCGAGACGTTTGCGGCTCCGTTCTGAAACCAGGAAGCGGCGCTAGAGGCGGTTCCCTGGACTTTGTGAATCACAACGTACTGAATAGGATAGCTGCTTGGACGGGAGGAAGCGGCGTAATTGCCTGCTGCTGCCGGACGCCATGAGTCGCAGCTTGAAAGATCCGGGGTTGCGGCCGATGCTGCGCCGACTGTGAGGGTGCAAACTGCTCCCAATAAAACTGCACTTACGTTTTTCATATAACCCCTAATTGGTTGCTGGAGGATGACATGTTTCGCAATCTTGTGGACGGCGCCGGGGGCTGCCGTAGAATTTTGCGAGGGTGGTTCGACTCCTTGCCTGACGCCGTTGAGAGAAATTGAAACAAGCTTTTCTGGCGTTGCAAGAAACCGTTCACATCAACAACAAGTATTGGTACAGGGTAAAACCAGGGGAATCCCTTTAACGGGGTAAACCTGCCTTGCATGGTGAGGTTCCGGGTCTTAAATTATCCTCCGTTACTTCAAAGATAAAATTACGGGTACATCCCTAAGCAAGCAAAGGGCGTGTGAAAACATCATAAAAAAACCGTTAATGCTACAACTAATAAATGCGGCCATTGCAAAACTATAAGCTTTACTCAGAGCGACAATGTTAGCGAATTCCCGGCCAGTAAAACCAACTTGCATTGCTACTAATAAGATCAGTCAACTAACCGGATGTTGAATAACTCTTAGGCAACCCCGAGTGTAAATGGTCAACAGCTATTTTTAAAAATATCAATTTTAAATGCCGATGACTTATATCTAAAGAGTTACAAGGTAGCGGATCTTTGGTTGTCGATTGCGCGAAATTGTGCGTCCAGCAATGTCTTATAGTAGTTGCCCCCGGATGCGTATGCCTGATTCGAAACTCGTTATACTTTTTTGCGAGAACGCCTATTGGAATAATTGCCAATGTTCTACGTCTGCGTTGACCCCTAGTGGACGAATGAATTCCAGCTTTACGGCGTCGGCACTGAACTGTTGGGTCGGTGGCGCGTTCGTATTATTATTGATGAACCGGACAATTCCGTCGGTGCCGGCGTCGAACGGCACATCCTCCGCGAGCAGCATCCATTTCCCTGCTACGGCATCGTTATTGGATGAGAGGTCGGCCGTCAGAGTTATCGGGGAAGCTTCCGATGTAATTTCCACCGTAGTTCCTGGAGCAACAAAAACGTTGCTGCGATCAATGCCGGGGATGGTGACATAGACGTTATAATATCCGGGAGCAGACACTGGTGGGCGGAATTCATAGATACCGCCAGGGCCGTTGGTGGTGCGTCCACCAAGACCGTTCAGTTCAGGAGCCATGCTTTTGATGACGATCTTATTAGGGCCGACGGTCGGCGTGTTGCCCCATGAGTTTCCCTGAGTCGTGATTTCCTTGTAAAGGGGAGTAGCGGATACACCGCCAGCAGGATTGCGACTTTCACAGATAATGGCTTCAGGGATCCGGACGACAAATCGATCTTCCGCCATAGCGCCAGATCCGGTTCCGGTGTCAGCGTCCAGATATTGCGCGGTGATGATGTTGCCTGGCAATCCGCGCAGTTTACCGTCGCCGGGCAGATATGGAGTAATTTGGAGGTTAAACTCTCCGCTAAATTTTCCGCTTCCTTCCGCAGCAAGAGCGATAGTTTCACCGGCCGAATCCTGTGGGCCGACTACATGAACGAGTGCGACAGATGCTCCGGAAAGGTCTTGGTCAAAAACGCGTACACGCACAGTGTCTTCGTGGTTATATCGGGTCCTGAAAAATTCTGTAAAGCCCCGCCGCGGATTTAGGTTTATATCTGCCGAAGCGACATCGCCGGCTGTTACTGTAATGCCAACTTGCGTAGCAGAGCCAGCGCCATATTTGGTGGCTGTCAAAGCGTGTTGTCCCGGCGACACATCCAGAATGCTGAAAAATCCGTCCCATCCGGTGAGATAGGTGAAGTCGTTACCCTCCATTTTAACCCTGGCGTCCACGACCGGCTGACCAGCCGTATCGCGGACATAGCCGGTGATATATCCTGTAGTGGGATTCGTTTTCCAGGGCATGGCGGGCGGACTAACCTTGTTCTTGTAGGGGCCGGATTTTAGCGCCTCGTAATAGCTCTGAAATTCGCCGGTCGGTTTATCCTCCAGGCTCACCACCTGCCACCAGCATTTACCCGCCGCGCCCTGATCCACAGACGTCTGCCATTCGCTCAGCAGGCTCGCCAGGGATTTGGGACCGTCGCCGGAAATGGTTTTGGCGGTGCGGCTCCCCGGCACGATCCAGCGCCCGCCGGCGTTTTCCAGCCAGTCCGCCAGAATTTTCTCGTGGGGATGAGGGCTGTCAGTTTCCCAATAGATTTGCGGCACAACGAAGTCCATGACATGAGCCTTCAGCCACGCCCATGCGTCCTGATTCATAACATACCACGCCTGGGTCCCGGTGCCCTGATATTGAGTGTCGCTGTTCCGTTTTGAAATGCCGATAGGTGCGGCGGATATTTTGACATCAGGTTTGGAGGCCTGAACCGCACCGTATATTCTGCGGAGATCCCGGGTGATTTGGTCGCGCATAAATTCCGGGTAAGTAAGGTCATCGGGATTGCCGTCTCCCTCAAACCTGCTGACGCTAATGGGATCATAACTAACGTCTTGGCGGGATGTGCGAATGCGGTCGAAGTGGACGCCGTCGACATCGTAGTTGTTCACCAGGTGCATCAGTTCCCGGCGTGTATGAAAGCTGGCCTCGGGCACACCGGGGCTTAACCATCGATAGCCGTCAGAGGTGGTGGCGGGATTTCCGAATACGTCATGGGCGTCCCATCGATCAGCCCCTGTGGGGGCACCGGGGCCGTGAAGATTATATATATGCTGCGGGGACGTGACCGACGGAGGCACAGGGGCTGTCATTGTGTGCGTGTTAAAATAGGCGTGGAATTCGATGTCCCGAGAATGAGCCTGATCGATGGCATACTGGAGAGGGTTCCAGCCGGGATCGCTCCAGCCGTAGACGGAAGTCCACGGTTCATAAGGGGACGGATAATAAGTATCCATCTGACCTCGTACCTGGAAAAACACGGCGTTGAAGTTGTTATCTGCGGCGGTTTGAAAGCGGTTGCGAATGGCGGCCTGGGAGGTCGCCGTGTTCGAATCAGGCCACTGGTAGCGGCTGACCCAGAAAAAGCGATATTCGTTATGGGCGGTTTCTGTGGTTATGCGCGTCAGACGAACAGCATCGGCAATAACGACACTGGACGCTATTGTGTTGTTGCCGAGTTTTACGATCGCCGTTTGCCCGGCGTTGAAATGGAAACTGCCAATAGAATTAAACTGCCCGCCATTGATCCGCTGATCGACGCGGACGGTGTTTTCTCCGTAGTCCGTTACGACGGTGTATGGAGCGTCGACAGCCCGGTTGGGGCCGGCGGTGTGATGCTGCGCGACGTTGTAAAACCCCGTTTCGGTAATAGGCACTTGCCAGGTAGCCACATTCGTGGGCGGCGATGAAGCGTTTTGGACGGAGTTGGCATGGGCATAGCCGGTCCCGTAGAAATCAGTGGAGTAAGTGCCGTTAGTCCATGTTCCGGTGGTGGAAAAACCGACGTCCGTATCGTCGATGATATTCGGTTGCTGCGCGGTCGCGGTGGCAACCATTGCAATTGTTGTCGCAGTAATTCCTGCCAGTTTAAAAATGTGACGGACCATGATTTTTCTCCGGAGTTCAATGCCTGTTGAAGGAATGGAGTTTATAACAAACACGAGTGCAAGAACACTTCTTCCGAGAGGAGTAAAGTGGGCGTATGACCAAACTGGAACAGCCGCCCCTGAAATGGGGGCGGCTTTGGTTTTCCAAGTAGTAATTTTGTTGTTAAAAGCGATAGGAGATCAAATGCCTACTCGTTGTCAGTATTGCCCGCGGGCGGTTCCACCAGCACGTAGTCGGCAGTTACCGGCGAACCAGAGCGATCGATAGTAAACTGGAATCTGGATCCAACCTGTTTATTATACCACACCTTCAGTTGCAGGTTTGACGCGTCGGTTACCATTTCGCCGTTAACTGTCGTGATGACATCGCCAACCTTAATTCCTGCCTTTTCCGCAGGGCCGCCAGGATTGACCTCAGTTACGACGGCACCCTTATCTGCATTTGTGTTCAGCATCTTGCCCACACGAGTGTTCAAAGTGATTGTTTCGAAATCCACCAGGCGGGGGCGGATTTTCCCGTGATCCACTATTTCTTTCATTACCGCTTTAATTCGGTTAATTGGAATGGCAAAGCCGATTCCTTCGGCTCCGCCACTACGGCTCACAATGAACGTATTAAGTCCAATAAGTTCGCCTGAAGCGTTGACCAGTGCGCCGCCGGAATTACCGGGGTTGATGGCCGCATCAGTCTGAATCATGTCCAGATAAACCCTGGGGATATTTGCGCTGGGACGAAAATTGCGATTAATGGCGCTAACCACCCCCGCGGTGACCGTCGGGGTGGGGCTGCCAATGACGTCGCCGAATGGATTGCCCATAGCAAGGGTCCATTCGCCAACCATAAGGTCTTCGCTATTGCCCAGTTTTGCGGCGGGGAGATTGGTTCCCTCAACTTTTATAAGAGCAATATCCAGGGCGACATCTGCGTCCAGCACTTTGCCTGGCAGCTTACGTCCGTCCACAAGTGTGACAAAAACATCTTTGGCGTCTTCGACCACGTGATAATTTGTCACAACCAAACCACTGGAATCCACTATGACCCCGCTGCCTAGATACGGCACCTCTTTCTCCTTTTCAAAAACGGTGAAATCCCGAAAGAATGACGCGTGAGGACTGACATAGTACTGGCTGCGCGAAGCCCCGACGGAGACGACGCTGGGAGCTATCTGTTCCGCCGCATCCACTAGAACAGTGCGGCGGGACGCGGCTGTAGAGGTAGTTGAGGTCGCGGGAGCGGCACCTGCGATTCGGGTAAACATATCCTGTTTGAGCAAGCCGCTGTTGGTAAGTAATACAGTGCCGATGAGAAGGGCATTTAATGTAAACAGAAGCGCAATAATTCGGTTTTTCGTCATGGTTTTAGGTATCCTATCAATCAGATATGATCTACTATACACAATCTCAGTGCCAATGAAAAACGTTTGACGCAAAGTCACCAATGGCGCGATGAAAAACAAAATCAAGAAAAGTGAAATCAGAGGTAAGAATGGAATTGCATAGCGAGGGGATGGAGCAGCGACGTTACGGGCATTCTCCGATGGCGGATGCGACGCTGGCAGGGGATCGGATGGCTATATATCACCGGGCCAGCCGTAACGCGATCACGCTGAATCCTGCCGGTACGCACCTATGGCAGGTATTGACTGCCCCACGAACTGTGGCGGACCTCGCCCATGAACTGCAAGAGAAGTGGACACATTTGGATGAGGATAAGGCCAGACAGGACGTTGATGCGTTTCTTGTGCAGTTGCGCATGCACGACCTGATCATCGAGATCTAGACGGGCTTTGATGCGGTTTAACAGGAGCTTTATTAAAGGCTAGGATCAACTGATTTTAAGTGTCCCGGCAGCGGATGCTATTTCCCCATGACTTCTTCGGAGTCTACTACCGGCATCTCTTTTCGCGCGCCCAACCAGCTTTTAAATTTCCGGGTTCCGCCGTCTACAACGCTGTAGAAACAGGGAACCACAAGGAGTGTCAACAAGGTCGACACGATCAGTCCGCCGATGATGCACAGGAACATGGGCGCGCGCAGCTCGCTTCCAGGGCCGGTCGCCAGCGCACCAGGTATTGCTCCGGCAACCATGGCGCAGGTGGTCATCAGGATAGGCCGCAGACGGACAGGGCATGCGTGCATCAGAGCTTCGCGTACGTTCATGCCTCGCTCCCTCATCTGGTTTGTGTAGTCCACCAGAAGGATCGAGTTTTTCTTTACGATGCCGAACAGCAGGATGATGCCTATCATGGAGTAGATATTAATCGTGCCTCCCGTTATCCAAAGGGCAAACAAGGCCCCGGTTATGCTGAAGGGCAGCGCCATAAGAACCGTAATAGGATGAATGAAACTGTTGAATTGAGACCCTAGCACCATATAGGCGGCGAACAGGCCGAGCAGCATCGCGAAGATCAGGCTGTCAATGGCTTCCTGGTAAACCTGGGATCCGCCGCTCAGCACAGCTTCGTAGTTATCCGGGAGGTCGGCTTTTGCCTGTTCCACCACGGCTAGTCCTTCCGCCTGGGTGAAGCCGGGGGCCGGGTTGGCGTATACGCTGATGGCGCGCTGACGATTTTTCCGTGTAATACTCTGCAGGCTCGGCTGCACTTTGACCTGCACCAGCTCAGACAAGGCGATTTGCTGGCCATCGCGGTTTTTTACGTAGAGATTACCGATGTCTTCCGGACGCGTCCGCTCATTCTTCAATAGACGAACGCGGATGTCATAACGCCGGCCGTTGTCCTTAAATTTGCCGACTCTCTGTCCGCCCACCAAGGCGTTTACAGATGTGGCGATGGCACGTACATCCACATTCAGGGCCATTGCCTTCTCGCGATCAGGGGTTACGCTCACCTCTGGCAGGCCCACCCGGTAATCGCTGTCAATGTCAACGGCGGTCCCGCTTTCGCGCATGATGGCCATTATTTTGTCTGCTTGTGCGGCAAGCCCTTCCCAATCCGGCCCCCTCAGGGTGAATTCGATGGGATATCCTCGCGAGGCGCTGAAAGCGGTCTGGCTTAGATCCTGAAGGACGACTCTTGTCCCGGGAATGACGTTTAATTTACCACGAAGTTGTTTCATCACTTCCTGTTGACCCGGACGCTTACTCGGATCCACAAGAGACACGAACATTATTCCGGAGTTCATCTCGCCGGTTCCCGCTATCGCCAGTTGACCTTCCACAGCGGGTTCGGCGGCGAGGATGCTTTCCAGCTTCGTCATTACGCCATCCGTATATTCGATGCTGCTGCCTACCGGCGCGGTAAAGCGAATCATAAAGTTGCTTGTGTCCACACTAGGCATCATTTCTGATTTCACGGCGTCAGGAAATTTCACTTGGTTGAGACCCGGTATTTTTGCAAACGCCGCGTTCACATCCTGAAATGGAACAAGGACCGTGACCGCGAAAAACACCACGCTTGAAATTAGTACCGTCCACCGATGGGCGAGGGCGTGGCGGAGGGCGAATTTGTAGGCGCGGGCCAGAGAATCAAAAGTTCGTCCCACAAAGCGCTCCAGCCAATTCCCACGATGCCCCACCTTAAGGAACTGCGAGCAACGAGCAGGGGCTATGGTGAGGGCTTCAAGCAGGCTAATTGCGACAGCGACGGACAACACCACGCCAAATTCAAAAAAGAACTTTCCGATAATACCCTGCATGAAGGCAACCGGCAAAAAAATCGCGATGATTGCGAGGGTGGCAGCCAAGGCGGCTGAGGTAACCTCCTCGGTGCCGCGCCGCGCCGCTGTCACTTTATCTTCGCCCTCTTCGGCGTGGCGGTAAATGCTCTCCAGTACCATGATGGCGTCATCCACCACGATGCCAATGCAAAGGGCCAGGGCCAGCAGCGAAAAGGTGTTTAGAGAAAACCCCGCAAAATACATGAACGCGAACGTGCCGAAAACGGAAACCGGGATTGCCAGGACGACATTAAACGTTGATGAGAGGGAGCCAAGGAAAAGCCAGCAGATAAGCGCTGTCAGGATCACGGCCAGGATAATATCAAATTCAATATCATGAATTGCCTGCTTGATGAATCGGGTGTTATCTGACCGCACGGAAATCTGCATTCCGGCGGGCATATCCTTTTGGATTTCCGCCACCCGCACACGCACGGCGTCGGCGACCTCAACGGCGCTGAATCCCCGCTGTTTTATGATACCCAGACTTTGAGCTGGAAGACCGTCAGCACGAGCGATGCGAGTACGGTCTTCAAATCCGTCCTCAATCAGGGCAACGTCTTTTAAATAAACCGGCGTTTTGCCGTTTTCGGCAATCTGAAGATTGGCCACCTGTTTCAGGTTAAGGGCCTCGCCCTCTACCCGCACGTTGGCTATCCGGTTTTCTGCATCAATCCGACCGGCTGGCAGCTCCACGTGCTGTTTGGAAATTGCCTCGGTTACTTCCTGCACAGTCAAATTTTTCTGGCGTAACTTCCCTGCGTCCAGCCAAATGCGCACATTGCGTTCAAGAAATCCGCCGAGGCGAACCTCGCCAATGCCTGCAACTGTCAGGAATTTGTCGCGCAGCACATTCTTTGCGTATTCCGTAAGCTCCTGGGGGCTGCGAGTTCCTTGCAGGGCGATGTACATGATCGGGCGATCTTCAGGATTGGTTTTCGTAACGATGGGCGGATCAAGGTCTTGTGGCAGATTGCGGCCTGCCTGTCCGATCCGGGCCTGCACATCCTGCAGCGCTTCGTTGACGTCCGTTTCAAGGGTAAACTCGACAGTCACTTCTGCGCTGCCCTGCCGCGAGACCGACGACACTTCTTTGACGCCTTCGACGGCCATTATGGAATCTTCAATAAAGTCGACGACGTCCAGCTCCATAACTTCGGGAGCGGCGCCTTCCATGGTAAGGTTGATGTTCACCACGGGGAAATCCACATCGGGATTCTGGCTGACGCCCAGACGGCTGAAGCCGATGCCGCCAAATACGATAAAGGCAAACATGAGCATCCAAGCGAACACCGGATGCTTAATCGATGCGGAGGCCAGACTCATTATATCAGCCGCCCACGTCGGTTTTTTTACCGGCCTGGTTCCTTGTCGCCGAAACTGCCTTGTCTAGAATTTGTACTTCCCTTGACGTCGCCGGCATCACTTTTACCGGCACGCCATCCTGAAGAGCGTTCATACCCTCTACGACCAGCATTTCGCCGGGAATCAAGCCGCTGAGCACTTCGACCGCATCTCCCGTTACATGCAGGCCGGTTTCAACGGCGCGCCTTACCGCCATGCCATCTTCAATAACATAGGCGGTCATGCCCTGTTCTGTGGGCAACACTGAAGCAAGCGGTACCACGACGGCCTCGCCGCGGCTGTCAACCTGGAGCTCCACATGAGTAAAGAATCCCGGCTTGAGCTGAGCGTCGTTATTGGATACCCGGGCCCAGCATATCACCTCCCTGGTCTCCAGGTCGGCAAAGGCGCCGATGTCATATACCGTGCCGGTGAAGGTGCGATTTGCGTACGCCGGAACCGTAAAATTCAGGCGCATGTTTTTAGACAGACGCGAAGCCCTGCTTTCCGGGACGGTAAAACGCAGCCGCAGCGGATCTGCCTGCACCATAAGCGCAATCATTTTTCCCTGGTCAACAAACTGGCCTTCGACTATCGCGCGTTCCTGTATGACTCCGGACATGGGCGCTTTTACGATGCTTCGTTCCAGGTTATCTTTTTCAAGGGCAACTTCTCCGCGAGCTGTTTCCATGGCGGCCTCGGCTTCTCGTGCCTGTGCCGTCGCCAGAGCCACCTGGGTTCCTGCAGCGTTAATGGCGTCTCGGTATCCAGTCTGTGACTGGCGATATTTCGCCTCGAACTGGTCGCGTTCTTCGGGGCTGGTGAAAGCATTTGCGCCGCGATCTGACCGGCGTTTAAATTCTCCCTGGGCCAGATCCAATGTTGTCCGGGCGTTCTCCAACGCGGTACTCGTTTCACGTTCCATGTCAGAGACGGTCGCAACTGCGCGTTGAAGCGCAGCCTGTTTCTCTAACAAAACACTTTCTGCCTGACGAACCTGCAGCAGATTACGATCGTAATCTATCCTGCAAAGCTCTTGTCCCGTTGTTACGGCGTCGCCTTCTGTGAAGCTAACCTTATTAACCACACCGGCGAGTCTTGCGGGAATCTCGAAACGATTCTCTTCCATAAGAGTGCCGACGGCTTCCAGCTCATAAGTAACCCTGCGGGTGGAGACGGGAGCGGTGCGGACGCTAAAAGCTTTGCGGTCCCCATCAGCTGGTTTGGCAGCCCCGGTAACGGAGCCCTTTGCGGTACCGGCAACGGGCGTTTCACCCGATTTCTGACAAGACGATAGCGTCAAAAGTGCGCTTAATAAAAATACGACTCGCAGGACCAACATCAAAAATGTGTCTCCCAACATAAGACTAGTACGTTTGATAAATCCGGCGCGATCCGCATTCTCGATGAAACCTAAACCTTCATCTGTAAAACATTTTACCTGTTAAGGAATCGGCGAATTTGCGGGTTTAAGTAGTCAGTGGGTCTTATCGTGTCCATGGGTTCACTGATAACCTGTCAGCTTCGTGTCAGTAACTTCTGAACCTGCCCCGCACCTAGCCACACTTCTGGTTTGATGGGGACTTTTCCTTTTCGCACTTGAAAATGCATACCACTTCGGCCTATTTCCGGCGGATAGCCGGCGCGGCCTACAATTGTGCCGGCATCTATAGACTGCCGTTGTCGAACCTGTATGGCCGCAAGATAAGAGTGAACGGAAAAAAGACCCTTATCATGCTCAATAATTATCATATCTCCATAACCTCGAAACGGACCTGCATACACAACCACGCCCTTTTGCACGGCATGGACCGGGGCGTTGACTTCTGTTTGAAATACCAGCGCCGTCTTCTCGGGCTGCTTCATGGATTCGCCGAGGGGCTGCCCTTTCGCAATGGCCGGTGGTGCGGTTGGCGGCTGAGCAGTGGCTGCCACAGTGTCAGGCTGGACTGCCGTAAATGGCGGCGGTGGGGCAAATGACGCAATGCTCTGGCGGCGGTCGCCCGTTTTGCTTAATGTTTCTGCGGCTAAGGTAGCTTTCAACGCTTCCACAGAGACCAGTCGATCTTCCAGAACAGATTCCGTTCTTAATCTAGCCAGTGCCGCAGTGGGATAGGTTGGGCGGTTAGGAGCAGTCTGGTCTGGGCGGGTGATGGCAGATAACCCCTCTTTTTCCATCAGCGCTACTTCTTCTGCGGAAGCATTAAGGGAATTTCGCAGGGCCTCGTAATCAGTTAAGGCTGACTGCATGGCTTTGATATCCTGTTGCATGGTCGCGCGAACGGCCAGCATCTGGCCTTCCGTAAGACTTCTGCCTTCGATGGGCGTCCATGAGTGCTGGTCGCGGCTGAGAAGATAAGCACCCAGCGCCGCGCTGTTCAGGTTGCGCTGACGCGATTCCGCCTCCGTGGAAAGCGCGGAAAACGCACGTGCAAGTCGAAGTGTTCGGCTGCGCATCGCATCAAGGCGAAACTTCAGTTCCTCGTCGGCTGAGATCAGAAAAGTCGAAAAATCCCAGCGGTTCCGGAACGCGCGGGCAAGCCCAAAGGGGTCAAGAGGAGGATCAAATGACTGGTCCGGTGTAATGTTCCGGACTCGAAGGCTTATTGTATCTGCGGCGGGAGCAGGCTCAGGCTTCGCTTCCGGACTTTCCTGCTTCTCAATGTTCGCAGGTACCTTTGGCGGTTTCGCTGCGGCAGCGGGGGTTTCTTTCTTTGCCTTGGGCACATAAAAATTTGTGTCGCTCGTGCGGGCCTGCATTACTGACACACAAAAAATGCAGCAGAGGCCTTGCAAAGCCAGTCGTTTCATCGCCTGCGCCGGAAAACAGCCATATTGAGCACTCTGGCTGCCATAATTAGTAATAGCGCAAACGTGCCGACGATGATGTGCGTCTTTAGATCAATCCGCTGCCAGTCTCCGGAGGTTATGGCAGTGGACTCCCATTGCCGATACGTAAACCATGCTGCTCCCCACGCGGTAATCCACACTGTAACAGCGCTTATGACCTCGCCCATAAACGACAGCTTACCCGCCAGACGGCTGCACGCGAATAGCGCCGCGAGCGCCACAAGCGCGATGGCGGCCAGCATCCAGCGCACTGCGTGTTTTTCTATCTGCCTGGAGGCGCTTGCGTATTTCGAAAGCCGGTTATGAGCGGTTTCATTATATGCAACAAAATCAACGGCCGGGTTTTTTTCAAGGTCTTCCACAAACCTGGCAACTTCCTCAGGGTTTGTAAGAAGTTTCGGGTGCTGAATCTCTAAAAGAATGGGAAGCGGAGTCACTTCAAAATCTGGCATCTCAGCAATCCATGGTTCCTGAAGGGCAAGAAGAGAACGCCCCATCGCTTCGTTGATTACTTCTATAGTAACCTCGGGCACATGCCCGCGGATTTCAACGGCCAGCAGTTCCGCAGTAACATCATCAGTATCAGCCCTAAGCACGGCGCGAATGGTCAGCGCCTCGGCGCCTTGCTGAGACACCCTTTGACTGGTCTGGCCGAGCCAGAGCACCGTCAATGCGACAAAAAGCAGCCCTGCCACACAGAGAAATGCGGCAATAATTGCAGCGTAGCTGTAATCGGGCCGAAGCTTTTTCGATGAATTGCCAGGTGGATTATGCGACTGTTGTGTCAGTTTTGAAATCAATGAAATCCCCCTTCGGGGCTGTACGAAAAATGTTCAACTTGGGCGTGAGTCTCGGGCGTACCATAAAACGTGCCGGTTTAGAGAAATATCTGTTCTCAGCCCTCAGGTGGCAGGTTTCTGTCGTCGGGAGTTGCGATCGGCGGCGGTGGGGGAGGAGGCATCGGCATCGGCGTCGAAGCAGGGGGCGGCGTCTCCGACTCATCAGCCGGGTCAGTCGCAGCTATTGAGCCGGTGGTAACATCTAATTCAGATGGAACGGGGTTCGGTGCAGTTTGACTCTTCACAACAGTCTCCTCCGGTTTGCTCCGGCCGGCGCGACTGTAGAATACCACGGTTAGTGCCAATATGGCAATAAGTGCCATCAGCGTAAATGCTAACACGGTGCCGCGGCGACGACCCGGAATCCTGATCTGCATTAAAAACTCCTCTGTATCTTGCTTCTTCTCTGCCCTGCCGCGATGTTGTGGACCGATCTCGCTTGCCGGATCGAACCAAGGGCAGATTACCCACTGGATTACTCCGCAAAATTTGATTGATTCCGTGCCCGTCGCTGGTATTCCATCATTCCATGGTCATCGGACTGTTACGGGTGCGCCTGCTTTTGCGCCATACCCATTCTCTCAAAGAGAAGCGAAGTATTATAAAACGCCTGGTTCACCACCTGCGTACGAACAACAATTGCGCGGTGGCGGAAACGGCCTTTCAGGATGTGTGGCAGACGGCGGAGTTGTCTGTGGTTACGGTTTATGCGGAAAAGCCAATGGTCGAATCCCTGTTCCACAAGCTTGAGAAGGAGTTGGAGAAAGGGGAGGAATTCGAAGTTGCGATGCAGGAAATAGAATTTCTGTAGACGCTGACTGAATTTCACCTTCGTCACAGGCAGCCTCGGATTGTGAAAGCCTGAAGAGCGGCTGTGAGCAATAAATATGCGTTACAGGAGCAGGCGTTGTCTGCTGGAAATGCCTTAAACGACAGTTCAGATTTTTCAATTGTAGGCGACTCTTCGAAAAAGAATCGGCGCCAGTGGCTGATACTTGTGTCTTTGAGCCTGCTGATCGCAGTGGTTCTCAGGTTTATACGCATCGGGCATCGGGAGTTCTTTGGTAATGAGTTTCTTACACTCAACCTCCTGTCCGGTGGCGGTCCTGATATTTTTCTTGGCAGGGCACTGGATGGTGCTACGTCTATTTACCACCTGTTCATCCAGGCATGGGCGGGGATGTTCGGTTCTGTCAGCGAGGCAATGCTCCGTGTTCCGTCTGCCATTTTCGGCCTTAGCGCTTGCGTTGTTTTTTTCCTGTTTTCCCGAAAGTATCTGCGAGGCACCGCGCTGGCCATTTGTCTGCTGATATTTGCAATGAATCCTATATTAGTGGCCACTTCTATTGATGCGTCGCCCTATGCGCTGCTGACGCTGTGGATTACGCTGGCGCACTATTTCGCCATTAGGTCCCTTGATAAAGGCGGGCCAGTAAACTGGTCTGTCTACGGGGCGTCGGTTCTGGCTGGAATTCTTACTCACCCGTTGTTTCTGTTCATACTGCCGGCGCATTTTCTCTTTGCCCTTTTGCGGGGCCGGCGCACCCCGAAAGCCTTTTATATTGTCAGCATTTTCGGTGTCCTTGCTCTTGCGGGGGTAGCATTTGCGTCCGGAATCTACGCGGACAAAGTTTTTCCCGATCGACTTCTTGTGCAGAGGCCGTCGTCCTCCGACCTGGCGCGAGGTCTTGTGAGCATTGCTTTGGGTAATTTCCCTCGTTATGACGCCCAGAGCCCCAATGATTTCGTGCGCAGCGTGATGTACCTGTTTGTGTTTTTGTGCATCGTGCTGAGCGTTCAGTACTATCGCAAACGCACGGCCGAGGCCATGGCAATGCCGGAAAATGTTGTCTGGATAGACGAGACTCAGGATGTTGTCGGCACGTGGGAGCGCCTAAGTTTGCGGGCTTTTCTGTTGTTTCAGTGGTTCGCGTTTCTGTTGCCGCTATTTGGACTGCTGTTTCTGGGATCGTTTGTCCAAGGCTTCCGCCTTACTCCGGACGTGTTACTGCTTATTTTGCCGGCCCTGGCGGTTCTTATGGCCATGGGCATTGACGCCGCGCCTAAAGAGGGCGCTCTCGCCCTGGGGCTTTTGTTGTTGCTGGTGATGGCCTATTACGATGTGCGCGTGCTGAAGGATACAGGAAACGGTGTTAAAAGCGCGTTTGCGATAGTACAAACTCAACAGTTTAACCCGAAGGAAGATCTATTAATATATACCGAAGCTGACAGCCTGGCCAAATCAGTCGCAATTTATAAAGGCGATGTGCCGTCGTATCCTATGCCCGGTTTTAAAACCTTAAAAGATTTTAACGCGCGACAGAAGGAAATGGCCGAGCTGACGGCAGGCTATGACCGCGTCTTTGTCATTTACCATGAGGATCGCAAAAATCTGGGCAAAACTGAAGAGCGCTCGCCTCTGAGGGAATGGCTAAACAAGCCTGCAGATAACCGCTTTACCGAGGTGGAGGACTGGAAGAAACTCAGCGAGGCTGAGGGTACTGAGCTTCGTCTGTATAAGCGCCTTGCTCCTGGCGAGCAGCCTGAAGGCTGAGGGGGCGTCGGAGGGTTGCGACTGCTCCATGCGCTGTCATGTAACTTCTGAGCGAAACTTCCGGAAATCGGCTTTCTCATTGTGCTGAGGGACTCCCCAACGGCTGCTCCACTCCCGATTATCCTGAGAGCACGGTGGGGTATGCTGTCAAATACCGTCCGCGCCATTCGCAGTTATCTCTGGATCCATGTCGCTGTCGGTTTTATTGTGCTGGGTTCTCTGCTGGTCGGTGGTGGAGCTTTGTTTCATGCAATGTTCCGTTTTCTTATCGCACAGGAGCCTTTCGGCGGACCATTGATGGAACGCCTTCTGGCCATTGTGCTCCTGGCCTTTTTTTCCATGCTCATCTTTTCGAATCTTATCATTACCCTGACCACTACCTATATCAGCCGCGACACTGAGTTTCTTTTCAGCTATCCGATTTCCGCGCGCTCGGTTTTCGGGGTCAAGCTTGCAGAATCCATCTTTTACAGCTCCTGGGCGTTTGTGGTTCTCAGCCTGCCGCTTTTTACCGCCTACGGATTTTCGAAAGACAGTCAATGGTGGTTCTATCCCGTCGCTTTTCTTCTCGGAATACCTTTTTTGATCATTCCCGCATCCATCGGCGCCATTGTGACTATGGTGATCAGCGCCTGGCTGCCGGCGAAGCGGGCGCGAAGTTACTCCGTCGGTCTGGTCATACTGGCCATCATTGTGACCATCGGCCTGGTGCGCTTTATGGGTCTTCGCTCACTGGTTTCCCAGGCTGAGACTGATGACTTCGCGCAGATAATGAACCTGCTCAACGTGGGCAGCGTGCCGTTGCTTCCCAACTACTGGCTGGCGCGGGGACTTAAGGCGGCAAGCGAAGGCGATGCGGGTGTGTGCCTGTGGTGGGGGTGGTGTCTTTTTATCACTGCGGCGACCATATTGCAGATATGCATGTGGCTTGCTCCCGCTATTTATTTTCGCGGATGGGTGTTGGCCCGTGAGGCCGCAAGTTCGTCGCGAAGCACGGCCAACCGGTGGTCGCCATTTCCGCTGTTCGACAAGCTATTGCATATTTTCCCTGCGCCCACGAGAGCGTTAATTTCAAAAGATATGCGAGCGTTCTGGCGCGACCCTGCACAGTGGTCGCAGCTTGTCATTCTTTTTGGATTGCTCGTTATTTATGTGGCTAACATTCGCGGCCTTACCGGGCGCCTCGCGGCGCTGGAAGACTTCTTCCAGAACTGGCCTGTGATATTGTCATTTTTCAATCTCGGGGCCACCTGCTTCGTCATCTGTATTTTAACGACCCGATTTATTTATCCAATGCTGAGCCTCGAGGGAAGGCAATACTGGGTCGTAGGCCTGGCGCCCTTTCCCAAACGACACTTAATTTGGGAAAAGTATGGAATCTGTATGGCGGTCACATTGACGCTGGCCGTTGTCCTGATTGCGTTTTCCAACAGCAAGCTGAACGTCGGAACCGCTTTGGGGTGGATTGCCATGAGCACAGTTATTTTACTGAGTCTTGGCCTTACCAGTCTGGCCGTAGGTCTGGGCGCCATGTTTCCCGATTTCAAACAGGATAATCCCGCCAGAATCGCTAATGGCGTCGGCGGTACCGCAAACATCATTCTTAGCCTTGCCTATATCGGCTCGATTCTGGGGCTTGCGCTTCCCCCCACCTTCGCCCTGATACGTGTATTGAACATAACGGATAACTCGCATCGGGCCGTGACAGAAATATTAATAATGATGTGGCCGTGGATTACCGCGTATTTTCTTCTCCACGTCGCGGTAATAGTTATCCCACTGGTTATGGGAATGCGGCGCTGGGACCGTCTTGAGATTCACCTGTAGGCCTCCCAAAGGTTTAAACGGTGTAACTCCGTTGAGTATGTGCAAGTCCAACAGTTTCGGGACTATCCGCAGTGAGATTAGAAACTTTATAAAAACTGCGTGCCAGGGCCGGTAAGAAACTTAACGCTTAAAATATTGAAAACGTTAAGTTTCTCTTGATTATGGGTTAAATGATTCGGCCTTTGTAATTCAGAACACGGGACCCCATTCTCCGCGAATACACGGAAAACACAAGGGAGTAACATCACCTTGCAAAAGAAACCATCTCCGGTAAAAAGAGAATGTTGTACAGTAAATAGACGCTGGTGCCTGGAAGGGTTCTTTATAGCGAGCGGCCAACAAGTGCGAATTCTTGTTCGTACCTTGCCGTTGCGCATTGGTCGCAGCGAATCCGCTCAGTTTTCTATCAACCATCCGAGCATATCCAGAAACCACGCAGAGCTGGTGGACGAAGGCGGGTGTCTGGCGTTAAAGGATTCTAATAGCCGTAACGGATCCTTTGTGAACTATCAGAAAATAGAGACGTCCAAGGTTCTTAGTGCAGGGGACTGCATTCACCTGGGATCCTGCGAATTTCGTGTGGTGTTGGAAAATGAAACGCTTGACGAAAATCGCGCCGCAGACGAAACCTGGGTTATCAAGGAACCGGGGGGGCCAGAGTTTCAGCGTTTGATGGACGATGCCGCAGTCAACGCGCGGTTTCAACCGCTTATAATGCTGGATGATGACGTTGTTTTTGCGTTTGAGAGCCTGGGACGCGGCAATTTCCCTGGCGCGCCAACCAAACCAGATGATCTGTTCCGCATGGCGAAGCGATACGGTTACTCGCAGGAACTGAGCAACATTTTCAGGATTCATTCTCTGCGGTCTACGGAAAAGTTGCCTCAAAACTATTTAATGTTTATTAATGTCCATCCGGATGAGCTTCGTAAACCCGAAAAGTTCATTGATGAAATGGTGCAGGTTCATGATTTCTACCCGCGGATGAACATTGTCGCAGAAATACCTGAGGGACTGGCTTTGGACATTGAAGCCATGATTGATATAAAAGCTGCTCTCCGCGATTTAGGGTATGGCATAGCCTACGACGATTTTGGCGTAGGGCAGTCCAGGCTGGTGCAACTTGCGGATTGCCCGCCGGATTACTTAAAGTTTGATAAAAGTCTGATTTGCGATATTGATTCCGCCCCTGATGCACGGCAAAAAATGGTGAAGCTGCTTGCGGATTTTGCCGCAGACATTGGCGTTATTACTGTGGCGGAAGGGGTAGAGACCCATGCAGAATCTGAAACCTGCCGCCAAATGGGCTTCCGGTGCGGCCAGGGTTACCTGTATGGTCGACCTGTCCCGGCTGAAGAGGCCTTTGGAACTTAGTTGAGGCAGTGGGGCTTAATTAGGTGTTTCAAGATTGGAACATCTTGGCGAACTGTCCGCCTCAGCATCGGAAATTATTGTTTTTCCTGTGATGGGCGTTAATCCAATGAATGTTTTTCTTGGTTGCTTCTATCTGCACAGGGTACCCTGTGGGAAGAAGTCCCGCAGGGTTTTTCTTTGCCAGTATGACAGTTACTTGGAGTTATTAAGATGCGAGACAACATTACGCTCGTATGCACGGATTGTGACCACCGCAACTACGTGACTACGCGCAACAAAAAGACCCAGCAAACCAAGCTGGAAATGAAAAAGTTTTGTAGATTTTGCCGCAAACACGTTTTGCACAAAGAAACCAAGTAACGGTTTCCGCGTTCAGCGAACAGCAGGCAGAGTTTCCCAGCACTAGCTGGGCCGTGCAGGCCAGTAGCTCAATTGGCTAGAGCACCGGTCTCCAAAACCGGGGGTTGGGGGTTCAAGTCCCTCCTGGCCTGCCAGTATTTTGTTAAGACGCGCGGTAGTTCGCGGCCTGCTGTGTCAGGTCTCAGATTAGTATGTCCGCCAGCACAACAGCAATTCCGCCAACAACTTTTAAAGGCATTCAGGATCGTTCAATGACTGAAGAGAAACCGGGTTTTTTCAATAAGATTGTCAACTTCGGCACTGAAGTGAAACAGGAAGTGCGAAAGGTGACATGGCCTACCCGCAGTGAACTATACGGCGGCACCATCGTCATCATATTTGTGCTGGCAGTCCTTTGCGTAGCTCTCGGCGGCGTCGATGCCGTAATGAGCCGCGTGATGGAAACCGTGATGTCGAGATAATGGAAGGGAACAACCCCGCCCTTCGGGACGGATCGTCTTATGGATAAGAACTGGTACGCATTAAGTACATTTAGTGGATACGAGAATCGGGTAAAGATCCAGGTAGAGCATCGGGTCCAGCTTGAAGGTCTGCGCGATAAAGTCGAGCAGGTGCTCATTCCGCAGAAAAAAGCGATAGAGATAAAGAACGGCAAGAAGCATGAAATCATGCGGAACATCATGCCTGGTTATGTCTTTATCCAGATGGAAGCAAACGACGAAGTGTTTGCTCTTGTTCAGAAGATACAGGGTGTCAGCTCCTTTCTAGGCGCGGAATTCGGTTCGCAACCTTCGGCATTATCTCAGGCCGAAGTCGACGGATTGCTCGAATCAATTGATGAGCGGGTTGAGAAACCGAAAACGGTCATCAGCTATCGCGTTCATGATCAGGTGAAGGTTGTCGAAGGCCCCTTTGCAAACTTTGTCGGAACTGTGGAACACGTTGATCACGAAAAAGGCAAGCTGAAGGTTATGGTGTCCATCTTTGGACGTCCCACTTCAGTCGAACTTGATGTCCTGCAGCTTGAAGCCGTATAAGTCGCAGATTTTTTAAGAATTTCCATGTCGGGCGCTGGTAAATTCGGGCTTGGCAGCATCTGGAACGAAGCCGATGATCCCACATCAACGGCCGGCAACACAAAAGCACGTTAATAAAATACTGATTGATTGACGCAGGTTAACGAAACATGGCGAAGAAAATTACAGGCTACATCAAATTGCAGGTTACTGGCGGCCAGGCTAATCCGGCCCCTCCTGTAGGACCCGCACTGGGTCAGCACGGCGTAAACATCATGGAATTCTGCAAGCAGTTCAATGCTCGCACGAAAGACAATATGGGAATTACAACCCCCGTTGTAATCACTGTGTTCGCGGATCGCTCTTTTACTTTTATTACAAAAACCCCTCCGGCTGCTGTTCTTCTCCGGATGGCTTCAGGAATCAAAAAAGGCAGCGGCGTTCCAAACAAGACCAAAGTCGGTACAGTGACCGCGGCTCAGATTCAAGATATTGCCAAGCAGAAAATGCCGGATCTGAATGCCGCAACTCTTGAAACGGCCATCAGCATGGTTAATGGCACTGCCCGCAGCATGGGACTTGAAGTCGTAGGATAAAAAGTTTAAGTTTGTTGTATGAGATTTTAACGCGGAACCGTTCCATCGGTTCCGCGTTTTTGTTTTAGCAGTATGTTCTTTTGCCGTGAGCAACTCATAAACAGTGTTAGAACGCAGACCCGGAAGAGACCCAAGTCACAGGGTATAGTATTCCGGCGGAATATCATGGAGACCCATTATTCCCCAGGCGAAGAAGCTGGAACCGCAAACCGACCAGCGGCGTTGTTTATGGATAACTTATGGGTCCGGCGGTGAGTGATTGATTGAAACGTTTTCTATAGCCTTGGATGCGTCAGGGAATCCATTGTGAGGCTTTGAAACCAGGACTGCTATAGCAAAACACCACGACGTAGCTCGGATGCCTTCCATGAGTTACTTGCCCGGCCGTTTTGAGGAATCGTCCTCATGGAGAGTGTAAACAGGCCCCCGCCTGTGCGGCTAACGCCGGTGACCAGCGTTAGCCCGCAGACTCCCGGTTGCTAGTTTGTATCGCTTTTTTCCAGCAGTGGCCGTACCATATCGGACCAGATGACGTAACCTTCATCAGTCATGTGTAGTCCATCTTTTTTGAGCAATTCTTTCCGTGGCTTACCATCCGGACTAAGCATTGCCGGCGCTATGTCAATAAAGGTGATCTTGTCGTCAGCCTCGGCCAGCTGTTGTTCCGCAAGCCCCACCTCCTGCATTGCCGGCCATAATTTCCAACGGGCGATGCTGGGCTTTGGCGGAATGATCAGGATCTGCGCGGACGGCAGCTTCTCGTGGACAAGTGCGACAAATTTCTTTACGTCGCTGACCACCGTTTCGGTAGTCTTTCCGCCGCTGATGTCATTGTCACCGGAGTAAAAAACGATGGTCTTTGGTTTGTAGGGCACAACGATCCGGTCGAAGTAGTGCAACACATCGGAAACTTGAGATCCGCCAAAACCGCGATTCAGCACAGGCAGGCCTGGAAAAAACTTATCCACGTTCCACCCTCGGATACTGGAACTGCCGACAAACAATATCCCATTAAGCGGGACAGAGGTAGCAGCGTCCTTCTTTTCAAACTTCTGGATCTCAGGCTCATGCTTGTTTTCTTCAGCACGGAGAGCGACCGGATTGGCCACGAGCAGGATGGATAGTACAGTCAGGACGAGGCCTGGCAAGTAGGTTTTATTATTTATCATACTGTTAAGAGTGAAAGTGGCAGCTGGGTAAGATCAAGGGGTAATTGCTTATCACGTTAAAATGCGAGACTCGACGAGGCTTTTGGTTGGCAAAACGCATCTCCGTTATTCTAACGCATCTCAGTCATTCCATGGGGTCCTGACAATACGCCTCATTTCCTCGCGCACGGCCATACCCAGAGCCTTGGCTCCGTGAATCACAGGTGACCTGCGGTGACTAAATGCTGCCGTTACAGCCCAGAGTGTTTTTACGGAGAAGCGCGCTTCCGTGGAGATGGCGTATATAGGTTCCCATTGCTCCGGACTAAATTTGGACTTGAACGCCTGCAGGCCGTCGAAATTATAAAAGCGGCGTCCGTGGGCTTTCATCCAGCGGAAGAGTAGTGAAAGCCAACGCGGATTCACAGGACCATCCAGAGGCACATGACTCGACAGCGGCACGAGCCCAAGAGTCACATATTGACAGCCTTCTTCAGCAAACTGAGTCATGGCTGCGTCCAGCAGTAGCTCGTTCGTTCCATTGGGCGCCGCCGGATGGCGTATGATCTGCTCGATTAGCCAGCCGCCGCGCATTGGCACCGGCGACGCGATAAGGAACCCGCATAGGATCTGTTTCGCAAAAGCCAAAATGACCCGTCGGTCTTTCAGAAACGTCAGCGTTTCCGGCTCCACAAGAAAATGCATCCGCGGCATAGAGCGAGACCTGATCCATACAGCCAGGAGATGCTCCATCTGCGCCTTGTCGGCAGCCGTTGGAGCGGCGCAAAACGAGACAGTAACGCCTTTATTTTGCGCTCTATATAGCTGAGCGCGCACTGAAGCCCGCGATTGAATTATTCTTGACCAGCGCTGCGGATCCCAAACGGGCTGCGACCCTAGGACAACTACGCTATGAAGTGGTGGATGGCGGCAACCGGCATATAGACGTACCGCCGCTCCGAAATAACATACCCGACAACCATCGGCGCGGGCGCAACTTTCAAGTTGCTCGACTACCCGCGGAAGGGTTTCCCGGGAACAGACCGGCGCTCCTGCGACAATCCAGCGCCCCGACCGCTTTACGTAACCGGCAACAGCGTCTCCCTCTGGAGAAAACCAGTGATCAAAACCCGGGTTCAGGATCTGATAGGCTACCGCGTTCCAACCAAACCGCATGACCAGATCACGCGCACAAGGCACCGATCTGGTCATGCTAAAAAAGCTCTGCCTTTAAGAGGCAACACCGTCTTCGTGCTTCGGATGTTTATCCGTGTGATCCGTCAGGGAAGAGCAAATTTCTGCTAAAGTTTTCACAACGAAATCCACCTGTTCGCGCGTGATGCACAGAGGCGGAGCGAACCGGATGGAATGAGCACCGCAGCCCAGGGCCAGCACACCATGCTCGTAGAATTTTGTTACGATATCATTGCGCAGAGTCGGCGACGGCTTACCGGCGTCGTCAACGGCGTCCACAGCGATCATCAGGCCCAGACCCCGCGGCGATGCCACGTGAGGGGTCTTGTCGGCCATCTCCTTTAGTTTCTCCTGAAAGTAGTCGCCAGTCGTGCGGGCGTTTTCCATCATGCCTTGTTCCAGCAGATCGAGGGTCGCGTTGGCCGCAGCACAGGCAACAGGATTTCCGCCAAACGTCGTGCCATGCTGCCCAGGTGCCCAGTTCATTACTTCGGCTTTTGCCATGAATCCGCCCAGGGGCATTCCACTGGCGATACCTTTAGCGAAAGTCAGAATGTCCGGCTCCAGGCCGAAATGCTGGCAGGCAAACATTTTTCCTGTACGGCCCATTCCACTCTGCACCTCATCGACAACCAGCATGATTTTATGGCGCGTGCAAAGCTCGCGAAGGCCTAGCAGCCAGTCCTTATCGGGCACAATATATCCGCCCTCGCCCTGAAGTGCCTCAACAAAAACCGCAGAGAAATTGCCCTGATCTGCCACTTTGCCAAGGATGAAATCTTCGATAAAACTGAGGTCAGCGTTATACTTGGCGTGATGGATTCCTGGCAGGAACGGAGAGAAATTTTTCCGCTGGATGCTTTTGCTGGCGGTCAGCGACAGAGCACCCATGGTGCGGCCATGAAAGGCTCCGTAAAAGCTCAGCATCTGGTGGCCTCCAGTGGCGTGGCGTGCCAGCTTTATGGCGCCCTCAATGCTTTCCGCGCCGCTGTTGGTGAAGAATACCCGCTTGTCGCCCTGGATGGGCGAGTGTTTAAAAAGCCGTTCCGCCAGGCGCACCTGCACCTCGTAATAGAAATCGGTGCCGCTCATGTGGATGAAGCGTTTTGCCTGATTGACAATGGCCTCGACGACATGGGGATGAGAGTGTCCAGTTGCGCATACCGCTATGCCTGCGGCCATGTCCAGAAAGCGATTGCCATCCACGTCCCAGACCAGGCAGCCCTCGCCGCGATCCATTACAAACGGGTAATCGCGTGTGTAAGAAGTCGACATGACTACCGAATCTCTCTCGACCACCGCTTTAGCCTTAGGGCCGGGTAAAGGCCCAGTCAAGTGGGGGAGCATATCGGATGTCTGCGATGGGGTCTGGGTTGCAAATGTCATGGCGTCTTGTTGCCTCCTGGTTTGTAAAAGAAAGTTTGCGCCACGGTTGCGGCGAATTGTCACCCGAGCAATTTGCGGATAGGTGATCAAGATAAAAATCGCATTCGGCTAATCTGGAAGGGGACACGTGTAAAAATAACGCGCTTGAAACGTCGTCAATTCGCCTAGTGAGCCTTGATTTAGTCTATGGAATTTATAAATGTCTTGAGGGGATTCCAGAAGTCCTCGGCTCCATAAACGTCATTCACTTTAGCGTATGCCGCTTCGGCTTTAGATTGTAATAGAGTCCTTTCAGACGTCGCTTCAAATATGGCATCCGCGATGGCCCTTGGATCTTCAGGAGGCACGACCCAGCCGCATTGGCCATTGTTCAGCAGAGCGCCGCAATCGCCAATGTCTGCGGTGATTATCGGAACACCTGCGGCCATGGCTTCCACAATGGCTATGGGCAGGGCCTCGTTACGAGCCGGAGAAACAAATATGGTCGCGTCTTTTAATAGTGGAATAAGCGATTCCTGCATACCTGCAAAGCGAATCCTTCCCGCCAGTTCCGGGCTGTCCTGCAGTTCTGTCAGCAAATTGCCAAACGCAATATCGTCGGGCGGCACTCCTGCAATGACGATTTGGAAATCCAGAGCAGGAGCCGTTTTTCGCAGTAATTGCGCGGCCTGTAGCAGGATATCCGCGCCCTTTCTCCGTATTGTCCCGTTCATTAGAATGGTGGATTGTTGAGGAATCAGAGAATCGACGTTTGTCAGCCGCGCCTTACCAATAGGCGCCAGTTCTTTAATTCGGATATAATTTCGAGCTATAAGAGATGGAGTGCCGGCTGGTGGCGGGAGATGTCGCATCCCGGACTGGGACGCATAAACGAGGCCGTTGGCCCAGCGCCGGATAATGCGCTTTTTCCAGGCGGTCCGCCGATCGTTGGCTTCCAGAGTCTCGTGGATATGCCAGACAATGGGCAGGCCGGCTAGCTTTGCGGCCACGGCAGGGAATATGCTTGCGCTTGTATTGACGTAGACCAGGTCGATTTTCTGGCGTCGGAAAAATTGCCTGAGTTGCCACACAAACCGCATCCGGTTCCCGGCCAGACTCACTTTCTGTCGTGTTCCCGCCTCTGAGAGGGAAATCTCCGGGTTCTCGATTATTACGGGAGTGATTCCACGCTGAACCACCCGGCCTGC
Organism: Candidatus Sumerlaeales bacterium; assembly: GCA_038243585.1. GTDB lineage: Bacteria > Sumerlaeota > Sumerlaeia > Sumerlaeales > Sumerlaeaceae > JAKFFN01. The sequence goes on along the minus strand of JBBSQY010000019.1, from coordinate 10,787 downwards.
AAGAGGACCATCACTGGGTAAAATCAGGTGCGCGTCAAAATCTTCTGCCAAGGCTGTGACCGTTTCCAGCAGGGCCACGCCGGAACCGGAAACCTCAGACAAATGGGCTACGAAAGCAATCCGTTTCACGAGGGGGGAAGGGGACCATCCGCTGGCAGAGCCGTCGGTTCCTCATAATCGGCAGGCATCGCCGCGACTTTTGGCCGAAACGGAATCTGCCTGGTATCCAGCAACAGGGCCAGCCCGTAAAATACCCATATCCTGGTATATAGGAAGGTATCCTGAATGACCGAGGTCGCCACGATAAACATTAAAGCCACCAGCACTGTAGACGCAAGGTTGCGGGCGAAATCATCTCCTGCTGCTATGGCCTGCTTTCGATAGTTCCAGGCGCGTACGAGTATGGCAAGGAGTAGTGCCATGAACAAAAACAGGCCGACTATGCCGGTTTCCACCATGACGGACATGATTCCGAGATCCATAAACTTCAATTCTCCAGCACCACGGTATTGCGCAAAAAAGGTTGGATAGTTCTTCGGGATATACTCATGCCATACTTTGGAAAACGACCCCAGGCCCACCCCAAACAGTGGGTAATCCTTAAACATTTCCATCCCCAGAAGATACGAATCCCGGCGTTCCAGGTAGGAATAGTCATGGCCGAGGTTGACCACGGAGAGCATCCGCCGTAGAATGAGGGGAAGCACGGTAAATGCGCTCATGGCAAAGAGCACCGAGAGAAGGCTTAGAAAGATGGCGCGGTTCCTATATGCATAAAGCGTGGCGCACAACAGCACGACCAGCGCGATAACAACGTAAGTCTGGCGGTTAAAGGTTAGCGCCGCCACCCCCAGCATGAGAACTCCGAGGAAGATGGCCAGCCCGCGAGTATATCTGCTCCGCATTTCCGCGAAAAGAAAGAATGCAAACGGGAACGCGAACACCATGTTCCAGGCATATACGATAGGGTTTGCAGCAGTTCCCTGCACGCGAAATTCGTATGTCCAGTGGCCGGCGAAACTTCCCAGAATGTCCTTTTGTATGGCTTCCACCAGGCCACCGGCGGCAGCGGCTCCGGTCAGGAACACGACAATCCAGAAAAACGCGAGTATTGCCCGTTCGCTGGACAGGGAAATTGCCAGACATACTGACAAAACCACGTACACGAGCACATATCGTGAGTAAAGAAGTCCGTTCTCAAAATCCAAACCAGTTACGCCGCTGACTATAAAATAGAGCGACATTATCGTGAGGACCGGCAATAAGGCAAATTTTAACGACAGAGCTTTCCCCTGCACCGCATAGAACAGCGCCGACAGAAAGAACAGCGGTGCGAGAATCTGGTTAGGGCTTACAGGCCAGCCGGGCACCGTGGTATCGGCTTTAAAGAACAACATACTGAAGTAAAGACAGAATGGGACAAGTGGATGGGTAAACAGCATTAACAACATGGCCGCCAACCCTAAAAGAGCCGCCAGTCCCAGCGGTCCACCGAAAAATACCAGAAGCACTGCAAACAGGACCCCACCCACCAGGATTCCGCCGGAGACAATTTGAGATGGGAAAGGTTGTATGTTCAGTAGTGGCATGGGTTTCGTTTTTCGATATGACATGGTACAGATATCTGGCAGCTACATGGTGAAGGCAAAGAAAGAATCAATTAAAGCTGGAGAATCTATTTTTGCATTCCTGTGGTAAGTCTGTTTAAGTAAAGCAAATGAGGCGGATATTTTTAATGATCAAGAGGGCTGACATGATGAAATTAGAATATTACGCTGCCAAGGCAGCGGCGGCGCTTATCTTATGCTGCGCCATGCCCGGCTATGCTGATGTGCTTTACATGAACGATGGTCAAAAGCAGGTCGGGGTAATCGTTGCCTCTAAAACCAATAACTCCCAAGTCACTATCCGCACTACAAGCGGAGAAATCACGATTCCTCGGTCAAAGGTTTCGCGGACGGAAGCACAAGCCCCTGCGTTAAGCTATGGGCTGTTGGGTGATGAGTATTTGAAGCGTGGTGACTATGACAAAGCTATTGAGGCTTACGGCACGGGATTGCAGTTTGACGCCGGTAATGTTGACCTGCAACAAAAGATCCAACAGGCAAGGGGCGGCGTAGCCAATCAGGACGCTGCAACCCAGGCGGCACTGGACGATAAGGCGCGCCGGGTGGTTGACCAGGCTATGCAATTAGCTCGCGGTGGCAACTTTGATACAGCTTTTACAACCTTAAAAAGCATTGAACCATCCGAAGTAAGCCCCGTCCGACCAGCCTATAACAAGGCCTTGGCCAACCTGTATATGTTATGGGGCCAAAATATGATGGATCGCCAGAACACCACCGGTGCGGCTGAAAAATTTAACCAGGTTCTTAAGATGGAGCCGGAAAACGCTCGGGCAAAAGAGCTATTAATTAAAACATTTGCCGGGGATCCGACCAAACTGCAGGATAGGGCCGAATTCTACCTGCAATCTACCGTGCCTGACGAGCAACTCCAAGGTGCGGAAGCGCTGTTTAAGCTGCAGCAGTATGAAAAGGCTCTGCCAATTTTTGCCGCGCATATGGGCGACTCGGACCTCAACACTCAGTACAATATAACTCAGCGTCTCGAGTTTATCCTGGACACTTTGCATCAGCAGTATGCAAGCCGAGGCGACTATCGCCAGGCGCTCGCGTATTTCTCTCAATATATGCAGGTGAAGCCCGGGGCCGACGCGACGCCATACAGCAAATACCTTTACATGATTAAGCGGGCTGAAACCGACATGAACAGCGCGAACGCTCGCCTTGAGCTTGCGATGTTTGCGGAACAGGTCGGACTTGTTCCAACTGCAGTCGAAGAGTATCGTCATGTGCTGACCATGGACGCGCAGAGCACCGGGGCTTTGTCGGCGCTAAGACGTTTTGCCGAGTCTGATCTGGCGGATGCTCGGGATTTCATGGCGCAGAACCAGTTTGTTCTGGCCGTAGAGATGGCAGAAAAAGTGACTCAGCAGTATCCCATGTATCCTGACATCACCGCTCAATCTAACCAGATCCAGGCAATGGCAAAGGTTGAGGCTCAAAAAATTGCTCAGAACAAACAGGCGGAAGCGCGCGCTCTTGCTGAGCGTGGTGATAATTATTATGCCCAGGCCATGCAGTATATGGCGGCTTACGTAAGTAAAGAAACCGATACAAATGTTCGGGTGTTTTCTCCGCGGAACGAAGCTGCCAAGTATATGGGCCAGGCTATTTTCGCATGGAAAACCGCAGTTCAGATGGACCCGAGTCTGGGCTCGCCGACTACGTATAACCTATACTATAAAATCCAGGATGCTTCGGCTAAATATTCTACCCTCGCTAATAGACGACCTCCGCCTATACCTCGGATGAACAGAAACTAAGGGTTTACGTGACACAAATACCTACAAGTTTAAACACGGTAAAACCAACAGTGTCTGACAGCATATCAGATGAGAGTATTACAGTCTTGCAGGGTCAGCCTCTTGCACCACTGACAACTATTGGTATTGGTGGCGATGCCAGGTATCTCATTGAAGCGTTCACAGTAGAGGATCTTCAAGGGGCACTTGCATGGGCCAAAGCCAGACAGGTGCCCGTTCTGATACTTGGCGGGGGCAGCAACATGCTTGTGTCTGACAATGGTTGGTCTGGGCTGGTAATCCTTATGCGCATCGCCGGCTTTGACGTGGCCGAGATAGGCGATGCAACTGTGGAAGTTGTAGCAGGTGCAGGTGAAAGCTGGGATCAGCTTGTGCAGCTGAGCGTGGATCACCAGTTGCAGGGTCTCGAATGTCTCAGCGGAATCCCAGGCACCGTGGGTGCCAGTCCTATCCAGAATATTGGAGCCTATGGGCAGGAAGTTAAAGACACCATTGCGTGGGTGGAGGCTTTGGATCGTTCAACCGCAGAACTACGCAGGTTTAATGCGGCGGAATGCGAATTTGCTTACCGCTGGAGCAGGTTTAAAGGTGTTGATAGAGACTGTTACGTCGTGACGAGGGTCGCCTTTCATTTAAAAAAGAACACTTCGCCTACAGTTCGATACGGTGATCTAACCCGTTATTTTGATGAACATAAAATTGAGAAGCCCAGTCTGGCGCAAACTCGTGATGCCGTTTTAGCAGTGCGCCGCTCAAAAGGTATGGTAGTAGACGCGGTAATACCGGATTCCAGAAGCTGCGGGTCCTTTTTCATGAATCCTATCGTTAGCCATGAAGAGGCCGAAAAAATAAGACACGTTATGGTTCATAACAAACTGCTTGATCCGAACGAGAAATTGCCAGGATACCCCGCTAACCCCGGGCATACCAAGCTGAGTGCGGCTTATCTTATGGAGAAGTCCGGGCTAAAAAAAGGGTTTCGCCTTGGGAACGTAGGTCTCAGCACACGTCATGTGCTTGCCCTGATCAACTGCGGAGACGGCACAAGCGCTGAGGTGTTAGTACTGGTCGATCACGTCAAGACCCAGGTGAGCAGACAGTTTGGAGTGGAACTTCGCCCGGAGCCGGTATTTGTTGGCTTCGATGGTTCTGACATAGTAGATGGTGGTGGCGAATGAGTGACGCTAATATTGATGGCATTTCGCCTTGGATGATGGTGGCGGTGCGCCCCAGGGGCAGACGCGTTATCGTGGTCGGTGGCGGCACTGTAGCCTGCCGCCGTGCCGAGCAGTTTCTGGCGCGGGGGGCGGAGATTGAGATGTTTGATCCCTGGCGCGATGAGACCTGTAGCGAAACTTCCGGTCTGATATCAAAGGGGCTAAAATGCCACCGCAGGGAGGTCTCCCGAATCGATCTCCAAAATACCTGGCTGGTTATCGTCGCCACTAATGATCCGGAAACGAACCGTAAAGTTGGCAAATGGGCCGATGAGCTTGGCATTGCCTGTAACCGCACAGATGACGCGGAAGCCGGCACTTTTGCGGTTCCGGCTATAATGGAAGATGATCTTGGCTGGAAAGTGGCAGTGCTGGGCGGAGACGCCGGGCCGTTGTTCAGCGCTTGGGTTAAGGGACTGGTAGGCCAGATGGCGGCTTCGGAAAGAATTGGACAGGTCTATACGACAATGGCGTCGGCCCGGTATGCGGCGGAAACTCTGCCGTTGTCCCAACAGGAACGTGCGCTTCTATTGCGTAATGTTATGGCGCGGGTGTTAGAGTCGACAGAGGATATCGACGGTGCGGCAGTCGTGCGCCAACTGCACGCAGACCGTAGCACTTCCAGTCCACAGATTATGTAAGTTATGAGCGAGCCCTGGTACTTCGAGGGTCAGAGTCAGGCTGCTGTGGCCACGGAAAATTTTCTGACATCGGCCATGTTCCAATTAACTTGACCTGATTAGACAAAATTAATAGCCGGTGTCCCATGAAACTTAGCGTTATAATCCCTGTTTACAATGAGCTACACACCCTGCGTGAGATCATAAATCGTGTGCGCGCGGTGGAAGGCATTGAAAAAGAAATTATTCTAGTGGATGATTTCAGTACGGACGGCACTCGAAGCATTTACCCCGAACTGGAAACATTGGTAAATAAGATCGTGCTTCATAGCGAGAATAAGGGAAAGGGTGCTGCTCTTCGCACTGGAATCCAGTACGCCACCGGCGATTATACCGTCATTCAAGATGCTGATCTGGAATACGATCCCCAGGAATATCACCTTCTTTTGTCCGCAGTAATGGAGGGCAAAGCCGACGTCGTGTATGGCTCAAGGTTTTTAGGGGGGCGACCCCACCGGGTGCTTTTCTTCTGGCACAGCGTCGGCAATAAATTCCTAACGCTACTTTCCAATATGTTTACGAATCTTAATCTGACCGATATGGAAACCTGTTACAAGCTGGTTCGGACAGACGTATTTAAATCCATTGATATTGAGCAGAACCGCTTTGGTTTCGAGCCGGAAATCACAGCCAAACTCGCCAGCATGGATGTGCGGATTTTCGAAGTCGGAATCAGTTATGATGGGCGCGGCTACGACGAGGGGAAGAAAATTGGCTGGAAAGATGGCTTTCAGGCCATCTGGTGCATAATCAAGTATAGTCGTGGCCGTTACAAAGACTATGGCAAGCAGACGCTGCAAACCCTGAGCGGTTTTAATCAGTATAGCCAGTGGATGTACAGCCGGCTTCGCCACCACCTTGGCAACCGCGTGATGGAAATCGGCTGCGGTATCGGGAACAATCTGGACAATCTTGCTTCCGCGCCGGGTTCTGAAATCATTTTGACCGATCCCAGGGAAGACTATCTGGACGATTTGCGGGCCAAGTTTGGGGACAGGGAAAATGTCAGCTTCTTTCAATATGATGCCACTCAGCCGCCTCCGCCGGGATTGACCGCCGCGCCGCCTGACACCATTGTCATGCTGAACGTGCTGGAGCACATTAAAGAAGATGAACTCGCCTTGCGCAATTTGTATGATCTTGTACAGCCGGGTGGTCGCCTGGTGGTGCTTGTGCCGGCTTTTCAGGCGTTGTACTGTAAAATCGACGCGAACCTGGACCACTATCGCCGCTATAGCATGAAAGAACTGCAGGACAAGATGTTGCGGGCGGGATTTCAATTGGCAGAGTCATTTTACTTTAATGCCGTAGGTGCAGCTGGTTGGTTTGTTGCTGGCAAAGTCATGCGGGCTAATGAGATAAACGAGGGTCATGTCGCGGGGCAGAAGTTGATGATGCCCATCGCCCGCGCCGTTGACAGTCTTCGTCTTCCTATTGGACTATCCGTAGTGTGCGTTGGTCGCAAGCCGGATGAAAATCAGCACGTGCCCGTAGAACCAGCATAATAGTTTAAGTGATCAGGTCCCGATCTAAGTGCAGATGAATCTCGGCTTAAGGGTAGAATCTGTGTTAAAACTACCTAGGGCTTATCGGTGTCACATTCCAAATAATTGAGCGTGCGCGGAAACGCTCACTTTAGTAATTGCGTTTAGTTGAAGCAGTTTGTCAGGTCCGGTCTCCGCTATCATGAGGTTTCAAAATAACATAAGATTTTCACTTCGCCCCGACAGCGATGAACAGTTCGATCTGGAGCAGCCTCCTCGCCTGGATAAGATTCCGTCTGCCGTCGTGCGGCGTCTTGCGTTATATAGTCGCCTGCTCAGCGATCTGGAACTGAACACTGTTGAAAAGATCAGTAGCTCCGAACTTGCGGACCTTCTGGGGATCAACAGCGCCCAGGTTCGCAAGGATCTTGCTTATTTTGGGCAGTTTGGCGTTCCCGGCTTTGGTTATTACATTAAAGACCTTCGGGAGAACCTGAAGCGGATTTTGCGAACCGACCGCGAGGTGCGAGTCATTCTGGTCGGCGTGGGAAATCTCGGTTCGGCGCTGGTATCTTATGGCGGCTTTAACCGGCAGGGTTTCAAAATTGAGATGGCTTTTGATGCGGACCGGCGAAAGGTCGGCTCAAGCCGTGGAGATCTCGCCGTGTATCATGTTGACGAGTTGGAAGATCGTCTTAAACAATCCGGGGCGGATATTGGGGTGCTTGCGGTGCCTGTCGATGCCTGTCAGGGTATGGCGGATCGACTCGTGGCAGCCGGAATCAAGGGCATTCTTAACTTTGTTCCCAAGCGGTTGACTGTTCCTGAAGGAGTGAAGGTGCATTATGTTGACTTATCCATTGAAATGGAGACGCTGTCATATTATCTGCGTTCTCAGGATTAAAAAATAATTAAAATAACGAAGGAGAAACTGAGGATGACGCCTCGAATTGACACCAGGATCTACACCAACATGATTCTCACCGCCATTGCGCTTTTGATGCTGGGTGGTTTGGCTCGTGATTACGGTGTGGGAGTAATTGGATCGGCGCAGGCGCAAATCGGCCGATCCGGAGTGAATGTAGATCGCCGCAACGTTACTGATCTGGAAAAAACGGATACTGGCGTCATTATCGACTCCACAATTCCGCAGACGCAGGACGTGGCCGTAGCGGCCGCGACCAGCGAAGTTGCCGCGTCTAATCGCGACATTGCCGCGGCTCTTCGGGAACTGGCCGCAGCCGTGCAGCAGGGTGCCAGCGATATTCGGACAAGCATGGATCGCAATGCCAGCAGGGCGGGCTCAGCACCGGCAACGACAACTGCTCCAGCGGCTCCGGCTGAGCGACCAACGATTGAGGTCGCACCGTAAGGCGTGTCTGAAAAACTGTACAACCGCGACAATATCGATAAAGCCGTGGCGATGTTTGAAGAGCGCGAGCTCGATTCAGCCGAAGCCCTTCTGGCATCGGCACGGCTTTTTACGCAGGCACTTGACCGTTTTAAAAAGGAAGCGCCTGCATTTCGTGCGAGAGTTGGGGAGGAGCGTATTCGCGACTTTGCCATGGAAGAATTTAACGATCTCGTGTATGAAATTCAGGATGCGGTGCCAGTCGCTGTGCGCATTTTTAATTCATTGATGCGATCCCCTGAGGATCCCAAAGGGACACCGGGAGGGTGAAAACGAAAACTTCAGGAGACATAATGCTTTTCCCGTTCCGACAGGAACTTGCGAATCTGCAACCCTACCCGCCGGGCAAGCCCATTGAAGAGGTGCAGCGCGAACACGGGCTGACCGAAGTGGTGAAGCTGGCCAGTAATGAAAATCCTTTTGGACCGTCTCCGAAGGCCGTGGAAGCGATAGCGGCCCAGCTTACGGAACTGCATCTTTATCCGGAAAGCGGTTGCTACTATCTGCGAAACAAGCTGGCCGGTCTCCTGGGCGTGACACCGGAAAATTTGATCTTCGGCAACGGTTCCGATGAAATAGTGGCTCTAATGGCCATGGCTTTTCTGGATAATACCCATAATATTGTCTGCTCCGAGCGCACGTTTATCCGTTACGAAATGGGCGCTACAAGCATGGGAGCCTTAACACGGCATGTGCCTATGCGAGAGTGGCGCCATGACGTGGATGCGCTGGCGGCCGCAGTGGATCAAGACACCCGGTTCCTGTTTCTCGCCAACCCCGATAATCCCGTTGGGTCCGCAGTGTCTGCGGCAGAGGTCCGACGGCTGTTGGAAACGGTTCCGTCGTCGGTTATTGTGGTACTGGACGAGGCTTATTACGAGTATGCCCGCGCCTGGCCAGAATATCCTGACGCTATCCAGTGGCTCGCGGAGTTTCCTAATCTGGTAATCACGCGAACCTTCAGCAAGGCTTACGGCCTGGCCGGAATTCGTGTCGGCTACGCCATTGGCAACCCGGGAATCTGGAACGTGGTAGACCGCGTGCGCCCCCCGTTTAACGTGAACCGGCTGGCCCAGGAAGCAGCTATGGCAGCATTGGATGATGATGGTCACTTAAGCCGGACCGTAAGCGGAAACGCGGAGGGTTTAAGCCGTTTTTACCAAGCTTTCGATTCCCTCGGACTTTCCTATGTGAAATCGTATGCCAATTTTGTACTGGTGAATATGAAGCGCCCGGCGGCTGCGGTGTACGAATCGTTACTGCGGCGCGGCGTAATCGTGCGTCCGATGGGAATTTACAAGTTGCCGGAGCATCTGCGAATCAGCGTAGGCCTGCAAACGGAGAACGAAATTTTTATCGACGCCCTCACGAATGTGTTACAGAGTAAACTATAGCGTTTCCGCTTGAGCGGATATTTACTGAACAGAGAGTTCTTAAACTAATGATTATCGTTATGAAACCCGAAGCTACTCCTGAAGAGATTGATCATCTGGCGGATGTTATTCGTGAAGCCGGTCTGCAAGCCCATATTAGTCGCGGAGAAGAGCGCACTGTAATCGGTGCTATCGGAGACGAGCTGAAGATTCAGCAGATTCCTTTTGTTGCACTGCCGGGCGTAGAAAACGCCATGCCCATTGTGAAGCCTTACAAACTGGCCGGGCGGAGTTTTCGTCCGGAGGGAACCCGCATTAAAATTCGTGATTTCGTCATTGGCGGCGACGAAATAGTTGTCGCCGGTGGCCCTTGCAGTGTGGAAAAGAACGAGTCGCTCTTTGAAACCGCCCGCGCCATCAAAGCTTCCGGCGCAAAGTTGTTGCGTGGCGGAGCCTTCAAGCCCCGCACTTCCCCTTATGACTTTGCCGGCCTCGCGGAAGAAGGCTTAAAAATGCTTTCCGACGCTCGCGAGGAAACCGGACTGGCCATCGTTACGGAAGTCATGGACACGCGGGATGTGGAACTGGTGAACCGCTATGCAGATGCATTCCAGATCGGCACCCGGAACGCTCAGAATTTCAATTTGCTTCGGGAAGTTGGCAAATACGATATTCCTGTTTTCCTGAAGCGCGGCATGAGCATGACCGTAAAAGAATGGTTGATGTCCGCCGAATACATTATGTCCCAAGGCAACAAAAACGTAATCCTGGTGGAGCGAGGCATTCGGACATTCGAAACTTCGACCCGCAATACACTTGATCTCTGTGCCGTCTGCGTTGCCATGCTGGAAACTCATCTTCCTGTGTTTGTTGATCCAAGTCACGCGGCCGGAGATTTCCGCTTCGTCAATCAACTGTCGCGCGCGGCCATTGCCGTTGGCGCTCATGGTCTGATGGTGGAAGTTCATCCATTGCCGGAAAAAGCGTGGAGTGATGGCGCGCAAACCCTGAAATTCAGCAAGTTTGACACGCTTATGGAAGACGTTCGCGCTGTTGCCGAAGCTGTCGGCAAGACGCTTCCCGCAGCGACCGCTGAAGTTTAATTTCTGATTGAGCGCCCGTGGAGTCACGGGCGCTTTTTCACCACGGCGCCGTTTGGGCGCTAATTTAAATTACACAACATGGAATCTACTCTTACGCACAATAGGGAATTTTGCTTTGAACAAGCCTCTTT